>CAZQXO010000039.1:16771-18288 GCA_964597445.1 uncultured Bifidobacteriaceae bacterium | reverse complement strand
CACACGAACCTCGGCGACATCAAGGTCAACCTCTTCGACCTGCAGGCGCCGAAGACCGTCCGCAACTTCACTGGGCTCGCCGAGGGCACACAGGAGTGGACCGACCCGAAGGTGCGGGCCAAGAGCACCGCGCCGCTCTACGACAACACGATCTTCCACCGCGTGATCTCCGGGTTCATGATCCAGGGCGGCGACCCCCTGGGCACCGGCACGGGTGGTCCCGGCTACCGATTCGACGACGAGTTCCATCCCGAGCTCACCTTCGATCGCCCGTACCTCCTGGCGATGGCGAACGCCGGACCGAACACCAACGGCTCGCAGTTCTTCATCACGGTGGCCCCGACCACGTGGCTGAACTTCAAGCACAGCATCTTCGGCGAGGTTGCCGACCAGGCGTCACGTGACGTCGTCGACGCCATCGCGGCTGTCGAGACGGCCCCGGGCGATCGTCCCAAGGCCGATGTCGTCATCTCCTCCATCGAGATCACGCGCGACTAGTACGCCACAGCATCGATGAGTGAGCCCACCCCGGCACCGGGGTCCCTGCCGACATGTCCTCGGCATCCGGACCAGGTCGCCGGGGTGCGCTGCACTCGGTGCCAGCGACCCATCTGCCCGCAGTGCATGGTCCCGGCGCCCGTGGGGTTCCAGTGCCCGGAGTGCGTGGCGGCAGCCTCGGCGTCCGTGCGGCACGTCACGACGCCTGCTGGCGGCACACCGATCAGCAAGCCCTACGTCACGTACACCCTCATCGGGATCACCGCGGCGATCTTCGTGCTGCAGTTCTCTCTGGGAATCAACGAGGTCGCTGGCGACTGGGGCATGTGGCCCGTCGGGATCTCGGTCGGGGGAGAGTGGTGGCGGCTGCTCACAGCGGCCTTCCTCCACGGCTCCCTCCTGCACATCGCCTTCAACATGTATGTGCTGTTCGCGCTGGGGCCGACACTCGAGCGCATCCTCGGTCATGGTCGCTACCTGACCCTCTACGTGCTTGCCGCTCTGGGCGGCGGGGTCGCGTCCTACGTCTTCTCCGATCTGCGCACGGTGTCGGTCGGCGCGAGTGGAGCGATCTTCGGGCTCATGGGAGCCCTCATCGTCGCCGGAAGACGATTGCGCTACGACATCACCCAGGTCGTGATCCTGCTCGCCATCAACGTCGTGATCGGGTTCGTCTCACCCGGTGTCGACTGGCGCGCGCACTTCGGGGGGCTCGTGACGGGTGCCGTGGTGGCGGCCATCTTCGTCCTCCCCGCACGACACCACCGAACACTCGTGCAGACGGCCGGCCTCGCGGGGGTGGTGCTGATCCTCGCGGGGTTGGTGGCGTGGCGAACGGCGCAGATCTCGGAGATGCTGGCGCCGCTCGGCCAGATCACTCTGTGATGTGGCGCATGGGTCCGCCAGATCACTCTGTGATGTGGCGCATGGGTCCGCCAGATCACTCTGTGATGTGGCGCATGGGTCGGCCAGATCACTCTGTGATGTGGCGCATGGGTCCGCCAGATCACTCTGTGATG
>CAZQXO010000039.1:7657-16671 GCA_964597445.1 uncultured Bifidobacteriaceae bacterium | reverse complement strand
TCGGCCAGATCACTCTGTGATGTGGCGCATGGGTCCGCCAGATCACTCTGTGATGTGGCGCATGGGTCCGCCAGATCACTCTGTGATGTGGCGCATGGGTCGGCCGGGTCATGCTGGGATGGGCGCATGACGTTGCGACCCCTGCTTGCCCTCACTGCCACCGCGGTGGCGGTCTCCACCCTCCTCGCAGGCTGCTCGTCCGCCAGTGACGCGGCATCGGAGGCGTCCGGTGACGTCGTGCGCATGTGGGTAGAACCGGATCTCGTCGAGTGCACCGGAGTGGGGCCGATGGAGTGCCTGCAGGTCGCCTACACCGAGGGCGGTGAGCCCGAGCTGTTCTACGAGGCGATCGACGGATTCACCTTCACGGAGGGCACCCGCTACGTCCTCGATGTCGAGGTGACCGAGGTGGCCGACCCACCGGCGGATGCCTCCAGCCTCGCCTACCGCCTGGTCGAGGTCCTCAGCGAAGAGCCCCAGTAGTCACATCCGACACAGCCGTCCACCGCTGGCACGAGGGTATCCACAGAGTTATCCACAACTGGGGACGAATCACACGCGTGTAATCCGGACTACTTCCACTTCGTGGCGAGGAAGAAGCCGCCCATGATGAAGGCGAATCCGATGCCCACGTTGATGAGGGGGCTGAGGTCGCGCATGACCGGCACGGACGAGCCGGCGATGTAGAAGACGACGATGTAGATCAGGCCGATCACGAACAGGGCGACCATGGTGGGGGCCAGCCAGGACGGCGACCCGATCCGAGCCACCTTGCGCTCGCCCTTGCCCGTGGGGGGAGGGGTGTAGACGTCCTTCTTGCGACCCTTGGACTCCGGCACGGTGCTCCTCCTGAGGATGGGCCGCCCCACGCGGCCGAACCCCAGCCTGCCACATGACGTCGGTCCCAGCCCCGGGCAGCACCCGTCCGCAGCACCGTGCGGGGGACAGGCGGATTACCGTGGCGTCGTGGGCACGGGACGCGGATGGCAGGGACGGGTGCGACCGTCGGTCGTCGCGTCCGCGCTCGTCTTCGTCCTTGCGGGCCTGATGTTCACCGCCGCCGCGACGGCGAGCCGCGGGACGGACCTGCGGGCCGAACGTGTCACGCAGTTGCGCGATCTGGTGCGTCAGGAGTCCTCGCGAACGGCGCAGCTCGAGGAATCGGTGGCGGAGCAGCAGCGTGCGGTCGACGATCTCGCCGAGGGACGCAGCGGCGACCCCGAGGCGCGGCTCCTGCGGCTGCAGCTCGAGGCTGTGCGCGTCGAGGCGGGACTCACGCCGGTCACCGGTCAGGGCCTGCGGGTCACACTCGACGACGCGCCCCTGCGCGAGTCCGATGATCCGCTCTGGCAGACCCTGACGCCCAACGACGTCATCGTCCACCAGTCCGACATCGAGGCCGTGATCAATGCGATGTGGCGCGGAGGCGCGGAGGCGATCTCCGTCATGGGCCAGCGACTCGTGAGCACGAGTGCTGTGCAGTGCGTCGGCAACACCCTGCTGCTCAACGGGCGTGTCTACTCCCCGCCCTATGCGATCGAGGCTGTCGGTCCGGTGAAGCAGATGCGCACGAGCCTCTGGCAGGACCCGGCAGTCGCGGACTACCGGGCATGGTCGGAGTCCATCGGCCTCGGCTACACCCTCGAGCGGCTGCCGGAGGTGACCGTGCCCGCCTACGAGGGGCCCATCGTGATGGAGGCCGCCACGGTGCCGCCCGGAGCGGCGCTGCCGAGCGCACCTGCCGGCTGACGAAGCCCCGGCGCGGTCGAGCCCGAGGGCCACGCGCCACAATGGCGTCGTGGTGCGCATCCTCGTGGTCGACAACTACGACTCGTTCGTCTTCAATCTCGTGCAGTACCTGGCACAACTGGGCGCTGACGTCACCGTCCGACGCAATGACGAGATCACGCCGGAGGAGGCTCGGGAGTTCGACGGCGTCCTGCTGAGCCCCGGTCCGGGAACTCCGGAAGACGCGGGCGTCTGCATGGACATCGTGCGCGAGTGCGCCGGTGACGTCCCGATCTTCGGTGTCTGCCTCGGCCACCAGGCCATCGCCGCGGCCTACGGCGCGACAGTCGATCGCGCACCGGAGCTCCTGCATGGCAAGACGTCACTCGTCGAGCATTCCGACCTCGGGGTCCTGGCCGGTCTTCCCTCTCCCTTCACGGCCACCCGGTACCACTCCCTCGCCGTGGTGCCCTCCACCGTCCCGGACGAGCTCGTGGTGACGGGCACGACGGCGGGAGGCGTGATCATGGGGCTGCGCCATCGTGACCTGCCGGTCGAAGGTGTGCAGTTCCACCCCGAGTCGGTGCTGACCGAGGGTGGGTACGCGATGCTCGCGAACTGGCTCGTCGAGTGCGGGGATCCGCAGGCTCGCGAGCGTGCGGCTGGTCTCGCGCCCGTCGTGGGCTGAGCCGCCATGATCCTGCCGCGGAGCTCATGATCCTGCCGCGGAGCTGAGGCGTCCGCTCCCTACTGCGGAGCGAACTCGTCAGGCGGCGGCGTCGCCGGCGGTGTCTCGACCGGTGGCGTGAACACATCCGGGGGCGTCGGCTCCGGCGTCGGCACCGGTGTCGGCTCGGGGGGCGGAGCGATCGACACGGTGATCGTCACGATCGAGCCCCGGGCCAGCAGCTCGCCGCCCTGAGGGGACTGCGCCAGGACGGTGCCGCCAGCAACGGACGGATCGTCGATCTCGACGATCTGGACGTCGAAGCCGGCCTGCGCGAGATCGCTGCGGGCCTGCGCCTCGCTGATGCCCGTCACGGTCGGCACCTTCACGAGTCCGGACGACACCGTGATGTCGATCGCCGAGCCGGCGTCGACCTGCGTGCCCTCCTCCGGATCCTGCGCCAGGACATAGCCCGCAGGCTGCGGAGAGTTGCGCTCCTTGATCGCCCCGAGCTGGAGGTTGGCATCCTCGAGAGCGATCCGGACGGCCTCGATCGAGGTCAGGGCGATCAGCTGCGGCACGGTGACCTGCTCGAGGCCGGCGGAGATCGTGACGTTGACCGACTGCCCCTGCTCGATGCTCTCGCCCGCTGCTGGCTGCTGCGCGATGACGGTGTCGACAGGTCGGTCGGAGATCTCCGGTGTCTGCGCCCCCAGGCGCAGCTGGACATCCTCGAGGGTCGCGGTCGCCTGCTCGATGGTGAGACCGTCGAGGTTCGGCACCTGCACGAGATTGGCGGCCGGTCCTCCGAAGATGAACCGGCCGATCAGCAGCGCCGCGACGACGGCGGCCGCGATCCCCACGAAGCTCAGGACCCAGAAGGCGACGCCCCGGCGCCGCGGCTTGCGGTTGAGGTCGTACATCGGCTCGTACCCCGAGGTCGTGCCGGCCGCCTTCGTCGGCGGCAGCATCTGCGTGTGCTCGGTGGTCACCGCCGGGATGGCGGCCGTGACAGGAGTCCCTGCGATGGCGCGCTCGACGTCGGCGCGAAACTCCGCGGCTGACTGGTAGCGATCATCGGTCCTCTTGGCCAGTGCGTGCAGGACGACAGCGTCGACCTCCGGCGTGACGCCGGGATCCACCTGGGATGGGGGAATCGGCATCTCGCTGACGTGCTGGTACGCGATGGACACCGGTGAGTCACCGGTGAAGGGCGGCTTGCCGGTGAGCAGCTCGTAGAGCACGACGCCGGTGGAGTACAGGTCGCTGCGGGCATCGACGACTTCACCGCGGGCCTGCTCCGGCGACAGGTACTGAGCCGTGCCCATGACGGCCGAGGTCGCCGTCATCGTGCTGCCGGTGTCGTTGACGGCGCGGGCGATGCCGAAGTCCATGACCTTGACGTCGCCGGTGCGCGTGAGCATCACGTTCGCCGGCTTGATGTCGCGGTGCACGATGCCGTGCCGATGGGCGTAGTCGAGCGCGGCGAGGATCCCGGCCGTGATCTCGAGCGCCCGCTCAGGCAGCAGGCGGCGTCCGCTCGCGAGCAGCTGTCGCAGCGTCATGCCGTCGACGTACTCCATGACGATGTAGGGGACGACAACGGAGGTGCCATCGGCCGCGGTGAGGGTGTCCTCGCCGGTGTCGTAGACCGCCACGATGTTGGGGTGGTTTAGGGCTGCGGCCGACTGCGCCTCGCGCCGGAACCGGGCCTGGAAGGTCGGGTCCTTCGCGAGGTCGGGGCGCAGGATCTTGACCGCCACGCGCCGACCGAGGCGGACGTCCCGCCCCTCGTGGACCTCGGCCATGCCCCCACGGCCGATGACCTCGCCGATCTCGTAGCGATCGCCGAGCATGCGGCGGCCATCGTCGGGAGTCATGCCCCCATCCTCTCAGGCACGTCGGGGTCCCCCATCAGCGCAACACGGCCTGGATGACGTCACGGGCGATGGGGGCGGCCAGCTGGTTGCCGCTCACCTCGGCCGCACCCGCGTCCTCGACCACCACCGCCACGGCCACCGTAGGTGACTGCGCTGGGGCGAAGGCGATGAACCAGGCCACGGCGGGGTTGTCGTTGCCCGTCTGGGCGGTGCCCGTCTTGCCGGCGACCTTCACCCCGCTGATGCGCGCGTTGCTGCCGGTGCCGTTGTCGACGGCATCGACGAGCATGTCGGTGAGCTGGACGGAGTCCAGTGGCGTCATGGCCTGCGCGAACTCGGTGGGCTGGGTGGTCTGGAGGATCGCGAGGTCAGGCCCGCGCACCTCCTGGACGAGGTAGGGATCCATGAGGCGGCCGTTGTTGCCGACGGCAGCGGCGACCATGGCCATCTGGAGGGCCGTGGCCCGGACGTCGAACTGCCCGATCGCGGACATCGCCGTCTGCGGTGCATCCGGATCCTCCGGGAAACGCGAGGTCGCGGCGCGCAGGGGAATCTGGAACGAGGTGTCGAAGCCCATGGCCTGTGCCTGCGCGCGCAGCGCGTCGTCACCCAGCTCGTTTCCGAGCCACGCGAAGGCGGTGTTGCAGGAGATGGCCATGGCCTGTCGCAGGGTGACCAGTCCGTCCGGTCCGCAGGCCTGCCCGTTCCAGTTGCGGATGCGCTTGATCGAGTTGGGCAGGTTGTAGGTGCGGGGGCCGGGGATGACGGAGTCGGGCGTGAAGCGGCCGCTCGCGAGGGCCGCCGCCGCGGTCACGACCTTGAACGTCGAGCCGGGCGGGTTCAGCGAGACGATCGGGCGGTTCAGGAGGGGCTTGGCCGGATCGGCCTCCAGCGTGGCGTAGTACTCGCGAATCGACTCCGGATCGTGGCTGGACAGCAGGTTGGGATCGAAGGAGGGTGACTGGACGCTCGCGAGGATGCGTCCGGTGGCCGGCTCGATCGCGACGACGGCTCCCTTCTTGCCGCGCAGCCCGGCGAATGCTGCACGCTGCGCCCGGGCGTTGATCGTCGTCGTGACAGCACCGCCCTTCGGCTCGCGTCCGGCGAACAGCTGCTCGGCACGATCGACGACGAAGAGCGGGGACTTGCCCGTCAGCACCCGGTTCTCGGTGCGCTCCAGGCCGGTCGCCCCGTAGATCAGGGAGTAGAAGCCCGTGATGGGTGCGTAGAGCGGACCGTTGTCGTAGACGCGAAGGAATCTCAGGGAGTTGCCGGTCTCGACGGATCGGGCGACGGGGTTCGTGCTGACGAGGATGGGACCGCGCTCACGGTCGTACTCCTCGAGCAGGATCCGCTGGTTCCCCGGACGGTCCCGGTAGTCACCCGCGAGCACGACCTGGATGACCGTGACGTTCGCGATGAGGGCGATGAGCAGGATCCCGAGCACGAGCGAGATGCGCCGAATGGGGCGGTTCATACGCGCCGCACCACCTGTGTCACGGCCTCGTCCGGCGCCACCACCGTGCTCGCCGGCCTGCGCGCTCGATCGGAGATGCGCAGCAGCAGGGCGATGATGATCCAGTTGGCGATCAGCGAGCTTCCTCCGTACGAGAGGAAGGGGGTCGTGAGGCCGGTCAGCGGGATGAGGCGCGTGACCCCGCCGATGATGACGAAGACCTGCAGCGCGAGCGTGATGGAGAGTCCTGCGGCGAGCAGCTGGCCGAACGGATCACGCACCGCGATCGCCGTGCGCAGGCCGCGCTCGATCAGCACCGCGTACAGGAGCAGCAGGGCGATGAGTCCGGTGACGCCGAGCTCCTCTCCCAGCGCTGCCACGATGAAGTCGGTGTTGGCGAAGGGCACGAGGTTCGGGAAGCCCTGGCCGATTCCGGCTCCGAGGATGCCCCCGTTGGCCAGGCCGAACAGGGACTGAACGATCTGGTACCCCTCATCCGTGGCGTACGTCCAGGGATCCAGCCACACCATGACGCGCAGGCGCACATGTCCGAACAGGTTGTAGGCGATCAGCGCGCCGGCGAGGAAGAGGACGCCGCCGATGACCAGCCACGACCGTCGCTGGGTCGCGATGTAGAGCATCGCGACGAACAGGCCGAAGAACAGCAGGGAGGTGCCCAGGTCGCGCTCGAAGATGAGGACCCCGAGGGAGACCAGCCAGGCGACCACGAGGGGCCCCAGATCCTTCAGGCGAGGAAGGCCGAGCCCGAGCACCTTCGTCCGGACGAGGGCGAGCGAGTCGCGCTTCTCGACGAGGTATCCGGCGAAGAAGATCGTCAGCAGGATCTTGGCGAGCTCCGCGGGCTGGAAGGAGAGTCCGCCGATGCGCACCCACAGGGTGGCTCCGTTGACCGTCGTTCCGATGACGGGGGCGAGGGGCAGCACGAGCAGGATCAGGCCGAGCAGGCCGAAGGTGTAGGTGTACCGCTGCAGCACACGGTGGTCGCGCAGGAGCACGAGGACGGCGGAGAACAGGATGACGGCGACGGTGAACCAGGTCAGCTGGGAGTAGACGTCCGGCGTGGGCAGCGGATTGTCGTTGAGCTCAGCCCGACGGGCGGCGGCCACGTCGATCCGATAGATCATGACGAGCCCGAGGATGGTCAGCAGCGTCGCAGCAGGCAGCATGATGGGATCCGCGTAGGGAGCCTTGAAGCGCACGACCACGTGCATCACGAGAGCCAGCAGCCCGACCACTCCTGCGGTGACCCAGAGTCCGGCGTCCGGCTCCCGGCCGATCGCCCACCCGACCTGCAGGGTGCCGAGAACGCCGATGCCCCACGCGAACAGGAGGAGCATCAGCTCCGCGTTCCGACGGGTGGGCTGTCGGCGCGCGGGCGTCGCGACAGGAGCCGTCACTGGACCGACCCCGGGCATCCCGTGGGCGGATCGAGCACGGCGCACTGCTCCGCATTGGCCTCGAGCGCGTCGAGGATGATCTGCGTGCCGGCCTCGTCCGCGGCGCTGATCGTCTCGCCGACGAGTGACTGGTACTCGAAGGACAGCGACGTCACCGGCAGCTGGGAGTCGGTCACGAGGCTCGACAGCGGAAAGCCGAAGAGGTTCTGCGGAACGCCGCGGTACACGGCGACCGTGCCCGATCCACTGTTCACGCCGACGTACCACTGCGACGACAGCCAGGACATCGCCGCGGCCAGCAGCCCGATGAGGATGACGACGATGGCGGCGCTGACGCCGGCGATCCAGGCCCACATCCGACGTCGTCGCTGACGATCCGCGGCACGCTCACGCTCAGCAGCGGCCGTTCGACGCGCGGTCTCGGAGGCCGGGACGATGACGTCACCGTCGATGAGCGGCTGCGGGGCCGTCGGCGGCCCGCCATCGAAGGGCTCGGGTGCGTCAGGCCGGTCCGGATCCGGCTGGGCGTCATCGGGAAAGCGGACGCCCGGCAGCCGCAGCCGCACGCGCGGCTCGCCCGCGGCGCCGACGACCACGGGCGCCTGGGTCTCGTGTGCGGCGACCACGTCGGCGTCGGTTCCGGCGACGACGTCGGCCACGACCACGGTGACGTTGTCCGGTGCACCGCGCTCGAGGGCGAGATCGACGAGGCGGGTCACCGCTCCGGTGGGATCGCTGTTGCGCAGCACGGCCGCGATCTCCCCTGCGTGCACGACACCGGACAGACCGTCCGTGCAGAGCATGTAGCGGTCGCCCTCACGGGCCTCGCGGATGGAGAGGTCGGCCTCCACGGGGTTCATGCCGTCGAGTGCGCGCATGAGAAGGGAGCGCCGTGGATGCACGGCCGCCTCCTCCTCGGTGATGCGTCCGGCATCGACGAGCGTCTGCACGTAGGTGTGGTCATGGGTGATCTGCTCGAGGGTGTCCTCGCGCAGGAGGTACGCACGCGAGTCCCCGACATGCACGACCGCGATGCGATCGCCGAGCCAGTACAGGCCGGTGACGGTCGTGCCCATGCCGGCCAGCTCGGGGTCGTCCGCGATGACCTCGCTGATGCCCTCGCCGACGTCGGCGACCGAGGTCGCGAGAGCGCTCAGGACCTCGCCCGTGTCGGGTGCCTGCACGTCCAGATCGGCGACCGTGGCCACGGCGATGGCGCTCGCGAGCTCACCCGCAGCGTGGCCCCCCATGCCATCGGCGACGAGCAGCAGGGCCGGGCCGGCGTAGCCCGAGTCCTCGTTGCCCTCGCGGATGAGGCCCACGTCGGAGCGAGCGGCGTACCGCAGCGTCAGGGTCATGGCACCTACTTCTGCACCTGCAGCGTGGTGCGACCCACGCGCAGCGGTGCCCCGAGCGGGAGGACTGTCGGGGCGGTGATGCGCGTGCGGTCGATCCAGGTCCCGTTGGTGGACCCCAGATCCTCGACGATCCACGTGCCCTCAGCCGGGTAGATGCGCGCATGGCGGCTGGAGGCGTAGTCGTCATCGATCACCAGGGTCGAATCGGGCGCACGTCCGATGGTGATCTGGGTGTCGGTCAGGGGGATCACGGTGCCGATCAGCGGACCCTCGATGACCACGAGTGACGTCCCCTTGCCCTTGCTGGCCTTGGGTGCCCGTGGGCGCTTGGCGGGCTTGGGCGCACGTGCCGGACGGCCCGGGCGGGAGGCGGGCTGGGCCTCGGCCGGCATCCGCAGGTCGCGTCGCAGGACGAGGACGGTGATGAGCACGAACACCCACAGCAGGGTCAGGAAGCCCAGGCGGATGAGGGTGAGCGCGAGCTCCGACACGAGTCAGCCGCTCCGG
>CAZQXO010000039.1:0-7557 GCA_964597445.1 uncultured Bifidobacteriaceae bacterium | reverse complement strand
GAAGCCCAGGCGGATGAGGGTGAGCGCGAGCTCCGACACGAGTCAGCCGCTCCGGAACACCAGGGAGGTGGTGCCGACGGTGATCGTCGTTCCGTCGACGAGCTCGGCCTGCGCAACCCTCTGGCCGTTGACAAGCGTGCCGTTGGTGGAGTTCAGGTCGCGCAGGAGCACGGGCTGTCCGAGGACGATCTCGCAGTGGTGGCGGGAGGCTCCCGGATCCTCGATGCGGATGTCGGTGTCGCTGCCGCGTCCGAGTCGGCTGATCGCGCGCACGAGCGGATAGGCCGTCGGTCCGAGCTCCAGACGGGGCTGGCGGAGGTCGGCCTGATCGGCCTGCTGGCTCCCCGCGCCCTGCACGTTCGCCCGGGCCTCGCTGCGCACGCGGAAGATGCCGGTCTCGAGCTCGTCGTCCTGGCCCAGGCGCACGTCGACCGATCCGAGGAGCGTGTAGCCCTGCTCGGCCCCGTAGTCGCGGACCAGCGTCGCCAGCTCCGTCTGGAGGGCGTCGCGGAAGACGGCCAGGCGGCGGTAGTCGTGGTCGGAGAGCTCGACGGTGAAGACGTTGGGGATCACGGTGCGATTGCGGTCAATCACGGCAGCCCGGTCGTTGATCTCGCGCTGGAGGGCGGACGCGATCTCGACCGGCTGGACCTCGGCCTTGAAGGCGCGGGCGAAGGCCCCGTTGACCAGCCGGTCGAGGGAGTCCTCGAACCGCTCCAGCAGACCCACGTGACCCTCCGACCGGCATGCGACAGGCGCCCTCACGGGCGTGAGTCGATGCTAACCCGCGACGCCTCGTCGCCCGTGGTCCCGCACCGGCCGGGAGTCAGGCTCCGCGCTGGGAGTCCCCGTGGTCGCGGGCCGGCAGCGCGTCGAAGTAGCGCTGGCCAAGCCGGTAGACCTGCTCGTCGGTGAGGTCATCGATGTCGACTCGCACATCGGCGACGATCGTTGCGGCGACGTCGGACTCATGCTTCTCGAGGTACGCCACGAGCAGGTGGGAGGCGTTGGCCTTACCCGTGCCGTGACCGAGGAGGAGCACCCCGCGAGCACCCTTGAGTGCGTGGGCGATCGTGCGCCAGTAGACGGGGTTGTCGTTCTCGTAGGTCCCGTCGGGGTTGCCGTCACGGTGATAGACGTTGTGCATGAAGCCCTTGGGATCGAAGGCACCGATCCGCTCGGGCGAGGACTCCGGGGCGGCATCGATGGCGTAGAGCCGGGTGCTGTGGAAGTCGACAGCTGCGACCGCGTAGCGGCCCTTCACATCGACGGCGTTGGTGATGTCGTGCGCGGCCATGGTCAGTCCTCCTTGCCCGGGGCGGCGGGCTCGAAGCCGGCATGCTTCAGCATGCGCCGCAGGTCGATGATCATCTGCTCGTTGATGTCCTTGTCGTGCGGGCGGGAGAAGACCTCGGTCTCCTGGCCGATCGTGACCCGGAACTTGCCGTCGTGCTTCTCCTCGACCGTGCCGACGGCCTCGAGCAGCGACAGGGCGTCGTGCCAGCGGATGTTGTGGCTGGTCGGGTGCTGGAAGATCGCCGTCAGCGTGTCGCTGTGGTGGTTGTTCAGGTCGGCCATGGATGCCTCTCGTGGTGGTTCGGTCTGATGGTGCGTCGTGCGAGTGTAGGCGTGCCTCCCCCGATCGCCCGCACCCGCATCACATACTCGTCCGCATGATGGGAGATCCGGGGCCCTGCCCAGCGTGCGAGACGACCGACCTGCAGCGCCGTGGCGGCAAGGATTTCTGTCCCTCCTGCTACTACATCCAGCCCTGCTGCGACGGAGGCTTCTGCGCCTCCTGACCCGGGCCTGACTCAGGAGGACGTGAACGTCAGCAGCGTGCCCCCGCGAGGGCCGAACAGCGTGAGCGTTGATCCCGTGACGGAGTAGGCGGTGGCCTTCTCGAGGGACTTCAGGTAGGCCCGCTCGTCGTCCATGAGTCCCTCGCAGAACATCAGCGTGGACCCCAGGGGGCCGATGTCGATGCGTGATCCCTTGACGCCGTAGTCGCCGAGGAACCGGTTGCACCCTGCGTCGCCATTGACCTTGCCGGCCTTGGCGAACGTGATCGTCTGGGTGATGCCGTCCATGGTCCGGGTCCAGTCGCCCAGGATCCGTCCGCCAGAGGGGGACGCGGACGCCCCTCCGGAGGGCGCCCCTGAGGCGGCCATGGCTGGGCCTGCGAGCGCCAGCGCGAGCGCGGACATCAGGGCGCCCAGCCCGAGGCGGCGGAGAGAGGTCGTCATGGGCCCATCCTGTCGTGTCGTTGACGATGGGACGTCGTCATCTCCGTGGACGTTCCCGGAGGCGCCGGGTCAACCCCGAGGGCTCACGTCCAGGATCACCTCGAACTCGAGCAGGTCCGCGCCCGACGAGACGGGGGGCGAGGGCTGGCCGGCGTGGGCGGCCCTCCCGGAGCCGTCCCGCCAGGCCGCGAAGGACTCCTCGTCGGCCCAGTGCGTCACGACGAAGTAGCGATCATCACCGGCGACCGGTCGCAGCAGCTGGAACCCGAGGAAGCCCGGCGAACCCTCGACGGCTCCCGCGCGCTGGGCGAACCGGCGCTCGAGCTCAGCACCGGCCCCCGGTGGTACGCGGATCGCGTTGATCTTGACGACGGACGTAGAGGGGAGGGATTCAGCGGGAGACGACATGGCATCAGTCTGACCCGACGTCACCGAGCTGGCACTCGCAGGGTCTTGTGTGCCAGCACCGTCCTGTCGCAGAGTGCTGCGCACCTGTCGTCGCGTCATCAGGGAGGTGTGGGTGTCACGCATCGAGGTCTGGCCCTTCCAGCGCAAGGACGGATCGCTCGCCGGCTTCCTCATGGGAGGTCGCTGGCCTGACACCACGCGGGAGTGGACGCAGTTCCTCGCCCTCGCGGTGCAGTTCGCCGCGCATCCGGGCTTCCTCCCGACGACGTCCGTCTTCCGGGCCACCACGGAACTGCCCGAGGACCCGCACCCTGGCACCGTCGGGCTGGTGACGATCGCGGGCGCTGTCATCGGGGATGAACGATTGAGACCCGGCGCCTTCGCCCACCCGCAGCCTCCGGCGATCTTCGTGCTGCACCCGCCGGAGGAGACGATCCCGTCGACTCCCGAGAACGCGGGCGCCGCGTCGGGTGCTGTGCTGCTGCCGGGCGTCCCGCATCTCGGGCTGTCGCACCGCGCCGGGTGGGTCGAGGCCGACGCGCAGGGCACGGTGACCAAGCTGCTGTCGGGGGTGGACGTCGACCCGTCGGGAGACCCGGATCTCGCCGTGCTCGCCACGCTCTGCGCGGCGTAGCGACGCAACGTCATCAGGCGCGCGGTTGCCGACCCCTTCTTCTGCTGATACCCAAGCAGGGTGAAGGCATCTCTCTCCGCACTGCTGTCGTGGTGCCTTGCTGTGCTTCTCCTCAGTCTCGGAGCCGCACCGGCGCTCGCTGTCGACTCGAGCCTGCTGCGCACGCTGCGCGAGGAGGACGGCCTGACGATCCTCTATCGGCATGCACTCGCACCGGGAACAGGTGACCCGCCGGGCTTTCGTCTGAGTGACTGCTCGACTCAGCGGAACCTGTCGAGCGAGGGCCGCCAGCAGGCCCGCGACATGGGTCGTCAGCTTCTCAGGGAGCGCGTGCCGGTGGCCGAGGTGCTCTCGAGCCGCTGGTGCCGGGCGCGTGACACCGCTCGCTTGATGTCGATCGGCACGGTGCGTCCTACCCCTGCGCTCGACTCCGTGTTCACGGCGTCGTCTGGTCGCGCGGAACGTCAGCGGCAGCAGGCGGAGCGGATCATCCGC
Organism: uncultured Bifidobacteriaceae bacterium; assembly: GCA_964597445.1. Lineage (GTDB taxonomy): Bacteria > Actinomycetota > Actinomycetes > S36-B12 > S36-B12 > UBA10649. Next base: position 3,774 of record CAZQXO010000039.1, on the reverse strand, counting down.
GAGCATGCCGATCGCGCGGGCGTGCAGGTCCTGGTGGGGCATCAGGTCAACATCACCGACCTCACGGGCGTGGCGCCATCGTCAGGCGAGGGCGTGGTTGTGCGGGTGGGTTCCTCGGGCGATCTCGAGGTGGTGGGTCGACTCGCTCCGCCGCCCATCCGATGACACGCGTTTCGGGCCCGTCAGGGATAACCCCAACACCTGGCACGTTTCCCCCGGGACTGCATGAGTAGTGTCGAGGGGTCCCATCGGAGATTGAATTCCATCCTTGCTCGAAAGGAAACCCATGAAGACCGTTCGCCGTGCGCTCGTCGGAGTCACCGCCGGTGCCCTCGCGGTTGGCCTCATCAGTGCTGCCCCGGCCTTCGCTGTCGCCCCGGCCGCTGACATGCCGTCCGACCTCCGCAACTTCCCCTACTGCGAGTTGATCCCCGACACCGTCGCGAACGGGGTCATCACCGAGCACGTCTTCAACACCCTCGGGTTCAACACCTGCCCGGAGGACACCTGGGAGACCATCACCGAGCAGAACGTCATCGACGCCTACAACGCGCAGTACGGCTCCACGGGGCTGGCGACGTCCGCGACGCTCAACGGCCGACGCCACTGGGTGCTCGACTCGATCAAGGCCGACGGGGGCGTCACCTCGTCATCCGACACTCTCACGGTGAACGGCATGGAGCTCGGCATCAAGGGCATCCTGACGACCCCGGTGGGCGATGCCACGATCGGCACGAACGCCTACGAGGTCAACACAGTGCAGCGCAACACGACCTACCTGTTCAAGAAGGGCCGCAAGGTCTACGAGCTGATCGACCCTGACAAGAACGTCTACGTCATGCAGTCGTACACCACGGCTATGGCACCCCTGACGCTGAAGAAGCTCGACCACATCGGCAAGTTCAACCAGCTGCCGAAGGGCTGGAAGTACCGCGTGCGCAAGCTGCCGAAGGACCTCACGCTCACGGCCGCCGGCACCACCTCGATCGTGAACGACTACTTCCGCAACACCTACCAGATCAACCCGAACGCCAAGGGCTGAGCGCACGCATCGAGAGGGGCCGGTCGACGACCGGCCCCTCTCGCATGTCCGAAGTGCATCCCCAGGCGATCAGCCGTGGTCATCCCTCCCCAGGCCGTGCGATGAGCGTCACCCCGCGTGGGCAGGGCGGCCACCATTACGGTGCGTCCGACCCGCGGGAAGAGGATATATACGAATGCCTTCTAGTATACCCACCATGAAGCATCTGGTGGATCTCGACGAGGAGGCCCTCGCCGCAGCTCGGGTGGCTCTGGGTACCCGAACGATCAAGGACACCGTCAACGCGGCTCTGGTAGCCGCGGCCGCGCAGTCCCGCCGACCCGACCTCATTGCTGAGGCCCTCGCCACCCTCGCGTCGGTCGAGTTCACGGACGAGGAACGGGCCCGCGCGTGGCGGTGACCTACCTGATCGACACGAGCGTCCTCAGCCGCCTGCGCGCTTCCGTTGTCCGGTCGAGGATCGAGAGCCTCCTTCACGCCGGCGATGTCCACATCAGCCGACTGTCCTTGCTCGAGCTGGGCTTCAGTGCTCGGTCGAAGGACGAGTGGGAGGGAATTCAGGCCGCCGCCCGAGCCTTCTCGATTGTGGAGGTCCAGGAAGACGACTACCGACGTGCCCTCGCAACGCAGCGTGATCTGGCCGAGCGCGGGCTTCGTGGGCGCAAGGTGCCCGACCTACTGATCGCCGCCTCGGCTGCGCGCGCTCGCGCAACACTCCTTCACTACGACCGGGACTTCGACCACATTGCCGAGGTCACCGGGCAGCCCACCGAGTGGGTGGTGACCCCCGGAACGATCGACTGACCACGGACGCGCGGCCGCTCGCGACTCTAGACTTCCGCGCATGATGATGACGCGCTTCACCACGCTCACCATCGCCTCTGCAGCGGATCTCCTCGTGCTCGGCTTCACTTCCTCCGCGATGGCTGCCCCGTCCGATGCTGAGGTAGGAGCTGCCCACGACGACATCCTGAAGAAGATCGGCGAATGCACGGGCACGCACCAGCCCGCTTCCGATCACGAGAGCGAGAACCAGGGCGGGGTCACCTCCACCCTGACGAATGTCACGCGCAAGGCCAAGGGCGGCTCCTCGTTCGCCTCGGTGCGGTCACAGACATCGATCGCGGGAGCCGAGGGGTTCACGCCACACCCGTACCTCACTCCCAAGGCGATCGCGGCGGCTGATCGACTGACGGTCAGCTTGCGAGACCTGTGGCGGACGTCGTAGACGGCATGGGGGACGCATCACCCGCCAGCGACACTGTGCGACTCGTGCAGATGCTGAAGGAGGTCGTCACCCACGGAGCTCCTGCTCAGCAGGCCCGGGCGCGGGAACTTCTGGCTCGGCTGGAACGCGGTGATGCGGACGAAGCCCTCATGGTTGCTGCGTCTCTTCTCGTGGATGCGTTCAGTAACGACCCGTACCTCTGGCGCTGACACCCCCCAGCCGTGACGCGCCTCAGCGAAGGGGCGACGTCACAGGCTCCGGATCGTCAAGGTGGTCGTCGATCACCAGAGGCTGTCAAAGGGTGGGGTGAACGCGCCACCTTCGTCTGCCGGCAGCGGTCCCATGCCACCTGCGACGTCACCGAGCTCTTCTGCTGTTCCACCATCGTCGACCTTGGGTGTCTCCTCCTCGAGTGACGTCCTTCGCTCACTCATGGTCACTCCTCTGACGCGTGGGACACCGTGGTCAGAGGGTACGACGAGCGATGTGATCGCACACGGAATCAGGCGCAGCCATGCGTCCACGTTCATGGACAGCTTCTCCATCACGCCGTCTGATCTCCAGACCATCAGTCTCGGGGACGCGTGGCACATGTCCTAGGCGTCGGCGCTGGATACCCTGTGCCATGAGCATTTCGGGCCGGAGGGGCCTCATCAGTCTGGCGCTGGCGACGATACTCAGTGCAGGCGTGGTCGCGCCCGCCGCTCACGCAACGTCCCCTGTTCCCGGGCGCTTCTGCAAGAGCGCTGACGTCGGCACGACGATGTCCACCAAGAAGTACGGCGTCGTCGTCTGCAAGAAGGATGGTGACCGAGCCCGCTGGAAGCAGGCGAAGACTCGGCTGAGTTAGTTCACGGTCTCGGACGTGAGTGCCGAGATCTGGGTGCCCCGCGCACCCTCCCGGCGGCAGATCCCTGTCCGTACCAGCAGGTCAGACGCTGGCTCTGGTGCCCTTCGTTATGCCTGTGCTTCGGACGAGCCGCGATCGCGTCTTTCGGCAGGTCCAAGATTCTCGTGTGCTGCACGCGATATTGACGCTCGGTCATGCTCGCCCGGGGCGTGGATGATGGTGGCCAGAAACCTCGAGGGCGCAGCGGCTGACTCGCAGCGGCTGCTCTAGGACACGTCATCCCGACGATGCATTCGACGGAAGACCTCCTCATGCACGGCCTCGACCTCTGACACCATGCGACTCAGGGAGAACTCCCGAAGAGCCCGTACTCGGGCCTGCCTGCCGTGGTCTTCGGCGAGGTCAGGTCTCGCGAGGTAGCGGAGAATGGCCCGGGCAAGATCGCCCACACGAGTGGGATCGACCACGGTGCCGCTGTGGCCGTCGAGCACGGTCTCTGTCAGCCCTCCGACTCCACTGGCAACGACCGGACGCTCGAGGAAGGCAGCCTCGAGGGCCACGCGGCTGAATCCCTCCAGTGCGACAGACGGCACGAGGACGATGGACGAGACCGGCCCATGCGGGAAACTACGGCAGGGGCGGCTCAAGCCGAGG
>CAZQXO010000038.1:0-19818 GCA_964597445.1 uncultured Bifidobacteriaceae bacterium | reverse complement strand
TCTCCCCAGGGGGGCGCGGCCGGATATATGTGGACGTCCTATGTCGTGGATCACACGGCGAGTCCCCACCCACGCCGGGGGATAGCCTCGGACGATGCGCGCGGTGGAGTGGGATTCCGGGGCGGGTGCCCTGATGCTGATCGACCAGACCCGGCTGCCCGGGGAGCTGGGCCTCGTCGCCTGCCGCTCGGTCGACGAGGTCGTGGACGCCGTCCAGCGGCTCGTGGTGCGCGGAGCCCCGGCTCTCGGTGCCGTCGGCGCGTACGGGGTTGCGGTCGCCATGCTGCAGGCCGAGGCCGAGGGCTGGACGCCGGAGGTCCTCCAGGAGCAGGTGCGGCGCGTGCGCGACGCCCGACCCACCGCCGTGAACCTGGCCTGGGGTGCCGACCGCGTCACCCCGCTCATGCCCGAGGGCGTGGATTCCGTCCTCGCCGAGGGAGATCGGCTGATGGCCGAGGACGAGGCCGCCAACCGGGAGCTGTCGCGCATCGGGGCCGACTGGATCCTGTCCCGGACGGCTCGCGACAGCGTCCGTGTGCTGACGCACTGCAACACCGGGTTCCTCGCGACCACGGCGTGGGGCACGGCTCTGGGCATCGTTCGGGAGCTCCATGCCCGCGGCGCACTCGAGGTGGTGTACGCCGACGAGACCCGCCCCCTGCTGCAGGGTTCCCGGCTCACGGCCTGGGAGCTGGCTCAGGAGGGCATCGACTACCTCGTCCAGGTCGATGGCGCAGCGGCGAGCACGATCCTGCGTGGCCTGGTCGATGTGGCGATCATCGGTGCCGACCGCATCGCCCGCAACGGTGACACCGCCAACAAGATCGGCTCCGTCGGCGTTGCCCTCGCGTGCGCGGATGCGGGAATCCCCTTCGTCGTGGCAGCTCCCTCGTCCACGGTGGACCTCGCGACACCCACGGGGGAGGACATCCACATCGAACTTCGTGACGGTGCAGAGGTCACCGCCTTCGGCGGAGTGTCCACCGCCCCGCCTGGCGCACGCGGCTTCAACCCGGCCTTCGATGTCACGCCGGCTCGCCTCATCGACGCGATCGTGACCGAGCGCGGCGTCGTCGAGCCTGACGGGTCGGGGTCGGTCACGGCCCTGGTGGCGGCGCCGTGACGACACCCGCGCAGGCGCTCGTCGATGCCACGCTGGGCCTGGACGCCCGCGGCCTGAACGTCGGCACGTCCGGGAACCTCTCCGTGCGTGCGGCGGACGGCCTGTGGATCACGCCGTCGGCTGTGCCGCCGGCCGACCTCACCGCCGACCGAATCGTCCGGCTCACCATGTCGGGGGATCCGCAGTCGCCGGGAGTGCCGTCCAGCGAGTGGCGCATCCACCGCGACATCTACGCCGCGCAGCCGGAGGCGGGCGCGATCGTGCACACGCATGCGCCCTATGCGACGGCGCTCGCCGTGCTGCGCGAGGACCTGCCTGCCTTCCACTACCAGGTCGCCAAGGCGGGCGGTCACGTCATCGTGTGCTCGGACTACGCGCCGTACGGGACCCAGGCCCTCTCCGACGCCGTGCTCGCCGCCCTGGGTCCCCGTCGGGCGTGCCTGATGGCCAATCACGGCATGCTGTCCTGGGGCCGCGACCTCGCCTCGGCGATGGCGCTGGCGGTCGAGGTCGAAGTGCTCTGCCAGCAGTACCTCATCGCCCGGGCCGCGGGCACGCCCGAGCTCCTCACCGATGAGCAGATGGAGATCGCGGCAGCCAGCTTCCGCCGGTACGGCCAGCCGGAGACCTGAGCCCTCAGGCAGGCACGATCGGGATGTCGGCGAACGACGGGACGGCCGGGGTCGTGGCCGTCGCCTGGTCCTCACCCTCTCGCCGCAGTCCGAGGACCTGCCAGCCCGCCGCGCGGGCCGCGTCCAGCTCGGCCTGGATGTCGGACAGGAAGAGAAGGTCGCCGGGGGCGATGCCCAGGGCCTCGGCGATCCGACGGTAGGACGTGGCCTCGCGCTTGGGTCCGGCGGTGGTGATGTCGAAGTAGCCCGAGAAGAGCGGGCGCAGATCGCCCTGCGGGGCGTGCGCGACCAGGGCCTGCTGCGCGGCGACCGATCCGGACGAGTAGATCGCGAGGGTGAGCCCGGCATCCCTCCAGTCGCGGAGTGCCGGGGGGACGTCGTCGAACACGTGGGAGGTGAGCTCGCCTCGGGCGTACCCCTCCTGCCAGATGAGCCCCTGGATCGTCTTGAGGGGGGCCGCCTTGATGTCCGCGTCGATCCAGGAGACCAGTTGCGCCGCGACCGCGTCGAGATCGTCGGGATCGCAGTCGAGGGTCGCGGCCACCTCGGCGATCGCACTGCCGGCCTCCGGCTCGGCTCGGTGCCGGTCCAGCCAGTCCCGCAGGTGGGTGCGGGCGTACGGGAACAGGACGTCGTAGACGTGGCGGGCGGCGCTCGTCGTGCCCTCGATGTCCACGACGATGCCGCGGCACGTGATGCGCTCCATGGCGATATCCAACCGAGCCTTCACGCACGGCTGCCGCGCGGGTCCGCTGATCCTCCTCGCGCTAGGGTCCGGCCATGTCCATGCCCCACGGTCGCGCTGCCCAGCTCGCGGCGACCACCCGACAGCTCTACGACCTCGGATGGATGCGGGGAACGTCGGGCAACGTGAGCGTCGTGGCCCAGGAGGAGCCTCGCCAGCTGCTGGTGAGCGCCAGCGGAATCGCCAAGCACGCCACGCAGGCCGAGCACGCGGTGGTCACGGACTCCTCCGGTCATGCCCTCGACGGGCAGGCGCACGCGCCGAGCGCCGAGGCGCCGGTGCACGCGGCCATCGTCGACGCCGTGGATGCGCGGGCCGTGGTGCACGTCCATGCGATGTCGTCGGTGCTCGCTGCGGCGCGCTGGCCCGCGGGAGTCCGGCTGTCGGGACTGGAGCAGATGAAGGGCCTGGGCTGCTCCGCGGAGGGTGAGGAATACGTCGTCCCCGTCGTGCGCAACAGCCAGGACATGGACGATCTCAGTCATCGCATCAGGGCGGCCCTGAACCCCGGGTTGCCGGTCATCCTGGTGGCCGACCACGGGATGTATGTCTGGGGATCCTCCCTGGAGGATGCCGCCAACCGCACCGAGAGCGCCGACTGGCTGCTGCAGTACCAGTTGATGCACGACCTCGTCCTGCCGCAGCCCCACTCGCGATAATGGTCGCCACGACACGACGGAGGTCTCTTCGATGAGCATGCTGACGATCTGGGCCGACAACGACCCCACCACGCCGCTGCTGCGCACGACCGATCGCGACGTGATCGGAAGGGAGCTGTCGCAGGTGGGCATCGCCTACTCCCACCACGAGGTGCGCTCGGGCCTTGACTCCGGGAGCACGCAGGAGGATGTCCTGGCCGTCTACCGTGACCTCGTCGACGACCTGTGCGAGCAGCACGGCTACACCCTCGTCGACGTGGTCCAGCTCCACCTCGACGAGAGCAGCCCCGAGGATCTCCTCGCGACCGCGGCGGGAGCCCGGCAGCGCTTCCTGAACGAGCACACGCACGATGAGGAGGAGATCCGCTTCTTCTCCCACGGCAGCGGTGTCTTCTATCTCCACATCGGCGATCGCGTGCTGGGCATGCTCTGCACGGAGGGCGATCTCCTCAGCGTGCCCGAGCTCACCACGCATTGGTTCGACATGGGCACTCTCCCGGACTTCACGGCGATCCGGTTCTTCCGCACCGACGACGGATGGGTCGGGGCCTTCACCGGAAGCGACATCGCTGCCAGCTTCCCGACCTTCGATGAGCTGGCGCGGGAAGCCGCCCATGCCTGAGGTGGACGAGGCGACGTGGGAGCGGCTGCGCGAGGAGGCCCGCGCGGCGCGGGAGCTCGCCTACGCCCCTTACTCGCGGCACCCGGTGGGTGCGGCGGCCCTGACGGACGACGGCCGCATCGTGACGGGCAGCAACGTCGAGAACGCGTCCCTCGGGGTGACGCTGTGCGCGGAGTGTGCCCTCCTGGGTGATCTCGTGCGCACCGGCCGTCCCGGTGACCGCGGACGCCTCGTCGCCTTCGCGTGCGTGGGCCCCCAGCCCGGCGCCCTGCTGCCGTGTGGCCGATGCCGACAACTGCTGTTCGAGCACGGCGGAGGTACCCTCCTGGTCGACCGCGACGGCGGCCCGGTTCCGCTGTCCTTCTTGTTCCCGGACGGCTTCGGCCCGGACCAGCTGCCGTGAGCGCCCTCGGCGTCATCGCAGGCACGGGCTTCTACTCCCTCGACGCCCTGGACTCTCCGCGCCAGGTGGAGATGACGACGCCGTACGGCCCGGCACGCGCGGTCGTGGGAGGCCTGCACGGCCGGGAGACCGTGTTCCTCGCACGTCACGGCGCTGACCACTCCGTGCCTCCTCACCGGGTCAACTACCTGGCCAACATCGACGCCCTCGTCGACCTGGGCGTGACGGAGGTGCTGGCTGTCAACGTCGTGGGCGGCATCGGGCTCGACTCCGGCGCCATCGCGGTGGTCGACGACTTCCTCGACTTCACGAAGGGAAGGCCCGTCACCTTCTTCGACGGCTCGACCCCGGAGGGTGTCGTGCACGTCGACATGACGGAGCCGTACTCGGAGCGACTGCGGCAGGTGCTGCTCGACTCCGCCGACGCTGTCGGGGTCCCGGTCGAGCGAGCCGGCATCTACGCCGCCTTCGAGGGCCCGAGATTCGAGACGCGAGCCGAGATCCGCATGGCCCAGTCCCTGGGAGCCACCGTCGTGGGCATGACCGGGGTTCCGGAGGTCGTGCTGGCCAAGGAGCGCGGGCTGCCCTACGCATCACTGTGCCTCGTGTCGAATCCGGCGGCAGGCCTGGGTCCGGAGATCGCGATCGAGGACGTCATGGCTGTCGTGGCGTCCGGTGCCGCGACGGTGAGCGGCATTCTGGTGGAGGCGGCACGAAGGCTGGCCGATGCACGCTGACCTCCTGATCGACGCAGCGCGCTTCGTCCTGCTGTGCGATGACGACGCCACCGTCCTCGCGGATGCGTCTGTCGCGGTGGCCGCAGGGCGCATCGTCGCCGTCGGGCCCGCTGAGCAGGTGCGTGCGTCCGTCGATGCCGACCGCGTGATCGACGCGCGCGGAACGATCGTCATGCCCGGCCTGGTCAACCTGCACACGCACCTGGCCATGACGCTGCTGCGCGGTGTAGCGGAGAACGTCGACCTCCAGGGATTCCTCGAGCGGGTCTGGGCGGAGGAGGCCCGGGTCATGGACCCGGTCGGGGTCGAGCTGGGCACCCGACTGGGCGCCGTCGAGGCCCTCCTCGGGGGCACCACGACCGCGCTCGACATGTACTTCCACCCCGAGGCGGCTCATCGCGGGGCTGTCGCGGCCGGCCTCCGCCATGTCATCGGCCCGGTGTTCTTCTCCTTCCCCGGACCAGACGGCCTCTCGTGGGACGAGCGCATGGACATGGCACGGCAGTGGCCGTCCGACCTGGAGAGCATCGGCGGTCCACACGTGCCCGTCGCCTACATGCCGCACGCACCGTTCACGGTCGATATCGACGGCCTCGCGCAGATCGCTGAGCTGGCCCGCGAGAGCGGCGGAATGATCACCACCCACACGTCGGAGAACGACCGGGAGAACGCTGACACGGTCGCCAGTCGAGGCATGCGCCCGGTCGCCTGTCTCGCGAACAGCGGCGTGCTGGAGCTGGGTCCCGTGCTCGGGCACGGGGTTCGTCTCGATGATGCCGAGCGCCTCATCGTCGCGTCCGCGGGAGCCAGTGTCGCCCATTGCCCGGGCTCCAATCTCAAGCTGGCCAGCGGTGCGGCCGACATCGTGGGATATCGCGGGGACGGCATCCGCGTGGGTCTGGGCACGGACGGATGCTCGTCGAGCAACGACCTCGACATGTTCGCGGTCATGCGCCTGGCAGCCAACCTCGCACGGCTGGTGCGCGACGATCCGGCGGCGATCTCGGCTGCCGACATCGTGCGCATGGCAACGCTGGAGGGAGCACGCGCCCTCGGCATGGATGACCGCATCGGTTCCGTCGAGGTGGGCAAGGAGGCGGACCTGATCGTCATCGATGTCGATGCTCCGCACCTGACTCCGCTCCGGGATCCGCACACGGCCGTCGTCTTCGCGGCTGGTCGGTCCGATGTGCGGCATGTCCTCGTGGCGGGCGTTGTCGTCGTGGAGGATCGGCGTTGCTCCCGTATCGACGTGCCGGCGCTTCTGGCCGCCGCGAACGCGAGGGTCGCGAGGTGAGGCAGCCGGATGCCCTCGACGGACTGAGCGCGGAGCAGGTCATCGACCGTCTCGGGCTCGAGTACCTCGACGGTGAGGGCGTGTGGTTCCGGCTGCTGTGGCGCAACGGGTCCGGCAGCGCGATCTACGGCCTGCTGACGCCCGAGCACTTCTCGGCGCTGCATCGCCTGCGCGAGGACGAGCTCTGGGTCCACGTCGCCGGTGCACCGATCGACATGCTGGTGCTCCATCCGGGGGGTCCCGCCGAGCGGCGGGTGCTCGGTCGTGGAGTCGATCAGGCCCTGCACGTGCTCGTCCCCGCCGGGAGCTGGCAGGGGTCGACTCCGCAGGGGGAGTGGTCGCTCGTGGTGTGCTCCCTCGCCCCGCCCTTCAGCGGCCTCGAGCTGGCGGATGCGACGACTGACCTGTCGGCGTGGCCGGATCAGGCCGGGCGAGTAGCGGAGTTGATCCGTGGGTGACGTCGACTTCGACGGACGCGTCGCCCTCGTCACCGGTTCGACGCGTGGACTGGGCCGGGCCATTGCCGCGGACCTCGTCGCGCGCGGTGCTCGCGTCGCGGTCCACGGCCGCGATCGTCCGTCGGTCGACGACGCTGCCCGATCCCTGGGCGGGTCGGCGTCGGGCGTGGTCGGGGATCTCGCGGGTGGCCCGGATGCGGCTGCTGCCCTGGTGGCCGAGGTGGAGCAGCGTCTGGGGCGCATCGACCTGCTCGTCAACAACGCTGCCGACCAGAGCTCGACCCCGCTCGCGACCTCCGGTCCCGATGCGTGGCAGGCGATCCTCGACGTCTCCCTGCTGGCCGCCGCGGAGCTGACGCGCCTGGTCTGCGGCTCCTCCACCACAGCGCCCTCGCGTGCCTCGGCCACGGCGGTGGTGAATGTCGCATCGGTCGAGGCGTTCGCCCCGTTCCCGGGCCACGCCGCGTACGCAGCGGCCAAGGCCGCTCTCGTCTCCTTCACCGCGGCCGCCGCCCTCGAGTACCGTCCCGCACGCGTGAACGCCGTGGCCCCGGGCCTGGTCGACCGGCCTGGCCTCGCCGAGGAGTGGCCGGACGGGTTCGCCTGGTGGAGCGCATCGACGCCGCTCGGACGCCCCGTGGAGGCCCGCGAGGTGGCGGCCGCGGTGGCCTTCCTGCTGTCCCCCCAGGCCTCTGGAGTCACAGGGGTCACACTCCCCGTCGACGGCGGGTGGACCTCGTCCGCCCGAGTCGCGTGGGGTCACTGAGACAGGGGAGAAGGGTCACCTCCGCGGGAGATAACGATGTTGTTGCGCACCGGCGTCACCCGGTCAGGCACGTCGTCGGCTCGGCTAGTGTTGGCTCACTCTCGAACTCGAGACACACCTACGAAAAGGGGATGCTCATGCATCGCAAGCTCCTGGCTGCCGGAGTCGTGGCAGCCGCACTGGTTCTCGCCGGCTGCAGCAGCAGCAGCGACGAGGCCACGACCGAGGCGACGGCCGCCGCGTCCGAGTCGCCGGCGTCCGAGGCTCCTGCAGGGGAGGCCACCACGGAGGCGGCGCCCCCGCTCACGACGGACGACAGCAACTGCGCGGCACCGGAGAGCTTCTGCATCGGCCTCGTGACCGACACGGGCAAGGTCGATGACAAGTCGTTCAACCAGTCCGCGTGGGAGGGCGCCCAGGAGGCAGCCAACGTCTCGGGTGGCTTCGCCAAGTTCATCGAGACGACGGATCCGAAGGACTACCTCAACAACATCGCCCAGTTCACCTCGAAGGCGTACGACGTGATCGTCACCGTGGGCTTCCTCATGGGCGAGGCGACCATCGAGGCCGCCAAGGCGAACCCGAACACGAGCTTCGTGGGCGTCGACCAGTTCCAGGGTGAGACGATCCCGAACCTCACTGGTCTCGTGTTCCCCGAGGACAAGGCCGGCTACGCGGCCGGGTACCTCGCGGGCCTCATGACGAAGACCAACAAGGTGGGAGCCGTCCTCGGCACCGACACCGTGCCCCCGGTCAAGCTCTTCGGTGAGGGCTACAAGGCGGGCATCCTCGCCGCGAACCCTGAGGCTGAGGTCACCCTCGTGTACCACGAGCCGAACAACGCGTTCAACGATCCGGAGTGGGGCGCAGCCGAGGCCAAGAAGCAGTTGTCTCAGGGTGCCGACGTCATCTTCGGTGCGGGTGGCACCACCGGCAACGGCGCGCTGATCGAGATCGCGAAGGCGCCGGGTGCGGGCGAGACCATCTTCTGCATCGGAGTCGACACCGACCAGTACTTCACGGTGCCGCAGGCCCAGAAGTGCCTGCTGACCTCGGCGGAGAAGAAGCTGAAGCAGGGCACGGCGGACCTCGTCCTCGCTGCGAAGGATGGCGCCTTCCCCGGCGGCAACTTCCTCGGCAACACCGGTCTGGCCCCGTACCACGACACGGATTCCGTCGTCCCGGCGGACGTGAAGTCCCAGGTGGATGCGGTCATCGCCGGTCTGGCCGATGGCTCCATCCAGACGGGCGTGACGCTCGGCTGACGCTGAGGTCCCTCCTCCGTGGGGGTGGTGCAGATCTCTGCGCCACCCCCACGGTTCTTTCAGCCATGAGAGCTGGGTGTCGTGCAGACGACCTGCGCGCCCGCCGACTCCTGTGACAGGATGCCCCGACCATGACCACGACCGATCCGTCCCGCACGGATCTGGGCTTCAGCGACCCGGATCCGCGTCGTTCGGGCCCTCTCGATCGGATTCCGGGACTGCTGCTCCCGATCGTCTCGGTGCTCCTCGCCTTCGCGGTGGGCGGCATCCTCATCTGGCTGCAGGGAGTCAATCCCTTCTACGCCTACTGGGTCCTCTTCAGCAACGCCCTCGGCTCGAGCGAGGGCCTCGTCCGCGTGATGGAGAAGTCCACTCCGCTCATCCTCACGGGCCTGGCCGTGACGGTCGGCCTCCGTGCCGGGCTGTTCAACATCGGTGCCCAAGGCCAGCTCGTCGTGGGGGCGGTGGGCGCAGCATGGGCGGGGTACGCCTTCACGGTGCCCGCGATCATCCATCTCCCGATGGCCATCGCCTTCGGCATGCTCTGCGGTGCGGCCTGGGCGTCGATCGCTGGCGTCCTGCGCGCCTACCGGAGCGTGTCCGAGGTCATCACGACCATCATGCTGAACAGCATCGCCATCGCCCTCGTCGACTATCTCGCCAGTCGCCCGCTCAAGGAGCCTGACCAGCCGCTGTCCCGCACACCGGCCATCGCCGAGTCCGCCGCCCTGCCGCAGATCGGCCTGATCCCCTCGGGCTTCATCGTGGCCATCCTGGTCGCCCTGTTCTTCGGCTGGTTCCTGGTGCGCACGACGAGTGGCTTCCGCTTCAACACGGTGGGCCTGAACCCGAATGCGGCGCGCTATGCGGGCATCTCGGTGCGCGGCACGATCGTGCTCGCCATGTTCGTGAGCGGCGCGCTCGCGGGCATGGGAGGTGCCATCGAGACGCTCGGCGTCACGGGACGGTTCGAGCCCGCCTTCAACGCCGGCCTCGGATTCGACGGCATCACCATCGCCCTGCTGGCGCGGGCGAACCCCATCGCCGCGATCCCCGCGGCCCTGCTCGTGGGCACCCTGAGGTCCGGAGCGCCAACCCTGCAGTTCGAGACCGGCATCGAGCCGGAAGTGGTCGACGTGATCCTGGCCATCACGCTTCTGCTCGTGGCAGCGCCGATCGTCGCGCGACTGCTGTTCCGTCGGCGGAGCATCAAGCAGACGCGCGTGACGTCGGGGTGGGGCTCATGAGCGCGCGGTGGGCCTACATCCTGGGCGGCATCATCGTGGTGGCCATCGTCATCGCCTTCATGATGGACGAGATCCGCACGGTCTCCGTCCTGTCCTTCTCTCTGCGCTACGCAGTGCCGCTGATCCTGGCTGCCATGGTGGGCATCATCTGCGAGCGATCCGGTGTCATCAACATCGGCATCGAGGGTCAGATGCTCTTCAGTGCCTTCGCAGGCTTCTTCGGGGCTGCCGTCACGGGCAACCTCATCCTCGGCATGCTGATCGGCGTCGGCTCCGGAATGATCATGGGCGGCTTCCTGGCCGTCGGCGCCGTGTCGTGGCGCATGGACCAGATCATCGCGGGCACGATCATCAACATCCTCGCCACGGGACTCACCAGCTTCTTCTATGCCCAGGGGTACGTGCTCCCCGGCGTGACGCCGACGGTCCGAATCCCCTTCCTTGCCGACCTCCCTCTCGTGGGTCCCGTCCTGTTCAACAACGGGCTGTTCACGTACGCGGCGATCCTCATCCCCATCGTGCTGTGGGTTCTGCTGTTCCGCACCATCTGGGGCCTGCGCACCCGATCGGTCGGAGAGAAGCCCAGCGCGGCAGACACCTCGGGCATCGGCGTGCAGCGCCTGCGCTTCATGAACGTGACGTTCGCCGGCGCTCTCGCGGGTCTCGCGGGCGCCTACCTCGCACTGGAGGCGGCGGGAACCTTCGAGCGCGGATTCACGGCAGGGCGCGGCTTCACTGCGCTCGCCATCATGATCTTCGGCGCGTGGAACCCCCTGGGGGCCATGTTCGCTGCCATCTTCTTCGGCCTGACGCAGGGCGTGGCGAGCCAACTCCAGGCTGATGAGGTGTTCGCCATCCCGCCGCAGTTCGTCAACATGCTTCCCTACGTCCTGACCATCGTCCTGCTGGCTGCCGTGTCCGGTCGCATCTCGCCGCCGGCTGCGGTGGGCAGGCCCTATGAGAAGGACTGAGCATCGTGACTGCGACTGGTGACGTCGTCCTTGAGGCTCGGGGTCTGACCAAGCGCTTCCCCGGGGTCGTCGCCAACGAGGACGTCTCGCTCTCGGTGCGGTCGGGCCAGATCGTCGCGCTCCTGGGCGAGAACGGCGCGGGCAAGAGCACGCTGGTGAAGATGATCTACGGCCTCTACACGCCTGACGAGGGGGAGATCTTCGTCAAGGGGGAGCCGCGACGCTTCGCCAGCTCCCGCGACGCCATCAAGGCCGGCATCGGCATGGTGCACCAGCACTTCCAGCTCGTCCCGGTCTTCACGGTCGCGGAGAACGTCATCCTGGGGGACGAGCCGCGTCGCTGGCCCTTCGTCAACATGCGCAAGGCTCGAGCCGAGGTGGCTCGGCTGGCGGAGGAGTACGGCCTGAAGGTCGATGTGGATGCTCGGGTTCAGGACCTCCCGGTCGGCGCCCAGCAGCGCGTGGAGATCCTGAAGGCGCTCTACCGCCGGGCGGACATCCTCATCATGGATGAGCCCACGGCAGTGCTCACGCCTCAGGAGACGGATGAGCTGCTCCGCACCATGAGGGGATTCGCCGACTCCGGCGTCGCGGTCATCTTCATCACCCACAAGCTCCGTGAGGTGCTCGCGGTGGCCGACTCCATCGAGGTGCTGCGCGGGGGGCGGGCCGTGGGCACGACGACTCCCGCCGAGACGGATCAGGCGGGGCTGGCCCAGATGATGGTGGGTCGAAGCGTGCTGCTGACGGTCGCGAAGCAGCCGGCCGAACCCGGCTCGGTGGTCCTCGACGTCGATGGGCTGGATGTGCAGAACGATCTGGGGCTGCCCGCCGTCAGGCAGGTGGACCTCCAGGTTCGAGCTGGTGAGATCGTGGGCATCGCGGGAGTCGAGGGCAACGGCCAGCGGGAGCTCGTGGAGGCGATCACGGGTCTTCGTCCCTGCACTGCCCGAGCCATGACGGTCTCCGGGGCGTCGATCATGGGCGAGACCCCGCATGCCATCCATGCCCGTGGCGTGGGCCATGTGCCGGAGGACCGGGAGAAGGACGGGCTCGTCGGTCCGTACTCGATCGCCGACAACCTCGTCCTGAACAGGTTCGATGAAGGAGAGTTCTCGAGCCGAGGAGTGCGCAATCGCCGCGCGATCGCTGAATTGGCCACGGATCTGGTGCAGCAGTACGACGTCCGGACTCCGTCGATCGAGACCACGGTCGAGTCGCTCTCCGGCGGGAACAAGCAGAAGGTCGTCATCGCCCGCGAGCTCGCAGCGAAGCCGGAACTGCTGATCGCGTCCCAGCCCACCCGCGGCGTGGATGTCGGCTCGATCGAGTTCATCCACGCGCGCATCATCGAAGCGCGAGATCGAGGTGCCGCAGTCCTTCTCGTCTCGGCTGAGCTTGACGAGGTCCTCGGGCTCGCCGACCGCGTGGCTGTCATGTACGACGGGCGGATCGTGGCGCAGATGGCTGCGGGCGACGTGGATCGGGCGCATGTCGGGCGGCTCATGGCGGGCGGCGATGCCGCCGACCGCGCACCCCACGATGGACATCAGTCCGACGTCCTGGATGGGTCGTGATGGAGGAGAGCTCCGTGAGCGAGCATGCACGGCCGGAGGGGAACTCCGCAGTCTCGAAGACCCCCATCGGCGCTGGAGCACTGCTGAATCGGACCGCTCCCTCCCTCGGCCAGGGCTGAGGCGTGGAGCCCCTACGTGTCGGCATACTCGGAGCGGCGCGCATCAGTGACTCGGCCATCGTGCAGCCCGCCCGCACCACGGGTGCACGGCTGGTGGCCGTGGCGGCACGTGAGCCGGAGCGGGCCCGTGCCTTCGCCCGGGAGGCGGGTGTCGAGCGGGTGCTCGGCAGCTACCAGGAGGTCATCGAGGACCCCGAGGTCGAGGTGGTGTACAACCCCCTGCCCAATGGGCTCCACGGCCCCTGGAACCTCCGGGCGATCGCCGCGGGCAAGCACGTCCTGACGGAGAAGCCTTACGCGAGCAATGCCGACGAGGCTCGCCGGGTGCGCGATGCCGCGGCTGCCGCCGGCGTCCACGTCATCGAGGCCTTCCACTACCGGTACCACCCGGTCATGCAGCGCGTTCTCGACATCGCCGCCTCGGGTGAGATCGGCGCAGTCACGTATCTCGAGGCCCGCATGCTGATGCCGCCTCCGTCCGCCGGGGATCCCCGATGGCTCGGCCGGCTGGCAGGCGGCAGCCTCATGGACGTGGGCTGCTACGCGGTGCACGGCATCCGTGATTTCGCATCCCTGCTGGGTGGAGAGCCGCGGGTCGTGCGCGCATCAGGTGGCTGCCTTCCTGCGCATCCGGACGTCGACGCATGGCTGGCCGGCGACCTCATGTTCCCCAACGGAGTTGCTGCGCATCTGGAGTCCTCCATGACGCATGGCTGCCTCGATTTCTCCCTGCGGGTGGTCGGCGCGGCGGGCGAGGTGCTCGCTCCCGCCTTTGTGCTGCCCCACACCGACGACCGGGTGATCGTGACGGTCGGCACCGAGCAGCGCGTCGAGGAGTGCGGAACGAGGTCGACCTACACCTATCAGCTGGAGGCGATGGCTCGCCTGGTCCGCGAGGGGGTGCCGATGGTCACCGACAGCTCTGATGCGGTGACCACCATGGAGACCATCGACGCCCTGTATGCCGCTGCAGGCCTTCCGACTCACCCGATCACGACCCTGTGACGACACGATGGGAGACCCATGCCTGAATTGATCCCCGGACCCGCGATGGTGCCTGTGCCGGGCGGAAAGATCATCGAGGAGTACGTCGGCCACGCCTCGAGTGGCGACGATCAGGTCTCGATCGCACAGATGCTCGCTCCTGCGGGATGGGAGGAACCAGCCCAGGAGCCGGAGTTCGACGAGTTCACCGTGGTCCTCGAGGGCTCTATCGATGTCGAGTACGACGATGGAGTGCTGCACGTTCGATCGGGTCAGGCCGTGATCACGCGGGCGGGTGAGCGGATCCGCTACACGACATCGGAGGGCGCCCGATACATCGCGGTGTGCCTGCCGGCCTTCCATGGCGACCTCGTGCATCGCGAAGATGACGACGAGTACGACCGCGATCCGATCGAGTGATCGGCAGTCGCCTGATCAGTTGACCAGCGTCAGCGTTGTCACGCTCAGCACGAGGATCACCACGCCGGTGATCTGCAGGCGGCCGAGTTTCTCCCGGAACAGCACATAGGCCATGATCGCCGCGATCGGGGCGAACTGGGAGGCCATGACCGACGTCACCCCGACCTGGTACTGGGCACCGATGGCGAAGAAGGTGAAGCCCACCACCTCCAGGAGTCCCATCGCGGCCACCATGGGTGCCGCGCGGCGCGTGAGAAGGAGTCGTCCGGCGAGAGCCAGCGGGATGGCGAGCGCGACGACGCCGATGAGCCGGGCTGGCAGGAGCACCCACGAGATGGGCAGTTCATCGCTGATGCTCCCCGTCGCGAAGAGTGATAGGCCGAAGGACAGCGCGCCGGCGGTCGACAGCACCACGGTGAGGACGGGACGCTCATGCTCGAGGGGCGCGGGGTCGGGGGCGATCGCGGACACCACGATGCCCAGCACGATCACCATGAGCAGGAAGGCCACGATCGGGGCGATGCTCTCGCCGAGGATGGCGGCGACCACCGCGGCGATGGCGCCCTCGGTGGCCAGGATCGGAGCGACGACGCCGACCTTGCCCACGCGAAAGGCGGCGGCCGCGAGGATCAGGCCGATGACGTTGCCGGCGCCTGAGAGGAGCATCCATCCCCAGGTGGAGCCGAGGTTCCCCGGCACGCCGGCCAGAGCGGTGAAGGGCAGGGTGAGGATCAGGCCCACGACCATCGTCCAGGCGGCGACCGACCAGGGGCCGATCATGCGGACCGCACGGGAGGAGAAGAGCGAGCTGCTCGCGAAGCACACGGCGGTTCCGAGCCCGAACAGGATGCTGACCACCGTCGGACTCTAGTGCCGTGTCCCGGACCCCCGGAGGCGCCACATCGATGGTCTAGGTTCGGATCGTGGACAACAACCTGATGGATGTCGGCAGCATGGCCCCCGTGCCCGAGGATCTGATCGCGCGGGCTCCCAAGGTCCTGCTGCACGATCACCTGGATGGCGGACTCCGCCCGGAGACGGTGATCGCCCTCGCCGAGGAGTCCGGCTACACCGACCTGCCGGCCACGGACCCGACGGCGCTGGCCCAGTGGTTCTCGGAGGCGGCCTTCTCGGGCTCCCTCGAGCGCTACCTCGAGACCTTCCGGCACACGGTGGGGGTCACGCAGACCGCTGCGGCACTGGAGCGCGTGGCTCGGGAATGCGCGGAGGATCTCGCGCGTGACGGCGTGGTCTACGCCGAGGTCAGGTTCGCACCGGAGCTGCACCTGCTGCGCGGTCTCACCGAGCGTGAGGTCGTCGAGGCAGTGCTGGCCGGCTTCACGCAGGGCGAGGAGCGCGCGGCGGACGAGGGTCACCGGATCCGCATCGGCGTCCTGCTGACGGCCATGCGGACGGCGACCCACTCACGGCAGATCGCTGAACTCGCTGTCGAGTACCGCGACAGGGGCGTCGTCGGATTCGACATCGCCGGAGCCGAGGCTGGCTTCCCTCCGACCCGGCATCTCGATGCCTTCGAATACCTGCGCAAGGAGAACGCCCACTTCACCATCCATGCCGGGGAGGCCTTCGGGCTGCCCAGCATCTGGGAGGCCATCCAGTGGTGCGGCGCCGACCGACTCGGCCATGGGGTGCGCATCGTCGACGACATCGAGGTGCTCCCCGATGGCACGGAGCGGCTCGGACGACTGGCGTCCTACGTGCGGGACCGTCGCATCCCGCTGGAGATGTGCCCGTCCTCGAATGTCCAGACGGGAGCCGCTCCGAGCATCGAGGAGCATCCGATCGGACGCCTGCGCCGGCTCGGCTTCCGGGTCACCGTCAACACCGACAACCGACTCATGTCCGGGACCTCGGTGACGCGCGAGATGTGCCTGCTGAGCGAGGCGTTCGGCTACGGGTTGAAGGACCTCGAGTGGTTCACGATCAATGCCATGAAGAGCGCCTTCCTCCCGTTCGACCAGCGGCTGGCGATCATCAACGACCAGATCAAGCCGGGGTACGCTGACGTGCGAGCGGAGTTCGCCCGCCGCATCGAAGCCTGACAGGAGGCGAGAGATGGCCATCCTCGACGTCGTGGAGACTGGTCACGGCCACGTGTCCGACCTGCGCCTCGAGCTGGGGCGCGTGCGCGATGCCCTGGATCGCACGGACGCGGTCCTGGGCGTGACCGATGACGCGCTGGTGCGAGCCGAGCACGCGATCGAGACGTCCCGTCGCATCGCTCCGGCTGTTCTCGTCGTCGTGGGCGTGGCGGCGGTGGCTGTCGTGGCGGCGGTGGTGTGGCGGACCCGTCAGCGACGCTCGGACGAACGGGGCTGACCGTGTCCTCCGTCGATGGCATCGTCACGCGGGCTCAGGCTCGTGTGGAGCTCGTGCTCGGCCCGGCGCCCGAGGTGTCGCGTACGGCGGCCCTGCGTGACTCGTCCGACCTCGCCGGACGCATCGACCACACGCTGCTGACCCCAAGCGCGACGCCGGAGGATATCCGGCGCATCTGCGCGGAGGCACGAGAGCACTCCTTCGCCTCGGTCTGCGTGAACTCGCGCTGGACCGCCCTGGTCGCCGCGGAACTGGACGGCAGCGCTGTCCTCACCTGCACGGTCGTGGGGTTCCCCCTGGGGGCCATGGCGACGTCAGCCAAGGCGGGGGAGGCCGCTGATGCCGTCGCATCCGGTGCGGACGAACTCGACATGGTCATCAGCGTCGGCGACCTCAAGTCAGGTGACCTCGCGGCCGTCCTGACCGACATCCAGGCCGTGGTGGCGGCGGCGCAGGGCCGCCCGGTCAAGGTGATCATCGAGACGTGCCTGCTCGACGACGAGGAGAAGGCGGTCGCCTGCCTGCTGGCGGTCCGGGCGGGGGCCTCGTACGTCAAGACCTCGACGGGGATGTCCACGGGTGGAGCGACGGAGGGCGACGTCCGCCTCATGCGGGCCGTGGTGGGCGACGACCTCGGGGTCAAGGCCTCCGGCGGCATCCGCACCACCGACGATGCCTCCCGGATGCTGGCCGCGGGTGCGGACCGCATCGGAGCCTCGGCCTCCATCGCCATCGCTACGGGTGGCCCGGCGGTCACGACCGACTACTAGTCGAGCAGCGCCCGCAGGTCGTCGGCGAGGGCCTCCAGGGCGAGCGAGGCCCGGCGTCGGGCGTCCGTCAGATCCGACTCGACCGGCACGCGCACCTCGATGTACGACTTGATCTTGGCCTCGGTCCCACTCGGGCGGACGATCACGCGTCCCCCTCCGTCGAGCGTGAAGCGAAGGCCGTCCGTGGGCGGCAGGCCGTCGGTGGGCTGCTCGAGGTCGTCCAGGCTCGCGACCGTCATGCCGCCGACAGTCTGTGGAGGGCTGGTGCGCAGGCGCGCCATCGCCGCCTCGATGCGATCAGGGCTCGCGTGACGCACGGACACCTGCCCCGTGGCGCAGACGCCGTGACGCTGTGCCAGGTCATCGAGCACGTCGAGGACGGAGCGGCCGTCGCGCGCGAGGCGACCGACGAGATCCGCGAAGACCAGACCCGCGGAGATGCCGTCCTTGTCGCTCACGGCCGCAGGGTTGACGCAGTAGCCGAGGGCCTCCTCGTACCCGAAGGCCAGGCCCGGCACGCGGGCGATCCACTTGAAGCCGGTGAGGGTCTGCTCGTAGGGCACTTCCGCGTCGTCGGCGATCGCGCGAAGCAGGGAGCCGGAGACGATCGACTGCGCGAGCGCTCGTCGTTCCGGTGACCTGGCGGGCTGCTGCGTCGTCCACCAGCCGAGGATCCAGCCCACCTCGTCACCGGTCAGGAGGCGCCAACCTGACGGAGTCGGCACCCCGATGGCGCAGCGGTCGGCGTCCGGATCGTGGGCGAGGGCGACGTCGCAGCCCTCGTGCTCGGCGAGGGCGAGGACGGCATCCATCACGCCCGGCTCCTCGGGATTCGGGAACGGCATCCCCCCGAAGTCCGGGTCGGGTGAGGCCTGTGACGCCACGACCAGCGGTTCCCGCAGCCCGGCGGCGGAGGCGACTCGGAGGAAGGTCGAGCCACCGACCCCGTGAAGCGGTGTGTAGGCGATGCGCACGTCGACCGGATGCTGCGCGTCGACCAGGGTGGCCGTCTCGCGGACGTAGGCATCGAGGACGGCATCGTCGAGAAGGGTGCCCGCGCCCCCGCGGGGGATCCGGTCGATGGGACCGAGGGCGGTGGCCTCGGCTATGCGCGCACTGATCTCGGCATCCGCGGGAGGAACGATCTGCATGCCGTCGCCGAGGTACACCTTGTAGCCGTTGTCCCGGCTGGGGTTGTGGCTCGCGGTCACCATGACGCCCGCGGCGCAGCCGAGGTGCCGGATGGCGAAGGCCAGCAGGGGCGTGGGCGAGTGCGCCGGAAGCCGGAGGACGTCGAGACCCGCGCCCGTGAGCACGCGCGTGCTGATCTCGGCGAAGAGGGCCGATCCATGTCGGGCATCGTGTCCGATCACGACAGCACCACCACCGTGGGACTGGAGGTAGGAGGCGAGCCCGGCGGCGGCGCGCGCCACCACGACGGAGTTCATGCGACGGGGTCCCGGTCCGAGGGGGCCGCGAAGTCCTGCAGTGCCGAAGGTCAGCTGCCCGGAGAACGCGTCCGTCAGCTCCCGGGAGGCAGCGTCGTCACCCGCGGCTGCTGCCACGAGGAGAGCCTGCAGCTCGGCCCGGCTGGCCTCGTCAGGATCCTCGTCGCGCCAGCGTTCGGCGCGTTCTCGGAGCGACGCGTCGAGACTCATGCCCGGCGCACGACCTGAGCGAGGATCCCGCCCATCCGCTCCGCGGCAGCGTGCCCGGCAGCGAGCACCTCCTCGTGGTTCAGCGGAGCCCCGGACATGCCGGCGGCGAGGTTGGTGACCAGGGACAGCCCCATGACCTCCATGCCCACAGCCCGACTCGCAATGGCCTCCAGGGCCGTGCTCATCCCGACCAGGGTGCCTCCGATGCTGCGGACCATCTGGATCTCGGCCGGCGTCTCGTACATCGGACCCCGGAACTGCGCGTAGACGCCCTCCGGCAGGGTCGGGTCGATCTCCCGGCAGATGCCGCGCAGCCGCGAGGAGTAGAGATCGGTGAGATCCACGAAGTGAGCCCCGTGAAGCGGGCTCGCCCCGGTCAGGTTGATGTGATCGCGGATGAGCACGGGAGTCCCCGGGACCCAGGACGGGTCCAGGCCGCCACAGCCATTCGTCAGCACGACGGCCCGACATCCGGTCGCGGCGGCCGTGCGCACCCCGTGGGTCACGGCGTCCACCCCGCGCTCCTCGTAGAGGTGGGTGCGTCCGAGGAAGACGAGCACGCGCACGCCGTCGGCGTCGACGCTGCGCAGTCGACCCCCATGGCCGTCGACGACGGGCGCGGAGAAGTGGGGGATCTCGGTCACGGGGACGTCGGCCACCGTGCTGCCGAGGAGATCGGCGGCGGGCGCCCAGCCGGAGCCGAGCACGACCGCGATGTCGTGCCGGTCGACACCGGTCAGGGCGGCGATCGTGGCGGCGGACTCCTGGGCCTGGGCGGCGGCGGCGAGGGTCGCGGGATGCTGGGTCACGGACATGACCCTAGCCCTCTGCGGGCATGACCTCCGCGGCAATGTGCAGGCGTCGGGCGGCCTCCGCGACCGAGCCGGAGAGGCTCGGGTAGACGGTGAACGTCGAGGCCAGCTCGTCGACGGTGAGGCGCTGCTCGACCGCGATCGTGAGGGGGTGGATCAGTTCGCTCGCGTGGGGGCCGACGATGACGGCACCGGCCACGATGCGGGATCCGC
>CAZQXO010000037.1:0-19824 GCA_964597445.1 uncultured Bifidobacteriaceae bacterium | reverse complement strand
CGATGATGATGACGTTGCGGATCTCGCTCACGGAGTGCTCCTGGTCAGTGGTGTCACAGATGCCCTAGGGGGTATCTCGTCGGGCTCAACAATCCTAGGGGGGCCGGACATTCCCCCGGGTTTCCGGGCCGCCCCCCGGACGGAGCCTGTCAGGGTACGGAGTCAGGGGAGGGAGAGGTGGAGGCCCATCTTCACGTCGCAGTCGTGATCGATGACCCAGACATCGAGCTCACGCATGTCCGGCTCGGTGGGATCCGCCTCGGAGTACTCGGGCGTCACGATCACCCCGGCGTCCTCACCCAGGTAGGTCGACCAGTCGAGCAGCAGTGCGGTCGACGTCGCCAGATCGGTGAGCTTGGTGACGCAGTCGCGCAGGCTGCGCGGGGACTCGAGGATGCCGCTGGGCTCCGGATCGGGCACCGCGAGCTCGACCGGCGCTGACGACATGGCCGTCATCGCCGCCTCGGGAGCCATGTCCATCGAGGCGAGCAGGTCGGTCACCTGCTCACCCAGCCCGGCGGGGGTGTAGTCGGTCTGGGAGTCCGTCATCCGCAGGACGGGAGGGACCATGCCGGCGAAGGACAGCGTGGGCGCTTGGGCCAGACCCGAGCGGGCCCCGGCGGAGGGTGCGGAGAGCAGGGCCTCGGGTGCGGCGTCCGCGACCACGGACTCCTCCGATCCCCCGCCCATGAAGGCCGTCACCGCCACCCCCATGGCGAGCACGGCGAAGGACGCGGCCACGAGGCCGCCACCCCAGCGGATCCAGCCGGGACGTCGCCGCTCGGCGCCTCCCTCGGTGGCCAGGGCAGACGTCATCCGGGCCCAGACCCACGGGGGCATGGCCTCGCTGGGACCCGGGTCGGCGTCCGCGCGCAGGTGATCCAGGTCGCCGAGCAGGGAGCGCACCCACGCGTCCTCCGGACCATCCACGGGGGGGATCAGGTCGTCAGCCACGCTGATCCTCACCTCCCTCGGAGTGCTTCTGTCGGTCGTCCGGCGCAGCCGACGGGTCTGTGACGGCATCTGCCGCGTCCGGGTTCCGCAGGAAGTCCAAGCTTTTCGCCAGCCGGGCCCGACCCCGGAAGCACCGGCTCTTGACGGTGCCCTCGGGGATGCCCAGCTCCCGGGCTGCGTCCTCGACCGACCAGCCCTCCACGTCGACGAGCAGGATGGCCTCCCGCTGCTCGACCGGGAGCTCCGCGAGAGCGGCGGTCACCAGCAGCTGGACCTCCCGGCGATCCATGTGGTCGACCGGATCGACCACGACATGCCCCGGTAGGTCGTCCTTGTCGTCGGGCAGGGCGTCGGCCGCGCGGACGGCCCGCCGACGAAGCCGGTCCAGGCTCGCGTTGACCACGATCCGGTGGAGCCAGGTGGTCACGGCGGAGTCCCCGCGGAACTGGTCCGCGCGGCGGTAGGCGGAGATGAGGGCGTCCTGCAGGGAGTCCGCCGCCTCCTCCGGATCACCGGTCGTGCGCAGTGCCACGGCCCACAGTCGATCGCGGTGACGACGCACGATCTCCTCGAAGGCGAGGGGGTCACCGGCCACGTGGGCCCCCAGCAGCTCGGCGTCGCTGCGAGAATCCGTCGTCACCCGACGAGCCTACTGACCGGCGACCCGGTCACGTCTGCTGCTGACCGGCTACCCGGTCACGCCGACACTCCGCACGCCCCCCTGGAACTCGCTCGTCCCCTCGATGGGCGGCAGCTGCGTGAACCACAGCAGCACGTACCGGCCCAGCACCGGGCGCGGGGAACGCACGTCGACGCGGTCCCGCGGCGCGAAGGCCGTGCCCAGGGGAGTCCAGAGGGCGGGATCCCGCTGGATCGCGTCGGACACCCGCACGTCCAGACCGGTGCCTCCGCCGATCAGGTTGGCGGTGACCTGCTGCACCTCGCGCTCCTCGCCGAGATCGAGGATCAGCCCGACTCCCCCCTTGCCGTCGAGGTCGGCGGTCGAGTACACCGAGGTGAGCCAGGCCGTGTCCGGATCCACGTCGTTCACCGTCACGGCGAGGTCGTCGTTCTCGCGCCCCTTGCGTCGATCCGGCCTCTCATCACCGTTGTCGTCGCCGTAGGGGTCGTAGGAGCGGTACGCCACGATCGGCAGAGGCTGGTCCAGCCCCGTGATCTGCAGCTCGTCGACGGGGACCGCCGGCGTCGTGAGGATCTCCACGCGGTCCTCGTCGCTCACCACCTGCTCCGCGGGGGCCTGCGCCACGAGTTGCCAGCCGATCCATCCGACCGTCCCGGCGATCACCGCGGCGGCGACCACGCTGACGGCCCGGATCGCCACGCCCCCGACTCGTCGGGGTGTCGAGACCGGTCCGACCTGGACGGGCTTGATCGTCGTCGTCGTGACCGGTGCGACGTGGTCGAGCGCCGCCCCGGCCGCCGCCGCGAAACCACTCGCCAGCGTGATCGGCTCCTGCCCGCGCGACGCCGGTGCACCCGCGAGGGATCGGGCGACGAGATCGTCGACGCTGCGGGGCACGGCTGCGCGCACCTGGGAGGGGGGCAGGATCACCTCGCCCGACCGCGGAGCCGGGGCGAGCACGTGCTCTCCTGCACCGGCGAAGCCGGGCCAGGTGCCGGTGGTCAGCAGATAGGCGAGTCCGCCGAGGCTGTCGACGTCGGAGGCGGCGACGTTGCCGGCCGGCTGACCATCGGACAGGGGAGCGGTGCCCAGCAGCGCCGCATCGACCCCGAGCCCGCGCACTCGCACCTCGCCGGCGTCGGTGACGAACACGGCGCTGGGTCGCAGGCGACCATGGCCCACGCCCATCCGCTCGCCCGCACTGATCGCTCGTGCGACGTCGGTGACGAGGTCGAGGGCCTCGGGTGTGTCGAGCGGAGCGCCCTGACGGCTGCTGATCAGTTCGCCGAGGTGGCGTCCGGAGGCCCATTCGCTCACGACGGCATGGGCGGGGCGACTCTCCTGCGGCGCTTCACCCGCTGCGCGTCGGTCGTCACCGGGCATCGGGATCTCGATCAGGTCCAGCACGCGTAGCAGTCGTCGGTCCTCGACCGTCGCAGCCCGCTGGGCGGCATGCAGCACGGTGGCGGCGCGAGGGTGATCCACCGGGATGACGCGCAGCGCGACCGGTCGATCGAGGACCTCGTCGTACGCGTGCCACAGGGCACCCGCGTCAGCAGTGCGGGAGACGAGTCCCAGGAGTCGATAGCGGTCGAGCAGGGTCTCCATGGTCATGTGGGGCTCCTGCGGCTCGAGATCCGACGACCCATCCGGCGCAGCAGGGCCAGCACATCCGACACCTCGCGGATCCGGAACGCCCACGCGGCAGCGGCGAAGACCACGAGTCCGATCACGGACACCACGATCACCGTGACGAGCAGCAGCAGGCGCGCCTCCCAGTCCAGGACACCGATCTGCTCGATCCGGGCAAGGCCGGCCGCGGTCGCCACCACCATGGCTGCTGCCGCGAGTCCTCCGGCGGTCAGCGTGCGCAGCAGGGCCCAGACGGTGCGGCCGGATTCGAGGGATCCCAGTCGTCGCGCGAGGAGGATCCATGCGATGACGAGACCGATCCAGTAGGCGAGGGAGTAGGCGAGCGCCAGCGCCGCCACCTGAGTTCCGCCTCCGCTCATCGCATCGAACAGCGGGAAGGCCAGCGCGAGCATCACCGCGCTGAAGGCCACCGTGACGTAGAACGGGGTGCGGGTGTCCTCGAGGGCGTAGAACCCGCGCAGCAGCACGTAGAAGAGAGTGAACGCCGGAAGACCCGTCATGAAGACGGTGACGATGACACCCATGACGGCCGCCTGCTGCGGAAGCGCGGCGCCGTAGCCGAACAGGAGCACCGCGATGGCCGCACCGTTCACCGCGAGGATCGCGGCGATCGGAACGATCAGGACGGCGACGACCCGCATCGCCCGGGCGACCTCACGCCCGACGTCGGCGAGGAGACCGGAGTGCGCGATGCGACTCAGGGTCGGGAGCAGCGCCGTCACGATGGAGATGGTGATCACCGAGTGCGGGAGCATGAAGACCAGATGGGCCTTCTGGTACGTCGTGATGCCGGCCGCGACCATGTCGGAGTTCGCGGCATTGACGTTCGCCTGCGCTGCCAGGCGCATGATGAACACGTACGTCACCTGGTTGACGAGCACGAGAGCCACGGTCCAAGCCGCCAGCCGAGCGGCCTTGCCGAGTCCGGCATCCCGCCAATCGAAGCGAGGCGTCCACATGTACCCCGAGCGCATGAGCACGGGGATGAGGATCACCGCCTGCACGATCACACCCAGGGTCGTCCCGATGCCGAGGAGCAGGACCTGATCCGTGGTCAGGGCGCCGTCGGCTGCGGCGGACGTCCCGGCGATGACGATGAAGATGACGAAGGTCGCGATCGCGATGACGTTGTTCGCAATGGGCGCGAAGGTCGGCATCGCGAAGTGCCCGCGCGCGTTGAGCACCTGGCTCAGCATCGTGTAGAGCCCGTAGAAGAAGATCTGGGGCAGGAACAGTCGAGCGAACGCCACGGCGAGGTCGTACTCGGACGTGGGGTAGTCCGCAGGGGTGTAGAGGTCGACGATCCATGGGGCGGCGATGACCGCGAGCACGGAGAGCACCAGCAGGACGGTGGCGGTGATCGTCAGCAGCCGATCCGCATAGGCCTTGCCGTCGTCCGCGTCATCCTTCATGCGACGCACGAGCTGCGGGATGAACACAGCGTTCAGTGCCCCACCGACGACGAGGATGTAGACCACCGTGGGCAGCGAGTTGCCGAGCGAGTAGGCATCCGAGACGAGGTAGAAGCCGAGCGCCGCTGTCATCGCGATGTCACGGCCGATGCCGGTCACCCGGGACACGACCGTTCCGGAGGCCATCAGCGCGCTGTTGCGCGCCATCGCCTGACCTGAGTCGGTGACGGATCCCCCGCTCATGCGCTGCTCCCCGATCGGGAGGACTGTGCCTTGTGAATCCGACGGATCACTCCGACGATGACGAACACGACGATCGCGACGAAGGCGGCCGCGACCACCCAGGACGCTGCTCGCGCGTAGGCCGTCGACATGACAGTGATGGTGGCGGGGGCGCCGTAGTCCTGGCCATCGGGCCCGAGCAGCTGCACGTCGACCGACAGCGGCTCGCCCCCGATCACCCGTGCGGTGAGGTCGATGCTCGCCATGCGGCCTGCCTCGACGGTGATGTCCTGCAGTGGATCGGAGTCCAGACGCAGGGACGGACGTCCCCGCAGCGCAACGCCGACGGTGACCGACCGATCGAGGTCGTTGACGATGGTCACCGGCACCTTGCCGGAGTCGCCGGACAGGGTCACCGTGCCGTCGGAGAGCACGCGCACGAGGCCAGTCTGCTCCTGCAGGCTCTTCTGGATGCTCGCCAGCAGCTCGTCCCCGACGTCAGGCTGGCTCCGCCACGATGACGACGCCGCCCGCAGCAGGGCCTCGGAGTAGGGCTCGGCGATGCCCGTCGGGTTGTCGATGATCGACGTGAAGGTGGCGAGGTCTCTGGTCGTCCGCGCGAGCGCGGTGACGTAGCGACGGTCGAGCTCGCTCGCGCGCGCCTTCTCCCCGTAGCCCCCTCGTCGGCGCGTGGTGCTCGGCGTCGACTCCTCCAGCAGCGTGCTCAGGGTCGTGGGCTGCAGCCATGGCGCCGCCTCGGTCGCGCGCAGGAGTGGATTCATGAGAGCGGCATTGGCCGTCCAGCGGACGGATGGAGGTGCGGCGACGAGGATCCGCTCACCTGTGCCCGATGACTCCTGCTGCAGCGCGGTCGTGGCCGTCTCGGCGAGGAAGCGCTGTCGGGCTGTGATGATCTCGCCCGGCGTCCGCTGCGGCAGGGCGAGCACGCGGGTGAGGGTCGGATCGGCGAGGATCCCGGTGATCGTGCCGGAGGGCGTGGGCAGCGCGACCGTCGCCGCGGTGTCCGGCAGGGCGTCTTCGGCTTGCCGTGACTCCCCTGCGAGGACGACGGTCGTGACGCCGGCGGAGGCGAGCACCTCGAGCGTCGGCTGGTCCAGGCGCCCGATCGGAGCCCAGTAGAGGCCGCCGGTGGAGGCCTGGCCGAGGGCCGAGGCCGCGATGCGCGGACCGATCACGACCGAGCGGACGACATCCGTCTCCATGTCGCCCCGGACGAGGGCGGATGCATCGACATCGGCGTACGGCATCGTCCGCAGGCCTGCGACGCGCGTGGCCCGAGCCACGTCCGCCGACCACTGTGCCGCCGCGGCGTCCTGGCTGCCCACGACGACGGTGCCGTCGCGCACCACCTGGTACCCGTCGGCCATCTCCTGGGCGATCTGCAGCAGGGCCGGATCGGCGACCCACGAGACGGTGGCCTGGTGACGCAGCCCGATCTCGACCAGCTGACCCAGTCGTCCCTCGGGTGCCAGCTCCGCGGGCATCTGAGTGTCGAGCAGGACACCCGACGCCGTCTGTGCGGGCCACGTGGCCAGGGGCCACAGCCACGCCAGGGACACGGGGGTGACATCGGTGCCGGACGGCATCCACGGCACGAAGGTGCGCAGGATCCCCTGCCGTTCGTCGAACTCATCCACCTCTGCGTCCCGGCCCATGACCTCGATCGCGATGACGTACGAGCCGGGTTCGGTGAAGCCGATCGAGCTCACCGGCACGCGCAGGGAGAAGGAGCCGAAGGCTCCCGGCGCGAGTGCCTCGGTGACATCGATCGTCGTGCCGGTGAGGGTGACGTCGGCCGGCTCCCCCCGGTCCGGATCGAGAGACGAGTCGGGGACCGCGCTGAGGGCAGGCCGGGACGCCACCGGGGCTGACGATCGACGCAGACGCACGCTGACATCCGACACGGTGGTGTCGGTCATGTTCACCACGCGCCCCCGGATGCGCAGCGTCGCGCGATCTCCCGGAACAGCGGGCGCCAGAGTGTCGAGGACGACCTTGATCGGCGATCCCGCGGCATCGTCCTCCGCCGTGACGGGAGGTGCGGCCGCCACGGGAGCGGCGACGACACCGGCAATCGACGCCAAGGCGAGCAGCACCGCTGCTGCCGGGCGGATTCCCAGCAGCACCGCTGCTGCCATGCGAATCACGCGAGTCCCGAAGGTCGCTCGCGCTCGTCAGCCTGACGCAGCTCCTCGGGAACCCGATCGATGAGGCGCCGCTCGTCCTCGTAGGCGAGTCGCTCGGCCACCTCGGCCAGCGGAACCCAGGCGACCTCGTCGACCTCCACGTCGGCGGCCGAGAGCGTCCCGCTGTCGGCCTCGAGGAGGAAGTGGTGCACCGTCTTGTGGATCCGCTGGTCGTCGGCGACGAACCAGAAGTCGATCGTGCCCAGGGCGCCGAGTACGTGCCCGACGATGCCGGTCTCCTCCCGGACCTCCCGCTCGGCGGCCTGCTCGGCCGTCTCGCCGGGCTCGATGTGGCCCTTCGGGAGGGACCAGCGCAGCAGCCCGCGGCGATCGAGCCGGGCGATGAGCGCCGCCCGCGGACTGGCGCCGGAGCGGTCCAGCACGAGACCGCCGGCGGAGGTCTCCTCCACCCGCGTGAGGCGCGATGAGCGGGCTCGGGCCATATCGGCAGGATAGGCCAGCACGGGAGGGCCCCCCGGTCGCTGACTACGCTCAGGCGACGTGAGTCCCGCCGCCTCCATGCCCGGCGCCGTCCCCCTCGAGGAGTCGGCCCGCGGGCAGCTCCTCGCCGCCGCAGGGGTCCTCACCACGCTGGGCCGGGTGTTCTCGGAGGCGGGGCATGAGCTGGCCCTCGTGGGCGGTCCGGTCCGGGACGCCCTCCTGGGCAGGTTCGGCGCCGATGCCGACCTGGACTTCACGACGGACGCTCACCCGGATCGGGTGCTGGAGCTGCTGGGCCCGGTGGCGGAGACGACCTGGGATGTCGGCATCCGCTTCGGCACGATCGGGGCCCGCGTCGGCGGCCGCGAGGTCGAGATCACCACGTATCGCGCCGAGGCCTACGACCCGGAGTCACGCAAGCCTGACGTCGAGTTCGGCACGAGTCTCGCGGGCGATCTCGTGCGCCGGGACTTCACGATCAACGCGATGGCGATCACGCTGCCGTCCCTGGACCTGGTGGACCTGCACGAAGGGCGCGCTGACCTGGCCGCCGGGATCATCCGCACGCCCGGCACGCCGGAAGCCTCCTTCTCCGATGATCCGCTGCGCATGCTGAGGGCGGCGCGCTTCAGCGCGCAGCTCGGCTTCGAGGTGGCGCCCGAAGTCGTCCGGGCGATGACGGAGCAGGCGTCGCGCCTGGGAATCGTGTCGCCGGAGCGGATCCGCGACGAGCTCATGAAGATCGTCATGGCGCCGTCGCCGCGTCGGGGTCTGACGCTGCTGGTCGACACGGGTGTGTCGGAGCAGGTGCTCCCGGAGCTGCCGCTGCTCCGACTCGAGGCAGACGAGCATCATCACCACAAGGACGTGTACGAGCACACGTTGACGGTGCTGGAGCAGGCCATGGTGCTGGAGGAGGCCCATGAGCCGTCCAGCGGACCGGATCCCGTCCTTCGCCTGGCGGCACTGCTGCACGACATCGGCAAGCCGCGCACCCGTCGATTCGAGGACGACGGTCGGGTGTCCTTCCATCATCACGAGGTCGTCGGCGCACGCATGACGCGCAAGCGCATGCAGGCCCTGCGCTTCTCGAACGACATGACCGATGACGTGTCACGGCTGGTGGAGCTGCACCTGCGGTTCCACGGATACGGATCAGGCGAGTGGACGGACTCGGCGGTCCGTCGCTACGTGCGTGATGCCGGCCCTCTGCTCACGCGCCTGCACAAGCTCACGCGAGCCGACTCGACGACGCGCAACCGGCGCCGGGCCCTGGCCCTGCAGAAGTCGTACGACTCACTCGAGCGGCGGATCGCCGAGCTCGCGGAGCAGGAGGAGCTCGCGGCCATGCGCCCGGACCTGGATGGCCGGGAGATCATGCGCATCCTCGCCATCCCGCCGGGACGGGAGGTCGGCGAGGCGTACCAGTTCCTGCTCGACCTGCGGCTGGACCGCGGGCCCATGGACCCGGCGATGGCGGAGGAGGCCCTCCGGGCCTGGTGGTCGGCGCGCTCGACCTGAGCGGGCTGCTCAGGCCGCCGTCGTGAAGTGCGTGGTGCGCGGAAGGGCCGAGGCGAGCTCGTGGGGTGCGGCCTCGGATGGGGCTGGGGTGTGCGTGTAGAGCCGGTGCCAGCGGGAGAACCAGGTGCCCAGCGGCTGGGGGGCCGCGCACGTGTCACCCACGGTGGGGGCGACGGTCTCGACGGTCAGGCGGGGGGTCGTGGGGTTCACGATGCCCTTTCATGAGGGGTTGACGGAGTGGTGGGTCTCACCGATCTCCGTTCTACCCCACGCGGATGAGCGCCCGGCGAACGGTCCGTGAACCTGCGACGTCCGTCACATCAGCCCCACGCGAATCATCACGGCGCGGGGACGCCCCTCAGTCGCGGGTGATCTCGACGATCTCCACGTCCTCGACGATCTCGCCGGTCACCCGCGGAGGCACCGCGAGCAGCTCCATCAGCGTCACGAGCCCGGCGGTCAGGGCCACCGTCCACAGCACAGCGGACGGCGAGAGCACGTCGGAGGCCATCACGATCACGATGCCGATGCCGTAGACGACCCACCGCAGCCAGGAGATGGATCCGGCGAGCGACCCCTGGAGCCCCTCCGGCAGTCGACCGCTGACCTCGCCCAGGCCACGGGTCAGGTGACCGCGCAGGACGCGTGCGGACGACGTGCGACCGCCGAGCCAGCCGGCCACGATGACGGCCACGCCCAGCAGGGCGACCGCCTTCGTACCCGCCACGAGGTAGGCGAACAGCGTGCTCCAGAAGATCGCCGACGCCGGGGCGAAGACCGTGCCCGCGAGCTGGTCGACGAAGGCCGTTTCGGCGACGTTGAGCCCCTGCCACACCAGCACCCCCGACACGACGAGGACGACACCGGTGGCGACGACGGTGCGGGCTCGTCGACGCGACAGCCAGATGGACAGGGCGAACAGCGCCGCGATGATGACCGGGAACCACTCGAGCAGCGGCGAGGTCAGGCTGTAGACGAAGCGGATCTGCGCGAGCGCCGGCGACTCCGCGAGGACGATCGTCCGGTCGTTGTCCGGGATGGTGATGCTGGCCGCCGCTGTGATGCCCTCATCCACGAGGTACTGCTGGACCTCGCCCAGCAGGCTGCTGATGTCGAGGACGATCTGATCCCCCTCGAGCCGCACCGTGCCGCCGGTCTCGCCCGACAGGATCGCGACCAGGCCGCGCTGCAGACCGGTGTTGAGGGTGATCCACAGCTTCTCGAAGGCATCGGACTCGACGAACCGATCGATGAGCGCGCCGATGGCGCTGTTGATGCCCGCGGCGATGGGCGCCGAGAGGTTCTGGACGACCGGGCGGTCGGGGAACAGGCCGCTGAGGAGCTCGTCGACCTGCTTCTCGGTGTCGACCCGCTCGAGCACGGCGTCCTTGACGGCGGTCGCGACGGCCTCCTGCACCTCGCTGGAGGTGCCGAGCGGGCCCACCGTCTCGATGTAGCGGCCGGCATCGATGACGGTGCGGTGACCCCAGTGTCCGACGAGAGCGGGGATCGTCAGGACCACCGCGAGGATGAACACGATCAACGACGCGATGGACTTCCCGCTCCAGCGCTTGGTGTCACTCATGTCGCTCTCTCCTCCGACGGCGCCCGGGGAACCGTGTCAGATCCCCGGCGGGACTCTACGGGGCCGGGACCTCAGGTACCACAGTGCTGCGCAGATCAGTCCGATCCCGGTGAAGGCATACAGCACCGGGGCGTCGCCATTGGCCGGCGAGATGAGCGCCATGACGACGATGCCGGCCACCAGCGACACGTTGACGATCATGTCGAACAGGGTGAACACGCGGCCGAGGTGATCGTCAGGGATATCCCTCTGGAGTGCGGTGTCGGAGCACACCTTCACCGCCTGACCGGACAGGCCCATGCTGAGGGCGCCGACGAGCAGCAGCGGGAAGGACGGCAGCAGGGCTCCGGCGATCACGCAAC
Organism: uncultured Bifidobacteriaceae bacterium; assembly: GCA_964597445.1. GTDB lineage: Bacteria > Actinomycetota > Actinomycetes > S36-B12 > S36-B12 > UBA10649. The sequence goes on along the minus strand of CAZQXO010000037.1, from coordinate 8,824 downwards.
CGATCCCCACCGTGCCGGCCTGCAGCATCACGGCGGCGGACCAGCGCACGATGTCCCAGCGCCGAGACGCCCAGGGCGTCAGGGCGGCGCCGACGAGGGCACCGATGGCCGCGGATCCGGTCAGCAGGGCGAAGTCCTGGAGGGCGGCGTCGGCGTCCTCCGGAGGATGGAAGGTCACGCGCACGAGCAGCAGGCCGGCGGCCGTGAGCAGGCCGAACGACACCCGGTTCACGGCGACCATCGACACGGCCCGTGCGGCGCTGCCGTGATGCGCGAGCACGCGCACCCCGTCGACGAGCCCGAGGACGATCCCGCGGACCGTGTCGCCGGGCACGCTGCCATCGGGGCCGAGCCGATCCCGACCAAGGGTGAGGGCGACGCCTCCCGCCAGCAGGTAGGCGAGCGCGGCCGCACCGAGCACCACGATGCTCGCGCCGTCCCCGCCCCCGAGCGCGGCGCTCAGGATCACGCCGACGCCGGCACCGACGGCGGCGAGGATCGTGCCCGAGGTCGGGGTCAGGGCATTCGCGGTCACGAGATCCGGGCCGCGCACGACGTGGGGCAGGGAGGCGGAGAGTCCGGCCAGGACGAAGCGGCCCACGCCCAGCACCGCCAGCACCGTCACTCCCAGCCCGAGCCCATCGTTCCCTGCGGCGACCAGCAGCACGATCGGTGCCACGAGGACGGCCTTGAGGGCATTCGCCCGCACGAGAACGACCTGGCGGCGCCATCGGTCGAGCAGCACGCCCGCGAAGGGGCCGATGACGGAGTAGGGCAGGAGCAGGATCGCGAAGGCGGCGGCCACCTTCGCCGCATCGGGCTGGCGCTCCGGAGAGAAGAGGACGAAGGTCGCGAGGGAGGCCTGCAGGAGTCCATCGCCGAACTGGCCCACGAGGCGCACCGCGAACAGCCGTCGGAAGTCCCGGGTGCGCAGCAGGACCCGCAGTGCGGGCAGCGCCACCATGCCGTGACGGTACCGCCCCACCCGTGCGCACCGACAGGATCGGGGGCACACCGCCTGCTTCGTCGCCGATGGCGTCCCGTCCCGGCGAACGTAGACTTCCGGGATGGCTGGTCCGCGCAAGACGGCGATCCGCGGCACGATCGCGCGCGGTGCGCCGGCCCCGAAGCGCAGCCGTGCGGGACGAACGGAGCCGGTGGGTCAACCGGAGCCCGTCGCCCACCCGGACCGTCCGCGCTCGGTCATCGACCACGCGCTGGATCGACGGGCCGCCCTGCGCCGGCTGTTCAGCGGCGGCATGCTCGACTCCGATCTCTGCGACGCCGACCCCTACCTGCTCAAGGCGGCCCGCTTCCACGGCGAACCGGCCGGCGGTCCCTGCCCTGCCTGCCGGGACGCGGGGCTGGTCACCGTCACCTATGTCTATGGCGATGAGCTCGGCCCGTACTCCGGACGCATCCGCAAGGCCGAGGACCTCCCGCGGATGGCCGTCGAGTTCGGGCACTTCCGGGTCTACGTGGTGGAGGTGTGCCAGCAGTGCCACTGGAACTTCCTGCTCCGCACCTACGTGCTGGGCGACGGCGTGCCGCGACGGGCCCTGCCCACTCCCCGTGATCTCCTTGACTAGTCCCGACTCCGCGGGCTGAGCGCCCGCGGCTTCCCCCGAGACGCGAGGATTCCCTGTGCCTGACAACGGACGCCGACCGCCGGCCAAGAAGAGTGGCTCGGGCGGACGCTCCTCGGGCGGCTCCTCCGGTCGGAGGAGGCCCGCTCCCCGAGAGAAGCGGCACTGGCTCCGGTGGCTGATCGTCATCGTCCTGATCCTCATCGGCCTCGGGATCGCCGCCTTCGCGATCCTGCTCGCCCGGACCACCGTCCCGTCGCCGAACGAGGTCGTCACCCGCGAGGCGACGATCGTGTACTGGGCGGACGGGCAGAACGAGATCGGTCGACTGGGCGAGTCGACCCGTCGATCGGTCGACCTCGAGAGTGTTCCCCTCGCCGTCCAGCAGGCGGTCCTCTCCGCCGAGGACCGCGACTTCTACGAGCACGGTGGTATCTCTCCGGTAGGCATCGTGCGGTCGGTCTGGAACAACGTGACGGGAGGAGCGACGCAGGGCGCGTCGACGATCACGCAGCAGTACGCGAAGAACGCCTTCCTGACGCAGGAGCGGTCGTGGGAGCGCAAGGTCCGCGAGGCCCTGCTCGCCACCAAGCTCGAGACCCTCGTCTCCAAGGACGAGATCCTCGAGAACTACCTCAACACCATCTACTTCGGTCGCGGGGCCGACGGCATCGAAGCGGCGTCCATCGCCTACTTCGGCGTCCCGGCGAGCGAGCTGACCCTCGAGCAGGGGGCGGTGCTCGCCGCCGTCATCAAGTCGCCGAGCGACATGGCGGAGGAGGACGGTCTCTCCCGCCTCCGCGCGCGATGGGAGTACGTGCTCGACGGCATGGTCGAGCGTGGCTGGATCAGCCAGCAGGAGCGGCAGCGCGCGGAGTTCCCGGAGATCCTCGACGTGAAGGCCAAGAACCGACTGGGGGGCCAGACCGGATTCCTGCTCTCGATGGTCGAGACCGAGCTCATCTCCCTCGGTTTCGATGAGACCGAGATCCAGCGCGGCGGCCTGCGCATCACCTCGACCTTCGATCGCAAGGCGCAGCGCGGTGTGCAGAACGCCGTGCGCAAGGCCGGTCCCACCAGCGGAACGGAGGGGCTGCGCATCGGGGTTGCCTCCGTGCGACCGGGCACAGGAGAGATCGTCGCCATCTACGGTGGCGACGACTTCATCACTGACCAGATCAACAACGCGACGCGGCAGTTCGCGCAGGCGGGCTCGACCTTCAAGCCCTTCGCCCTGGCAGCCGGTGTCGAGCAGGGCATTCCGCTCAGCTCCCTCTGGAACGGCGACTCCCCGGCGACGGTCAACGGCTACACGTTCTCCAACTACGGGGATCGCTCGTACGGACCGGTCACGCTGCTGCAGGCGACAGAGGACAGCATCAACTCCGCCTATGTCGAACTCGAGGCCGATGTGAGTGTCGAGGCGGTCGCCGACGTCGCCGTGCGCGCTGGTGTGCCCGCGGACACGCCGGGTATGAACCTCGATGCGCTGGACCTGACGTTCGTGCTCGGCACCGCATCCCCATCAGCGGTGACCATGGCGAACGCCTACGCGACCTTCGCCGCGCAGGGGACCCGCGCGTCCACCTACGTGGTGTCCCGCGTCGTCGGTCCCAACGAGGGCCTGCTGTACGAGGCGACGCCGCAGACGTCGTCGGCGTTCGAGCCCGATGTCGCGAACACGGTCACGTACGCGCTTGATCGCGTCGTGACGAACGGAACGGGCGGGACTGCTCGCGCCCTCGGGCGCCCCGCGGCCGGCAAGACCGGCACCACCGATGACAACAAGTCCGCCTGGTTCGTCGGCTACACGCCACAGCTCGCGACCGCGGTGTTCATGGCGAAGGAGGACGCGGCAGGAATGCCGATCTCCATGGCCGGCACAGGCGGCCTCACCACGGTGACGGGCGGCTCCTTCCCCGCGGCGATCTGGACCCTCGTCATGGAGCGCGCTCTCGAGGGCCTGCCCGTCGAGGAGTTCCCGGCTCCGCCCGACGGCACCGTGGTGCCGGACAACTGCCCGACGTCGATCAGCTCGGAGTTCGAGGAGGTTCCCGCCGGGTGCCCGACTCCCGAGGTGATCCCCGAGTTCACGAACGAGTTCGGCGATCCGGTCGATGAGTTCGGTGATCCCGTGATCCCACCGACCGACGCCCCCGTCACGCCGGAGCCCAATCTGAGTCAGTCTCCTGACCCTGGGGTGTTCACGCCTCCGCCCGCGCCGACCGACGGCGAGGAGTTCGCTCCCATGCCGACGGATGAAGCGAGACCGGAGTGACGCGGCGGCCCCCGTACGTCCTGCCGTCATCCGACGACTCCGTGGTCGCGGCCTCCACGGAGGTTGTGGGCGGCCCTCCGGGACGATGGGCGCGTCTCGGCCGCTCGTGGTGGACCCCCGTCCGTGTCCTGATCCTCCTGGCCACCGGCTCCTATCTCGTCGGCTACCTGCTCGACCTCTCCTGTCGTTCGGACGGCTGGGCGTCGCCCGCCCGCTACGAGCACCTGTGCTACTCCGACATCCCACCGCTGTACGCGCTGCGGGGCTTCGCTGACGGACTCCTGCCCTACCTGCAACCGATGGCGGACGGCACGCACCTGGAGTACCCCGTCCTCACGGGTGCGTTCATGTGGATCGCGGCGCTGATCACCGCTCCCCTGGCAGGTCTTGTGGGGCTCGACACGGGAACTGTCTTCTTCGATGTCAACGTCGCCCTGCTCTTCCTCGCCTTCGTCACCACTGTGGTGGCCACGGCTCTGACGGTGAAGCGCCGCCCGTGGGACGCGGCGATGGTGGCGCTGGCGCCGACGATGATCCTCGGCGCGACCATCAACTGGGACCTCATCCCGCTGGCCCTTATCGCTCTCGCCCTGCTCGCCTGGGCGCGGCGGCATCCCTTCGCCGCGGGCCTGCTGCTCGGCCTCGCCATCGCGGCGAAGTTCTATCCGGTCGTGCTGCTCGGCGGATTCCTGCTGCTCTCGCTCCGGTCGGGTCGGTGGCGCGCGCTCGGAGCACTGGTCGGGGGAACAGCCCTGAGCTGGGCCGTCGTCAACGTCCCGGTGATGATCGCCAACCCTGAGGGATGGAGCTGGTTCTACCGGTTCAGCCGGGAGCGGGGCGAGGACTTCGGCTCCCTCTGGTACGCCCTCAACCTCGGCGGCATCGCGCAGGTGCCCCCGGAGTCGCTCAACACGTGGGCGACGGGACTGTTCCTGCTGCTGTGCGCGGGCATCGCGGTGCTCGTGCTGGCGGCTCCCCGCCGACCGCGCCTGGCGGCTGTTCTGTTCCTCATCGTGGCGGCCTTCGTCCTGACCAACAAGGTGTACTCCCCCCAGTACTCGCTGTGGCTCATCCCGCTGGTCGTCCTCGCCCGCCCGCGCTGGAGCAGCTTCCTCGTCTGGCAGGCAGGGGAGCTCGTCTACTTCGTCGCGATCTGGTGGTACCTCGCGGGCTACGGCATCGATGACGCCACCGCCCTGCAGGGTCCGGAGTACGCGATCTCCATCCTCATCCGCATGCTGGCCACGATCTATCTCGTGGCGCTGGTCATCCAGGACATGCTCGTGCCCTCGTACGACCCGGTGCGGTCCGACGGCGAGCCGGAGGACGAGGACGATCCCGGTGGTGGTGTCTACGACGGAGCGCCGGACCGCTTCACGCTTCGTCGGAGCTGACCTGACGTTGCTGTGTCAGTGGTTGAGCGGGATCTCGCTGATTCGGATCAACGACTGACACAGCAATGCGGGCGCGAGATCAGACACCGATGACCGCGTCGAAGGTCGACGTCGTGAAGCGCACGTCCGCGTCGAGTCGATCTCCGACGGCGGGCACCATGACCCCGGCGGGAAGCCACACGAGTGAGACGTGCATGTGCGGCGGCTCCGCGAACCAGCGCTGCTTGCCCTGCCAGCGGAACGGCGACAGGGCGCGCCCGGCGGCGTCGAGTGCACCCGTGCCGGCGGTGATGACGCGCTGCCGGACGTTTGCGGCGGGCGTCGGTGCGGTCAGGCCGATGCCGTGCGATGTGCCCCCGGACACCACGACGAGGGTGCCGTCCTTGGGCCCGGTGCGCTGGCGGTAGCCCACGTGCGTGCCGGTGGGCAGGGGGTGCACGGCGAGGACGGTGCCGGCGGCGCGCATCGCGGAGCGGTCCAGCCACAGGCGCGTGCCCACGCGGGCGCGCAGGACCACATCGGGCACCGACGAGGCGACGGCCGCAAGCTCCGGGTCATCGAGATGGGAGACCCAGACCCGGCACTCCGGCGAGTTGTGCCCGGACCACACGTCGGTCTCCGCGGACCACAGGCCGGCCCACCGCACCACCTCGCGCACCTTCGCGGTGCCGAGGCTCACGCGACGCGGATCGTCCTCGTCGGCTGGCTGGGCGATGGGCAGGTGCAGGGCGAGACCTTCGATCAGGATGCGCCCCCGGGCCAGGGCCTCACGGATGCGGGCGTCGGCGAGGACGCCCAGCAGCTCGCTTTCGTCCATGCCGAACCGGTGCATCGACGTGGTCGCCTCGAGCACGACCCGGACGGACCCGGTGCCTTCCGTCAGCGAGAGCAGGGCGCTGGTCGAGGCGATCGTGCGGATGACGCGACCGGCGTGCAGGGCCTGACCCACGCCCCACCAGGCGTCCGAGGCGACGGAGTCACGTGGCTCGTAGGGCTCGAGCACGAGGATGTCGTGCGAGCCCTGGCGTGCGACCTCCTCGACCTCGAACACGGTGCCGACCGCGACGGTGTCGACGCCGAGACGCACGGCCTCGCTCGTCAGCAGGGACGGGCCGAGGCCGTAGCCGTTGCCCTTGATGACAGGGACGACCGACGACCCGGCCGAGCGATGGACGGAGGCGGCGACGCCGTCCTGATGATCGCGCCAGCGCTGCGCATCGATCGTCACCGTGAACGACATGCCTAGCCCTTTCGTGACTGGTAGGCGCGGAATCCCCGGGCCCACAGGGGTCGCAGGATGAGATCCCACTCCCCCGCATACTCCTGCGCATACCCACCGGTGCCGACCTTGAACTGGATCAGCCCCTGCAGGTGGTGCGACGGATCCAGTGTGTCGGCGATGCCGCGTAGGTCGTAGGTGCGACACCCGAGTGCATGAGCATCGCTGATCATCCGCCACTGCAGCGCGTTCGACGGACGCACGTCGCGGTCGGCGGTGGTGGAGGCGCCGTAGGAGTACCAGGCGTGGTCGCCGACGACGACCATGAGCGTGGCGGCAGCGATGTGGCCATCGTGGTGCGCGAGATACAGGCGCAGGTGCTCGTCGTGTGCATTGAGGGCGTCCCACATGCGCTCGAAGTACGCGAGGCCACGTGGCGTGAAGTGATCGCGCTGAGCGGTCTCGACATACACCGGATGGAAGGACGCGAGATCCTCGCGGCCACCCTGCGTGATGACGACGCCGGCCTTCTCGGCCTTGCGGATGTTGCGACGCCACAGCTGGTTGAAGCCGGCAAAGACATCCTCCAGAGAGCGATCGGCGAGCGGCACCTGGAAGACGTAGCGCGGCTGCACGTCGCCGAAGCCGGCATCGGTCGCGGCCTCCTGCTGCCAGTCGAGCTCACGCAGTCGTCGGAGCAGGCCCTCGCCGGGCTCCGACGTCCAGTCGGCGGCCACGGCGGAGAGGCGATCGGGACCGGACCCGGCATCGGCGCGCTCGGCGAGCGCCGACTTGATGGTCGCGGCCTCCCAGCGGCGCAGGGCCACGGGCGGCCCCATCTTCACCTGGAACGCCCCGCGGCTGCGGCAGTGCTGGGCGAGCGGCGTGAGCCAGTCCCGCAGGACGAGATCGGGATGCTCGGTTCCGAGCCAGTCGATGTCGGGGCCCTCGGGAAGGTAGGCGAGGGAGCGCTGCGGCAGTCTCGGCACGGGCCGGTTCAGCACGAGACCGGCGCCGACCAGTCGGGAGCCGCGGAACCAGCCGAGGGACTCCGAGCGCCACCCCGCCTTCACCTGCCCCCACTCCGGCAACTGGAGAAAGGAGACGGAGGGCCGAGTGGCGATCCACGCGCGGTGCTGATCAGGGCTGATCGCACGGACGGTGAGGGTCACGTCGTCACCCTAGGCGCTCCGGTGCGAACCGGCGGTCGCGCGTGGCCACGGGAACTAGCATCACGTCATGTCCGTGACCTGTCGCCCACGTCGCTCGATCATCACCGTTGCCGCCGTGGCCGTGGCCGGTGTCACGGGCAGCCTCCTGCTCGCGGGTCCGGCGCAGGCGGCCGCGGGCTGCACGACCACGACTCCCTCCCTCGATCAGCTCATCACCTGTACGACTGCCGGAACCGAGACCATCACGATCCCGGTGGGGGCGAACCGGGTCGAGGTCGTCGTCATCGGCGGTGGTGGCGGCGGAGGAGGAAGTGTCTCTTCCGCTTCCGGGGGCACCGCCCCCGGCGGATCCGGCGGGGACGGCGCCGAGGTGAACGGCACGCTGACCATCGGCCCCGGCGGTTCCCTGACGGTCACCGTGGGGGAGGGTGGACCTCCAATAGGCGTAGGCGGCGCAGGGGGTGGGTACTCATCGCTGCTGCAGGGCGCAACCGTGCTCGTGATTGCCGGCGGCGGCGGCGGTGGCGGGCTCGGCGATCGAGGGCCGGCGGGCGCCGGTGGCAGCGCGGGTCAGGGCGGTGGTGCTGCCGGTGGCGACGGTGGCGACCAGGGCACCAGCACCAGCAACGGCGGCTCGGGCGGCTCGGGCGGCGTGGGAGGTGCGCCGGGCGCCGGAGCGACGGGATCCGTCCACGAAGGAAAGAACTGGTCCGCGGGAGGGGCGGGCGGGGTTGGGTTGGGAGGCACGGCCGGAGATGGGGGCAGTGGATACGGCGGTGGCGGCGGTGGCGGAAACTCCGGCGGCTCGGGCTCCTTCCCGGGAGGCGGAGCCGGCGGGTCGTATGTGAATCCCAGCCTGCTCATCGGCGGGGCGACCTACGCGGCGTCAACCGGGTCCGCCGGGCAGGGGGGAGCGGGGGCCGCGGCCGGCGTGGGAGTGCTAGGTTCCGTGGGCACGGCCGGTTCCATCGCCCTGATATTCCGCTATGTCGCCGACCCGGTGGTGCCGACGCAGGCAGTGATCCTGCCGTCCGCGCAGCTTCAGCAGGTCCCGATGCCGGCAAGCGGTTCGTGCTCGGACATCGACGAGTCGACACTCGACTGGGGCAGCACCGTGACTGGTGGCTGGTCGTCGTCCTGGGCGGAGTGGGCGAAGGGAGCGGTGTGCACGCGCA
>CAZQXO010000036.1:0-20552 GCA_964597445.1 uncultured Bifidobacteriaceae bacterium | reverse complement strand
GGCGTCGCGGAAGATGGCCCTCGTCGTGGCATCGAAGGGCCGGGCCGCCGGCATGACCCGCACAAAGACATTCGACAATCCGGTGTCGTCATGACCCAGGCACACCTTCCCCTTGATGGAATTCGGGTGGTCGACCTGACGTCCAACATCGCTGCACCGTTCGCTGGCGCCGTCCTCGGTGACCTCGGCGCTGACGTCGTACACGTGGAGAGCCTCGGAGGAGACGACAGCCGGCGCATGGCACCCAGAATCGGCGATGCCTCGGCGTACTGGCACGTGGTCAACCGCAACAAGTCCGTGCTCCATCTCGACATCCGCGAGAACGCTGGTCAAGCGCGCCTCGATGAACTCCTCGCGGGCGCAGACGTCTTCATCACGAACCTCCGCCCGGCCAAGCTCGCCAAGTACGGCCTCGAGGCAAGAACCTTGGTCGAGAGGTTCCCCAGGCTCATCCACGCGTCCCTGTCCGCATACGGCGATGCTGGCGACGAACGTGACCGGGCCGGCTACGACGCGGTCCTACAGGCGCGAACCGGCATCGCCGAGGTCACCGGAACGCCCGACGGGCCGCCGGTTCGAGCGGGGGTCTCGATCCTCGATGTCGGATCGGGCACGTGGCTGGCCCTTGGGATTCTGGCCGCGTTGCTCAACCGTCAGGCGACCGGCAGGGGCGGTGCGGTCGCGACATCCCTGTTCGAAACCGGGGCCAACTGGGTGGCGTATCACGTCGCCGCTAACCAGATCTCCGGAGAGTCGTCCGCTCGCCACGGTAGCGGTCATCCCGCATTTGCCCCTTACGGCATCTTCGCCACCAAGGACCACCACATCTGCCTGGGGATCGGCGGTGACGCCCTCTTCCGGCGGCTGTGCGTTGCACTCGACCGGTCCGATCTCGCTGATGCGCCCGCCTATACAAGGAACGTCGACCGTGTGGCGAACAACGTCGCCCTTCGCGAGACCCTGGAGTCCATCCTCGGGGAGATGTCTGCCGCGGACGTCATCGAACGGCTGGAGCGTCATGGCGTCGCGTGCGACATCGTCCAGAAGCCGGAGAAGCTCCTTGTCGACCCGCAGGCGATCGCGGCCGACGTCTTCATCAGTGAACAGGTGGAGGGCCTTGGAGACCTGCGCTTCCCCGGACTGCCGCTCACCTTCGATGGCCATCGACCGCAGGTCCGCCACCCCTGACAGCACGGAGCCCCAGATGACCCAGACAACCGACGTCTTCCGTCGACTCCTGACAGAGATCCCCGGCCCCCGTTCTCGCGCGCTGCACATGCGAAAGGCTGCTGCCATCTCTGCGGGCGTGGGGGTGGCTCTCCCGGTCTTCATCCATCGTGCGTGGGATGGCGCCCTTGAGGATGTCGATGGCAACACATTCATCGATCTCGGTTCCGGTATCGGCGTCACCGGCGTTGGCAACGCCAATGCCCGGGTCGTAGCGGCATTGGCCCACCAGGCCGAGCGGTTCACTCATGTCGCCTTCGCAGTGACCCCCTATGAGTCCTACGTCGAGGTGGGCGAGGCGCTCAACCGACTCACACCGGGGAGTCAGGAGAAGCGGTCGGCTCTGTTCAATTCGGGCGCCGAGGCGGTGGAGAATGCCGTCAAGATCGCCCGGACCTTCACGGGACGGCAGGCGATCGTCGTCCTTGAGCATGGCTACCACGGGCGGACGAACCTCACCATGGGAATGACGGCGAAAGCCATGCCTTTCAAGCACGGCTTCGGGCCCTTTGCCCCCGAGGTCTACCGCATGCCTGCGTCCTACCCGCTGCGCGATGGACTTGATGGACACGACGCCGCTGCGCGCACCATCTCGCGCATCGAGAAAGAGGTGGGCGCCGAGTCGGTCGCCGCGATCGTCCTAGAGCCGATCCAGGGCGAGGGTGGCTTCATCGTGCCAGCACCCGGCTTCGTTGCCGCACTGGCGCGCTTCGCGAAGGACTCCGGCACCCTCCTCGTGGCGGACGAGATCCAATCTGGTTTCTGCCGCACGGGAGACTGGTTCGCGAGCGTGCACGAAGGTGTTGTCCCGGACCTGATCACGACGGCCAAGGGCATCGCCGGTGGCATGCCCCTGTCGGCTGTCACTGGTCGTGCGGATGTCATGGATGCCGTCCACGCCGGTGGCCTTGGCGGCACGTACACCGGCAACCCCGTTGCGTGCGCTGCCGCTCTTGCGGCGATCGAGTGGATGGAGGACGTCGACGCCTGCCGCCTGGCCCGCACGATCGACGCGACCATCACGGCGCGGCTCGAGGCGATCAAGCAGCGGCATCCGCAGGTGGTGCAGATCCGCGGCCGCGGCGCCATGAAGGCCATCGAGATCGCATCACCCGCGGACCTCGCTCCCGATCCCGCCGGAACCGCCTCCCTCAACTCGTTCTGTCACCGGAACGGCGTGGTCACCCTGGTCACCGGCACGTACGGCAACGTCATGCGGTTCCTGCCTCCGCTGTCCATCCCGGTCCCAGCACTCGAGGAGGCGTTCGACGTCCTCAACGCCGCCTTCGCCGAGACGTTCGACTGACCGGGAGTCGACATGAGTGCAGAGGCGGTGACGACCTTCCGCGGGCTGGCCGACTGGGTCCAGAGCGCCCATCCGGACTCTCCCTCGTGGGCGTTCGACAGCAACTGCCCCGGCTGGACGAACGTCGACATCCTCATTCACCTGGCATGCACCATCCGCGAACTGGTCGAGCCGGAGTCGCTCCCGTCGCCGGACACGTCGAGCATCGAGCGGACCAATGACCTGCAGGTTGACGCGTTCCGCTTCGGCACAGTCCGAGAACACCTCGCGGAGTACACCCGCCTTGTGCCGGAGGCCCTCACGGTTCTGGCGGGTCTCCAGGGGGATGACGTACACGACCAGTCATTCGACCTGTTCGACGCCGGCGTCTACCCGGTGCACCTGTGCGCTGAAGCACTCGTCTTCGACCACTACTGCCACCTGGTTCACGACGTGACACTGACAGGCGCGCTTCCACCTGTCCCGCCCCATCTAGTCGAACCGGCTGTGGCGGCCTCGATGCGCTGGCTCGTGTCGGGCATACCCCAGATGTCCGGCAGACGTCTGGCCGCCGCGCTCGAGGCCCCCGTCGGCCTGCGCATCAACGGTCCAGGCGGCGGGGCGTGGCTGCTGTCCCCGCCGACCTCGGAGGAGGGGTTTGTCGAGTGCACACCGGTGGAGCGCCTGCCTGAGACGTGGATCGACACACAGGCCTCAGCCTTCATCCTCTGGGGCACCAGACGCCGCTCGCGTGAGGCCTGTTCGGTCGCGCTTCGGGGCGATCGGCTGCTGGCCCAGAGGGTCGCTGGTGCCATCCACGTCTACTAGGGAATCGGATATCGGCCGTGCACGTGGGCCTGTCGGCGAAGTAGGGCAAGACGCGCGAATCGCATGTCACCCAGGGGACTTCGGCGGCACGTCGGCCCGCCAGACGTAGGACGCGGCGATGGCGATCACACCCGCGAGGAGTGTGGCCACGAGGCGCAGGATGAGGTCCTCCGCGAGGGGATCCCCGTCGAAGCTGAACATGACGACCACGAGCACGGTGATGCTGGAGACACCGATGGCGTAGTTCGCCCAGATGAGCGCGACGGCGATGCCGCCGGCGATGGCGACGACGGCAGCGGCGGCGTAGCCGGAGACACCGAAGTACAGGAGCAGGATCGTGGAGAGGCCCAGGCCGATGACCGTGCCCACGATGCGCGTCGCGACGCGCGTGACGGTGCCGTTGACGTCGGGCTTGGTCACCCATGCCACTGTCATGGGAAGCCAGTAGTCGTGTGGATAGGTGGTCGTCTCCGAGATGATCGTGGCGACCCCGATGGCAACAGACAGTCGGACCGCATGGCGAAGGAAGACATCGCGTGCCTTCAGGTGCTCGCGGATGCGCGGCCACATGGGTGGCACGGGGGAGAGGGCGACTCGCGTGATCCCCGGATCTCGGATGATGCGCGGTAGGACCGTGGCGGCGGTGATGAGGAGGCCGCCAAGTCCCATGAGCAGCGCGTTGTCGAGTGCGACAGCCGGGAGTTCCGGTGCACTGGCGAAGACGATGAAGACCACCAGGGCGAGCACGCCGCCCACGGCGGCTCGGGGCCCGGCCGCACCCACGAGACCGCCGGCAAAGGCCACGAGGATGGACCCGATCACCACGGCGACCGCGATGTCAGCCACGAGGCCTGCGGCGAGCGTGGCCACCATGAGCCAGAGGTTGGTCCAGAGCATCGTGCGCCAGCGACGTCCCACCTCCTCTCCCGCCTCGGCGAGGGCGACGAGGAGGATTCCGATGGTCAGCGGGATTCCGGCTTCGGGATTCCCGGCGTATATCGCCACGGACACGGTGATGCCGAGCAGCACGGTCGTGCGGATGGCTCCCGCGAGGAGAATGCGGCTCTGATCGATCCGGGTCGTCCCGAGCAGGAAGGTGCGCAGGTGGGAGCTCACGGGTGGACGGTAGCGTGCCTGCGTGACACCCGAGGACTCCGTTCTGGCGGCCTGCGACGCCGCCCTCGACGATCGCGACATCGTCACCGACCCGGACATTCTGGGCTCCTACACGCGTGACCGGTCGACCGGCTCGGCTGCGGGGGAGCCCTTCGCCGTCGTCTTCCCGCGCACGACGGAGCAGGTGTCGGCCGTGATGCAGGCCGCTCATGCCAACCGCGTCCCCGTCGTTCCACGAGGCGCGGGTTCAGGACTCTCGGGGGGAAGCAACGCTCTCGACGGATCTCTCGTGGTGTGCGTCGAGCGCATGAGGGACGTGCTCGACGTCAACGGCACCGATGGCTACGTCGAGACCCAGCCGGGCATCATGAACACCGAGCTCCGTGAGCACGTGAAGGGCCATGGTCTCTGGTACGCACCGGATCCGGCGAGCAAGGACTTCTGCTCTATCGGCGGGAACGTCAACACCAATGCTGGAGGGCTGTGCTGCGTCAAGTACGGCGTGACGCGTGATGCTGTCCTCGGTCTCGAGGTGGTCCTGGCCGACGGTCGCATCACGCGCCTCGGGCGCCGGACGATCAAGGGAGTAGCGGGGTACGACCTCGCGGGGATGATGGTCGGATCCGAGGGGACGCTGGGCATCGTCACCATGGCGAGGCTTCGACTGCGCCCCCTCCCGCCGCCGGCGATCACGTCGGTGGCCGTCTTCGATGACGTCGCTGCCGCAGGTCGCGCGACGGCTGCGATCATGACGGAACTCACGCCGAGCATGCTGGAACTGATGGACCAGCAGACGATTCGCATCGTCGAGAACTGGCGACCCATGGGCCTCAACACCTCGGCGGGGGCCCTTCTCGTCGCGCAGACCGATTCCGGTCTGGGGGCCACCGCTGATGCGGATCGGCTCATCACGATCTGCGAGCAGCAGGGCGCCTCAGAGGCCTACCGCGCCGAGACCGAGGAGGAGTCGGAGATGCTCCTCGGGGCCCGCCGCATGGCGATCCTCGCGATGGAGGCGACCGGCGACTGGCTGCTCGATGATGTGGCGGTGCCGCGATCACGTCTCGCCGAGGCCATGGTGCGAATCCAGGACGTGGCCGAGCGGCATGAGGTCACCATCTGCACGTTCGGCCACGCCGGCGACGGGAATCTCCACCCGACGATCATCACGGAGCGTGGTGACGAGGCGGCGGCAGCACGAGCCCTGCTCGCCTTCGACGACATCCTGGGCGTCGCGCTCGCGTGCGGGGGCACCATCACGGGGGAGCACGGGGTCGGCAACCTCAAGCAGCACGCCCTCGCGGAGGAGCTGGATGACGTTGCCTCGTCCCTCCACAGTCGGATCAAGCAGGCGTGGGACCCCGAGAACATCCTGAATCCGGGCAAGTCACTGCCGCGGTGGTGACGGGGGATCGGCTTCTCGCGCGGTACCGTCGACCATGCCTCGATTCCTTCTCGGTTGGCTCCTCGGCCTCGGCGGCAACGCCATCGGCCTGCTCCTCGCGTGGCTGCTGCTCGGCAGCGACTTCGTGATCAACGGCCCGGTCGGGTTCGTCGTCAGCCTCGTGGTCTTCGCGCTCCTCAGCGCGTTCTTCACCTGGCTCGTCTTCAAGGGCCTCGACCGCAAGGCCGCCTCGGTGCTTCCGCTCACCGGGCTGATCTCCACGTTCCTGGCCCTCCTGGTCACCGTTCTGGTGACGGACGGCTTGTCGATCAACGGCTGGGGCTGGGTGTGGGGCACCGTCATCGTCTGGATCATGAGCATGGTCATCTGGGTGCTGCCGGGCCCGTGGCGCTCCTACCGCGCTGAGCGCGTCGTCAAGGAAAGGTAGACGTCCGTGTCCATCCTGCTGTGGGTCCTGCAGATCCTGCTGGCCGTCATGTTCATCCTCGCCGGTGCCATGAAGGCGTTCCAGCCCTACGACACCATGGCGCGCCGCATGCCGTGGGTCGAGGACTACTCACCCGGCACCGTGCGTGCGATCGGGGCGCTGGAGATCCTCGGCGGTCTCGGACTCGTGCTGCCAGCGCTCTTCGGCATGCTCGTCGTGCTCACGCCGCTTGCTGCGGTGGGCCTCGCCATCCTCATGGCGCTCGCGACCTACCACCACCTGCGCCGGCACGAGTCCGGGCAGGTGGTGCTCACCGTCGTCCTCCTGGTGGTCCTGCTGTTCGTCGCCTGGGGACGCTTCAGCCTCGCACCGCTCTAGGCGGGCCGCACGAGGCGCAGCAGGAAGGCCGAGCACAGGAAGAGGCCACGCCACCCGGAGTCGTCGTCCTCCAGGGCGAGCGACTCCTGCCGGAACGCCGCGGGGTCTGCGGACTCAAGGGCGGGCATCGCTGCGTGGTAGTGGAACGGATGCACGGAGACCTCCTCGTACCCCAGAGCCTGGAAGCGGGGGACGACGGCCATCGGGTTGTCGTACAGGGCGTCGTGGCCGCTGCTCGGCAGGGGAGGCCTGTCCATCGCGACGCGATCGGCCACGAAGTCCCAGACGCGCTCACGCATCGCGGGTGAGATCCCGGTGAGGAGATCGTCAGCGATGAAGTCCGTGGTGAAGCGGTTGAAGGTGATGAGCGAGAACATGCTGTTCCGGAACTCGAGGAACAGCTCCCCGCCCGGTCGCACGAGCGCCGCGAGGTTGGCGACGGTGGCCTCCTGATCGTGGGAGTGGGGCATGATGCCCAGGCCGACCAGGGAGTCGAAGCTCCCGGCACCGGGAAGGGCGGCCATCGACGCCGCATCATCGGCGTCGGCCACGATCACGTGATCGGGATTCCCGCCCAGGTCGCTGAGGATGCCCCTGGTGGTCTCGACCATCGCGGGGTTGTTGTCGATGCCCGCGAAGTCAAGACCTGCGGCCAGGACGTGCGGGACACCGTTGCCGCCACCGACGCCGATCTCGACGAGAGAGCGTGCGCCCCGCTCGCGTGCCGAGGCCAGGATCACGCGCCACGCGAAGTGGTTGGCCGGGTAGCCGATGGAGAGATCCGCGAGGGTGTCGGTCTCGTGCTGGACGAGGGCTGCTGCTTGTGCTCGGTCGATCGTCATACCGGGTTCACCGCCATGGATAGGGCGACCAGCAGGGGAATGCCGGCCACGAGGTTGAAGGGAAAGGTGATGCCGAGACTGCTGGTGATGCACAGGCCCCCGTTCGCACGAGGGAGAGCAAGGCTGACCGCGGCCGGCGCCGCGATGTAGGACGCACTCCCGCACAGGACGCCGAGGATCGCGGCTCCGGCGGTCGACATGCCGATCGCGCTGCCGGCGAGGACACCGAGGGAGCCCGCCACGAGCGGGAAGCCGAGCGCGAAGATGATGAGCCCGGGTCCGGCCTGGCGGATGCCCCCGAGGTGTCCGCCCGCGACGGCGCCGAGGTGGAGCAGGAACAGAGCGAGAGCTCCGGTGAAGAGCCCGGCGAACAGGGGTGCCACCGGTTCGTAGCCCGTCGGCCCGGCGATGAAGCCGATGACGAGTCCGCCCACCATGAGCAGGATGGACGGTCCGGTGAGCACCTCGCGCACGGCCTCCGACCAGCCACCCGACTCCGCGGGCGTCGGCTCCATCTCCTGCGACGTGCGCTCGGTGCCTTCCTCATGGCGTTCCTCAGAGGAGGGCACTCCGGCGCCGACCAGGGCGCGGCGGCGCACCCGGCCGCGAGTCGACGTGGTCCGGCGCTTGGCGAGGGCGAGACCCACGATGATGCCGGGGATCTCCAGGATGACGACGAGGGTGGCCAGGTGACCCTCGAACGGCAGTCCGATCGCGGTCACGAGGGTCATCGCGGCCGTGAACGTCACGAGGGAGGTTGAGCCATAGTGCGCGGCCATGGCTCCCCGATCGGTTCGATCGAGTCGGGTCAGCACCCCGAGCGTGTGGAAGGCGACCAGGGGGATGGCAAGGCCGAGGGCGAGCGCGAGGGCGGCAGGGGCCAGGACGCCGTTCACCCCGGACTCCTGGAGAGCGACGCCGCCCTTGAGTCCGATGGCCAGCAGCAGGTAGAAAGAGATGGCTCGGTAGACGGGCTCAGGGAGGCGCAGGTCGGCCTTGAGAAGGGACATGGCGAGAAGGCCCACCACGAAGGCCAGGACAGGCACCGACGTCAGGTTGCGCAGCGCCAGTTCGGCAGCCTCGGTGAATTCCACGGCGTCCCTCCTCTCCCCGGGGGAGATAGTGGAGGAGAATTTCCGGTATTGCAAATCCTGAATGGTGATTCAGATCACTCGTCGGAGAAGAGGTCGAGCAGCTCGCCCACCTGATGCCCCGATTCGGCAGTGTGCCGGAACGGCCGCCGGCGGTTCACCCGATAGGTGTTGCGCCTGCCGACCCGGAGCTTCGTGACGTAGCCCGAGGCCTCGAGGTCGCTGATGATGGCCTGGACGGATCGCTCCGTGATCCCGGCCTCCTCGGCGAGGTCCCGCAGGCGCGAGTCAGGCTCTCGGGCGAGCATCAGCAGGATGCGACCATGGTTGGTCAGCAGCGTCCAGGACCGATGCTCCGCCGTCACGGGACTATCGTGCCTCACGCAGCATGCGGGCGCGCGCCGCACATGGTCGCGATCCTCGTCTAGGTCCACGTGGGTGTTCGTCGAAGTTGTCAGCCCCATTGACCAGGTGACTGAGGCCGTGCTCGTCGGTGCCCTGCACTCTGCCCGAGTCGACACCCGCTGGCTCCTCGTCCTAGGGGTGAGACGGCGACGCGACTCCCTGGCCCACGCGAGTCACGGCGACAGCAGGGAGCGGAGAGCGCCCAGAAGGCGCTCGCGCAACGGCCCGGTGCGTTGAGCGAGGTTTCGCTGCTCCTCGGCGTACCGGCGACGTCCCTGCGGAGTCTCGACCTCGATCGGCTCCAGGTCGAAGGGGGTCACGTCGTAGGGGGAGGCCCGCATGTCGAGGCTGCGAGCCTCGCGAGCCATCTCGAAGCAGTCGGCCGTGAGCTCGCTGGGGATCAGCGGATGGAACCACTGGGCGTACTTGTAGAGGTCCATTCCCGCGTGGATGCATCCCGGCTGCTCGAGATCAGGCTGGTTCTGCCGTGTTGGCCGGTGGGCGTTGAGCCTCAGGGCAGGCTCGGTGAAGAACCGGTACGCGTCGATGTGCGTGCATCGCACGCCGACGGAGTCGACGACGTCGACGATCTCGTCCGGTTGGAGCCTGAGCCGATGCGAGGCGTGCCGGATCTCCTGCGGCTCCAGCCCGTAGACCATGGCCCACTCGTGCATCCCGAAGCATCCGAACTCCGGCTCCCGCTGCGAGGTGCGGTCGAGCAGGCGGATGGCGAGGTCCAGGCGCGAGCGGCGTGCCTGGACCCGATCGGGATCGGCGACTGCTCCGTGCGTCGTGCGCCGGTAGGCGGGGTGCTCGAGGAATCGGGTGACGTCCCCTGTGAGCTCGACCCTGACGCCCGGATGCCACACGGTCAGGCGGGCGACGGAGTAGGGGTAGTAGTCGAACAGGAAGTCGTCGATCGGATGGCTCTCGCCGCGTGCCCGGCGCTGCTGTCTCGGTTCGACCCAGGGTGTCGTGCGCTGACGGTGCTGTTCCTCGCGATGCCGCCACGCGTCCTCGTCGAGAGTCTCGGTGACGACCGCGGCGGTGCTACTCGGCACGGACGAGGCCCATCCGGGCGCAGCCGTCGACCACCTCCGCGATCCCGAACGCGTCGATGGGGCCGAGAGCTCCTGTGCGGGACGTGCGCCCGGACAGCAGCAGGGCAGCGCCCCAGGCCAGGAGCTCGGCGGTGAGGTCGTACGGGCTCGGGCCGGTCACGACGGCGCGGCTCAGCTCCCGGCCGACACCATCCCTCGTGCGCGCGACGACCAGGGTGCTCGAGCCTCTCCGCTGGGCCTCATCAGGGCCGACACCTGTCTCGTCCCCGCTGACCTTCTCAAGTCCGGAGCGGACCAGACCCCCCACTCCGGGCACGCTGGCGGCCGCCGACACGGCGGCCCCGGCACTGTGGGCGGCCCGCGTCCACTTGCCGGCCCATCCGATGCCGACGTGCACGTCGCGCACGGCATCGTCGATCCGGGGAAGCGTGAAGTGCTCGGTCCCACCGACCGGCATCGCCTGCCACTCGCGTCCGTCGACATCGAAAGAGACGACCTCGCCGCGTGTCTGCGCGATGATGCCGTTGCGCAGTGCGAAGGGCGGAGCATCGGCCATGCCGGCGATGCTGGCGCGCGTGCCGCTGCTCATGCTCATCCCGCCGCGCACGAAGTATCCGACCTCGACGATGGTCGGAGTGCGCCCCGCCTGACGTGCATCGTCGATCGCGAAGGCCGCGGCGAGATTGCCCGGCACATAGTCGTAGCCGAAGGCGGTGAGCAGCCGTGCCCCTGTTGCCTCCGCGCGTGGCCCGTCCTGCTCGAAGACGTGGCGGATGAAGGCGGGCTCGCCCGTGGAGTCCGCGTAGCCGCACCCGGCCTCGACCGCCGCGTCGACGGCCGCACGGCCCAGACGCTGGAAGGGCCCGACGGTGCTGACGAGGACATCGTCCGGCGAGCTCACGAGGGCCCGGACGGAGGCCGGATCCGACGCGTCGGCCACCTGCCACGTCGGCGGCCGGTCGATGGGCCCGAGACCGGCGAGGTCACCGGTGAGGGAGATGAGGGAATCCGCCGAGCGGCCCGCCAGAACGGGAGCCATGCCGGCTCTGACCATGACCTCAGCGGTGAGGCGTCCGGTGAAGCCGGTTGCCCCGAAGCAGATCACTCGTGCGCCCATGAACCGGACGCTACCTCGTCCCGGCGTCCTCTACAGTGCGCCCATGGGATCGGCATCGTCGGCCTTCTGGCACCCGTTCGCCGACATGTCCGTGGTGGCCGGGCACGATCTGGTGATCGCCTCGGGTGCGGGTGCTCACGTGACGGACGAATCCGGACGCACCTACCTCGATGCCACTGCAGCCCTCTGGTTCTGCAACGTGGGCCACGGTCGCCGGGAGATCGCCGAGGCGGCCGCCCGTCAGATGTCCACGATCGCGGGGTACTCGTCCTTCGGCGACCTGACGACCCGACCGACCCTGGAGCTCGCGGATCGACTCTCCGCCCTGGCGCCCATGCGGGACGCCAAGGTCTTCTTCACCAGCGGGGGAAGCGACAGCGTCGACACCGCGGTGAAGCTGGTGCGTCACTACTGGCAGATCACCGGCTCGCCCGAGCGCACCGTGATCATCACGCGGGATCGCTCGTACCACGGCATGCACCTCGGCGGGACATCGCTCGCGGGTATCCCTGCGAACCGCGTGGGCTACGGGCCGCTCGAGTCGGGCATCCTCAACGTGCCGTGGGATGACGCGGACGCTCTCGCCCAGCGCATCGACGAGATCGGGGCCCATCGGGTGGCGGCCTTCTTCTGCGAGCCGATCATCGGCGCAGGCGGCGTGTATGCGCCGCCGGCGGGATACCTCTCCTCGGTGCGAGAGATCTGCCGCAGCCGGGGCGTGCTGTTCGTCGCCGATGAGGTGATCACCGGGTTCGGTCGCACCGGACGCTGGTTCGCCTCCGACGGCATCGATCCGGACATCGTGCTGACGGCCAAGGGCCTCACGTCGGGCTACCTACCGATGGGTGCTGTGCTCATCGGCGCGACGGTGTCCGATCCCTTCTGGCGCCAAGGCGGGAACCTCTGGCGCCATGGATACACCTACTCGGGACACGCCACCGCTGCCGCGGCCGCGCTGGCGAACCTCGACATCCTGGAGCGAGAGGCGCTGCTCGAGAAGGTGCAGGGCCTTCAGTTGGCCCTGACAGCCGCACTCGTCGACCTGCGCCACCACTCCTTCGTGAGGGAGGTCCGTTCGGGTGCCGGGCTGCTCGCTGCCGTGGCTCTCGAGCAGGAGGTCATCGACGCGGATCCCACCATGATGATCCGGCTCGTCCGGGAGCTTCGGGGGCTCGGAGTGCTGACGCGCCCTCTCGCGGACGGTGCCCTGCAGATCTCACCGCCGTTCGTCGTCACGCGCGACGATCTCCAACTCCTCGGTGGCGCGATTGGTTCGGCCCTGACGATCCTGGGATCGACGGCTGCTGCGTCACCCACGATGGGCGAGCGCCTGCTGCCCGAGGTGACCATGGACGAGGTCGGTGGTTTCGGCACCTCGGATGCCCGTCTCCTGGCGGAGGTCCCCCCGCATCACGGAGCCTGACGAGCGTCGCCGGACGCTGGGTCACGGGTTTCCGCGCTGCTCCTGCAGCAGGTCGCGAATCTCCCGAAGGAGCTGGATGTCCGGCGGTGTGACGTCGACCTCCTCGCCCTTGCCTGTGCGCTTCCGGTACGCGTTCATCGGCGCGACGAAGACGAAGTAGAGGACGGCCATGGTGATCAGGAAGGTGATGACCGCGTTGATCAGTGCCGTGAAGTCGATGACCTGACCGTTGATGGTGAGGGTTCCGGCATCGATGCCCCCGCCGAGGAAGATGCCGATGATCGGCTCGATGAGTGATGTCGAGAACGCGCCGACGAGTGCGGTGAACGCAGCGCCTGCCACGAAGGCGACCGCGAGGTCGACGACGTTCCCGCGCAGGACGAAGTCCCGGAATCCCTTGATCATGATGAGTCCTCTTCGATGGTGTCGAATGCTGGCGCGAATCTACCGAGGTGTCATCTGCCGGCTGCGCTGCGTGCGTGTGATGCCTCATCTCGTGGGCGGATGAGTACCGACAGGCTGCCCTGAGCCCCGGCCCCGGCGAGATCGACGGCGTCCGACTCCGGCACGGCCACGAGAAGGACTCCGCTCGAGGACGAGAGTCCCGCTGGCGGTGCGTCGACTACCCGGGCGCGCTCGGCCACCACGTCCGTGCCGCCCTCGGGGGTGATGGCGAGGAGGTCCACGAGGTCACCGGGCTCCAGCAGATCGATGACGGCGCGCAGGGCGATCGGGACGGGGACCGTGACCTCGCCGGCGGCGACGGGTGGTGCCTGCTCGGCCACGGCCGGTGGTGGGGGATCGGACCTCAGGGTGCTGACGGTGAGCAGCACTGCCACGGCCGCGAGTGCGCCGGCCACGGGGCGTCGATACCGGGTCAGGATGCGCCGGACTCGGGTGCTCAGGTTCGGCGTGACGTCCACGCACGCGACGCTAGGTCACCGCGAGAGGAAGGTCGAACCGCTGTCCACAGGTCAGGAGGTGCTGGCGGTGCTCGAGGACGTCGAGGTCGAGCTCGATGATGATCCGGTCGACGATCCGGATGTTGACGATCCGGATGTCGATGTGGTGCTGGCGCTCGAGGTGGACGAGGCGCTGGCGGAGGACGAGTCCGTCGAGGTCGACCCGCCGGAACGGGAGTCGGTCCGGTAGAAGCCGGAGCCCTTGAAGTGCACGCCGACGCCCGTGAACAGCTTGCGCACGGTGGGCTTCCCGCACACGGGGCACTCGGTGAGCGTGGGATCCGTCATCTTCTGCTGCACCTCGTGCGTTGCGTCGCACGTGGAGCACGCGTACTCGTAGGTGGGCACCGATCCTCCGGGTCTACTGGCACTCGAGTGTTTCGAGTGCTAATTGTGCCGTGCGGGCGTGGGTGGCGTCCAATCCGGGTGCCCGGCGAGTTGACTGAGCCCGTGCCCCTCCTCCTCGCCATCGCCCTGGGCGGGGCGGTCGGGTCCCTGGCCCGCTGGGTACTGGAGGAGGCGGTCGTCTGGTCGGGGCCCACGTCGGGTTCCTGGCCGTGGGCCACCCTGATGGTCAATGTCCTCGGTGCCCTCGCGATCGGGGCCCTCCTCTCCTCGCGACTGCTGGAGGGTCGACCCGAGTGGTGGCGGCCGATGCTCGTCACGGGGGTGCTGGGCGGCTTCACCACCTTCTCGGCCCTGGCGCTGGAGTCGGGGCTCATGATCGAGGCGGGGAACACCTTCGCGGCCCTCGGCTACATCGCCGTGACCGTGGTGGCGGGACTCCTCGCCGTGGGGCTGGGCCGTCTCGTCGTGCGCGATCGGAGTCCGGCATGACCGCCGTGATCGCGGTCGTCGTCGGCGGAGCGGTGGGAGCCCCGCTGCGCTATCTGCTTGACCTTCTCGTCACCCGTCGCGTGACGACTCTGGCGCGTCCGGGCGGCATGCGCGAGTTCCCGTGGGGCCTCCTGGTGGTGAACGCTGTCGGGTCGGCGCTCGCCGGCGTCGTCCTGGTCGTCACGACGGGGGACCTCCGCACCTTCCTGCTCGTCGGGCTCTGCGGTGCCTTCACCACCTTCTCCGGCTTCGGCTGGGAGGCTTCGCGCCTGTGGTCGTCGGTGCGACCGGCCTTCTGGGCGGCTGTGCTCGTCCTGCCGGTCTCGTGCGTCGCAGCCTTCCTCGTCGCCTGGTCGATCGCGACCGCGCTCACCTCGGGCTGAGATTCGAGCATTCTGGGTCTCAGTCGAGATCGGTGATGCCCGACGGCGTGAGGGCGACGTCGACCGGGCGGTCATGGTCCTCGACCGGCACGTGGGGGAGAACCTCGTCGTCGAACAGCACGATCACGACGAGTGGGCCGCCGTCGACGTTGCGCGGCAGTGTGGCGAGCACGCGATCGAAGTAGCCGCCGCCCTGGCCCAGACGATGCCCCCGCGCGTCGACCGCGAGGCCGGGCACGAAGAGGACGTCCAGGCCGACGAGATCCCCGGGGCGCACCGCGGGGCCGACCGGCTCGCGGATGCCGAAGCGACCGGTCTGGAGTGGGGTGCCGGGTCGGTATGCGACCCACGCCAGCTCGTCGTCCTCGACGCGGGGGACCCAGACGGCGTCGAGATCCGCGTGGGCCCGAGCGATCAGCGGATCAGTACCCGGCTCGGTCGGAAGCGAGAGATAGGCGGCCACGAGAAGCGGCATGTCGCGCGACAGGCTGCGCAGAAGGTCGACCCCGTGCTCCGCGATCAGGTTCGCGGCGCGCGCCCGTTCGCCCGCGGAACGCTGCTGGCGTGCTGCCCGGAGTCGGGCGCGCAGGGCGTCCTTCTCGCCGACGGGGCCGCTCACGGAGCCATCGTGCCGCACACGCATCCTCTAGGGTCGG
The DNA here is from genome assembly GCA_964597445.1 of uncultured Bifidobacteriaceae bacterium. Taxonomy (GTDB): domain Bacteria; phylum Actinomycetota; class Actinomycetes; order S36-B12; family S36-B12; genus UBA10649. Next base: position 5,109 of record CAZQXO010000036.1, on the reverse strand, counting down.
GCCATGGCGAATCATGGTGTCGTCCGCAAGGCGGTCATCCCCGCGGCCGGACTCGGCACCCGCTTCCTGCCGGCGACCAAGGCGACGCCGAAGGAGATGCTGCCGGTCGTGGACAAGCCGGCGATCCAGTACGTGGTCGAGGAGGCTGTCGAGGCCGGGCTCGAGGACATCCTGTTCGTCACCGGCCGCAGCAAGCGTCCGCTCGAGGATCACTTCGACCGCAACCTCGAACTCGAGGAGGTGCTCGAAGCCAAGGGCGACGTCGAGCGGCTTGCTGCTGTCACGGCATCGACCAATCTCGGGCGCATCCACTACGTGCGTCAGGGCGATCCGCTCGGTCTGGGGCATGCCGTCCTGATGGCGGAGAGCCACGTGGGCCCGGAGCCCTTCGCCGTGCTGCTCGGCGACGACCTCATCGATCCTCGCGATCCCGTGCTGCAGGCGATGCTCTCTGTCCGGGAGGAGCGCGGGGGCTCGGTCATCTGCCTCATGCGGGTGCCTCGCGAGACCATCAGCCTCTACGGCTGCCCCGCCGTGACCCACACGACCCGCGACGATGTCGTCGTCGTCACGGACCTCATCGAGAAGCCAGACGTCGCGGATGCCCCCAGCGACTTCGCCGTCATCGGGCGCTACGTGCTCGATCCTGCGGTGTTCGACGTCCTGCGCTCCACGTCACCCGGCCGCGGTGGCGAGATCCAGCTCACCGACGCCCTGCGCGTGCTGGCGACCATGCCGACGGACGCAGGCGGAGGTGTGCACGGGCTCGTGTTCGACGGGCGCCGCTACGACACCGGCGATCGGCTCTCGTACCTCCAGGCGGTGATCACCCTCGCCGTCGAGCGGGACGACATCGGGCCCGACCTCAAGTCCTGGCTGGCGGGCTTCACCGCGCGGATGTGACCGGCTGATGTCCATGCGTGCGTGGCCGGTCACGCTGACCCGCGGTGACGTGAGCCTGCGGCCCCTGAAGCAGTCCGATGCCCGTCGCTGGCGCGAGGTCCGGCGACGCAATGCGGACTGGCTGCGCCCGTGGGAGGCCACGCTCCCCCCGGAGGGCGTCGCGGCAGGAGACGCCCTGCCGACGTTCGGCATGATGGTGCGCCGCATGCGCCGCGAGGCCCGCGAGGGGCGCACCCTGCCCTGGGTGCTCACCTATCGAGGCGATCTTGTGGGCCAGGTGACTGTCGGCGGCATCACGTGGGGATCCCTGCGCTCCGCCTACATCGGGTACTGGATCGATCAGGCAGTGGCAGGCCGGGGCATCATGCCCACCGCGGTCGCGATGGCCATCGACCACTGCCTCGACGATCTCCATCTCCATCGCATCGAGATCAACATCCGGCCGGAGAACACGGCCTCGCTCCGAGTGGTGGAGAAGCTCGGACTCCCGCTCGAGGGTGATCGCCCGGCCTACCTCCATATCGATGGCGACTGGCGCGATCACCGCGTCTTCGTCGCCCGTGCCGGAGATGTGCCCCCGGGTCTGACGGATCGGATGGCTGCCCACCTGCGCTAGCACGGTGCGACACGCCGAGGCCGTTAACCTTCGGCCTCCCCCACGTTTCCCGCGTGTCGGCATAGCGTTCCCATCGTGACAGGCGTGATCTACGTGGTGATCATCGCTCTCTGGGCTGCCGTCCTGATTCCGATCTGGCTCAAGCGTCACGACCAGATCAGTGAGGTCCGGTCGACGGCGCGCTTCTCCTCAGCCATGAGCACCCTCGGCCGACGCGGGCAGGATCACGCGACATCGGATCCACGTCTCGACCGAGGTCACGACAGCCGACGGCACGACGACAGGGGGACCTCGATGAGCCGTGTCGACCAGGGGTACACCGATCGCCCGTCCGGCAGATACGAGGGCATGGACCGCGACTACGAGCGCGAACTCGTCCGACGCGCCGCCGCCACGCGCCGGGCAGTGGTCCTCGGCACCCTCACCGCCATCCTCCTCCTCGCGCTGGTCCTCGCCATCGTGGGCGTCCTGCCCCAGTGGGTCCCCATCCTCGTGGCCGTCCCCGTGGTGGCCTTCGTCCTCGCCACGGCGATGACGGCCTCCTCTCGCACGGCCTCGGCCCCTCAGGCGCAGCGCCGCTCGACGCCTCCCCGCACGGTCGCTGCTCCTGCGCCGGCAGTGCAGGAGCAGGTTGACGACTGGGAGACCTGGAACGCGTGGGACGACGATGATGCGTGGGAGGCCGTGCCCACCACGCTGCCGACCTACGTCAATGCCCCTCGGGCGACCGCCGTGCCTCGCGAGATCGATCGTGCCCACGCGGGGGAGTGGACGGGCGAGGCCATGGTCGAGACGGCACGTGCCATGCGGGTGCGCCCCACGGCCGACCCGCTGCCCGTGTACGAGGATGTCGACCACGCGGCGCAGACGGCCGAGATCCCCGTCGTCGCCTACGACTCCGCACGCGCCGCCAACCAGTAGCCCTGTCCGGAGCGCCAACGCGGCTTGCTACCCTTCGCTCTGTTTCAGGGGCTGTAGCGCAGCTGGTAGCGCACCTCGTTCGCAACGAGGGGGTCAGGGGTTCGAGTCCCCTCAGCTCCACCCTCCTGCGCACGGTCGTCCGAGGATGCCCCTGCTGCTTGCCTGCTAGATCCAGCTGCTGAACCACATCCGCATGCGCCAGGCGTCGTAGGGGATGACCTCGCCGGTCCAGACCGGGTAGAACCACCAGGCCGCAGCCACCATCGCGACGAGGATCACGGCGACCGCGATCGCTCCGTCCCGGCGTCGACGCGCCGACGCCTCCGATGGACCGAGGATCGATCCGAGAGTCATCGCCACGGCCATGACGAGGAACGGCGAGATGACGACGGTGTAGAAGGTGAAGATCGTGCGATCGAGGTACAGCATCCACGGAAGCCATCCCGCGGCGATCCCGGCGAGCACGGCCCCCGACCGCCAGTCGCGTCCGGCGATCCAGCGCCACAGCTGGAAGAGCACGGCGACGATGCCGAACCACCAGATCAGCGGATTGCCGAGTGCCGTGACGGCGGAGGCGCAGGACTCCGCTCCGCAGAGGGCGACCCCGTTCTCCTCCCCGTCGTAGTAGAAGGACGTGGGCCGCGCCTGGAACGGCCATGACAGCGGATTGCTGGCGTAGGCATGCTCGCTGGTCAGCCCGACATGGAAGTTCCAGGCATCCGAGTGGTAGTGCCACAGCGATCTCAGGGCATCGGGGATGAGGCTCGGTGGCTGATCGGCAGCCCAGTCGCGTGCATAGCCGGTGTCGGTCACGATCCATCCGGTCCACGACAGGAGATAGACCACGATGACGATCGCGAGGGTGGAGAGTCCGGCCGGGATGGCATCGCGCAGGACAGTCGCCGCCCAGGGGCGCTGGACGCCGACCGCGCGACGTGCCGAGATGTCCCACAGCACGGACATGAGGAGGAAGATCGCCACGAACCACAGGCCGGACCACTTCACGCCGACGGCCAGTCCCAGGGCGACGGCCGCCGCCCATCGCCAGGGACGAAGGCCGAGGCGTGGGCCCCATTCGGTCGCGGTGGCGGCGATCCCGTCCTGCTGGACGAGTCTGCCGAGCCGGCGTCGCGTCGCATCCCGGTCGATCAGCAGAAGGCCGAAGGCGGCGAGCACCCAGAACGCGAGGATCAGGTCGAGGAGTCCGGTGCGACTGAGGACGAGGTGCATGCCCTCGACGGCGAGCAGCAGGCCGGCGATCGTGCCGATGAGGTCCGAGCGCGTCAGGCGGCGGACGATGCGGGCGACCATCAGCACGGAGAGCGTGCCGAGAACGGCGACGGCGAAGCGCCACCCGAAGGGGGTGGCGCCGAACAGCCACTCACCGAGCGCGATCGTCCACTTGCCGACCGGCGGATGGACCACGAAGGCCGGCTCCGACGTGAAGATGTCGGCGGCCCGAGTGTCGCCCGTGGTCCCGAGCAGGATGTCGTTGGCGTTCTCGACGGTCTGCATCTCCACGCCGAAGCGCAGCAGTGAGAGAGCGTCCTTCGGGTAGTAGGTCTCGTCGAACATGATCGCGTGCGGACGACCCAGCTCGATGAACCTCAGCAGGCCTCCGATGATCGTGACGATGATCGGGCCGATCCAGCCGATCCACCCGGAGGAGGGCATCGGCGGGCACAGTCGTCCAGGGAGGGAGGCGACATCTCGCCGAGGGGGGCGGCCGATCCTCGTGGCACTCCCCGTGGCGGTCACCACGTCATCGTAGGTCCGCTGACAGGATGCCGGCATGGCTGACGGCTCGGCGGGCGTCGACGCGTCGGGTCGCATCGTCCTGGCGGCGACGCCGCTCGGCAACCCCGCCGACGCGTCCACCCGGCTCGCCGCCAGCCTCGCGAGCGCGGACATCGTGGCGGCCGAGGACACCCGGCGCACGCGACGTCTCGCGGCCGACCTCGGTGTCACCATCACCGGGCGACTCGTCTCCTTCTACGACGCGGTCGAGCGCGAGCGCGCTGTCGACCTGGTCGACGCGGCCCTCGCGGGTGCGGTCGTGCTCGTGGTCACCGACGCAGGCATGCCCTCCGTCAGCGACCCCGGCTATCGCCTGGTCGCCCTCGCTGTCGAGCGCGGCGTCCCGGTCACCGTGCTGCCCGGGCCGAGCGCCGTCCTCGCGGCCCTCGCCGTCTCCGGGCTCCCGGTGGACCGCTTCTGCTTCGAGGGGTTCCTGCCGCGCAAGGCGGGGGAGCGAGCCACGCGCGTCGCCGAGCTCCAGGCGGAGCCGCGCACGATGGTCTTCTTCGAGGCACCGCATCGCGTCGCCGCCATGCTCGATGCACTGGCCGACGGCCTCGGCGACGACCGCCCCGCTGTCGTCTGCCGCGAGCTGACTAAGACGTTCGAGGAGATCCGGCGAGGTTCCCTGCGCGAACTCGCCGCCTGGGCTGCGGACGGGGTGCGGGGGGAGGTCACGGTCGTCGTCTCGGGCGCCACGGCGGGCGAGGTTCGCGAGGCGGTCGGCCTGGGGAGTCCGTCCGAGTGGAGGTCGGCGGTGCAGGTCGCCGAGGATGCGGGGATGAGCCGTCGGGATGCCATCGCGGATGTCGCGCGCCGCGCGGGCGTTCCGAAGCGCGAGGTGTACGACGTGGTCGTGAAGGGCGATCCGT
>CAZQXO010000035.1:0-21184 GCA_964597445.1 uncultured Bifidobacteriaceae bacterium | reverse complement strand
ACCGCATCACCCACGTCAACCGCATCGACCAAGGACCCCGAGCCGGAGCCCACGCGCACGCCGGTGCCCGTGAAGCCCGACACTCCGACCGTGATCGACGTGATCACGTCCTCGGGATCGGACCCGGACTCGACCATCACGGAGGTCGACCAGCCGCGGCATGGCACGGTCGAGATCAAGGACAACACCGTCATCTACACGCCGGATCCCGGCTTCATCGGTCGCGACCTCATCACGACCTACATCAAGGATCCTGCTGGCGACATCACGGTGGTGCGCACGGCCGTCACGACGGGTCGGGATCAGAAGCCCGTGGCTCCGCTCGGCCTGCCGTCCAGCATCCCGCCGAACCGGACCGTGACGCTGATCGACCACACGGTCCGCACGAACGCGGACCAGGACGCGCGGGTCACCGCCGAGTGTGTCGCCCTGACCCGCATGGCTCCCGCCGGAGGTGTCTCGGGCTGCGTCGTGACCCGGGACGGGTCGAAGGTGATGGTGACCGTCACGGGATCCACGCCCTATCGCGTCGTCGTCACCCTGACCGCCCCCGCCAAGGGTGACTACCTGAGGTACGTGAGCACCCGCAGCTACACCGTGCGTCCGTAGCGTCGGGGGGCCTCAGCGGGCGCGGTGCGGCCAGACCAGCCGCACGAGGAAGCCGAGGATGACGCCGAACGCCACCAAGCCGACCAGCACTGCCACACGCCGCATGCGGGCCTCCCCTCCGAGGGCCCTACTCTAAGTGCGTCACACGGCATGGCGACAGGCCCAGATCGGGCCGGGCACGCGCGAGGAGGTGAGCGGTATGACGACGGCAGGTTCCCGACTCGACCCTTGGGTGGATGCCTATGCCGCCCGCGCCAACGCGATGCGCGCCTCCGAGATCCGCGCGCTGTTCGCCGTGGCCTCCCGACCCGAGGTCGTCTCCCTCGCAGGCGGCATGCCCTTCGTGCAGGCGCTACCGATCGACATGCTCACCGAGACAGCCCAGCGCCTGCTGGTCGAGCGCGGGCCGGTCGCTCTGCAGTACGGCTCGGGTCAGGGTGACGAGACCCTGCGTGAGCAGATCCTGGACGTCATCGCCGAGGTGGGCATCACGGCCCATCCCGACGACATCGTGGTCACCACCGGATCCCAGATGGCGCTCGACCTCGTCACGCGGGTGTTCTGCGATCCCGGTGATGTCGTGCTGGTCGAGGCCCCGTCCTACGTCGGTGCGCTCGGGGTCTTCCGTGCGTTCGAGTGCGACATCGTGCACGTCGCGATGGATGACGAGGGGCTCGTTCCGCAGGCCCTCAGCGAGGCGCTCGACCGCTGCCGGGCGGAGGGCAAGCGAGTCAAGCTGATCTATACGATCCCGAGCTTCCACAACCCGGCTGGCGTCACGCAGGGGGCGGAGCGTCGCGCGGAGATCCTGCGCATCGCGCGCGAGGCCGGTGTCCTTATCCTCGAGGACGATCCCTACGGCCTCCTCGGCTTCGAGGGCGAGCCGCCCCGGGCCATCCGCGCCGACGATGCCGAGGGCGTCATCTACCTGGGCTCCTTCTCGAAGACGATCGCGTCGGGGTTGCGCGTCGGCTGGGCCGTCGCCCCGCACGGCGTGCGGGAGAAGCTGGTGCTGGCGGCCGAGGCAGCCGTCCTGTGCCCGTCCAACTACTCGCAGCTGACGATCTCGGAGTACCTGGCGACGCAGCCGTGGCGGGAGCAGATCAAGACGTACCGCGAGGTCTACCGCGAGCGCCGGGACGCCCTGCTCGACTCGCTGCAGGCGCTGATGCCGGAGGGCACGACCTGGACGATCCCCGCGGGTGGCTTCTACTCCTGGCTGACCCTGCCCGAGGGACTGGACGCCACCGCGATGCTTCCGCGTGCCGTGGCCAACCTGGTCGCCTACGTCCCTGGGACGGGCTTCTACGTCGACGGCCAGGGGCGGCAGAACCTCCGCCTGTCGTACTGCTACCCGGAGCCGGAGCGCATCCGTGAGGGCGTGCGCCGTCTCTCCGCCGTCATCGAGTCCGAGCTCGAACTGGCCCAGACCTTCGGCACGACGCAGGCCCTGAACCCGGTCACCGGATCGACCGTGCCGTCCCCCGATCTGGCCTAGGAGTCCTGCATGCATGTCCTCGTCCTCGCGGGTGGGCTCTCAGCCGAGCGCGATGTGTCGCTGCGGTCCGGACGCCGGGTGGCCGAGGCCCTTCGGGCGGAGCGACCGGACTGGGAGGTGCAGCTCGGCGACGTCGACGCGTCCCTGCTCGAGCGGCTGGCGGATCATCGGCCCGACGTCATCATCCCGCTGCTGCACGGTGCCGCCGGCGAGGACGGCGCGCTGCGTGACGTGCTGGAGTGCCTCGACATCCCCTTCGTGGGATCGACGGCCGCGACGAGCCGACTGGCCTTCGACAAGCCCGTCGCGAAGCAGCTCGTGCACGATGCCGGGCTCCGCACACCGGCGTGCGTGGCGATGCCGCAGTCCACGTTCCGGGAGCTCGGGGCGTCCGGTGTGCTCAGTGCTGTCGTCTCGCGCATCGGCCTGCCGATGGTGGTGAAGCCCGCACGCGGTGGATCCGCCCTCGGGGCGTCCGTCGTGCACGACGCCGTGGATCTTCCGGCCGCGATGGTCGGTGCCTTCGCGTACGGCGATGTCGTGCTCATGGAGCAGTACATCGCCGGCACCGAGGTGGCCGTCGGTGTCTTCGAGCGTGACGGTGACATCCTCGCGCTGCCCGGTGTCGAGATCGTTCCTCCGGGCGAGCTGTACGACTACGCGGCGCGGTACACCGCGGGGACGACGGAGTTCTTCTGCCCCGCGCGCCTGACCGACGAGCAGGAGATGCAGGCGCAGGCAATGGCGCTGAACGTGCACGTGCTGCTCGGCCTGCGCGACTGGTCGCGAACGGATCTCATCATCGATGCCGCGGGTGACGCGTGGTTCCTCGAGGTGAACGCCGCACCCGGCATGACCGAGACTTCCCTTGTGCCGCAAGCACTTTCGGCCGCTGACCTGACCCTCGGCGACGTCATGGCCGATCTCGCCGAGGCCGCACTCGAGCGAGAGCAGTCCTGACGAGCGGTCGCGTCAGTCGATCAGGTCGACGATGCGACGGAGGTCGTCGACATCCGCGCACTCGATGACGAGGGTGCCGCGGGACCGGCGGGTCGTGAAGCCCTTGGTCGTCACGCGCGTCTCGAGGGCTTCACCGGCACGCTCGCTGAGCTCGGACACGGCATCCCCGATCGCCGAGTCCCGGGATCCCGATCCACGGGAACGACGGGTGCGGGACCGCTGACGTCCGTCCGCGTCACCGACGAGGATGATCTCCTCCACCGCACGCACGCTGAGTCCCTCCGCAACGATGCGTGACGCGAGCACCTCCATGGCGGCGGTGTCGTCGAGGGAGAGCAGGGCACGGGCATGACCCGCGCTGAGGACCCCAGCAGCCACGCGACGCTGGACATCCGGGGGGAGCTTCAGCAGACGCAGGGTGTTCGACACCTGGGGTCGCGAGCGCCCGACCCGTCGCGCGAGCTCGTCCTGCGTGCAGCCGAAGTCCGAGAGCAGCTGCTGGTAGGCGGCAGCCTCCTCGAGGGCGTTGAGGTTCGCCCGGTGCAGGTTCTCCAGCAACGCGTCGCGCAGGAGGTCCTCGTCGTCGGTGGCGCGGATGATCGCGGGGATGACCACCAGGCCGGCCTCGCGACTCGCGCGCAGCCGGCGCTCCCCGGCGATGAGCTCATAGCCTCCGGACCCGAGGGGGCGCACGACGATGGGCTGCAGGAGCCCGATCTCCTTGATGGAGAACACCAGCTCGGCCATGGCCTCCTCGTCGAAGACCGTGCGCGGCTGCCGGGGGTTGGGGGTGATGGCCTCCACGGGGAGCTCGGCGTACGTGGCGCCCGCGACGGGCGCCATGAGCGTCGGTGCATCCCCGCTCGACTCGGCGGGAACCTCCTCCGGTGCTCCGGACGGGATCAGCGCGCCGAGGCCCTTGCCGAGGCCCCGCTTGGCGGTGGCGGCCATGCTCATCCCTTTCGTGACGGTGGACAAACTCGCGTGTTATGTCCTATTTATATATTTATGTCTGTGGAAAACTCTGTGCATAGGTGGACTCCATCGCCATGATCTCGGCCGCGGCCTCGACATAGGCGAGAGCCCCGGGAGATGTGGGCTCGTAGGTGATGACCGTCTGGCTGTAGGACGGTGCCTCGGACACCCGGACGGAGCGGGGAATGATCGTGTCGAGGACCTGCTCCCCGAAGTGCGTGCGCACCTCGGTCGCGACCTGGGAGGCGAGCCGGGTGCGCCCGTCGTACATCGTCAGGAGGATGGCTCCCACCTTCAGGGGCGGGTTGAGGTGGGTGCGCACCATGTCGATCGTCCGCAGCAGCTGGGACAGCCCTTCGAGTGCGTAGTACTCGCACTGGATCGGCAGGAGGACCTCCTGAGCCGCGACCAGCCCATTCAGGGTCAGCAGCCCCAGGCTCGGAGGGCAGTCCAGGAAGACATAGTCGAACGGCCGTTCCGCGAGAGCGGCCTCGATCGCCCGGCTCAGGCGGTACTCCCGGGCCACTTGGGCCACCAGCTCGATCTCGGCCCCGGCGAGGTCGATGGTGGCCGGTGCCGTCCAGAGCCGGGGGATGTCGGGGCAGGGCTGCAGGATGTCGAGGAGGCGCTGCTCCCCCGACAGCACCTCGTAGATGCTGGGTGTGCCCTCGCGGTGCTCCGCGCCCAGGGCCGTCGAGGCATTCCCTTGCGGGTCGAGGTCGATCACCAGCACATCCCGACCCGCCCGGGCGATCGCGGCAGCGATGTTGACGGTGCTCGTCGTCTTGCCGACGCCACCCTTCTGGTTGGCGACAGTGATCACGCGAGGGCTCATCGGGGGTCCTTCTCCGCGGGCCAGCCCAGTCCCACCGTGGTGCCCTCGGCTGTTTCCCGTGAAACATCGATCCGGGGCACGGGCCAGCCGAGTCCGCTCGGAACGGGCTCGGGCGAGGGCCCGGGCGAGGATGGGGAGGAGGTGGCGCCGTCGGTCACCGCACTATTGTGCCGCACCGCGGCGACCCGTGATCACGGTGGTCGGAGGGTCCACCTGACCCGTTCCCACGAGACGCACCTGCACGTCCTGAAGCTGCCATTCCTGGATCTCCGCTGCCGCCTCCGCGACCTCGGTCTCCGCGCTGCCCCCCTTCAGGGCGACCAGGTGACCGCCGATGCGCAGGAGGGGGATCGTCCAGCCCAGGAGGCGACTCAGGGGGGCGACCGCACGTGCGGTCACGACGTCCATCGGAGGAAGGGTGCTCGAGGCATCCTCCGCACGACCCCGCCAGACCAGCACTCGGTCGGAGAGCTCCAGGCTCAGCACGGCCTCCTCCAGGAAGGTGCTCCGACGCAGCAGGGGCTCGACCAGCACGATCCTGAGGTCCGGACGGGCGATGGCCCAGACCAGCCCGGGGAGACCGGCCCCGGAGCCGATGTCCCCGACGAGAGCCCCCTCCGGCACCAGCCCCTCGGCCGGATTCGCGACCACCGCGCAGTTGAGCAGGTGACGCTCCCACAGGCGGGGAACCTCCCTCGGGCCGATCAGGCCTCGCTCGACCCCGGCACCGGCCAGCAGATCAGCGAATCGGGCCAGCAGATCAGCGCGCCCGACCAGCCAGCCAGGCAGGTCGGGCGCCGCTCCCGGTGTTTCACGGGAAACCATGTCAGGAGGTCCGGATGACCACTCGTCGGGAGGGGTCCTCGCCCTCGGACTCGCTGATCAGGCCGGCGGCCGCGACGACGTCGTGCACGACCTTCCGCTCGAAAGCGCTCATCGGCTCCATTCGCACCGGGGCCGCCGTGCGCTGCGCCTCGGCGATGGCCTCGGCCGCCTGAGCCTCCAGCTCCGCCCGCCGCGCGGCCCGGAAGCCGGCCACGTCCAGCATGAGTCGGGAGCGCTCTCCCGTCTCACGGGTGGCCGCCAATCGGGTCAGCTCCTGCAGGGCATCGAGGACGTCGCCGTCCGGGCCCACCAGGTGCTTGAGCTCTCCGGGAACCGCCTCCACGACGGACACCATCGCTCGCGTGCCCTCGACGCCGATGTCGATGTCCCCATCCAGATCGGCGATATCCAGCAGCCCCTCGAGGTAGTCCGCCGCCGCGTCACCTTCCCGCTCCAGCAGCTCCACACCGGAAGCCTTCGTCTCCGGGGCGGTCTCAGCCGCCGTGTCGTCCGTGCTCATGTCCACTCCTGATCGTGCGAAAGGGTCCGGGGGCGATCGTGATCGCGGCTACTTCTTCTTGCGCTTGCTGCGCGTCGTCTTCTTCGGCTGCTGACGTGTGGGTGTTTCCGACACCGCGTCGGTAACCTCGGTGGTCTCACTGACGGCCGTCGCCACGCCACCCCCCCGAGTCGCCCGACGACCCTGCTTGGCCGCCTTGCGCGCCTCCTTGGCCTCGAAGGCCGGGGTTCCGGGCTGGGGGTTGTTGCGGATCACGTAGAACTGCTGGCCCATGGACCACAGGTTCGTCGTGAACCAATAGGTCAGGACACCGATCGGGAAGTTGATGCCCGACACGGCGAAGATGACCGGGAACACGTACAGCAGGATCTTCTGCTGCTTGACCATCGGATTGTCCGGTGCGCTGTTCTTGACGATCAGCTGACGCTGGGTGAGGAAGGTCGTCGCGGTCATCAGGGCGATCATGATGATCGCCAGGATCTGCGTCGCCAGCGGATTCGGGGTCTCATCCGCATTCATGAAGGTGCCGTACAGCGGCACCCCGAAGATCTGGGCGTCGTGCATCGACGCGGTCAGGTCCGCGTACTGGGGCCAGGCGAACACGCCGGGCGCCACGTAGCCCGGATCATCCGGGTTGTACATGGCCACGCCCTGCAGCACGGTGAACAGGGCGAAGAAGATCGGGGCCTGAAGGATGATCGGCAGGCAGGAGGCAAGAGGGTTGGTACCGGTCTCCCGGTACAGCTTCATCATCTCCTGCGACTGGCGCTCCTTGTCGCCGGCGTACTTCTTCTGGATCTCCTTCATCTGCGGCTGGATCAGCTGAAGGTTCCGCTGGGCCTTGATCTGCTTGACGAAGAGCGGGATCAGCAGGATGCGGATGACGATCACCAGGCCGACGATCGAGAACGTCCAGGTCCAGCCACTGTCGGGGTCCATCCCGAGGACGGAGGAGAAGAGCTGGTGGAACTGGACCAGGATCCAGCTCACCGCGTTCTTCAACCAGTCGAGAATGAACACGTGGACTCGCCCTTCTAGTTTTCCGGCCGTGCGTGAGACGCCATCGTTCCATGCCGAGGCTCACCGTTCGGCAGCACGTCCGGCATCCACGCTCCTCGAGCCGGCACGGGATCGATCCCTCCGCGATTCCAGGGGTTGCACCGAGCCAGCCGCCAGCACGCCAGAGCGAAACCCTTGAACGGGCCGTGCACCGAGATGCTCTCCACCGCGTACGCCGAGCAGCTCGGGTAGAGACGACAACTGGGCGGGGTCAGGGGGGAGATGAACCGCTGGTAGCCGCGAATCGGCAGGATCAGCGCGTAGGTCAGCACAAGACCGATGCTGTGATCCCACAGCCATCGCGCACGTGCCCACAGCCGAGAAACCGTTGGGAATGAACGGGAATCCGATGTCATGTGGTCACCTGCTCGGAGAGCCGCGCAACTGCGCCGCGCACCGCACGGGCGGTGTCGCCGGCGAGCGCTGGATCATCGCCTGCGCCCGGAAGCGCCCTCAGCACCACGAGAGCGCCGTCCGGCAACGAGGGGATCAGGTCCGCCGCAGCGGCCCGAAGACGACGCGCGACGCGATGCCGGATCACCGAGTTGCCCACGGACTTGCCGACGATGAGGCCCACGCGCGCCGGACCCGGGTCCGACCTGTGCACATACGCCACCACCCGGCCGCGGGACGCCCTGGTCCCCTGCCGGGTGGTGAGGGTGAACTCGGATCCGCGCCGCATGCGGTGCGCGGGAGGGAGCATGGCTCAGGCGGAGATGCGCTCGCGGCCCTTGGCACGGCGAGCCGCCAGGATCGAGCGACCCGCGCGCGTGCGCATCCGAGCCCGGAAGCCGTGGTTCTTCGCACGACGGCGGTTGTTGGGCTGGAACGTGCGCTTCATGATCAGGCTCCTGGCTAGGGAAGGCCCTGAACCACTTCAGGGCAGGCACCAACCTTACGTGGGGGGTCGAGAGGGGTCAAACCCACCCCCACGGCCCCCGCCCTGGGCCACCCGACCGTCCTGTGTCCGACGATCCCCAACCCCACCGGCCCACTTGTGACCCCGGGCTCCCCGTGGCTAGGGTCTCCACGGCGGTCCACAGCTGTGGATAACCAATGTGGACATTATGGGAACAGGGGACTGACGTGGAGCGGACCGACGACCTCGCTGAGATCTGGGCGATGGCCATCGCGTCCCTCACGGACGGCAGCCTCACCCCTCAGCAGCGGGCCTTCGTCAACCTGACCAGGCCCATGGGGCTCGTCGAGGACACGGCGCTCATCGCCGCGCCGAACGAGTTCACGAAGGACGTCCTCGAGACCCGCCTGCGCCCCCTCGTCGTCCAGGCCCTCTCGGAGACCCTCGGGCGGGAGATCCGCCTCGCCGTGACCGTCGACTCGTCCATCGCCCCCACCATCGAGGAAGCGACCGACGAGGTGGCCGACGCCACCTATGCCGACGCCTCGCCGGACCCGTCCGTCGGCGACGACTCCCCCCGACCCGGGACCGGTTCACCGGGCACCCGGAACGAGGATGGTCGGCTCAACGACAAGTACACGTTCGACACCTTCGTCATCGGGTCGAGCAACCGGTTCGCCCACGCCGCTGCCGTGGCCGTCGCCGAGCAGCCGGCCCGCGCGTACAACCCGCTCTTCATCTACGGCGGTTCAGGCCTGGGCAAGACCCATCTCCTGCACGCCATCGGTCACTACGCACGGACCCTCTACAAGGGCACGCGCGTGCGCTACGTGTCGTCCGAGGAGTTCACCAACGAGTTCATCAACAGCATCCGCGACGACAAGGCCGCCAGCTTCCAGCGCCGCTACCGTGATGTCGATGTTCTCCTTGTCGACGACATTCAGTTCCTGAGCGGAAAAGTGCAGACGCAGGAAGAGTTTTTCCACACCTTCAACACTCTGCACAACGCCAACAAGCAGATCGTGGTCACGAGTGATCTGCCACCCAAGCAGCTCCCTGACTTCGAGGATCGCATGCGCTCGCGCTTCGAGTGGGGTCTCATCACCGACGTCCAGCCACCCGACCTCGAGACGCGCATCGCCATCCTCCGCAAGAAGTCCGTTCAGGAGCGCCTCGTCGCACCACCGGAGGTGCTGGAGTACATCGCCTCCAAGATCTCCTCGAACATCCGCGAGTTGGAGGGCGCCCTGATCCGGGTCACCGCATTCGCCTCCCTGAACCGCCAGCCCGTGGATCTCGCCATCACCGAGGTGGTCCTCAAGGATCTGCTGCCGAACGAGACGGGTCCGGAGATCACCGCGGCCCAGATCATGTCGGCCACCGCCGCCTACTTCGGTGTGACGGTCGACGATCTGTGCGGATCCAGCCGCTCGCGTGTGCTGGTGACGGCCCGCCAGATCGCCATGTACCTGTGCCGCGAGCTCACCGACCTGTCCCTGCCCAAGATCGGTCAGGCCTTCGGGGGCCGCGATCACACCACGGTCATGCACGCCGACCGCAAGATCCGCCAACTCATGGCCGAGCGCCGCAGCCTGTTCAACCAGGTCACCGACCTCACGAGCCGGATCAAGTCCCAGCAGCGCACCATCTGACCCTTACGTCACACCTATCCCCACCGTGTCCCCATTCTGTGGATACGGAGTCCCCCAAACATCCCTTATGTCCGTTTCTCCCGTCCCCAAGTCATGAATAACGTGTGGATAACCCTGACTACGCACGCGTGTCGACACCCTCTGTCTGTGGACAGCAGACGCCGGCTCGTGGACGACCCCTGAGCATCACGTTCGCCGTCCCCAGCAATCCACCGACCGGCGTCGGTCATCCCCACCCCAGCGGCGATACGCCACCCATGCCGATCAGGGGAAACGCCGGTTATCCACACAATCCACACGACCGATGACGACGACTACTTCTCTACGGAGAGGATTCCTCCCCACACCTTCGACAACCCGGACGTGGACAACGCAGCCCACTACTGGTCAGGCCGCCCCCACGCCTGACCCTCGGGATGTTGCTCCGCCGCCGGGGATGCCAGACTGACGCCCTCGGATCAGGAGGAACCACTGTGAAGCTTCGAGTCGACCGTGACGTGCTGGCGGAGTCCGTTGCCTGGGCAGCGCGAACGCTGCCGTCGCGACCTTCGCTGCCGGTCCTCGCCGGACTCGTGCTCACCGCCGGGTCCGACGGGCTCACCATCAGCAGTTTCGACTACGAGGTCTCCGGTCGGGTCGAGATCGACGCCGACATCACGACCGAGGGAGTGTGTCTCGTCTCGGGACGCCTCCTGGCCGACATCGCGAGGTCGCTTCCCTCCGCACCCGTGCTGCTCGACAGCGAAGGAAGCCGTCTGCAGCTGACCTGCGGGCGCTCGTCCTTCACTCTGCCCACCCTGCCGGCCGAGGACTACCCGCAGCTGCCGGCCATGCCGACCACGTCCGGCTCCATCCCCGGCCGCGTCCTTGCCGATGCCGTCGCTCAGGTTGCGATCGCTGCCGGCCGCGACGACACCCTGCCCACCCTCACCGGCATCCGTCTGGAGATCGAGGGCACCTCCATCACGCTGGCGGCGACGGATCGCTACCGTCTCGCCGTTCGTGACTTCACGTGGCGGCCGGAAAACTCCTCGCTCTCCACTCAGGCCCTCATCCCCGCGCGCACGCTGGCGGACACCGCCAAGTCGCTGGCAGATGTCGACGAGGTCATGATCGCCCTGGCGTCAGGTGGAGCCGGAGAAGGCCTCATCGGCTTCGAAGGTGATGGTCGTCGCACGACCACGCGTCTGCTGGATGGCGAGTTCCCGAAGTACCGTTCACTCCTCCCGTCGGAGTCGTCCGCCGTCGCCACCGTCGAGACATCCGTCCTCGCGGACGCGGTCAAGCGCGTGGCCTTGGTTGCTGAGCGCAACACCCCTGTCCGGCTCGCCTTCAGCGGATCGGAGCTCGTGCTGCGAGCAGGTGCGGGTGATGACGCGAGCGCGGAGGAGGCTCTCGAGTGCAGCCTCGAGGGCGACGCGATCGATATCGCGTTCAACCCGGCGTACCTGCTGGATGGGCTCTCGGCCGTCAACTCCGGCACCACTCGGTTCTCGTTCACGCAGTCCACGCGCCCGGCTGTCCTCACCGCGGCGACCGATCCCGAGCAGAGTGCCGACTCCTACAAGTACCTGCTCATGCCGGTGCGCCTGACAGGCTGATCCCGTGTGGGTCTCGGCTCTGCGACTCACGGATTTCCGTTCGTACGCCTCGCTCGACATCACGTTGTCCCCCGGTGTCACCACGCTCATCGGGGCCAACGGCCAGGGCAAGACGAACGTCGTCGAAGCCCTGAGCTACCCCGCCATCCTCGGCAGCCACCGGGTCTCCTCGGATGCTCCCCTGGTGCGTCGAGACTGCGAGCGCGCCATTCTCGGCGTGACAGTCGAGCGAGAGGATCGATCGATCCTGCTCGAGGTGGAGATCAATCCCGGCAAGGCCAACCGGGCGCGCATCAACCGTGCGGGTGCGACGCGGGCGCGGGACGTGCTCGGCATCCTCACGACTGTCGTCTTCGCCCCCGAGGACCTTGCCCTCGTGAAGGGCGATCCCAGCGATCGTCGCCGTTTCCTCGACGACCTCATGATCCAGCGCAGTCCACGCATGCAGGGTGTTCGCTCGGATTACGAACGGGTTCTCAAGCAGCGCAATGCCCTCCTGAAGTCCATCACTGCCGCTCGTCGTGCACCTCAGGAGGAGGTCGTCCGCACCATGGAGGTGTGGGACGCCCAACTCGCGGATGTCGGGTCCCAGATCCTCGCGGCGCGCATGTCGATCGTGCAGGACATCGCTGAGCCACTCAGCCGTGCCTACTCCCTCATCGCCGGTGGTGACGAAGCGGTCAGCTCACCGGACCTTGTCCTCGGCTACCAGCCGAGCACGGCAGACGATCCGGGTGTCACGACCTCCGCCGACGCCTGGAGAGCAGCCCTCCTCGACACCATCGAGCGACGGCGCAAGGACGAATGGGATCGGGGTGTCACCCTCGTCGGCCCGCATCGAGACGACCTCACGCTGACGCTCGGCGATCTCCCCGCCAAGGGCTACGCCTCGCACGGTGAGTCATGGTCGATCGCGCTCGCCCTGCGCCTCGCCTCGTTCGACCTCCTTGCGGATGCGGGGGAGGAGCCGGTGCTGGTGCTCGATGACGTCTTCGCAGAACTCGATGCAGCCCGCCGCGCGCGTCTGGCTGCTCGTGCGCAGCAATGCACCCAGGTGATCATCACGGCGGCGGTGCCCGAGGACATCCCGGCAGCCCTGGCGGGGGATCTCCTGCATGTCACGCGCGGTGCTGTCACCCGGGACGACGACCAGCACCCCACCGGAGACGGGAAGGCGTCGGCCCATGTCGGATGACCCCGACACGGCGGACGCGCCGCTGCCGGACCCCGAGGCTGCTGCGGCGGCCGCCGCTGAGGCCCTGCGGCGAGCGACCCGATCCACGGCGCCCCGGCGCACCGCTCCGACCACCCGGGGCCGGACGTCCAGTGGGACGCGGGATCCCCAGACCGTCGGGCAGGCGGTCGACGACCTGCTGGCCGAGCGGGGCTGGCAGCAGGAGTCCGCGGTGGCGTCCTTGGTGTCCCGCTGGGAGGAGATCGTCGGGACCGACCTCGCGGCTCATGTGGTCCCGGTCTCGTTCCAGGACGGCGTTCTCACCCTCCAGGCCGAATCGACCGCCTGGGCCACCCAGACCCGACTCCTCCAGGGCGACCTGCGACGGGCCATCGATCAGGACCTGGGCGGCGGGGTGGTGACCGGGTTGACCGTCCTCGGCCCGACCGCGCCCTCGTGGGTCAAGGGCCCCCGGCACGTTAAGGGCCGAGGTCCCCGGGACACCTACGGCTGACCCTGCGGCACGCTCGCAGAAACGGGTCCCATGCGCCTCTGAGCGCCCTCAGGTGGGGTTGACCCCGAACACCCGTACGGCGGGTCATACACAGGGGGGTCAACGGCCACAACCTGCCCTCAAGGGCCGTGGCGCACCGGTCGCCCTGCCGGTGAACCACTAGACTGGGGGCCTGATCCAGTTCCGGATTCCCGGAGTCGATCACGCCGGTGCCCACCGACACCGGTCGACGTCCAGCCACGAAGGGGCCACGACTGCCGTGTCCTATGACGCCAGCGCGATCACCGTCCTCGAAGGCCTCGACGCCGTGCGCAAGCGCCCGGGCATGTACATCGGATCGACCGGTGAGCGCGGCCTGCACCACCTGGTCTACGAGGTGGCCGACAACTCCGTCGACGAGGCGATGGCCGGCTACGCGAGCCGCATCTCCGTCACCCTGCTGGCCGACGGCGGCGTCCGCGTCATCGACGACGGCCGTGGCATTCCGGTCGACGAGCACCCGATCGAGAAGAAGCCCGCGGTCGAGGTCGTCCTCACCGTGCTGCATGCCGGCGGCAAGTTCGGCGGCAGCGGGTACTCGGTGTCGGGCGGGCTCCACGGCGTCGGCGTGTCCGTCGTCAATGCCCTGTCGACGCGACTGGATGTCGAGGTGCGCCGTGACGGGTACGTATGGCGCCAGACCTACGTCCACGGGGTTCCGCAGGCCCCCCTCGAGCGTGGTGAGGCGACATCCGAGACGGGAACGACCGTCACCTTCTGGGCCGACGGCGACATCTTCGAGACCACGCACTACGACTTCACGACACTGTCCCGCCGGTTCCAGGAGATGGCCTTCCTGAACAAGGGGCTCACCATTGAGCTGGTCGACGAGCGGTCACCCGCCATCATCGACGACGCCGATGATGAGGCTGTCGAGGTCGTGCGACGGGTCGAGTACCACTACGAGGGCGGTATCGCCGACTTCGTCACGCACATCAACAGCAGCAAGGGTGCTGCGAATCCCTCCGTTATCTACCTCGAGTCGGAGGCAGATGACAAGCGGATGAGTGCCGAGGTCGCCATGCAGTGGAACACCACGTACGCAGAGTCGGTCTACACCTTCGCGAACACGATCAACACGACCGAGGGCGGCACCCATGAGGAGGGCTTCCGCGCGGCGCTGACCTCCCTCATGAACAAGTTCGCGCGTGAGTGGAACATCCTCAAGGAGAAGGACGCCAACCTCAGCGGTGACGACGTGCGCGAGGGACTGACGGCGATCATCAGCGTCAAGCTCGCCGAGCCGCAGTTCGAGGGCCAGACCAAGGCGAAGCTCGGCAACACCGAGATGAAGGCCTTCGTGCAGAAGGTCGTCAACGACCAGTTGGGCGAGTGGCTGGAGAAGAACCCGACCGAGGGCAAGGAGATCGCACGCAAGGCGGTCCAGGCAGCCACGGCCCGTATCGCCGCGCGCAAGGCGCGTGATCTGGCCCGCAACCGCAAAGGCCTGCTCGGCGGCGCTGGCATGCCGGGCAAGCTGATCGACTGCTCCAGCCGTGAGCCGGAGGAGTGCGAGGTCTTCATCGTCGAGGGCGATTCCGCAGGTGGCTCTGCACGGCAGGGTCGCGACCCTCGCACCCAGGCGATCCTGCCCATCCGCGGCAAGATCATCAACGTCGAGAAGGCCCGCATCGACAAGGTGCTGAGCAACAACGAGGTCCAGGCCCTCATCTCGGCTCTCGGCACAGGAGTCCAGGACGAGTTCGACATCAATCGGCTGCGCTACCACAAGGTCGTCCTCATGGCTGACGCCGATGTCGACGGCCAGCACATCCGCACCCTGCTGCTCACGCTGCTGTTCCGTTTCATGCGGCCGCTGGTCGAGGCAGGTCACGTCTTCCTGGCTCAGCCGCCGCTGTACAAGATCAAGTGGTCGCGTGAGCTCGCCGACTTTGCCTACACCGAGCGCGAGCGCGAGGCGCTGATCGCCGAGGGAATCGCGGCGGGTCGACGTCTTCCGAAGGAGGAGGCGATCCAGCGGTACAAGGGCCTCGGCGAGATGAACGCCGATGAGCTCTGGGAGACCACGATGGATCCGGCTCGACGCATCCTCCTGCAGGTCACCATCGACGACGCCGCCCAGGCGGACGAGATGTTCAGCGTCCTCATGGGCGAGGACGTCGAGTCGCGTCGCACCTTCATCCAGCAGAACGCCCGCGATGTCCGCTTCCTCGACATCTAGGCATCCCCGCATTCCTGACGTCCACTGCACGACTCTGAGAGGGACCCCACGTGGCTGACGAAATCGAGACCATGGACGGCATCGACCATGGTCCGCACGGTCGCATCGATCCGGTCGATCTTCAGACGGAGATGCAGCGGTCCTACCTGGACTACTCCATGTCCGTCATCGTGTCGCGCGCGCTTCCGGACGTCCGCGACGGCCTGAAGCCCGTTCACCGCCGCGTCCTCTACGCGATGTACGACGGCGGCTACCGACCCGATCGCAACTTCTCCAAGAGCGCCCGCGTGGTCGGCGATGTCATGGGCAACTACCACCCGCACGGTGACAGCGCGATCTACGACGCCCTGGTGCGTCTCGCCCAGCCGTGGAGCCTGCGCTACCCGCTGGTGCAGGGGCAGGGCAACTTCGGGTCCCCGGGCAACGACCCGCCGGCCGCTCAGCGCTACACGGAGTGCCGCATGGCGCCGTTGGCCATGGAGATGGTGCGCGACATCGACGAGGAGACCGTCGACTTCGGGCCGAACTACGACGGCCGCACCCAGGAGCCGCGTGTTCTGCCGAGCCGCTTCCCGAACCTGCTGGTGAATGGAAGCTCGGGCATCGCCGTCGGCATGGCCACCAACATCCCTCCGCACAACCTGCGTGAGATCGCGGAGGCGGCCCAGTGGATGCTCACGCACCCGGATGCCGAGCGACAGGAGCGCCAGGAGGCGCTCATGGAGATCGTCAAGGGCCCTGACTTCCCGACCGGCGCACTCATCGTGGGCCGGCGGGGCATCGAGGACGCCTACCGCACGGGCCGCGGCTCGATCACCATGCGCGCGGTCGTCGAAGTCGACGAGGACGCACGTGGGCGGCAGATCCTCGTCGTCACGGAGCTTCCGTACCAGGTCAATCCCGACAACCTGCTCCTGCGCATCGCCGAGCTGGTCGGTGACGGGAAGCTGACCGGGATCGCGGACGTCCGCGACGACTCCTCCTCCCGCACCGGCATGCGGCTGATCATCGAGCTCAAGCGCGATGCCGTGGCCCAGGTCGTGCTGAACCAGCTCTACAAGCACACCCAGCTGCAGGACAACTTCGGCGCCAACATGCTCGCTCTCGTCGACGGCGTCCCGCGCACGCTGACGCTGGAGCAGTTCATACGGCACTGGATCAGCCACCAGATCGAGGTCATCCAGCGGCGCACGCGCTACCGGCTCCGCAAGGCGGAGGAGCGGGCGCACATCCTGCGGGGCTACCTCAAGGCCCTCGACGCCCTCGACGAGGTCATCGCGCTCATCCGCGCCTCGGCCACCGTCGAGGACGCACGCGCGGGCCTGATGACCCTGCTGGAGATCGACGAGCTCCAGGCGACGGCGATCCTCGACATGCAGCTGCGTCGACTCGCCGCCCTCGAGCGCCAGAAGATCATCGACGAGTACGACGAGCTCATGGCGCGGATCGCCGACTACAACGACATCCTGGCCAGCGAGCCCCGTCAGCGCTCCATCGTCAGCGAGGAGCTGGCCGAGGTCACCGAGAAGTACGGGGACGAGCGGCGCACGCAGTTCGCACCGTGGGATGGCGACGTCACCGACGAGGATCTCATCGCCGAGGACGATGTCGTCGTCACGATCACGTCGGGCGGCTATGCCAAGCGCACGAAGCTCGACCTCTACCGGTCGCAGCGTCGCGGCGGCAAGGGCGTCCGCGGGGCGGCCCTGCGCCAGGACGATGTCGTCGAGCACATGTTCGTGAGCACGACGCATCACTGGATCCTGTTCTTCACGAACAAGGGTCGCGTCTATCGGGCGAAGGCCTACCAGCTTCCCGATTCCGGACGCGATGCGCGTGGGCAGCACGTGGCGAACCTGCTTGCCTTCCAGCCAGACGAGGAGATCGCGCAGGTTCTGGCCATGCCGGACTTCGAGTCCTCGGACTACCTCGTCATGGCCACCCGCAAGGGCCTGGTGAAGAAGACGCGATTGTCCGAGTACGACAAGAACCGTCAAGGCGGCATCATCGCGATCAACCTGACCGAGGATGACGAGCTCATCGCGGCGCGACAGGTCTCGGAGAGTGATGACCTGTTGCTGGTGTCCCGCAAGGGCATGTCGGCGCGCTTCACGGCTGATGACGAGACCCTGCGACCGATGGGCCGCGCCACGAGCGGTGTGATCGGCATGCGCTTCCGGGACGGCGACTCCCTGCTCGCCATGGACGTCGTCCAGCCGGACGCCTACGTCGTGACGATCACCGATGGCGGCTTCGCCAAGCGCACACCGGTGGCGGAGTGGTCACCGAAGGGTCGCGGCATCCTCGGCGTCCGGGCCATGAAGCTGGTGGAGGAGCGCGGCTCCCTCGTCGGCGCCATGGTGTGCCAGGAGAACGACGAGCTCTTCGCCATCGCCTCCAACGGCATCGTCATCCGCACCCGCGTGGGTGAGGTGCGCCCCTCCGGACGCGACACCATGGGCGTCACGCTCATGAACCTCGCCGAGGGTGACTCCATCGTCGCGGTGGCCCGTGGTGGCGAGTCCAGTGACGACGACGAGTCGGACGACACGGGAACCTCGGAGACCGACGTGGTCGAGACGGTGGAGGCGGTCGACCCCGCTCCCGCGGCCGTCGAGACTGAGGAGACGGAATGACGGAGGTCGCGCGTGCGCCCAAGCGCGCGCGGCTGTACGTCACCCGGGTCGACCCCTGGTCGGTCGCCAAGGTGGCCTTCCTGCTGTCCTTGGCGATCGGCGTCGTCATCGTCGTCGCGGTGGCAGGAGTCTGGTGGGTGCTGGACGTCACCGGGGTCTTCAGCACGGTGTCGACCACCGTCGATGACGTCGTCGGCACCGCAGCCACCGGCTTCAACCTCATGGACTACGTCGAGCTCAGCCGGGTCATGGGCGTGGCCATCGTCGTGGCGTCGATCGAGATCGTGGTGGTCTCCCTGCTCGCCACCCTCTTCGCGATCCTCTACAACCTCACCGTCGGCCTCACCGGTGGCGTCGAGGTCGTCCTCTCCGACGACGTCTAGCAGGGCCGGGGTGCGATGAGGCGCCTGTCGATCCCCGGACGGCTGCTCGGTGCGCTGAGCACCCCCACGGGGGCGTCCCGGGGGCCGGGGGGCCGCGTCGGGAAGGTCCGATAGCATTCCGTCTCGCATACGGGCCTATAGCTCAGTTTGGTTAGAGCGCTTCCCTGATAAGGAAGAGGTCGGTGGTTCAAGTCCACCTAGGCCCACCGTTCCGATTCCCGGCCCAGTACGTCGTCAGGACCGCGAAAGCCACTCGCCGGCAGCCGGGTGCCAGTAGATCTCGCGGTTGCAGACCCAGCCTCCGACACGATTGTTGATCCACTCGGCCCACGACGGAGCCCAGCCCGACTCGCAGGGATCCTCCTGCCGTGCTCGCCCCACCGATTGGAACCAGGAGGGCGGCGGAGTCCCGGCTTGTGCGACCGGCGACGGCGCTCCATAGCGCAGGATCACGACGCCCGCGGCTCCCGCGGCGCCGGCTCCGCCATTCTTGCCTCCTCCACCGCCTGACCCTGTGTTGGCCGCTCCGGCAGTTGGTGACAGGTTCGGGGTGGCCGAGGCGAACGTGGTTCCACCGTTTCCGCCGACGCCACTCCCTCCAGCCGCAACTGTCGCTGCCCCACCTCCTCCACCCCCGCCCGCGTAGAAGAGTGATGCTCCTGTGATCGTCCGCGATACGCCGGCGCCACCGGGCCCACCGAAATCACCGATGGCGATGTTCCTGAAGGAGTCGACTCCGATAGCCCCTGCCCCACCCCCACCACCACCGGTGTCGACCAAGTAGCCGTAGTTGGGTGATGCGCCGCCCGCAAAGCCGCTGCCGGAAGTTGCTGAGCCTGGCTGCAGAGCGGAGCCTCCCGTGCGAGCAGCTCCGGCTGCGTAACCGGCTCCACCGCCACTGCCTCCGCTGGCGCCGTTGACGGAACCGGACCCCCCGAATCCACCACCCAAGGCGACCAAGGTGCCAAAACTGGAGTTGCCGCCGCTGTTCGCGCCGGCACTCGGCGCGTAGTTGGTTGCCCCTGCACCACCAGCTCCGACGACGATCGTCATGTCAAGGCCGGACGTCACGGCGAGGTTGCTTCGATCGACCAGACCACCAGCACCACCGCCGCCACCGATATCGAATCCACCCCCACCACCGCCACCCACGATCAGGACAGCATCCAGGGTGCTGATGCCAGCAGGAACAGTCCACGTGCATGTCCCAACGGTGGTGAAGGACACAACCGTCGCTGCACCATCCGCGGTGATGGTCGGTGAACACGGCGCGGCTTGAGCGGGGGCCGCGAGGAGAAGGTGACCGGCGATAAGCGTCACCGTCAATGCGACAGGCCCGAAGAGGAGCTGCGGTCGAGTGCGGATGTCAGCCTCCGTTGATCGCATGCCGAGGATGGAACGAGGTGGTCGGAGGCTAGCAATGCTGGGTGAGTGACGTGTCCCGGGGATCGGAGCGCAGAAGGGTCCTATGGGAGTTCGCCCCCAGCAGGGGTAGGCTCGCCCCCATGAAGAAGCTTCTCCTCCTCGTCGTCCTCGCCGGTGTCGGCTACCTCGTCTACCGCCAGGTCATGGCCAACAAGGCCGAGCAGGACCTCTGGTCCGAGGCGACCGCCGAGCCCGATCTCCGCTAGTCACCCGGGCCGCACGGCCCTCCCGGGGGCTTAGCTCAGCTGGTAGAGCGCTGCCTTTGCAAGGCAGAAGTCAGGGGTTCGAGTCCCCTAGCCTCCACCCTCGCGCGGTGCGCTGCGCAAGGCCGCCAAGGCGACCTCCCTCCGGGTGACCTTCCCCTCGGCCACCACCACGATGACGAGCGCGAGCACATCAGCCCTCGGGGCATTCGTGAAGCGCAACGGCACGAAGTCGGCCTCAGCCCTGATCGTTCCGGTCGTGCGAGCGACAGCCACCAAGGCTCAGGCCACGCAGGCCCGTCAGCAGGCCCTCGCAGTGAAGGAGAGCCTCGTGGACCGAGGGTTCGCCAAGCCGATCCGGGTGGCCTCCGGGGTTCGCCGAGTCGAGGGGCCCAAGGCCCGTACGGGGACGATGGTCTGGCTCAGGCTGCGCTGACCCAAGTGCTGTCAATGACAGCAATGATGGCAATCCCGGAGAATCCCGGCATGGCCGTGATGAAGATCCGGGATCTCGATGACGAGGTCTGCGACAAGCTCCGCATTCGGGCTGCGCATAACAAGCGGTCGATGGAGGCCGAGGTTCGCGCGATCCTGACGGAGGCTGTTGCGTCCCCCGTCGAGCGAACCTTCATTGATCTCCTGATGGAACTGCGCGAGACCGGGCAAGACTCGGACTTCGATGTGCCGTCGTGGGTGCGTCACGAGAAGACTCGTGATCCGTTCGCATGATCCTCGCCACGAACATCCTGTCCGAGATGATGCGTGGTGACCCCTCCGGAACGGTCTCGGCATGGCTTGCGACCTGCCATGACACAACTCTGGGAATCGCTGCCGTCACTGTCCAGGAGATGACCTTCGGACTCCGGCGCATGGCTGGCAGAGTGCGCCAGCAGCGCCTTGCGGCAGCGTGGGATCGGATACTCACCGACCTCACCCTGTACGTCCATCCCCTGGACCTCCGCAAGGCTGAGGCGGCCGCCTTGCTCCAGGTCCAACGCGAGAAGCGGGAACGTCACCTGGGTGTCGCTGACGCCCAGATCGCTGCCACGGCCCTCGTTCTCGGTCGCCCGCTTGTCACGAGGAACGTCCGTGATGTCGATGGTCTCGGGCTCGACCTCGTGGACCCCTGGGGCGACGACAGGCCCTGACGGCGACGAACCGCGCGTCTGACAGGATCGTGTCCATGACGACCACCGCAACCATTCACACGAACCTCGGCGACATCAAGGTCAACC
>CAZQXO010000034.1:10271-21476 GCA_964597445.1 uncultured Bifidobacteriaceae bacterium | reverse complement strand
TCCGGCCCGCAAGACCGCTGCCAAGAAGACGGCCAAGAAGGCCGTCAAGAAGGCACCGGCTCGCAAGGCTCCGGCCCGCAAGACCGCTGCCAAGAAGACGGCCAAGAAGGCCGTCAAGAAGGCAGTGCGCAAGGCTCCGGCCCGCAAGGCCGCTGCCAAGAAGGCTCCGGCCCGCAAGGCCACTGCGCGCAAGGCAGTCCGCAAGGCTCCGGCTCGCCGCCGATAGCCGTCACGTCCACCTCGGACAACAGCGAAGGGCCCGCACCCCAGGGTGCGGGCCCTTCCGCATGTCCGGTTACTGAGCCGTCAGTCGTCGTCCTCGGCGTCGTACGCCTCGCTGCGCTCGTGGGCCAGCTCGATGGCATGCTCAGCCTCGCCCTCGGTGGCATACGGACCCATCCGCTCGTCGTTGGCGCAGCCCACCTCAGGCTCGACCCTCTGGTGAATCAGGCAGTAGTACCAGCTCACGGGTGCTCCCATCATCAGTGCCGGCCGTCGCACGGCGCTATGCCGCCAAAGATAGCGACCGCCGGATCCGCCTAGACTTCGGTCATGCCCGCAGCGACCCGTCCGCCGCTCGCGCCCGGTGTCGTGGGCCCTCGTCGCCTCGTGCCGCCGCACATCGAGGCGCCCGAGTATGTCGACAAGCCCGCTCCCCTCCCCTACACCGGTCCCGAGGTCAAGGACGTCGACACGATCGAGGCCATGCGCGTGGCGGGGCGCATCGCGGCGGATGCGCTCGCCACCGTGGGAGCTGCTGTGCAGCCCGGCGTCACGACCGACGAACTGGACCGCATCGGACACGAGTTCCTGTGCGATCACGGCGCCTACCCCTCCACCCTCGGATACCGGGGTTTCCCGAAGTCCCTGTGCTCGTCGCTGAACGAGGTCATCTGCCACGGCATCCCCGACTCCACCGTCCTGCAGGACGGAGACATCTGCAACATCGACATCACGGCCTACATCGGCGGAGTGCACGGCGACACGAATGCCACCTTCCTCGTGGGCGGGGTGGACGAGGATGCCCGGCTCCTGGTCGAGCGGACCAAGGAGGCCACGCGGCGAGCCATCCGGGCCGTGCAGCCAGGTCGCCCGATCAGCGTCATCGGACGAGTGATCGAGAGCTACGCACGGCGGTTCGGATACGGAGTCGTGCGTGACTTCACCGGGCACGGCATCGGAACGGCGTTCCACACTGGACTCGTCATACCGCACTACGACGACCCCTCCCTCACGACGACCATCGAAGCCGGCATGACCTTCACGATCGAGCCCATGATCACGCTGGGCACCCACGAGTGGGACATGTGGGATGACGACTGGACCGTGCTCACCCGCGACCGACGCTGGACTGCCCAGTTCGAGCACACGATCGTCGTGACCGCGACCGGATCCGAGATCCTCACGCTCCCCACGGGCACGAGTCAGGAGGGCTGGTGATGACCCAGGCGCACACGTCCACGACATGGCCGTCGGACGTTCTGACCCTCGCCATCGACATCGGCGGCAGCGGCATCAAGGCGTCGGTCGTCAACGCCCAGGCGATCATGGTGTCCGACCGGGTGCGTGTCGACACCCCCTACCCCTGCCCCCCGGAGCTTCTCGTCAGCACGATCGTGGATCTGGTCTCCCCTCTCCTCGACGTCCACCGGGTGTCTGTGGGCTTTCCGGGGCTGGTGCGCGACGGCCACGTCATCGAGGTGCCCTCCCTGTCGAGGCTCGAGTACGGCGGCGATCGCGATCCGGGGATGGCGGAGGCCTGGCACGGCTTCGACCTCGCGCACGCGCTGGCGCAGGCCTTCCGCCTGCCGACCAAGGTCGTCAACGACGCCGACATGCAGGGCTGTGCCGTGGCCCGAGGGAGCGGTATGGAGTTCGTCCTGACCCTGGGTACCGGAGTCGGCACAGCACTCTTCAGCAACGGCATGCTGCTCCCCCACCTGGAGCTGAGCCATGGTCCCTTCAAGGGGGGCATGAGCTTCGACATCGCTCTCGGCAATGCCCAGCGCAAGGAGATCGGCAACGAGCGCTGGGCCAAGCGCGTACGCAAGGCCATCGACGCCTTCGACGACATGGTCTTCTTCGATCGACTCTATGTCGGTGGCGGTAACGCCAAGCACCTGACGCCCGCCGATATCGGCCCCAAGGGCGAGGTCGTCCCCAACACCTCGGGCATCCTCGGCGGTGTGCGGGTCTGGGAACTCGACGCATGACGCGCTGGCTGTCGGAGGAGGAGCAGGGTCACTGGCGGGCCTGGCTGGCCGCGTCACTCCTGCTCAACGACAGGCTCTCCCGCGACCTGCAGGAGCAGCATGACCTCACGATGGCCGACTACGAGATTCTCGTGCACCTCTCGGAGGCCCCCGATCGCCGGCTGCGCATGAGCGAGCTCGCCGAGGCCACGCTGTCCTCGCGCAGCCGCCTGTCCCATCAGGTGGACCGGATGGCACGTGCCGGGCTCGTGGAGCGCGAGGCCTGCACCGACGATCGACGCGGTTCGTTCGCTGTACTCACCGATCACGGCTGGGACATCCTCGTCGCCGCGGCACCGGACCATGTCGAGAGCGTCCGTCAGCACCTGATCGACGTGCTCACGCCGGCAGAGTTCGCTGCCCTGGGCCGGGCCTGCGCCAAGGTGGCGGACAGCCTCGGCGGCTGGGCGGGTCGCTCCAGAGCCACGTGAGCTCCACAACCATCACGTTGGCCTCGACACCGGGAGGGGGACGAGCCAGCCTGTAAGCCGGATTCTGTGACCAGCGAACTGGTCGGTGATCATCCATCTGCGACTGCCGTTGCCGACAGCCTGGTGCGGTCTACCCGCAGGCACTGAGCGGGCCGCTCACCTGCGCAGGCTGGTCTCCCAGCCCTTTTGACCTTGCTCCGGGTGGGGTTTACCGAGCCACTGCAGTCACCTGCAGTGCTGGTGGTCTCTTACACCACCGTTTCACCCTTACCGCGATCGCTCGCGGCGGTCTGTTTTCTGTGGCACTGTCCCGCGGGTCACCCCGGGTGGGCGTTACCCACCACCCTGCCCTGTGGAGTCCGGACTTTCCTCGGTGCCGACGGCGTGCGCCGCCGCCACCGCGATCACCCGGCTGGCTCGTCCACCGTCAGGGTACCGCGTACTCCACCGCCCGTCGCTAGCCTGACGGACATGCTCCTGCTGCTGCCCCCGAGTGAGGGCAAGTCCGCCCCCGAGTCAGGCCCGCGCCTCGACCTCGCGCGCCTGTCGTTCTCCGAGCTCACCCCCACCCGGAAGCGGGTGCTGGACGCACTCGTGAGGACGTGCTCGGGCGACACCGATGCGGCAGCGGCCCTCCTCGGCCTCGGAGCCACCCAGCATGGCGAGATCGGCGTCAACGCTCGACTCCGGCGGGAACCCTGCGCATCAGCGATCGAGGTCTACACAGGCGTGCTCTACGAGGCACTCGACGCTCCCTCCCTCTCCGCCTCCGCCCTGCGGCGCCTGCAGGACACGGCAGCGATCGCCTCAGGACTGTGGGGTCTCGTGCGACCACAGGACCCCATTCCCGCCTACCGACTGAGCGGGGGGGTCACGCTGCCCGGGCTGGGATCGCTCGCGTCACTCTGGCGACCAGCGCTGACATCGATGCTGGAGCAGACACCGGGCCTCATCGTCGACCTGCGTTCGGGCGCCTACGTCGCCCTGGGGCCACTGACCACCGCCCACACGGATCGAGCAGTCTCGGTGCGGGTGCTCAACGAGGTCAAGGGCAAGCGCACGGTGGTGAGCCACCACAACAAGGCGACCAAGGGGCGGCTCGCCCGCACTCTGGTCACGACGCGCCGCCGACCCAAGGACGTGGGGGACCTGATCGAGACGCTCCAGATCGAGGGCTACGAAGTGGAGCTGTCCCCCGCCCGCCGGAACGATCCCGCAGTGCTGGACATCATCCTGCGCTGACGCGAGGCGGAAGCTAGACGCCGAAGGGGGTGCCGATCTCCCGCAGGTGAGCCGCCTCCGCGAAGCTGAACATGGAGGCGTTTCCGTCCGGGAACCATGCGAGAGAACTGATCGAGCAGGGCGGCAGCTCCATGCGGTACAGGCTCTCCAGCGGAGCGCCGACGGCATGGGAGACCATGATCTTGATCGGCGTCACATGGGCGACGACGAGGACGCGCTCCCCTGGGAACCGACGGACGACCTCCTCCCGCGCCCGCAGGACACGGGACTGGCAGGCCTCGAACGACTCGCCACCCGGCGGGGCCACCGACGTGGAGGCGAGCCATTCCTCGAGCTCCACGGGCCAGCGATCGCGCACCTCCGTGAAGGTGTGTCCGTCCCATTCACCGAAGCCGCACTCGGCGAAGCCGTCGATCACCTCGACCTCGAGCCCCAGCGCGTCGGCAGCGAAGCCGGCGGTCTGCCTCGTGCGCAGCAGAGGGGAACTCACGATTCGATCGATGCCTCCCCGAGCAGCGAGTTCCGCCGCCAGCGCCTGCGCCTGCGCCACACCGAGAGGTGCGAGGGGCGCATCGAACCCGCCGAGACCGCTGAAGCGCTTCTCGAGGCTCATCTCGGTGGCGCCGTGGCGCGCCATGACGGTGTGGGTGGGCGCCCCCAGATCGGCCCAGCCGATCATGACCCGTGGAGGCTGGGCCGTCGCCTCCGCGACGATGGCGCGGCTGCGTTCGACCTCGATGCTGCCGACGACATCCTCCGCGAGGACGTCCTCGCGCGAGAGCCCGTCCAGTCGGCGAATGGGGCGCGTGTCGCCCTGGAGAGCGGCATCGATCATCTCGTTGACGAGGGCATCGGCATGCCGGTTCTGGTCTCGCGGCACCCAGGTGTACGTCACGTGCCCGGGACGGAAGATGTCGCGAGCCTGCTTGGCGAGCGTCCGCATATCCGGATGCTTTATCTGCCAGCGTCCGCTCATCTGCTCGACGATGAGCTTGGAGTCCAGGCGCATCTCGACCGTCGCCTCGGGATCAACGCTGTGCGCATACTCCAGGCCCGCGATGGCGCCGCGATACTCGGCGACGTTGTTGCTGACCTCCCCCAGGTACTCCGCGAGCTCCGCGAGGACATCGCGGGTGACCGCATCCCGAACGACGGCCCCGTACGCGGCCGGACCCGGGTTGCCCCGGGATCCACCGTCCGCCTCGACGATGAAGGATCGCACCATCGTCGTCTACAGGCCTGATTCGGGGGTGCGCACGAGAATCCGGCGGCACTCCTCGCATCGGACGACGGCGTCAGCGGGTGCCGCGCGCAGCTCCTCGATCTCCGTCGGAGGCAGCGTGAGCCGACATCCCTGACAGGCCCCCCGGTGCAGGGGTGCGGCTCCGACACCCCCATTGTCGACCCGAATCTTGTCGTAGAGGGCCAGGAGGTCGGCGGGGATCTCCTGCGAGATCCGCTCTCGCTCAGCGACCACGCTCTGCCTCTCGGACTCGATATCGGCCCGTTGGTCCCGCACGCGCGAGGCGAGATCGGCGCGCTCCTGCTCCAGGGAGTCCCGTTCACCGATCAACTGCACCACCGCGGCTCGCGCACCCTCGACCCGCTCCATGATCTCGAGCTCGATGTCCTCGAGGTCTGACTGGCGGCGGACGAGGTTCTCAAGCTCGGATGAGATCGCCTGCAGTTGCTTGGGATCACCGATCGAGCCGGAGTCCAGGAGCTCCTGATCCCGGCGGCGACGCTCGCGCACCTGCTCGACATCGCGTTCCGCCTGCTGCTGCTCTACCTCGAGATCGCTGACGATCGTCTCAGCTGCCACAACCTGATCACGGGCGCGGACGAGACGCGTCTCCACGTCCGCCAACGCCGCCGCATCGGGCAGGTGCGCGGCCTGGTGCGCAAGCTGGGTGACACGGGTGTCCTGCTGCTGGAGATCGAGCAGGCGCAGCTGGACGGCGGGGTCGGCGTTCAGGACGGGCTCCCTCGATGCAGGGTCCACGGATCGGTGACGATCCGGGACACGTGGACCTCCACCGTAGTGCCGAGAGCCTCGACGTCCGCCCGGAGCGATTCCGCTGCGACCGGGAGCCACGGCCACTCACTGGCCCAATGCGCCACATCGACGAGGGCGCACCCGCCGTCGACGACGTGATCCTGGGCACGGTGGTGTCGCAGATCGGCCGTGACGTACGCGTCCGCCACGGCCGCCGCGTCCGCCAGGTAGGCATCGCCGGATCCGCCGCACACGGCCACGGTCTCGATCAGCCGATCGGCATCCCCCGCAGCACGGACCCCCTGGGTCGTCGCGGGGAGCCGGTCGACCACTCGATCGACGAAGGCCGCCAGGGTCACTACCTCGTCCAGTCGCCCAACCCGACCGGTGCCCACGTGGGGGTTCCCGTACTCCGGCATCAGCGGGACCGTGTCGACCAGACCCAGCACGTCGGCAAGGGCATCGGAGACGCCGGGTCGCGCGTGATCCGCATTCGTGTGGGCTGCCACCAGCGCAATGCCGTGCGAGATGAGGGTGTGCAGGACGGATCCCTTGTGATCGACAGCGGCAACGGAATGAACACCGCGCAGCAGGAGCGGATGATGGGTGACCACCATGTCGGCCTGCAGCAGGAGAGCCTCATCGACAACGGCCATCACCGGGTCGACAGCGAAGAGCACGCGGGTGACGGTGGCCCGCGGATCCCCGCACACCAGGCCTACGGCGTCCCACTCGGCGGCGAGCTCAGGCGGGTAGCGCCGGTCGAGCAGGTCGACGATCTGGCCGACGGTGGCAGACATGGCGTCAGGCTACCCAGCGCCCGGAAGGCCGCCCATCGGTCGGTCGCCTCCGTCGTGGCCCATGACTCAGTTGGCTAGCGCCTCCCGTACAGGTTGACGCTTCAGCGGCCTGATCCGTGAGGGAAGCGAGCCTCTCGGAAGAACTTCATCCCCACTCTTCTTTATCGCGATTCCCCTCAAGGAACCGTGTACCTCAGCGTCCGCGTCGTCCATCGCCAGGGCGCTGACCGTCTCTGCCATGCGGCGACGGAGATCCCCACGGTCCATCTCCATCACCGACGTGCAGATCCGGGCCCGCTCTGTGGGTTCCGCGATGCCCACGCGCGCTGCCCCGCGGGGCAGGAGGCCACCGCGGCCCGGAATCCGTGGGCCGGCCTGGTCGACGACGGGCCCACGGGCGCACCGGAGGCTTGACGGGGCAGTCGTGCCCCCTTGCACACCCGCGAGCGGGCGTCCCGGGCTACGGTTCTCGCGTGCGGCAGACCCTCGCTCCCGGGGACTTCGTCGCGGCGGCCCTGGCCATCGTGGACGAATCGGGTCTCGATGCCCTCAACACGCGCGCGCTCGGCGAGCGCCTCGGGGTCCACCCGACCGCGGTCTACCGGCACTTCCACGACTGGGACGCCCTGCGCATGGCCGTCGCGGACGAGCTCATCGGCCGGATGGCCGCCGTCGCCATGCCGGCGGCCGCGTCATGCTCGACGCCGCGGGAGATACTCGCCCTGCTCGCGAACGCGCTCCGCGATGCCGTGCTCGCGAGGCCCGAGCTCGCCGGCCTCCTCATGAGCATCCTGGAAGCCGAATGGGTCGTGCCGACACCGAATGCCGATGCGGTGACGCTCGCCGTCGTCGAGCAGCTGCGGAGCATGGGTCTGTCGGGAGAGCAGCTCGTCACGGCCCACCAGGCGTACGAGTCCGCGCTCGTGGGCTCGATCCTCGTCGACTTCGCCGGGCATCCGCGCCACCTCGCGCACCGGCGAGTGCGCCGGCAGACGGTGCCCATGCCCGAGTTCGCCACAGGCGTCGGCACCAACGACGCTGTCGACGCGACGAATGCCCGTGCAGCCGCGCTCACGCTCGATGCGCTCCTCGATCGTTTCGAGCAGATGGCCGCGCAGGACTAGCGATCAGCCGGCGACCTGCGCCCACATGCACGTGCGATTACCGGTCTCGGTCCAGCCCCAATCGTCGGCAACAGCCTCGACCATCGCGAGGCCGCGTACGCGGTCGAGCCCGGATCGGGCGCGGGCTCGCCATCACGCGGACCCCGTCGGATCGCGCGTTCTCGACCTCGACCCTCAGCGCCCCCCACGTCGTAGTTTCCCGCAGGACGATCAGCGGCCACCCGTAGCGGACCGCGTTCGCGCGGAGCTCGGAGGCGATGTGCAGAACGGCGTCGAGATCGGCCCCGTCGGCGAGCGCCGTCCGGAGCTCCTCCCGTGTCGCTGCCGCAGCCACGGGGCCCTCGGGAAGGTCCATTGCTTGAACACGGACCCGGACACGGCCATGTCCTTCCCGCCGGCGTGGCAGGTGAAACCCCGTGAGCGGGCCGCCGTCGGGTCCGGAAGCCTCGTCGTGGGACCGCGGAACGAGAAGTCGTGGCGATCAGGGCCCTGCGCGGCGCTAGGTCTGCGCGCGGATGGTCGCGCGAGGTTCGAGCCCATCGCCGAGCATCACGTCGAATCCGTCCGCAGACGGGTCGTTGATTCCTTGACGGATGCGGAGTTCGAGGCTCTCAGCCGGATCACCGGAAAGATCCTCGCCGCCAACTCCGAGTAGCGGCGTTGCATGTCATGGAAAGATGCGTGAGGTCTTGCTGGGAATAGCGAAGACTCCAGTCACACCAGGCACGAATCTCGCAGTGACTGGAGTGACCGCTCCGCCAGAACCGCTACTCACGGCCGCGCAGGCCGCTGAGTACCTCGGCGTCATGCCCAACACCCTTAACCGGCTTGCCCGTGAAGGCACCATCCCCAGCATGAAGGTCGGCCGCGGCGTCCTTTTCGACAGGGCCGCCATCTCCAAGCCCCGCAAGGCCTAGTCCACCGCCTCCTTCGCACCCACGCTGAACAGGGCGCATCTGGATACGCATCAACGCGGCCTGAGTAGGCTCGCTCGAAACGGGGCGGTTAGCTCAGCTGGTCAGAGCACTTCGCTTACAACGAAGGGGTCGGGGGTTCGAGCCCCTCACCGCCCACCACATCTCCGCATCGGCACAGCACAACATCTCTGGTCCATCCCTGGTCGGGGTGATGGGAGCGGTCTCGTTGAGGCCGAAACAGCCCTCAAGACAGCCACATCCCCGAGGGAACAACAGGGTGATAGTCACCCGTGCAAGGAGGATGTCGGCGGTTCGAGTCCGTCTGGGCCCACGAAGGGCGAGTGCGGAGCACGAGTCCGCGAGTGTGCCCCAGCAGCATGGGCCCACGAAGATCTCCTGCGAAGTGGGGATTCACGGCCGAACGGAGTCTCGATCCGACGATGCGGCCTCCGTGGGTGGGAGATCCCGCAGCGGACTCCTCTGGAGCCCGACACGCAGCGCATTGGCTATTGCCAGGACATCGATCGCCTCCTGGCTGATCGCGCCGGCGATCGGCGGCAGCAGCCCGACCACCGCCAACGCCATGCCGATGACGCTGAGCACGATCCCGCCGACGGCCGTCTGGAGGGCGATCCGGCGCATCCGACGGGCGATGTGGAGGAGCTCGTCCAGCCGCTCGAGGGACGAGTCCAGCACGACTGCCGAGGCAGCCTCGGCCGTGATGTCACTCCCCTGCCCGAAGGCGACCCCGACGGTCGCAGCCGTCATGGCCGGCGCATCGTTGACCCCATCGCCGAAGAACGCCGTGGGAGCCAGGGCCGTCTCCTCACGCACCATGCGCAGCTTCTCCTCCGGCGAAACCGAGCCGCGCATCTCGTTCAGTCCGACGAGCGTCCCCAGGTACTCGACCTCGCTCGGGCGATCTCCGGAGAGCATGAGGGTTCGGGTGACCCGGTGACGTTCGCCCAGATGCCCGACGAAGCCGCGTGCCCCGGCACGCGGGGTGTCACGGAACCTGATGAGGGCAGCCGGTCGGTCATCGATGACGAGGACGCACTCGAGACCCGCCTGCACCTCGGGCAGGTCACCCTGCACCTGCGCGCGCCCCAGGACGGCCACCTCGTGACCGTCCACCTCTCCTCGCAGGCCCTGCCCCGGATGTTCAGCCATGCGAACGACGGGAAGGGAGGGCAGGTCCTTCGCCGCCTGCAGGACCGCAGGAGCCAGCGGATGACGGCTGAAGCGCTCGAGGGCTGCCGCGAGGGCCAGCGCCCGGGGAGCATCGACTCCCTCGGGAGCAGAGTCGAGCAGGTCGACCTCGGTCACCGTGGGCCGGCCGTAGGTCAGCGTTCCCGTCTTGTCGAAGATCATCGTGCGCACGGTCGGGATGCGCTCCAGCGCCGACGGATCCTTGACGATGATGCCGTTGCGTGCCGCAAGGGAGATCGCTCCCACGATGGCCACGGGGACGCCGATGAGCAACGGGCAGGGTGTCGCGATGACGAGCACCGCCAGGAAGCGATCAGGATCCCCGCTGACGATCCATCCCAGGCTGGCCACCGCCAGCGCGATCAGTGTGTACGCGCCTCCGAGGCGATCGGCCAGCCGTCGCATCGGCGGACGCTCGGCATCCGCCTTCTCGAGGATGCCGACGATGCGCGCGTACCGGCTGTCGCGTGCCTCGTGCTGCGCACGGATCACGAGGAGCTGGTCCCCGTTGATGGCGCCCGAGAGGACGGATGATCCGGGCCCCTTCGAGATCACGTAGGGCTCACCGGTCAGGTAGGACTCGTCCATCGTTCCCTGACCTTCGATGACCTCCCCATCCACGGGGCACAGGTCATGGGGCAGCAGCACGAGGACGTCATCGACACGCACCTCGTCCACCGGGATCTCCGACAGGACTCCTCGCGCATCACGCCGATGAGCAAGGGTCGGATGGCGCCGGGCCAGGGCCTCAAGCACGTGGGCGGCACGAACCGTTGCGGTTCTCTCGAGCGCCTCACCGCCCGCAAGCATGAGAGCGATCACGGAGGCAACCAGCCACTCGCCCATCACGGCGCCGACCACGAGGGCGAGCAGGCCGAGGACATCCGCCCCGAAGGAGCGATGCAGGGCATTGCGCAGCACGCGGACGACGAGGGGTGCGCCCACCAGGAGGCACGCCGCCATGAGGGGGAGGTCAACCCAAAGGCTGCCGACCCCCACCAGGGCGAGCACCCCGGCGATGATCATCGCACCCAGCGTCGCGGCGGCGACCTGCCCTGGCCTGGTGCGCAGCATCGACGCCAAGAAGGCGGCAACGCCAGACTCGTTCACCTCTCCAGTGTCGTCATTCCGACGACACGAAGGGAGGTCGAATCACCCGAGGGCTGCGAGGGCCTCCAGGTACTCGTCCGCGCTGCGGGCCTCACCCGGGCCGTTGATGACCATCCAGCGGATC
>CAZQXO010000034.1:0-10171 GCA_964597445.1 uncultured Bifidobacteriaceae bacterium | reverse complement strand
GTACTCGTCCGCGCTGCGGGCCTCACCCGGGCCGTTGATGACCATCCAGCGGATCACGCCCTCCTTGTCGATGACGAAGGAGCCGCGCGTCGCGAACCCCTTGTCCTCGAGGAAGACGCCGTAGGCGGTGGACACCGTGCCGTGCGGCCAGTAGTCGCTCAGCAGGTGGTGGGTCAGGTTCTCCTGCGTCGCGAAGACCTTCAGCGAGGGGACGCTGTCGCAGGAGACGCTGAGGGTGACGGTGTCGTCATTGTCGAAGTCGAGCTGACGATCACGGATGGTGCAGAGCTCTCCCGTGCAGATCCCCGTGAACGCGAAGGGGTAGAACATCACGACGACGTTCTTCTTCCCGCGGAAGCTCGAGAGGGTCACCTGCTCGCCGAACTGGTTGCTCAGGGTGAAGTCCGGGGCGACGTCGCCCACCTTCAGGACCGAATCCGGCACAGCTGACTCCTCATTCGCGTGGGGTCCGGGCCGAGCGCCCGCCGCGGCGAAACTAGCGCTTCGCGCGCGGGGCCACCAGTCGGGTGCCCTGCCAGGAGGAACCGGCGCTGATGGTGCTGGTCTGCTGCAGGCCCGCCGTCGGGGCGGCGTCGGCGATGTCCTCCGGCTCGACGTGACCGTCACGCCCCGGCTTCGGGGTCAGCAGCCAGACGACGCCGTGATCGGCCAGCGGCCCGATCGCGTCCACCAGGGCATCGACGAGGTCGCCGTCCTCGTCGCGCCACCAGAGCAGGACCACGTCGACGACGTCGTCATAGTCCTCATCGACCATCTCGTCGCCGATGATCTCCTCGATCGCCAGCCGCAGGCCCTCGTCGACGTCGGCGTCGTAGCCCACCTCCTGCACGGTGGCACCCGACTCCAACCCGAGGCGACCGGCCCGTGTTCGGGCCTCGTCGTCCGCTGCGGCGGTCACGTCGCTCCTCTTCGTCGGGCCCGGGGCGGGGTCCTCGGGCTCATCCGACGGCCCCGAGGCCGCCATCAGGGCGTAGTCCACCGGAGCCGGGGCCGCAACGCAAGCCTCCCTGCCGCATTGCGACCACTTTGTTGCCGTGGCGCGAGAGGGCGGTCCGGGGCGCCTGGGATCGGCCGATGCGCAAGGATGGAGCCACAGCCGCACGCCCCCGGACGGGCCGGAGACCCCGGACCCTCCCCGAGTCGAAGGAATGCCGTGACCACCGGACGCGACCGTGACCCCCTGATCGCCAGCGGACTGCCCACGCAGTACGTGGACGTCGATCCGGACGAGACCTCCGAATGGGTGGAGTCCTTCGACAACGTTGTCGACCACTCCGGCAACTACCGGGCGCGCTACCTCATGCTCTCGCTGCTGCGGCGAGCCGCCGAGCGCAATGTCGGAGTCCCGAGTCTGCGCAGCACCGACTACATCAACACCATCCCGC
This sequence comes from uncultured Bifidobacteriaceae bacterium, assembly GCA_964597445.1. Classification (GTDB taxonomy): domain Bacteria; phylum Actinomycetota; class Actinomycetes; order S36-B12; family S36-B12; genus UBA10649. The sequence goes on along the minus strand of CAZQXO010000034.1, from coordinate 8,765 downwards.
CGGAGATGGAGCCGAGCTTCCCGGGCGACGAGAAGCTCGAGAAGCAGATTCGTCGGATCATCCGCTGGAACGCCGCGATCATGGTGCATCGCGCCCAGCGACCGGGTATCTCGGTCGGCGGCCATATCTCCAGCTACGCCTCCTCGGCGACCCTCTACGAAGTCGGGTTCAACCACTTCTTCAAGGGGCCGGACCATCCGGGCGGCGCGGACCAGGTCTTCTTCCAGGGCCACGCCTCACCCGGTGTCTACGCTCGCGCCTTCGTCGAGGGACGCCTGAACGAGCACCAGATGGACGGCTTCCGCCAGGAGGTGTCGCATCCCGGAGGCGGGCTCCCCTCCTACCCGCATCCGCGGCTCATGCCCTGGTTCTGGCAGTTCCCGACCGTCTCGATGGGCCTCGGCCCGCTGAACGCGATCTATCAGGCGCGCTTCAACAAGTACCTCGAGCACCGTGGCATCAAGGACACCTCGGGGCAGCGCGTGTGGGCGTTCCTCGGTGACGGCGAGACCGACGAGGTCGATGCCGTGGGCGCACTGACCCTCGCGGCTCGCGAGGAGCTCGACAACCTCACGTTCGTCGTCAACTGCAACCTGCAGCGGCTCGACGGTCCCGTGCGGGGCAACGGCAAGATCATCCAGGAGCTCGAGAGCCTGTTCCGCGGGGCGGGCTGGAACGTGATCAAGGTCGTGTGGGGCCGCAAGTGGGACCAGCTTCTGGCAGCCGACCGGGACGGCGCTCTCGTCAACATCATGAACAACACTCCGGACGGCGACTTCCAGACGTTCAAGAGCGAGGACGGAGCCTTCGTCCGTGAGCACTTCTTCGGCCGCGACCCCCGCACGGCCAAGCTGGTCGAGGCCTGGTCCGACGAGGAGATCTGGAGCCTCCAGCGCGGAGGTCACGACTACCGGAAGATGTATGCGGCGTACGACGCGGCAACCCGCGTCAAGGGCCAGCCCACGGTCATCCTCGCCAAGACCATCAAGGGCTGGACCCTCGGCTCGCACTTCGAGGCTCGCAACTCGACGCACCAGATGAAGAAGCTGACGCTCGAGGACCTCAAGGCCTTCCGCGACACCCTGCACATCCCGATCTCCGATGCGCAGCTCGAGGAGAACCCGTACCTGCCGCCCTACTACCACCCGGGCCCGCAGGACGAGGCGATCGAGTACATGCAGCACGTGCGCCAGCGGCTGGGCGGCGCCTACCCGACGCGCCGCAGCATTGCCGCTCCCCTCCGCCAGCCGGCAGACGATGCCTACAGCGTGGTCAAGCGCGGTTCCGGCAAGCAGGAGGTCGCCACGACCATGGCGTTCGTGCGGCTGCTCAAGGACCTCATGAAGGATTCCGAGATCGGCCCCCGATTCGTCCCGATCATCCCCGATGAAGCGCGGACCTTCGGCATGGACTCCCTCTTCCCCACGGCGAAGATCTACTCCCCGCACGGGCAGCAGTACCTCTCCGTCGATCGCGATCTCATGCTCAGCTACAAGGAGTCGCAGCAGGGGCAGATCCTGCACGAGGGCATCAACGAGGCGGGCTCGGTCGCGTCGTTCACGGCCGTCGGCTCGTCGTACTCGACCCATGGTGAGTCGATGATCCCGATCTACATCTTCTACTCGATGTTCGGATTCCAGCGCACCGGCGACGGCTTCTGGGCGGCCATGGACCAGATGGTCCGCGGCTTCGTCGTCGGCGCGACCGCCGGACGCACCACCCTCAACGGCGAGGGACTCCAGCACGAGGACGGCCACTCCCACCTGCTCGCCTCGACGAACCCGGCTGTGGTCTCGTACGACCCCGCCTATGCCTACGAGATCGGCCACATCTTCAAGGACGGGCTTCGTCGGATGTACGGCAACGATCCGGAGAACATCTACTACTACCTGACGATGTACAACGAGCCCTACGTGCAGCCGGCCGAGCCGGACGACGTGGACGTCGACGGGATCCTGCGCGGCATGCACCTCATCGCGCCGGCGCCCGCCGAGGCCTCCGGCCCTCGGGTGCAGCTGCTCGCGAGTGGCGTGGCTGTGAACTGGGCCCTTCGTGCGCAGCAGCTGCTCCGCGACGACTGGGGTGTGCAGGCTGACGTGTGGTCGGTGACGTCGTGGAACGAGTTGCGACGCGACGGTCTCGCCGTGGACCGTCACAACCTCCTGCATCCCGATGCCGAGCCGCAGGTCGCGTACGTGACCCAGCGACTCGAGGGACGCCCGGGGCCCGTCATCGCCGTCTCCGACTACATGCGCGCGGTGCAGGACCAGATCCGCGAGTGGGTACCCGCGGACTTCGTCTCCCTCGGCACGGACGGATGGGGGATGTCCGACACCCGCGGAGCCCTGCGCCGGCACTTCCTGGTCGATGCCGAGTCGATCACGGTGCAGACGCTGGCCCGACTCGCGCGACAGGGCGAGTTCGACCGCTCGCGCCTGACCGAGGCCATCGATCGGTACCAGCTGCATGACCCCTCCGCCGCGGAGGCCGGGAACACGGAGGGCAGTGGATGATGGCCAGTCGCGACCCCCGGCGCTTCCTCGCCTACTTGGAGGCCGAGCGCAACGCCTCGCTCCTCTATCGCGCCCTCGCCGACACCGTCTCAGGTGATCGTCGCGAGGCGCTCCTCGAGCTCGCCCAGATCGAGGACGAGCACGCGGAGCACTGGGTCGCCAAGCTGGAGGAGGCGGGCGTGCCGGTGCCTCCTGCCCCCACGACGCTCGATCCCACGGACGCGGCGCTCGTCGCGCGAGCCCGTGGTGCCGGATTCGCGGATGTCCTCGCCCACCTCGAGGAGTCCGAGGGTGCCGACGCGGGCATGTACGACGACGAGCCTGAGGCGCCGACCTCGATGGCGGACGACGAGCGCGAGCACCTGGCGGTGTTCCAGCAGATGCGCCAGCAGGTCGAGGGCGCCGGCGGCGGGGGCGCTGCCTCCGTGGCCCCGGTGTCGCCCCGGGCCCCCATCGGCGCCGAGCACTGGCACCGCACCGACAAGTCGGGGTCGACGCGGGCTGCGGTCTTCGGCGTCAGTGACGGCCTGGTGTCCAACACGGCCCTCGTCATGGGCTTCGCCGGCGCGGCTCCCAGCAACGCCACGATCCTGTTCGCCGGCATCGCGGGCCTGCTCGCCGGCGCCTTCAGCATGGCGGCCGGGGAGTACGTCAGCGTCGCCAGCCAGCGCGACCTCTTCCGACGGGAGATCGAGATGGAGGCCTCCGAGCTTCGCGAGAAGCCCGAGGAGGAGATGAAGGAGCTCGAGCTCATCTACCGCGCCAAGGGTCTCGATCGGGAGAGCGCCGCGTCCGTGGCACGCCAGATCATCAGCGATCCCAAGGCCGCACTCGACACCTTGGCCCGCGAGGAGCTGGGCCTGGACCCGGACGAGCTCGGCTCGCCGATCAAGGCGGCACTGGCGAGCTTCATCGCCTTCGCCATCGGTGCGTCCGTCGTCGTGGTGCCCTACCTGTTCTTCCTCGGTACAGGCGCGTCCACCATCATCCCCGTCGTCCTGGCCATCACGCTGGCGATCCTCGCCATGATCGTGGTCGGCGCGGTCGTCGGACGGCTCTCCGGGCGCAGCATGGTGTTCTCCGCCGCCCGCCAGGTGATGTGGGGTGGAGGCGCTGCCCTGATCACCTTCATCATCGGCAGCATCGTGGGCATCCAGGTCGGATAGTCGGCCATGCGGCCGGACATCTCCCCGCTCACCCAGGCCACGGGCGAGCTGACGACGCTCGCGACGAAGCGGATGGAGGAGTCGCTGCCATGGTTCCGCACCCTGGGCCCGGACGAGCGCTCCTGGGTCTCGCTCGTCGCTCGCGCGGGCATCACCGCCTTCCTCGAGTGGTACGAGTCGCCGCAGGCCAGCCCCGAGCTCACCGCTGACGTCTTCGGAGCGGCACCGCGCACGCTCGCTCGTCTCATCTCGCTCGAGCAGACCGTCGATCTCGTTCGGGCGACGGTCAACGTCGTCGAGTCCGCGATCGACGACCTCGTCCCGGAGAGCGACCGGGCCACGCTGCACATGGCCGTCCTGAGGTACTCCCGCGAGATCGCGTTCTCAGCAGCCGAGGTCTACGCGCGGGCGGCGGAGGCGCGCGGCGCATGGGATGCCCGGCTGGAGGCTCTCGTCGTCGATGCCCTCCTGCGTGACGAGGTCGACGAGTCCGTCCTGGGCCGCCTGTCCGCGCTCGGCTGGTCGGCCACGACCTCCCTGCTCGTGGTCGTCGGCTCGGCCCCGGTCGGCGATCCCGAGATGGCACTCGACGTCCTGCGCCGCACGGCGGAGCACCACGACCTCGCACTGCTGAGCGGCATCCACGGCAGCATGCTCCTCGCCGTCGTCGATGCGGGAGCGGACCCGCTGCGGGCAGCACGCCTGCTCACTCCCCACTTCGGACCCGGTCCCGTGGTGACGAGCGCCCCGGCCCTCGGGCCATCGCAGGTCCCCGCCGCGGCTCGATCGGCCGTGGAGGGACTCACGGCCGCGTGGGGCTGGCCCGATGCGCCCCGTCCCGTGCCGGCAGACGACCTGCTGCCCGAGCGCGCACTCGCCGGCGATGACGAGGCGGCGGCCGCCCTGGTGGCGTCGGTGCACGACACGCTGCTGGCCGATGCCGCGCTCTACGACACCGCGGCGGCGTACCTGGAGCGCACGCCCTCACTCGAGGCGACCGCCCGGGCGCTGTTCATCCACCCCAACACCGTGCGCTACCGGCTGCGCCGGATCGCCGACCTCACCGGCTACAGCCCCCTGGACCCGCGAGGCGCGTACTCCCTTCGCGTCGGCCTGACCCTCGGGCGACTCAGGACCCCGCCCTTGGGCCCCTGATGTTGTAGGTTTCCTACAACATCAGGGGGGCGACATTGGTCGCTCCACCGTCGCATACCCCCGGTATCTCACGGAAGGCTACGACCGTGCTCGTCGTCGTCGCGCCCGGTCAGGGCTCCCAGTCCCCCGGATTCCTCACCCCCTGGCTCGAGGTGCCCGGCGTCCGTGATCGACTCACCTGGCTCTCCGCCGTCGCGGGCATCGACCTCGTGGAGCACGGCACCGTGTCCGATGCCGACACCATCCGCGACACCGCGATCGCCCAGCCCCTCATCGTCGGCGCCGGGCTGGTCACCCTCCTGAGCCTGTTCCCCCACCCCGCGCACGCCTTCTCCCGGATCGGAGCGGGCGCCGGTCATTCCGTCGGCGAGATCACGGCTGCCGTCGGCGCCGGCGTCCTCAGCGCTGAGCAGGCCATGGTCTTCGTGCGCGAGCGCGGGCGCGGCATGGCGGCGGCTGCGGCCGTCACCCCCACCGGCATGAGCGCCGTCCTCGGCGGTGATCCGGACGTGGTGGTCGCGAAGGCAGCCGAGCACGGACTCACCGCCGCGAACATGAACGGGGCAGGGCAGATCGTCGTCGCCGGGACGATGACCCAGTTGGAGAGCTTCGCCGCAGATCCGCCGGAGGGCTCGCGCGTGCGCCCTCTCGAGGTCGCAGGCGCCTTCCACACCGAGCACATGGCGCCCGCGGTGAGCACCCTGGCCGGGTACGCCCGGGCCATCACCACGCACGATCCGCGCATCCCGCTGATCTCCAATGCCGATGGCCAGATCGTCCACGATGGCCGGAACGTGCTCAGCAGGCTCGTCTCCCAGGTCAGCAGTCCCGTCCGCTGGGACCTCTGCATGGACTCCATGCGCGACATCGGTGTCACGGCCGTCATCGAGATCCCGCCGGCGGGCACCCTGACCGGTCTCCTCAAGCGCGCCCTGCCGGGCGTCGAGACCCTCGCCCTGAAGACGCCCGACGACCTCCCCGCCGCCTGGCGCCTGATCAACGACCACGGTCGATCGTCCGGGCTCGACACCCAGCCGACGTGGCGCATGATCGTGGCACCCACGAAGGGCTCCTTCCATCGGGCCCTCGACACGGAGGTCGCCGACGACCTCGCCGCCGGCGCAACCGTCGGTCGCATCGAGACCCTGCGCGAGACGATCACCGTGACTGCCCCGCACGGCGGAACTGTCGTCGAATGGCTGGTGGAGGACGGAGATCCGGTAAGCCCGGGCCAGCCGATCATCCGCCTGCACCCGCTGGCTCAGGAGAGCCACGCATGAGCGCTCCCCTGGCCACGCGCACCGGAGCTGCGCACGCCCGCATCATGTCCGTGGCCGGCTACCGCCCCGCCCGGGTCGTCACGAACGCCGAGATGTGCGAGCGCATCGACTCCTCGGACGAGTGGATTCGCGAACGCTCGGGCATCATCGAGCGCCGGTGGGCGGCGCCGGACGAGAGCGTCGCCGACATGGCCGTCGTCGCGGCGCAGGACGCGCTGGGCAGGGCGGGGGTCGATCCCTCCGACGTGGGCATGGTGCTGATGGCCACCGTGACGCACCCCTTCCCGACACCGTCCGCAGCAGCCGACGTGGCGCATCGGATCGGCGCGCATCAGGCGGCCGCCCTCGACATCGCCGCCGCCTGCGCGGGCTTCTGCTACGGCGTCGAGATAGGCAGCAGCCTCATCCAGGCAGGCAGCGCCCGATACGTGGTGGTGATCGGCGTCGAGAAGCTGTCCGACTGGATCGATCCCGATGACCGCAGTACCGCCTTCCTCTTCGCCGACGGTGCCGGGGCCGTGGTCCTCGGCCCGTCGGATGTCGCCGCGATCGGCCCGGTCGTCTGGGGCTCAGACGGCTCCCAGCTCGACGCGATCACCATGACGCAGTCCCTCATCGACTACAAGAACGAGGGCGGACCGATCTTCCCGTCGCTCCAGATGCAGGGACAGCAGGTCTTTCGGTGGGCGGTCGGGGAGATCACCAAGGTGGCGCAGCAGGCCCTCGACGCGGCAGGCATCTCGGCCACCGACCTCGACGCCTTCATCCCCCATCAGGCGAACATGCGCATCACGGATGCCCTGGTCCGCAGCCTGAAGCTCCCCGAGCACGTGCCGGTCGCCCGTGACATCGCCTTCACCGGCAACACCTCGGCCGCGTCGATCCCGCTCGCGATGCAGAGCATGCTCGACTCCGGCGAGGCACCTCAGGGGGGCACCGCGCTCATCATCGGCTTCGGGGCCGGCCTCGTCTATGCCGCTCAGGTCGTGACCCTGCCCTGATCCACCCCTAGGGTTCATCCCGAACCATGCTCCACCCGCACCACACGCCGCATCATCGGAACCGAAAGGAACGCAGCATGAGCCAGGAGATCCTCGACGGCCTCGCCGTCATCGTGAACGAGGTCGCCGGAGTCCCCGTCGAGGACGTCCAGTCCGACAAGGCCTTCGTGGACGACCTCGATATCGACTCGCTGTCCATGGTCGAGGTCGTCATGGCGGCCGAGGACAAGTGGGGCGTCAAGATCCCCGACAGCGAGGTCAAGAACCTCAGGACCGTCGGCGACGCTGTCGCCTACATCGCGGCGAACCAGTAGCTGCCGCGCGCAGAGCGGCCGAGGCCGCCCTGCGCCTTCGAACGGAGGCGGCCGGTGGCCGGGGATGCTCCCCGCGCCACCGGCAAGCACCCTTGGGACGAGGAGAAGGAGACCCCTGCCATGACGCGTGAGGTCGTCGTCACCGGACTCGGGATGACCACGCCGGTCGGCGGCGATGTCGAATCCACCTGGCAGGCGCTGCTCGCCGGAACCTCGGGCATCCGCCTCATCGACGCACCCTGGGTGGAGGACCAGCCCGCCAAGATCGCCGGGATCATGGCCGTCGATCCCGGCACGGTGCTCGACCGCGTGGAGGCCCGCCGACTCGACCGCGGACAGCAGGCCGCCCTCGTCGCCGCGCGCGAGGCCTGGGCCCAGGCCGGCTCACCTGCTGTCGACCCCGAGCGGCTCGGTGCCGTGATCTCCACCGGCATGGGCGGCCTCACGTCACTCATGGACGCCTACGACACGCTGCTCGACCGGGGTCCCTCACGCATCTCCCCCCACATGGTCACGCAGATCATGCCGAACGGCCCCGCCGCGATCGTCGGCCTCGAGATCGGCGCCCGCGCCGGCGTGCACGGCCAGGTGAGCGCCTGCGCGTCCGGGGCCGAGGCCGTCTCCTACGCCGCCCGCATGATCCAGTCCGGCCGTGCCGACGTGGTCGTCTGCGGCGGCACCGAGGCCGTCATCCACCCGATCACCATGGCGGGATTCGCTGCCATGCGCGCACTCTCGACCCGCAACGACGACCCCACCGCCGCATCACGCCCGTACGACCTCGGCCGCGACGGCTTCGTCATGGGAGAGGGAGCCGGGGTCCTCGTGCTGGAGTCCGCAGAGTTCGCGCAGGCCCGAGGAGCCACGATCCTCGGGGTCTACGGCGGAGCGGGGCTCACGTCGGACGGGCACCACATCGCCCAGCCGGATCCCGAGGGACTCGGTGCAGCCCGCGCGATGCGCTTTGCCGTCGAGGATGCGGGCCTGAGCCTCGAGGACGTCGTCCACATCAACGCGCATGCCACCTCGACACCCCAGGGTGACATCGCCGAGTCCGTGGCCATCCGCGCCGCTCTCGGATCCCGCGCCGACGACGTCGTGGTCACCGGGACGAAGTCCATGACCGGCCACCTGCTCGGTGGAGCCGGAGCGATCGAGTCGGTGTTCACCCTGCTCGCCCTGCGGGACCGCCTCGTGCCACCGACGGCGAACCTCGTCGACCAGGACCCCGAGATCACCCTCGACGTCGCGGCTGGCGCCCCCCGCCCGCTTCCATCCGGGGACATCGCGGCCCTGAACAACTCGTTCGGCTTCGGCGGCCACGATGTCGCCCTCG
>CAZQXO010000033.1:8960-22000 GCA_964597445.1 uncultured Bifidobacteriaceae bacterium | reverse complement strand
AGCACACCGACGAGGATCCCGAGAGTCCGATGCACCCAGCGCTCCGCTCGGGTGAAGCGGGGGAGGAGGGCGGGAGTGCCGGGCTCCGCGGCGTCCACGTTCACGGATGCGCGATCAGACGATGGGTTCATCGGATCGTCCGTTCGAGCGGCCGACCCACGCATCAATGTCGTAGCCGCGCACTGCCCAGTAGCCGGGGATGACCGTTCGTGTCAGCTCGATCCCGTCGAGCCACTTGATCGACTTGTAGCCGTACATGGGAGCGGCCAGGAGTCGCACAGGAGCCCCATGCTTCACTTCGAGCGGGGCGCCGTACATCGTGGTGGCAACGAGCATGTCATCCCGCATCGCCTGGTCGATCGTCAGCGACTCCGTGTAGGCCCCATCGAATGACGTGAGTCGAAGGGCCTCGGCGTCGGACTCGACGCCTGCGGCAGTGAGGATGTCGCGCAGCAGGACGCCTGACCAGGGAACGTCGTCGACACGCCACCCCGTCACGCACTGGAAGTCCTTGGTCATCTGTGTCTGAGGCAGTTGGGTCAGGTCGTCCAGGGACAAGGAGAGCGGTTCGGTGACGAGGCCGGACACGGAGAGTCGATACTCCGCCGGGGGCATCTCGGGGAAGCCCCCCGTCACCGTGTAGATGCGGAATCCTCCAGCGGCCGGAATCACCGAGGCCAGCCCGGGGGCCGTGGAGGCCACGATCTCGCTCACGCCGGCGGACAGCCACCTCCCGGCCAGGACGCCGACGGCACCGACGCCGACCACGCCGAGCACGATGCGCCGCCCGATCGGGGTGCCCCGTGGGGCCTGCGTCTCGAGGTCGCCGGGCTGTTCCGTCATGCCTCTAGGAGAACACGTCGCGAGCCATTCGGCCAGCGAAGCGGGCACGCATCAGGCCATCAGCGCCTAAGCCAGACGAGCGAGCCTTTGACCTTCTTGCAGACGTAGACCGCGCCCTGATAGGTGCGGCTGGCGCCGGGCTTCGTGCACGGCTTGGTCTTCGAGGATGTCGCGCTTGTCGACGCGGCCGTGACCTTGCCGGGCTTCAGGGTCAGAAGGCCTGACGTGATGCGGGAGTCGGCGTGGTTGCCCCCCTGTGCATAGCCGTACCAGACCCGTAGCTGCTGTCCGATGAGCTTGAGTGCGGGGTCGAGGACACTGACGCCTCGAGGAGCCAGGAGCGGCTCCGGTCGAAGGGTCCACGACATTCCATCCGTCGAGGACAAGATACGCAGTTGCTGGGTTGATCCCCCGCCCATAGTCGAGGAGACCATGAGGTAGGTGCCGTCCGGCATCTGCAGCGGAGCAGGATCGACGAGCTGGGAGTCATTCGCGATGATGCCGGGGCGCTTGGTCCACGCGAGGCCGTCGGGCGATGTGGCGATGTAGATGCCGTGCACCGGCTCCTCGCTGTTGTAGTAGAGCAGGAAGGATCCGTCTGCTCTGCGCAGCACGTGAGGAACCCCGCAGCCCACGCTGTCGAGGAGAACGTTCGGCTGCGGCGTCCAGTTCACGAGATTGGTGGAGGTGGCGTAGCGCAGTTCCTTGCGCTGCTTGCTGCACCTCACCTCGGAGGCGGCGTTGGGGTTGATTGATGAGTAGTACATCCGGTAGTCGTTCGGGCCCATCTTGACGATGGACCAGTCGAAGCCATTGGGAAGCGTGGCACCGGCGATGGGGGACCACGAGGTGCCGTCGGAGCTGGAGTACATGACCGCGGGCATATGCGTGGTCCAGAGGTAGTACGTCCTGGTCGCGTCGTCGTAGTAGACCTCGGGCGAGACTCCCGGAGGTGAGGCCGGCGTCGCAGGCAGCCCATCCAAGGTGGCACCTGCGATGGTGGCCGGCGTCGCGGAGAGAAGGGCGTCCGCGTGGGCCGGGGTTGCGGGGGAGGCCAGCAGGAGGGCCCCGAGGACGGCTGCAGCGGTCAATGCTCGTCTCATGGAGTCTCCCGTCGTCAGCCCGCGAGTCGAGCCACCCACGTGGCGCGCAGCGTGGAGTCGGTCACGGCGCCCTCAGAGTACTCATCCGCGAGCAGGCCCACCGAGAAACCGGCAGACGCGAGGCCTGCCCCGATCTCCTCGGTTGAGTGCACGTGCTGAACGTGCGTCTCCACAAAGGAGCTGTGGGCGGAATCCTCACTCTGGAAGTCCAGGGTCGCGTGGCACGTCGTCCCGGCGACCTGCGTCGTGAGGGTGAACGAGCAGCCTGCCCGGCTGCCGGTGATGACGGGATGGGCGCGGGCGAAGTCCAACGACCCGGGGCCGAGGACGTCGAACAGGATCCACCCGCCCGGGCGCAGGACTCGGGCCGCGGCGGCGAAGGTTGCCGCAAGGTCGGCTGCCGTGAGGTAGTTGAACCCATCGAGCGTGGACACCACGGCATCGAACGGGCCGTCGACCGGAAGGTCCGGCAGCCATGTCTCGATCAGGGGCACCGTCGGTCCGAGGCGATCCCGCGCGAGGCTGAGCATGGCCGGGGAGGCATCCACTCCCGTGACCTCGAGGCCGCGGCTCAGCAGTTCGGCTGTCATCAGGCCGGTGCCACAGCAGAGGTCGAGCACGGTGCGTGGGCGATCTCCCTGCCACGTGGACTCGATCCAGTCGGCCCACCACGCGTAGCAGGGGTCTACGACGAACTCGTCGTAGACCCCTGCTAGCCGTGCGTACGGATCGGTGCTCAGATGCCGAGCGCCTTCTTCTTGGCGGCGGCGAACTCCTCGTCGGAGAGGATCCCCTGGGCGTGGAGGTCGGCGAGCTGCTTGACCTTCTCGGTCGGATCCTCGGCTGCGGGAGCGGCGGCCGCGGCGGCCTGGGCATCCTGAGCTGCGTACTTCTCCTGCTGGTTGTGGGCGACCCGGCCGGAGACGGCGGTGGCGGTGCCGGCGACGACAGCGGTGCGGGCGGCCATGCGCATGAGACCCATGATGTTCTCCTCGGTGATGTGGTGTCGGTTGTGTGACGACGAGTGGGTGGCTAGTCGCCGATGACGGCGTTGACGACGGTGGCGGGAATCCGCACGTGGTCGATGGGCAGGGCACCGGCGCGGGCGAAGGCGCCGATGAGGCCCTCCATCCAGGTGTTCTCGAAGGCGATCATGAGGGCCGACGTGTTCGCGGGGAGGTTGTCGGCGATCTCGTCGGCGTCCTCCTCGTTCAGGGCGCCGGGGGAGAACAGGTCGAGCTCGACATACGAGGCGCCCTCCGGGCCGAGGTCCTCGATCTCCAGGACGGCGATGTCGCCCTCGGCGTCCTTCATGACGAACAGGACGTCCAGGATGCGGATGTTGCCGTTCGCCACCTGCTCGACGATGGCGGGAACGATCTCGCCGCTGAACTGGTTGCCGGGAAAGGCGATGACGTAGACATCGACGGGACCGAGGGGCATGTGTTCCTCCGTTAGTGGGGGTGGTGTCTGCAGCCTACCTGCGGGCGACGGGCCCAGAAGGCGGGTCACGATCGTGACGAGGGTGGGATGCCGGGCTGGGAGGGCACCGGCCTCGGGGGAGGAGCACAGGCACCCCCCCAGCACCTCAAGACTACGTCCCCCTCGCCACTGACGAGTAGGCCGGGACCGGAACCTCCGAGATTGGGCGTGTTCGCGCGGATGGGGGATCAGGCCCCCTACCGTGAGGCCGTGTCCGCTCTCATCCCCGGCCTCACCGTCGCCCTTGCCTGGATCTTCGCGCTGCTCGGGTGGTCCGCCGTAGGCGCCGATCCGAGTGACTCGTTCTCCGACTCCGCCATGCGGTGGATGCTGTTCCTACCCGGCGGCATCATGTTCCTCGTCAGTGCCTTCATGCATACCGTGCTGGCCCGCAAGACGGCTGCCCAGATCGGGTGGCAGACGAACGGCTTCCAGTACGAGATCGGATTCGTCAGCCTCGGTCTCGGGCTGGCAGGCATCGTGGCTGCCAACTCCAGCGCGGCTGCGTGGTGGCCTATCGCCATCGCCCAAGGGGTGTTCCTCGTCCTCGCCGCCGTCAACCACGTCATCGAGATGAAGAGGACCCGCAACTTCGCACCCGGGAACACCCTGATCCTCGTCTACGACGTCGGGCTCCCGGTGTCGTACCTGGCTCTTTGGTGGTCGCTCGCCTGAGCTCCCACGCTCAGGATCCCGAGGAGTCCATCCAGCTCACCCGCAGGGAGGCTGGCTGAGTCTCGGTCGCGGGAGTGATGTCGATCTGCTCGGTGATGCTGGCCTTCATGCTGTCGACGTGACTGATCACGCCCACGCTCCGCCCTCCGCTGCTCAGGTGCCCGAGCATCACCATGACCTCGTCGAGTTGATCCCCATCCAGTGATCCGAAGCCCTCGTCGATGAACAGCGAGTTGATCTCGATGCCCCCGGCCGTCATCCGCACCACATCGGACAGTCCGAGCGCAAGGGCGAGGGACGCGCAGAACGTCTCGCCACCGGACAGGCTGCGGGCAGGCCGCACCTTGCTGGTGAGTCGGTCCTCCACGCTGACGCCCAGTCCCTGCAGGCTGCGACCGTCCCCCTCATCGTCCTGCGCGGGAACGAGCCGGTACCGGCCGTTGAGCAGGCTCTCGAACCGACGGTTCGCGCTCTCCATGACGTTGGCGAACAGGGACTTCAGGACGTAGATGTGCAGGCCGATGTCTCGCCCTCGTCCGGAGGAGAAGAGGTCAGCGAGGAGGACGAGATCCCGACTCTCCGCGACCGTGGTAGCGCGATCGCTCGTCAGCTCGACGATGGCGGCAGTCCGATCACGCAGATGACGCAGCCGCGACTCTGCCTCGCGATGCTCCCGATCGGCGAGGAGGAACGCGGCCTGGCTCGCCTCCCATGCGGAGTGGGCAGCATCGACGTCCGCGAATCCGTCTCGATCGGGCCACGTGGCCCGTGCCGCCTCAGCATCGGCCAGAGCTGTCTGCGCCAGCGACCGCTGGTCGCATCGTCGCGCCAGGTCGGCGAGAGCAGTGCTGAGTGATGTGGAGGCGATCCGTCGGTCCTCGATCGTGGGGAAGTCACCTCGAGCGATCGCGATGTCCTGCTCCATGCCCGCGATCTGCTGCGTGCGTGATGCGAGCGCGGTGGACTTCTCGGCAAGAGAGGTGGATCGGGTGCCCGTCCGCACGAGCAGTTCCTGCTGCTCACGATGGAGGTCCACGAGATCGGACTCGGCCCGCAGGGCAGCCTGGGCTCGAGCGTCGAGATCCTCCTCGAGGTCTGCCACAGCCGTGTCCTCTGCTGCGAGTGCATCGGGTTCCCACCTGAGGGTGTCCCGCAGCAGGGAGATGCGCTTCCGGGACTCGTCGAGGGCCGTGGCCGTGCGGCCGAGGGTGACGTGAGCCTCGCTCGCGGCCTGCTGCAGCGTCTCCAGGTCCTCGGCGGAGACAGGGGTCCCCTCATGCTGCGCCGGTGCAGGGTGCTCCACGGCACCGCACACGGGGCAGGGGGAGCCGGGCGCGAGGTCCGCGGAGAGGTGCGCGGCGATGGCCTCGCGGTAGCGGCGGCTCCCCTCCCGGTGCTCCTGATCGGCCCGCTCGGCGACGGCAAGCGCTTCGGCCGCGCGGGCCTCCCACTCGGCTGCGGCCTCCTCCTCCCTCGCGAGACCGCGGAGGCACTCCTGGGCCGCCGTGACCGCGGCTCGCCGTTCGTGGACGTTGGCGATCTCCGCCATGGTCGGGCGTGCGTCGATGAGTCGCTGGGACGCGTCGATGAGCGCGGGCAGGCCGGCGAGGCGATCCGCGTCGACTCGCTGCGCCTCGCGGAGATCCTCCAGCTCCTGCTGGGCTGCGGCCTGCTCCTGGGGCCACTGGGCCAGGGTGCGCTCATCGTCGACGAGAGCGGCGAGCGACCCGAGATGACCATCGACGGTGGACTGGCGTGCCCGCCAGGTGTCAGCCTCGGTCGACTCATCCAGGGGGATGAGGAGATGGGCGGCGAGTACCGAGACCGAGTCGAGGGACGCCCGCGACTTGGTGAAGGCGAGAATGGCGCTCTCCTGCGCGGCACGTGCGGACGCGACAGCACTCTGGGCTGTCGCCTCGTCCCGGGCCCGGGTGCGTGCCTCGTCGGCGGTGGACATCGCGGCACGCAGCGCCTGGGCACGGTCCGCCGTGGAGGTGACCTGCTGCTGGAGGGCAGGCTCGCGTGCCTCGAGATCCGCCAGCAGGGCCTCGTCGAGGGAGTGAGTGGCGAACTCCTCGAGTCGTGCGACCGCCTCTGAGTCCAGATCGATGAGCGTGGCGAGGGTGGCGATCTCGCTCCGGATCTCCTGGGTCGCGGCAGCGCAGGCGGCCTGGGCGTGGGCCGCGTCCGCCTTGAGGATCTCGACGACTCGCTCAAACAGCTGCGTGTTGAAGATCCGCTTGAGGATCTCCGCGCGCTCCTTCGTGTCGGAGTACAGGAAGGTGGCGAACTGGCCCTGCGGAAGGACGACGGTCTGGACGAACTGCTCGCGTGTCAGCCCGATGAGGCGGGCGAGTTCGGCGTCTGCCGCGCCCTTGGCCTCCGCGATCGTCTCCTCGCGACCGTCGGAGTGAATGCGGAAGACGTGACAGCCGCCCTTCTCCTCCGTCGTTCCCGATCCGCGCTTGGCGGCGCGCCGGTACTTGGGTGATCGGATGACGCGGAAGGTGCCGGCCGCCGTATCGAAGGTGAGATCGACCTCCGTGGGGTCCGTCGGCCGGGCGAAGTCCGATCGCAGACGGGACTCGTCGGCGTCGGCGTTCGACAGCTTGCCGTACAGAGCGAACGTGATCGCATCGATGATCGTCGACTTGCCCGCACCCGTGGGTCCGTTGATCAGGTAGAGGCCGGACGCCCCGAGTTGGTCGAAGTCGATTCGCTGCACATCGCGGTAGGGGCCGATGCCGCGAAACGCCAGCGCGCGAATCCTCATGTCAGGACTCCACGTTGGCGCGAGCGCGCTCGAGGACGTCGGAGAGGATCGCCGCAATGGCGTCGGAGGGCTCCTCCTGCCGAGTGGCCGCGTAGAAGTTGCGAAGGGTCTCCAGTGGGGTCACGACGTCGGGAACAGGGGGGCCGCCCATCTCGACGACCGCGACGGCGGCTCCGGTGGGCTCATGGCGAACCTTGAGGATGCGGGTGAACACCTGCATCAGCTGGGCGAGGAAGTTGTCGGGCACATCACGATCGGTGAGGACGATCTCGACGAAGTCGTCGCGCTGGGCGGAATGCGCCGGGGAGAGGAGCTCGTGGAGCTCACCACGCAGGCGACTCATTCCCGCGGGCTGCGGCACGGGTATGGCCTCGAAGGTGCACAGGCCCTCGGCATCGATGTCGACGATGGTGATGGACTTGATGTGATTCGACTCGGACAGCGAGTAGCGCAGGGGTGATCCGGCGTAGCGAACAGCCGGGCGTCCAGGCTCCTGCTGCTGGACGGTTCGAGGACCATGCAGGTGACCCAGGGCGACGTAGTGCACACCGTCGTAGGTCGCGGACGGAACCGAGGGCACGCCGCCGACGGCGATGTCGCGTTCGCTCTCGGACTGCTCGTTGCGCAGTTCGTCGGGAGTCTCCTGACCCCGCACGACGAAGGCATGGGACACCACGATGGCCCGTGTCGCGGGAGCGTCCGCCAGGCGGATGGCGAGATCCGAGCGCACCCGCCGCATCGCCTCGGCGACCACCGCCTCGTGGCTCCGCTCCAGGAGCGGTCCGTCGGCGGGTGCGAGTTCGCGGCGCGCCCCGTCGGGATGGAGGTAGGGCAGGGGATAGACGGCGACCGGTCCATGCTCGTCCTGCAGCGTGACGCACGTGCCCACCTGGTGGTATTCGCCGACCACGGTCACACCCTCATCGAGCAGGTTCGCGAGAGCCGCCAGTCGGGCGCCCTCGTCGTGGTTGCCTGCTGTGCAGATGATCGGGATGCCCGCCTCGTGGATCCTCGTGAACACCGCGTTGAGTCGGCGGACGTCCTCGACGCTGGGAAACGATCGGTCGTAGACGTCACCCGCCACGATGACGGCGTCGACCCTCTTCTCGATCGCGACGTCGACGATGAAGTCGAGGGCTGCCTCCTGCGCCGCGGCGAGGTCGTGTCCGTGGAGGCTCTTGCCCAGGTGCCAGTCCGACGTGTGGAGGATGCGCATGCGAACCCCGTCGTGTCGACCACCACCCGCGTGGTGGTGCCGAGTTCAGAGCGGGTGACCGGGATCGAACCGGCATGGCCAGCTTGGAAGGCTGGGGCTCTGCCATTGAGCTACACCCGCGCGGTGCTCCTACAGGGTAGCCGACGGGGATCGGAGGCGCCGCGGCCCTGCGGGTAGGTTCCCTCTGTGGCGCGTTCCCTTCCCCCCGTGCCGGTGCCCGGCCCTGACGATCCGCTGCGCATCGCGTGGCTCGTCTACCGGGGCAATCCGCACTGCGGCGGCCAGGGCGTCTACACGCGCTACGTCGCCCGCGAAGTTGCGGCCCTGGGCCATGAGATCGCCGTCCTGTCCGGCCAGCCGTGGCCGCAGCTCGATGATCCTGACCACCTGGTCCAGGTGCCGGGACTGGACCTCTACCGGCAGCCCGATCCCTTCCGCGTCCCGCACGTGCGGGAGTTCCGTGACAGCGTCGACGTCCGTGAGTTCGCGCTGATGTGCACCGCGGGGTTCCCCGAGCCCTGGGCCTTCTCGGAGCGCGCCCATCGCCTGCTCAGGAGCCGTCGGGCGGACTTCGACCTCGTGCACGACAACCAGGCGCTCGGCACGGGCGTGCTGAAGATGATGCGTGATGGGTGGCCCGTGACGGCCACGATCCACCACCCGATCACGGTCGATCGCGAGCTCGACCTCGCGCACGCCTCGGGATGGCGACGACGCCTGTCCCTGTGGCGCTGGTACGGCTTCCTGCGCATGCAGCTGCGCGTGGCCCCTCGCATCCCTCGCGTGGTCACTGTGTCTGACTCGTCCAAGCGCGACATCGCGGCGCAGATGGGTGTCCCGCTGGAGCACATGACGGTGGTGCCCATCGGCGTCGACGAGTCGCTCTTCCGTCCGCTGCCGCACATCACGCGCGTCCCGGGTCGCCTGATGACGACGGCGAGTGCGGACGTGCCGCTCAAGGGGCTGACGGTCCTGCTCGACGCCCTCGCCAAGATAAGAGTCGAACGCCCGGATGCTCACCTCGTCGTGATCGGACGGCTGAAGGACGGCAGCGCGGTGCCGGCGCTCATCGATCAGCTCGGGCTCGACGGAGCGGTCGAGTTCGTGAGCGGCGTCAGTGATGAGCGGATCGTCGAGCTGTACGCGGAAGCGGACGTGGCCGTTGTCCCCTCGCTCTACGAGGGCTTCTCGCTTCCTGCTGCGGAGGCGATGGCGTGCG
This sequence comes from uncultured Bifidobacteriaceae bacterium, assembly GCA_964597445.1. Lineage (GTDB taxonomy): Bacteria > Actinomycetota > Actinomycetes > S36-B12 > S36-B12 > UBA10649. The sequence goes on along the minus strand of CAZQXO010000033.1, from coordinate 12,689 downwards.
GGGTGGCGGTGGTGGCCACGACGGGAGGTGCCCTCCCCGAGGTGGTCGGACCGGATGGAGAGTGCGCACGCACGGTCTCACCCGGTGATCCCTCCGCGCTGGCGACGATGGTCCTTGAGGTGCTGGCTGACCCGGACCAGCGTCGGCGCCTGGGGGAGCGGGGACGTGCTCGGGTCCTCGAGCGGTTCACGTGGCGCTCGCACGCCGAGGGCCTGGTCAGGATCTGGCGCGAGGAGCTCGCCGAGCAGGCGAGGCGGGGTGAGCATGCTCACCGTTGACCTGGACCTCTTCGGCGTCGATCCGGGGCACCGCGTCCTCGACATGGGCTGCGGGGGTGGCCGACATGCGTTCGCGGTCCTGCGTCGCGGAGCACATGTCGTCGCCTTGGATGCCGACGCCGCCGAACTCGACGGGGTGCGTGAGATGGCGGCGGCCATGGTGGCCGAGGGAGAGGTTCCTGAGGGTGGCGCACTGGTGTGCGTCGAGGGTGATGCGCTCGACCTGCCCTTCGATGATGGAGTCTTCGATCGCATCATCGCGGCCGAGGTCCTGGAGCACATCCCCGAGGATCGCGCCGCCATCGGGGAGCTGGCGCGCGTGCTGAAGCCGGGGGGTCGAATCGCAGTCACGGTGCCCGCGCGCTTTCCGGAGAAGATCAATTGGATGCTGGACTCGGACTACCACGACATCCCGGGTGGGCATGTGCGGATCTACGGTCGCGCGGAGCTGGAGGGCCGTCTGCGTGACGCCGGTCTCGAGGTGCGTGGAGCACGACGCGCGCATGCTCTTCACTCGCCGTACTGGTGGATCCGCTGCGCCGGTGGCGTGAACCGCGACGATCGCTGGCTCGCCCGCCGCTACCACGACGTCCTCGTGAAGCAGATCATCGAGAACCCGCCGCTGCTGCGGCGACTGGATGAGTCACTGAACCCCGTCCTCGGAAAGAGCCTGATCCTCTACGCGGTGAAGCCATGAGCCCGGAGGCGGTCGTCGCTCGCGTCGACACGCGGGCGACGGCCCGATCCATCGCAGCGGCGCAGACGCGTGACGGTCTCATCCCGTGGGTGCCGGGCGGTAAGGCTGATCCGTGGAACATGGTCGAGGCAGTCATGGCGCTCGACCTCCACGGCCACCATGCTGAGGCACGACGCGCGCTGCGGTGGCTTGCTGATCGGCAGGCCATCCATGGAGGGTGGTTCTCCTACTACGTCGGCGACGAGATCATCGACCGCACGCTCGACACGAACATCAGTGCCTACATCGCCGTCGGTGTCTGGCACCACTACGTGGCATCAGGGAGTCGTGGTGTCCTGGTCGAGATGTGGCCGGTCGTGGATGCGGCGATGAGTCATGTGGTCGGTCAGCAGCTCCCCTGGGGAGGCATCGCCTGGCGTGCTGACGACCCGGGTGATGGCGCCCTGCTCACCGGCTCGTCCAGCATCCACCAGAGCCTGAGGTGCGCCATCTCCATGGCCGAGGAGCTCGGTCACGCCCGGCCCGACTGGGACGTCGCACTCGTCCTTCTCGCTGATGCCATCGCCCATCGGTCCCCGCTCTTCCTGGACAAGTCGCGCTGGGCGATGGACTGGTACTACCCCGTGCTCGGTGGTGTCATCACCGGTGATGCCGCACGCACGCGCATCGACGCGGGCTGGTCGGACTTCGTGGTCGAGGGACTGGGCGTCCGATGCGTGTCCGACCGGCCCTGGATCACGGCGGCCGAGACGTGCGAGCTCGTCCTGACGCTGACCATGATGGGGGATCGCGAGCGCGCTGAGCAGCTGTACTCGTGGGTGCAGTTCCTCCGTCACGATGACGGCTCCTACTGGTGCGGCATGAACTTCGAGGGCGAGCGGTTCGACGCGCCGGGCGAACACTTCACGGCGGACCAGCCCACCTGGAACTCGGCTGCCGTGGTGCTGGCAGGCCGCGCCCTCGAGGGTGCGCCGAGTGTGCGTGCGGTGTTCAGCCCCGCGAGACCTGGGCGCTGACGATGCGATCAGGCTCGACGAACTCGATGCCGGGGTCCTTCATCATCTGAGAAGCGACCTTCTCTGCCTGTGCGACCGGGAGACCCTGCGCGAGGTCGATCCGATACATGCGCAGTCCGAGGTTCGGCCCGAGGGTCATGCCCGCGCCGACCGTGGCCGGGACGAGGCTGGAGCCCCGCACCTTCCCGTTGACGGTGGGCGTGACGCCCGGGCGGTAGCGGACGATGAGTGAGGAGACGTCCTGGGTGGAGGTCATGGCATTCGCTCCCGGATCAGTGGACAGCAGCACGATGGCGCCCGTGCGAAGTGTCGCCGCATCACCGCGCTCGATCGTGGTGGCGATGGTCCCGCGGACCCCGGTGCTGCGCAGGAAGGCGACGATCGCGCGTGCTCGATCGCGCGCCACCTTGGTCGAGGACGCGCTCCCTCGCGCATCGGCGTAGGCGGTGACATTCCCTGTCGCGGGGGCGTCGCCCACGGTCCGGGCCAGCCGGGTGAGTCGCGTCTTGGCTGCAGCGCCGAGGTCGGACGAGCGTGGCGCAAAGGTCACGAGGTCGCCGGCGGTGACGCCCGAGTCCGCGCCGGGGTTCGACACGGGGGGAGCGGAGGGTGATGGCGCGGGCGCAGCAGGCAGGTCCGTCCGGTAGACGTAGCCTCCCGGGGCGAAGGCCCGGCCTCGGACGGCATTCAGGTTCACGGCGACGTCCGCCGATCCTGCAGCGGACGCGGCCGGCATCGTGACCTCGACCGTCGCGTCGTTGACGACGCGGAAGGAGGCAGGAACCCCGCCGATGGTGACGCTCGTGGCTCCCGTGAACCCGTAGCCGATGATGGCGACGAGGTTGCCACCCGACACAGGGCCGAAGGCGGGTCGCACCTCGGTGATCTCCTGCAGTGCACCGCCCCCACCGGAGTCGGCGCTCGCACTCGAGGACCCGCCACCGCCACCACCGCTGCTCGTCCCACCACCGCTGGACGCGGGGGCCACGAAGGTGAAGGCGCCGGCGAGGGTGCTGCTGCCTCCCGGCGTCGTCACGACGACGTCGACCGTGCCCGCGGGGCGGGCGGGCGTGGTCACCTGGACCGAGGTCGTGCCCGGAAGCCAGACCGTGGCCGCGGCGCCGCCGAAGCTCACCGTGATCCAGCTGCTGTCCTGGACATCGTTCGGAGCCAGGTTGGTCCCGGAGATGACGACGGTGGTCCCGCCGGCGGTTGTCCCGCTGGACACGCTGAGAGAGGTGGCGGTGGGGGCCGAGAAGTAGCGGTAGGCGCCGAGCGAGGTTCCTGAGCCGTTGGGATTGGTCACCACGATGTCGACCTCACCCGCGGCACGCGCGGGAGCCGTCACGGTCAGGGTCGTCGACGTCTGGGCCGTGATGGCCGCTGACGTTCCCCCGAAGGTCACGGCACTGGCGTTGCCCAGGTTGATGCCGGTGAGGGTGACCGATCCGCCCCCGGCGATCGGACCGGTCTCGGGGCTCGTCGAGTAGATGACCGGGGTCGAGGTGGTGGCCGCTCGCAGGAGTCCGGCACCGCAGATCGAGGTGGTGCAGTCGTACCAGCTCCCGGTCGTGGGGAAGCCCAAGGCAGTCGACTGGATGATCGAGAGGATCTGGGCCGGAGTCCGGGAGCCGTCGGTCGCCCGAAGCAGGGCCGCGACACCGGACACGTGGGGCGCGGCCATGCTCGTGCCGCTGTAGGACGTGTAGGTGGCGGAACCGGGGGTGGTCGCGCCGCC
>CAZQXO010000033.1:0-8860 GCA_964597445.1 uncultured Bifidobacteriaceae bacterium | reverse complement strand
GAGGCCCAGGTGATGGCGGCCACGATGTCCGACGTGTAGCCCCCGTCGTACGAGAGCACCCGGACCGGCTGGATCCTGGCCTGGGGTGCGACGCCGATCACGCCTGCGCCGTTGTTGCCCACGGCCGCCACCGTCCCGGCGACGTGAGTCCCGTGCCAGCTCGAGTTGGCTGCGTTCCCGCACCACGGGGATGTGACCGTGGTCCAGTCGCCGGGATCCAGCGGATTGCTGTCCCAGCCCAGGGCTCCGTAGGTGCCGGTGTTGACGTAGTCACCGTCGGAGCTGCTGGCTCCCGAGCGGCAGAAGCCGCTCCGGTTCCCGACGAAGTCGTAGCCCGCGACGTAGTTCGCGTCGAGGTCGGGGTGGCTCGTCGATCCCGAGTCGAGGACGGCGACAACGGTGCCGCTCCCCTGATTCCCGCTCCAGACAGGATTCATCGTGAGTCGATCGGAGGCGATGCCGACACCGAACGTGCCGTACAGCCCCCACAGGCTGTTGCTCGTCCAGTACGGGTCGTTCGGTGGACTGCTGGGAAACGCGGACCGGGACACGCGACGATCCACGCTCACCGACGCCACGCGGGGGTCCGACTCGATCTCCGCCATCATCACGGCGGCGTCCGCTTCGCTGACGCCCTCGTTCAGGTCCACTCGAACGTTTCCGGCTCCGAGGTCCTGCGTGTCCTCCACCACGACACCGGCGACCGGAAGCTCCTCGGTGGCCTGCTCCGCCTGCGCTGCCGGGGCGACCGTCGTCGTCAGCGTCACGATGAGGCTCGACACGTCACCGGGCGTGGCGAGAGGCCGGCTGCTGGCTGCATCGACCACGTCAGAGCCCGTGTCGAGGGCGGGGAGCGTCCGGATGCTCACCGGGTCGGTGGGCTCACCGGTGACGTCACCGGTGATCGACGTGAGGGTGATGGCGTACTCCGTGTCCGGGTCCAGATCCGTCAGGGAGGTCGCGAGCTCGGTGCGACTCGCCCGGGTCAGATGACCTCCGGGCTCGGCGCGCACCAGGACGGACGTGACCTCGGCGGGAGCGGGCGTCTCCGGGCCCCAGGTCCATGCCACGGTGATGGTGTCTGACGTGGGCGTGGCCGAGTCGAGCTCCGGCGGAGCAGAAGAGGCGATGGTCGCGGACGTCGCCGTGGCAGCGCCCGGGGGGTCGTCGGCAGCCGTCACGGGGCCTGCAGCGAGGCCGGTGAGCGAGGCGGCCACGAGGGTGGCCACCACGATCGCCCCGGTCACGCGCGTCCTCACCTCGTCATTGTGCGCCATGGGATCCGCACGAGCACAATCCAGCGCGTCTCCGCCCTGCGGGCTCCCAGCACCTATCCGTCGCGCTGGGGCCGCGTCTCCTGCCCCGCGGTGGTGAGGATCCGCAGGGAGCCGGTGGTCGACAGGGGCGTGAAGCCGTCGGCCACAGCCCGCTGCCAGACATGCCACGGGGCCTGCCCTCCGTCCGCGGGGTCCTCGAAGACGTCGTGGATGGCGAGCAGGCCTCCCGGGGCCAGATGCCCGGCCCACGCCGCGTAGTCGGCCATGGCGACATCGAGGGCGTGCCCGCCGTCGATGAACAGCAGGCTGAGTCCGGGAGCCACGACCCGGGCGATCGTGGGGGAGTCCCCGACGAACGGCAGGACGATGCTCTCGAGGCCGGCCAGCTCGAGCGTCTGGCGAAGGAAGGGCAGGGTGTCCATCCGACCGGTTCGGGTATCGACGACCTCGGGATCGTGATGCACCCAGCCGGGCTGGGTCTCCTCTGACCCGCGGTGATGGTCGACCGTGATGAGGACGGTGCCGGTCTGCTGGGCGGCTGATCCGAGGTAGAGCGCTGACAGGCCGCAGTAGCTGCCGATCTCGAGCACGGGACCGAGGTGACCGACCGACAGCGCGGCGTCATGCAGGGCGCGCCCCTCCTCCTCCGGCATGAATCCCTTGGTCCGCGCGATCACCGCACATACGTGATCGTCGATCATCGACGTGACGCCTGCGGAGGGGATGCGTCCAGGTGCACGGCGCAACGCTACGAGGCGCGGCGCCTGCGGACCACGCCGGCCGGCTCCGGCAGGTGGTGGAGGAACCAGGTGCGGGCGAGGGCTCCCGCCTGGGCGAGGGTCCCCTCCTCCTCGAACAGGTGACCGGCCCCGTTCACGATCCTGAGCAGGTGAGGGCACGTCAGGTGACGCTCAGCCTCCCGGTTGATCTCGAGCACGGCCGGGTCACGCTCGCCGACGATGAGGAGCGTGGGCGCGGCGACCTCGGGCAGCCATGCTGATGCGAGATCCGGACGGCCCCCACGCGACACGACCGCGCGGACGAGGTCGGGACGTTGCGCGGCAGCCGCGAGGGCCACAGCCGCGCCCGAGGACGATCCGTAGTAGCCGAGGGGTCGGTGCGGGCACTCCTCCCGCAGCCATTCGGCCACGGCGAGGAGTCGACGTGAGGCGGTCGTGACGTCGACGGTGCGTCCGTCGTCCGTCTCGGCGGCGAGGTCGAACAGCAGGGTTCCGAGTCCGGCGGCCTGCAGGGCGGTCGCGACGGCTCGGTTGCGTCGGCTCCACCGATCGCTGCCGGTGCCGTGGGCGAAGACGACGACACCGCTCGCGCCGGCGGGCACCGTGAGGTGACCGGCCAGGGCGACGCCGGCCGCGTGGATCAGCACGTCGTGATCGACGGGCCTGTCCTTGGCCTCCGCGAGCAGGGCCACGACATCGGCGTCACTCAGCTGGTCGAACACGTCGTAGTGCTCGCCGACGGCCCAGAAGGGATCCGGGGTTGCCAGGCAGACGACGTCGTCGGCAAGCGCGTTGAGCCGATGGCACGCCTCACGGGAGCCGACGGGCACGGCCAGCGTGACGCGGCGAGCACCCTGCTGCCGGGCGACCTCGACGGCGGCGGCGGCTGTGGATCCCGTCGCGAGACCGTCATCGACGATGACGATGTCGCGGCCGCGCACGCTCACGGCCGGCTGCCCGTTCCGGTAGGCCTGCACGCGCCGCTCGACCTCCGTCCGCTCGCGTTCCACGATGCGGGCGACCTCGTCCGGGGTGACCCCCCGGCGGCTCGCGAGGGCGTCGTCGACGACGAGCACCCCGTCCTCGCCCACGGCGCCCATCGCCAGCTCGGGATTGTCGGGGAACCCCACCTTGCGCACGACGAGGACGTCGAGATCGGCGCCGAGGGCCTGTGCCACCGGCAGCGCCACCGGAAGTCCCCCGCGCGGCAGGGCGAGGACCAGAGGTCGATCTCCCGGGCCCGATGGCGGCCGATGCTCCGGCAGTCCGGACAGGTGCTCGCCCAGGCGTCGGCCGGCCTCGGCTCGGTCGTGGAACATGACACACCTCCACCGTCAGGGTGGCAGGCGGGACCCGACGAAGGCGCCCCAGGAACGACTGCTGCCCGGTCAGGGAGGCGTCGGGACGCCCGGGCCGTGGTCGAGGGAGCCCGACGAGGCCCCCTAGAATCCTCACGGCCAATGCGGGGCGTAGCGTAGTGGCTAGCGCGCCTGCTTTGGGAGCAGGAGATCGGGAGTTCGAATCTCCCCGCCCCGACGAACCGATGCGGGAATTCCGCCATCGGTCCCCCCTGACTGGAGATGGATCTGCCGTGAAGAGCGACGTCGAGACCTTGACCCCGACCCGAGTGAAGCTGACGGTCGAGGTGCCGTTCGAGGAGCTCCAGCCCAGCATGGACGAGGCCTACGCGCGGATCGCCAAGAGCGTCACCGTGCCCGGGTTCCGCAAGGGCAAGGTGCCCGCGCGCATCATCGAGCAGCGCTTCGGTCGCGAGGCCGTCCTGGAGGAGGCCGTCAACGACGCCCTCCCGAAGGCGTACGAGAAGGCGCTCGAGGAGCACCAGCTCGTCCCGCTGTCCCGCCCCGAGGTCAACGTCGACGAGCTGAAGGACGGCGAGTCACTCACGTTCAGTGCCGAGCTGGACATCCGACCGGAGTTCGATGTGCCCGCCTACGACACCCTCACGGTCACGGTCGCCACTGCCGAGGCCACGGACGCCGACATCGACGAGCAGCTCGACCACCTGCGCTCACGCTTCGCCACGCTCAAGGACGTGGACCGGGCCGCGGCCGACGGTGACGTCCTGCTCGTCGACATCTCCGGCGCCACCGCCGAGGGCGATGCCATCGAGGACCTCTCCGGTTCGTCGCTCTCCTACGAGCTCGGCACCGACGGCATGCTCCCCGGCTTCGACGAAGCCGTGCGCGGGGCGGCCAAGGACGAGACCCGCACCTTCGAGTTCACCCCCCAGAACGGTGACTGGTCCGGGATCCCCCTCACCGTGACCGTCGTCGTGACCGGTGTGCGCGAGCGCGAGCTCCCGGCCCTGGACGACGAGTTCGCCCAGCTGGCCAGCGAGTTCGACACGGTCGCGGAGCTTCGCGACGACATGCGCACGCGTCTCATGCGCATGAAGCGGCTTGAGCAGGGCGCCGAGGCGCGCAACAACGTGCTGGAGGTTCTGGTCGACTCCGTCGACATCCCCCTGCCGGAGAACCTCATCGCGGCCGAGGTCGAGGCCCACTTCGAGGACGGTCACGACAGCGGCGAGGAGCATCGGCAGGAGGTCGAGGAGAACACCCGCCAGGGACTCAAGAGCCAGTTCATCCTCGACAAGATCGCGGAGACGGAGGAGATCACCGTCGGTGAGACGGAGCTCTCCGCGTGGCTGATCCAGCAGGCGCCGCGCTACGGGATGAGCCCGGATGCCTTCGCCAAGGCTCTCGTCGAGGCCGGCCAGGTCCCGATGGCGATGCAGGACATCCGTCGGGCCAAGGCGCTCGCGCTCGTCCTGGAGGGCGCCACGGTCGTCGATGCCGACGGCACCGCCGTGGATCTGGCGGCGCTCGACGCCGACATGAACGCGGCGATCGCGGCCGGCGACGCCTAGGGCGCACGCACGCGTCGGCCGACGGTCGGATTTCGGCCCACGGCGAACTCACGGGGCTCCGGGGAAGTCCGGAGCGCTGAGCCACGTTAGGGTCGGATGACGGCGTCCGAAGGGGTGCTGCGACAGGAGGCAGTGGTGGGTGACATCTCCGTGCCGAACTCGCGTGGAGCGGGTGGCGGCATGACCGGCTTCGGCGACATGCTCGACGAGCGCCTGCTGCGCGAGCGCATCATCTGGCTCGAGGGTCCGGTCATGGATGAGAACTCCAACCGGATCGCCAAGCAGCTCCAGGTCCTCGCCGCCGAGGATCCGGAGCGCGATATCTCCCTCTACATCAACTCTCCCGGCGGCTCCATCAGCGCGGGCATGGTCATCTACGACACGATGCAGCTGATCCCGAACGACGTGGCCACTGTGGCCATGGGCCTGGCGGCGTCGATGGGCCAGTTCCTGCTGTGCGCAGGAGCCGACGGCAAGCGCTACGCGACGCCGAACACGCGCATCATGATGCACCAGCCCTCCGGTGGTCTCGGCGGAACGGCGAGCGACATCAAGATCCAGGCCGAGCAGATGCTCTTCATCAAGAAGCGCATGGCCAAGCTGATCGCCGAGCACACCGGGCAGACCCTCGAGCAGATCGAGGCGGACTCCGATCGCGACCGCTGGTTCGATGCTGACGAGGCTCGGGAGTACGGGATCATCGACCACGTCTACTCCACGCACGCCGATGCCCCCAAGGCCGGCAAGGGAGGCAACAAGTGAACCAGCACCAGACCTTCATCCGGGCCGCGGAGCGCACCGCGCCGCAGGCGCGCTACATCCTCCCCGAGTTCCGGGAGCGCAGCGCCAACGGTGAGCGCGTCCACAACCCCTACACCAAGCTCTTCGAGGAGCGCATCATCTTCCTCGGGGTGCAGATCGATGACGCCTCCGCCGACGACGTCATGGCGCAGCTGCTCACGCTGGAGTCGCTGGATCCGGATCGCGACATCCAGATCTACATCAACTCCCCGGGTGGCTCGTACACCGCGATGACCGCGATCTACGACACGATGCAGTTCGTCAAGCCCCAGGTGCAGACGGTCTGCCTCGGGCAGGCCGCCAGCGCGGCCGCCGTGCTCCTGGCAGCCGGCAGCCAGGGCAAGCGCTTCGCGCTCCCGCACGCACGGGTGCTCATCCATCAGCCCTACACCGAGGGCGGCGGTCAGGGCTCCGACATCGAGATCCAGGCGAACGAGATCATCCGCATGCGCACGGAGATGGAAGGCATCATCGCCCAGCACACCGGCAAGACGCCGGAGGAGATCGCCAAGGACATCGAGCGCGACAAGATCCTCACGGCGGCCGAGGCCAAGGACTACGGGATCATCGACGCGGTCATCAGCAGCCGCAAGGCCTGACGGAGGCGGTCAATCGAGCAGGCCGAGCTGGAGGGCCCGCTCGTGGGCCGTGGCCCGGTCGTGTGACCGCAGGGCGCGCATGGCCAGCTGGAGGTCCTGCTTGACGCTCGACGTCGAGATCAGGAGCGCGCGAGCGATGTCCGAGTTGGACTTCCCCTCCCCGGCCATGCGGAGCACCTGACGCTGGCGCGGAGTGAAGTCGAGAGACCAGTCGCGCTGGCCCGGCGAGGACGACGTGTCCCGGGCGCCGTTGCGCGGATGCGACAGCCACAGGCCCAGCAGTGCGCTCAGTCCGTCGAGGAGGGCGCGGGACTCGTCGTCGTCGACCCAGGGCTCCGTCGTGACGAAGCCCAGCGCCCCGACGACGCTCCCGGCGTGACGAAGCGGCGTGTTGATCGCGGACGTGGCCCGCAGCTCGTCGAACCGTGGCGTGAGGAACTCGTCGTCCAGCGCAGCGAGATAGGTGCTGCCGAATCCGGCAGTGTCGTCGATCTGATGACGGTCCTGCAGAACCGCCTCAACTGCGGGAACGTGGAGCTCGAGGGGCAGGATGGCGTAGCGCTCCGCGACCTCCCGGGGCCAGTCGATGCTGGCGAGGCGGGTCAATCGTGCTCCGTCGGCGAGGGACCACAGGAAGGCAGCCGACATGCCCCGCCGGCCCAGGACCCCGACCTGCAGGGTCCGGAGCAGGTCGGCCGGCTGCGGGTAGGTGCTGACGTAGCGGATGAGCTGGGGGAGTCCGCCGAGCTTTCGGTCCGGGTGCAGGGTCCTCGGCTCCTGCTCGGGTGTCCGGGCCGTCATCCCTGCCCCCCGACGAGATAGCCGAGATCGGCGGCGCGCCGTCGGGCCGCGTGACGGTCCGTCACGTCGAGCAGCTCCATCGCGCGGCCGATCTCCTGCTTGACGGTCGAGGGCGAGATCCCGAGGGCGTGGGCGATGCTGGCGTTCGTGCGTCCGTCTCCGACGAGGGCCAGGATCCGGCGCTGCCGCTCGGACAGGGGGTTCTCGTGGTCGAGGTCGTCGGCGTCGACCGGGAAGCCGGAGTCCGGATGACTCAACCAGATGCCCAGGGCATGGGAGACGGCATCGAGTCGGGCGATGTCCAGGGTCGACCAGGCGCGGTCGCGCTGGCAGCTCACCACATAGGCACCGATGCTCCGGCCGTCGCTCACGATCGGGGCGTGGATGTGGACTCCCTCGGGAAGGCGCTTCATCAGGTGATGCCACCGGCTGCCGGGGCGCCGGAGCGCGGGGAACTGGACCTCCATGTCGCGCGAGCTCACGATGATGACCTCGCCCTCGAAGAAGGCGGTGAACAGGGGATAGCCCCCCGACAGGGGGAGGATCTGCAGGCCGTCGGCCTCCTCCGCGCGGTACCCGTGGCTGCCGATGATCACCAGGTTGGAGCCGTGGGCCCAGAGGACGGCACCGCTCACGGCCTCGAACCCTGAGCCGGGACCCTCCACGATGGCCTCGGCCACCGCGTCCGGATGCGGTGACCGGCTGAGGACGCCGAGCAGCTCCGGGATAGCCCCGTAGGCATGGCCCACCGCACTCACCCCCCCCCGCGCGCGGTTACGCAGGCTCACTCAATCACAGGCCACTGACACGCGTGCGGCATCGGGCCGGCGGCTGCGCCGGGGGATTGCTCCACAGATCGGCGCGCCGCAAGGCTGCATGGGGGAGCCTCGCGGGGTACGGTCAGGTGCGGGCACCTCCTGAGGTGACCGGCGATCGTGCGTGAGCAGGGTGCGTGCGTGAGCAGGGTGGCAGGGGCAGTGAGCCCCTGCAGGGATGAGGAGACACGGATGGCGCGGATCGGCGAGAGCGGCGACCTGCTCAAGTGCTCGTTCTGCGGCAAGTCCCAGAAGCAGGTCAAGAAGCTCATCGCCGGCCCGGGCGTCTACATCTGCGACGAGTGCATCGACCTGTGCAACGAGATCATCGAGGAGGAGCTCAGCGAGGCGGCGGAGTCCTCGTGGGGTGAGCTCCCCAAGCCGCGGGAGATCTTCGAGTTCCTCGACCAGTACGTCATCGGCCAGGACGTCGCCAAGAAGTCCCTCTCCGTCGCGGTCTACAACCACTACAAGCGGGTGCAGGCGGAGCAGAGCGGCTCCGAGCGAAGCAAGGACGAGCGCGTCGAGCTCGCCAAGTCCAACATCCTGCTGCTCGGACCGACGGGATCAGGCAAGACGCTGCTCGCGCAGACCCTCGCGCGGATGCTGAACGTGCCGTTCGCCATCGCCGACGCGACGGCCCTGACCGAGGCCGGCTATGTGGGCGAGGATGTCGAGAACATCCTGCTCAAGCTCATTCAGGCAGCCGACTACGACGTCAAGCGCGCTGAGACGGGCATCATCTACATCGACGAGATCGACAAGGTCGCACGCAAGAGCGAGAACCCCTCGATCACGCGCGACGTCTCGGGTGAGGGTGTGCAGCAGGCGCTGCTCAAGATCCTCGAGGGCACGACCGCGTCGGTGCCCCCGCAGGGAGGTCGCAAGCACCCGCACCAGGAGTTCATCCAGATCGACACCACGAATGTCCTCTTCA
>CAZQXO010000032.1:21312-23667 GCA_964597445.1 uncultured Bifidobacteriaceae bacterium | reverse complement strand
CTCCTCGTGGTGGAGGACGAGCCGCTCATGGCGAGCCTGCTCTCCGAGGCTCTCGAGGGGAACGGCTTCTCCGTCCGGATCGCGTCGGATGTCCTGGCTGCGCGAGAGGCGGTCAAGGAGTTCGATCCTGATGGGGCCCTGATCGACATCTCGCTCGGAGCTGGGCCCAGCGGGCTCGACTTGGCTCATGTGCTGAGCAAGCAGCGCCCGGATATCGCCCTGCTGATCCTGACGAAGCATGCCGATGCCCGCGCCGCCGGCTGGGCCCCGGGGGAGATCCCTGAGTCGTGCGGCTTCCTCCGCAAGGATCGCGTCCGCGACACCGGGTACCTCCTCACCCAGTTGGAGTCGGTCCTCACCGACCGGGCCCATCAAGTCCGGGACGATCTCGACGACGCGAATCCGCTGTCGAAGCTGAACCCCCGGCAGCTCGAGGTTCTGCGTCTGATGGCGATGGGCTACACCAACGAGTTCATCGCCCAGTACACGGAGTCCAGCCTGTCGTCGGTGGAGCGGTGGGTCATGCAGGTGTTCCGCGCCCTCGGCCTCGACTCCCGCGGCACGCTCAATCCGCGTGTCGAGGCGGTGCGGATCTTCATCGCGGCATCGAGCATGCCGGATCGGCTGTGAGTCGCTGGCGCGAGGCCTTCGACCGCATCGGCGGTCCTGACGCCGTCACGTGGCCTGCCTTCTGGATCACGTTCTTCACCAGCCTCCTCGGCAACTTGACCACAGGTGGCGCAGTCTCGGCGCCGCTCGGTGTTCGTGTCGTCGTGATGCTGGTCGTCCAGGTGGCGATGTTCGCGCCGCTGGTTCTGCTTCGCTACACCCTGTTGCGACATCCACCCCGTCCGCGACCATGGGTGGCCGTCGGCGGCTTCGTCGCCGCATCCATCATCCGAGGGGTGACGATTTCCGCCCTCCTGCTGGCCATCGGCGCCATCGAGGAGCCACTGTGGGCGTATCGCATCGTGGCGTCGCTCTTCAATACGGGTGGGTTGCTCCTCATCGTGGCGCTGCTGGTCAGCACGATGCGCGCTCACACGCGGTCACTGTCGCAGCTGATGGCGGTGGATCGCGAGCTGTCGTCCACGCAGAGTCGCATCGTCGCCGAGGTCACGGAGCGGAACGAGGAGACCCTCGCTCGTGTCAAGCATCGCCTGTCCCACGAGCTGGCGACGCTCGACACCCTCCAAGGCGAGAGATCCGTCTTGGAGCTGCAACGTCTGGCCAGTGACGTCGTTCGCCCGATGAGCCACGAGCTCGCTTCGTCCATTCCCGTCCGAGAGCTGCCGGCGACCGCCGTTCACGCTGTGCACGTATCGATGAGGCAGGTGATCTCGCAGATGATCACCCAAGCCCCGTTCCGCCCCGGACTCAACGCTCTCGTCTTCGCCGTGGCCCTGCTCGCGTCCGCGTTGGGGGTGTTCGGATCGGAGGGGATCGTCCTGATGGTTGTGGTGGCCGCTTCCGTGGCCCTGTGGTCGTGGGTGGCGAACCTCCTCCTGCCCCGTCTCCTGATCCGTCTCTCCCCGCGGAGCGGCATCGCGCTCGTCGGCATCGCCGCGTTCGTCGTCGGTTACCTGAGCTCGGCGGCTGCTGGCTTGGTCAAGAGGTCGACGGAGTTCGCCCAGCCCCTCTTCATCGGCGGTGGGGCCTTCATCGGCGTGATGGTCCTGCTGCTGGCACTCGTCACGGCGGTCCTGCGCCAGCAGGTCGCGTCCGAGCGTGAGCTCGCTGATTCGGCGATGCGACTGCGCTGGTCCGTCGTGCGCATGCGGCAGGTGCAGTGGCTGCAGGGCCAGGCGCTGTCACGTGCCCTGCACGGTCCCGTTCAGGCCGCGGTGACGTCCGCTGCCCTGCGACTGGATGCGGCCGTGCGTGCAGGACTCCCGACGGAGTCCCTGCTCGAGGACATCCGCGCGGACCTGCGCACCACCGTCGACGTCCTGGATGCACCCGAGGTGGTGGCCCCCCCTCTCGACGAGGCCTTGGCGCGGATCGTCGGGACGTGGGCCGGGATCTGCGAGGTCTCCACTCAGGTGGATCCCCACGTTCGGGAGTGCCTGGACGCGGACCCGGTGGCCGGATCAACCGTCATCGACCTGCTCACGGAGGCCGTCTCGAACGCGGTGCGTCACGGGGGAGCGTCGCGGGTGGAGGTCCGGGTCGAGGCTGAGGAGCCGGACGTCGTTCGGCTGACCGTCCGGGACGACGGGTCACCCGCCGCGGGGTCCTCGGGGGCAGGGCTCGGCACCAGCCTGCTCGAGGAGTGCACCCTGGAGTGGTCGCGGACGTCCGTGTCCGGGGGGCAGGTGCTCGAGGCCCGACTCCCGTACGTGAGCACGCCTGCGG
>CAZQXO010000032.1:0-21212 GCA_964597445.1 uncultured Bifidobacteriaceae bacterium | reverse complement strand
CTGACGGCCCCGCCGGGGAGGCGGGTTCCTGCCATCTGGGCCCGAGATTTAGGGATTTCCCCGCGTCACTGTGGTTAGGTGAGGCGCCGCATCCCTTGGAGGTCCCATGTCGACAGCGTCACCCTCGAGCCGTGTGCTCAGTTCGCCCAAGTTCATGGGTGTCGCCGTCCCCTTCCTGGGAGTCATGGCCGCCATCCAGGGCACCGCGCCCAACATCAACAGCACGGCCCTCGTCAGCCTGACGAGGGACCTCAACATGGGCAGCGGCGAGGTCGCCCTCGCCGCGAGCATCCAGACCATCGCGATCGCCGCGTCCGTGATCACGACCGGCCTCCTGGCCGATCGTCTCGGGCGCCGCAAGGTCCTACTGGCCGCACTCATCGTCGGTGCTGTCGGCGGTGCCGTCTCGGGCCTGGCGCCGGTTTCGGCCGTCTACCTGCTGGGCCAAGTGCTGACGGGCGTCGGCCTCGGTGCCGTCTATGGCGCATCCTTCGCGTACATCCACGCGGTCGCGAAGCCCGGCAAGCTCGCAGCGGCCCTGGGCGTCTTCGGCGCCACCATCGGGCTGTCGACCCTGATCCTGACGTTCCTCGGCGGGACACTCGTCGGCGTCAGCTGGCGTCTGGCCTTCTTCGTCATCACGGTGTTCTCCGCGATCTGCTTCTTCCTCGTGCCCCTGATCCTCCCGAGGATCAAGACGATCAAGAGCGCCAGCCTCGACATCGTGGGCCAGCTGCTCCTGGCCCTCGGCATCATCGCCTTCCTCTACGGCGTGAGCCAGCTGGGAGCGAGCCTGACCTCGCCCGAGACCCTCGTGCCGCTTGCTGCCGGCGCGATTCTCCTGGCGGCCTTCTTTATCTTCGAGGCGAAGTCCAAGGGCGCCTTCTATCCGGTGAGCCTGTTTAAGTCCCCGGTCTTCATCGCGGCGATCCTCGCGGGCTTCATCTACAACTACGGAACAGCCGTCGCCTTCCTCCAGAGCACGAACCTGTGGCAGTACGTCACAGGTGTGTCGACGAAGGACGTCGCCTTCTGGCAGGTCCCGCTGGTGGCCGCCGGCATCGTCGGCGCACTCCTGACCGGACGCCAGATGACGAAGGGCCTGAGCAACAGGGCCGCCCTGCTCATCGGAACGGTGATGTCGGTCATCGGCTTCGCTCTGCTCGCCGCCGTGAGCACCCAGAAGTCCTTCCTGGCCTTCCTCCCCGGATCGATCCTGGCCGGTGCCGGCGTGGTGATCGTGTCGATCCCGTTCGGCAACCTCATCATCAAGGAGGCCCCGCCGGCCCAGTTCGGCCCTGTCACGAGCTCCCGGACCACGATCGGCCAGTTCTGGTACTCCATCGGCTTCGCCATCTCCACCGTCCTGGTCGACAAGTTGACGATGGGCGGCGTCACCAGCAAGCTCACCGAGGCGGGTGTGCAGCCGGACATGATCAGCACAGCCACGTCGTCCATCACGCAGTACGTGAAGTCGGGTGACGAGCCGACGACGCAGCTCGGCAAGGAGGCCCTCGCGGACGCGGCCTCCAGCTACGGCTCCGCCTTCGCGACGGTCATGCTGATCTCCGCGGTCGCCATGCTCATCGCTGGTCTCGTGGCGTATGCGCTCCTGCGCAAGGCCCATGCTCATGCCGAAGGGCCGGCGAAGACCGACCCCGCGACCCAACTCGAGTCAGCAGGTGTCTCGTCAGGTGGGGTCTCGCCCTCGGGAGGCGCCCGTGGAGGTCAGGCGCCGGCATCAGCATCCGATCCCACCAAGGGGGAATAGGGCATGTGCACCAACTTCAAGTACCCGAAGGCCACCGACGGCACCGTGTGCGTCGGCCGCACGATGGAGTTCCCCAACGAGCTCCCGTGGCAGATGGGGGTGCTCGCCTCGAACCACGCTGGCCAGTCGATGGTCGTGCCGAACGGCAAGACCTGGCAGGCGAAGTACGGGGTCGTGGGCTTCTCAGGGTTCGGCAATCCCCAGTGGTACGCCGACGGCATGAACAACGCGGGCCTCTCGGCGCACGCCCTGTACATGCCCGCCCACTGCACCTACTACGCCCCGAAGGGTGACGGAACCGACATCGGTGCCCTGGACGTCATCGGGTTCATCCTCGGCACCTGCGCGTCTACTGCCGAGGCGAAGGCCGCGCTGGCGACGATCAACGTCGTCGACAAGATGCCGCAGGAGATCCCGATCACCCTGCCGCTTCACTTCATCTTCCATGACAAGGATTCCTGCGTCGTCGCCGAATTCCATCCCGAGGGCATGAGGATCGTCGACAACCCGGTGCAGGTAGCCACCAACTCCCCGTACCTGGACTGGCACCTGACCAATGTCGCGAACTACCTGAGCCTGTCGCCCGAGAACCCCGCACCCGTGGACATCGGCGGAACCACCTTTGCCGCCTTCGCACAGGGGCAGGGCTTCCGCGGCCTCCCCGGCGACGGCACCTCGCCCAGTCGCTTCATCCGGGCGCTCACTGCCGTCCGCTTCGCCGCCGTTCCCGCCGATCGGGATGCCACCGAACTGGGCACCATCCGGACCCTGCACGGGTTCGACATCGTGGCGGGCGACATCGAGGAGCCTGGTCCCCACGGGGACGTTCCCGAGCTCACGATGTGGTCCACCGTGAGCAACCTGACCGCCAACCGCTATCTCGTGAACGTCTACGCCGACCCCCAGTGGTTCGCGATCGACCTGACGACGACGGACTTCACGACGTCGCGGGTCGCCGCCCTTCCGTCGAGCGGCGGCATCTCCGCGCTCACCCTCTAGGGCCCCCGCCCACCCCCTCGCGTCACCGCTCCCACCACACGTAGACAAGGAAACCCATGGCTGCCGACCTCATCCTCAAGGCCTCGACCATCATCACGATGGACGAGACCAACCCGCGTGCCGAGGCGATCGCCGTGGACTCGTCGACGGGGCAGATCACCGCCGTCGGTGCCCTGACGGACGTGCAGGCAGCAGCCCCCGGGGTCGCCGTCACCGACCTGGGCACGACCGTGCTCATGCCCGGTCTCATCGACGCCCACAACCACCCGGCCCTGAGCGGGATGGTCACGCAATCGCCCTCCTACTGGATCGCCCCCTACATGGGCTATGCGACCTACGCGGACGTGCAGGCGCTCTGGAAGAAGATCGACAGTGAGCTGCCCGCAGGCCAGCCGGTGATCTGCAACGGCCTGGACCGTCTGCTCCAGGGAGCTCCGCAGCTGACGAACACCGATCTGGATGCGTTCTTCCCGTCCCGCCCGGTCATGGTGCTCGACAACTCCGGGCACGAGGCCTACTTCAACACCGCTGTGATCACCCTCAACGGCTGGGCGGGAGGCAAGCCTCCGGCGGACCCGGTCGGTGCCCGCTTCGGCCGCAATGCCGATGGCACCTCCAACGGCCGCGCCTACGAGACCGCGGCCATGCTGGAGGCAGCGGGCAAGCTCCTCGCGACTGCCGTGCCGCACCCGCTGCTGTCTCTGGCGCGGTGGTTCACCCTCATGTCGAGTCATGGAATCACCATGACGACGGAGCACACCTACCAGGACTCCATGCTCAAGGCATATGCCGCGTGCGCGTCCCTGCCGTCCACTCCGGTGCGGGTCGCGCTCTACCACATGTCGATCGATGCGACGTGCGGCGATCCGGTGACCTCACCGGATCCGGCGAAGCTCTGGAAGCAGGGCATCAAGCTCTGGGCGGATGGGTCGCCGTGGAACGGCACCATCGCGTCGTCGTTCCCCTACCTCGACTCCCCGCGGGTGCGGCAGGCGCAGATCCCCCTGGGCCCGGGCGGCGAGGCGATGATGGACTACACGCGCGCCGAACTCGATCAGGTGCTCGCGACGTACGCCCCGAAGGGGTACCAGTTCGCGTTTCACGTCAACGGCGACGTCGGGCTCGATGTGGTCCTGGATTCCTACGAGCGCGCTCTCGTGGCGAACAACCTCCTCGGCACGGACCACCGGTGGCGAGTGGAGCACGTGGGCGGCTGCCGCGGGGACCAGTTCGACCGCGCCGCCTCGCTGGGGGTCACCATCTCGATGCTGCCGGCCCAGTTCATCTACTGGGGCGACATCCTCGACGGGGAGATGTTCCCCCCGGAGATCGGGAGCCAGTGGATGCGGGCGGGCGACGCCTTCCGCTCGGGTGCCCTGGTGACCTTCCACAACGACGGCTCCGTGAGCCCGCCCATCCCGCTCCTCAACATCCAGAGCATGGTGACCCGCCGGACCCCCTCCGGTGCGCTCCATGGACCTGAGCAGCAGGTGAGCCTGGAGGACGCGATCAAGGCCCACACGGTCAACGCAGCCCGCCAGCTGGGTCGGGAGCACGATCTGGGCTCTCTGGCGGTGGGCAAGCTCGCTGACCTCGTGGAGCTCTCCGCCGACCCGTACGCCGTGGATTCCGACAAGCTCACCGACCAGGTGAAGGTCCTCGGCACGTGGATGGCGGGCCGCAAGGTCGACACGGACGCCTTCCTCTCCACGATCGAGGCCATCGACCCCTCGGAGCACAAGGACCTCCCCGCGGCGGCCATGTCGCACAAGTGCTGCTGAGGCGTCGGAACGGGCGGTGTACCCCGGATTTGGTGGGGGAGAGAGCCCCCCGGTAGCCTTGGGCGCTGCTGTCTGCACGGCAGCCTGGGACCAGGGATGGCTCCCAGTACGGCACTCTCCCGCTCGGGGCTCCGGTCACGTGGGGGAGTGAGCAGAATCCACGTCCCTACGAGTGAGAGACAGGTGCGGCACTATGCGCACGTATTCCCCCAAGGCGGGCGACAACACCCCCGTCTGGCACGTCATCGATGCGACGGACGTCGTCCTCGGCCGACTGGCCTCCCAGACCGCGCAGCTCCTGCGCGGCAAGCACAAGCCGACCTTCGCTCCTCACATGGACATGGGCGACTTCGTGATCATCATCAACTCTGACAAGGTGGCCCTCACGGGCGCCAAGCGCGAGCAGAAGATGGCCTACCGTCACTCCGGCCACCCGGGCGGCCTCACGGCCACCTCGTACGCCGAGCTGCTCGAGAAGGACTCCCGCAAGGCCGTCGAGAAGGCGGTCAAGGGCATGCTCCCGCACAACAAGCTCGGTCGTCAGCAGTTGAAGAAGCTCAAGGTCTACACCGGCTCTGAGCACCCCCACGCGGCGCAGCAACCGCAGCCGTTCCAGATCACCCAGGTCGCCCAGTAGCGGCGCGGAAGCAACGAGAGGACTAGTGGCAGTGTCTGAGGCCACCATCGACGAGACCATGGACGAGGAGTTCGAGGCTCCCTCGGAGTACACCACCGAGACCCCGACCCGTCCGACCATCACCCGCGACATCGTGACCGCGCCCGGCGCAGCCACGGGTCGCCGCAAGCAGGCTGTCGCCCGCGTGCGCCTGGTGCCGGGCACCGGGCAGTGGACCATCAACGGTCGCAGCCTGGATGACTACTTCCCGAACAAGGTGCACCAGCAGGAGGTCAACGAGCCGTTCGTCGCCACCGGTGGCGAGGGCAAGTTCGACGTCATCGCCCGCATCGACGGCGGTGGCATCTCCGGCCAGGCCGGCGCCCTGCGTCTGGGCATCGCCCGCGCCCTTAACGGCATCGACGAGGAGGGCAACCGCCCGTCGCTGAAGAAGGCCGGCTTCCTCACTCGCGACCCGCGGGCCAAGGAGCGCAAGAAGTACGGCCTCAAGAAGGCCCGCAAGGCGCCCCAGTACAGCAAGCGCTAGGTCGTCCGTGGGTCGCCTCTTCGGCACCGACGGCGTCCGTGGCCTCGCCAATCGCGAGGTCACCGCGGAGCTGGCTCTCGACCTGTCCGTTGCCGCCGCGCATGTGCTCGCCGATGCGGGTGCGTTCGCGGGGCACCGGCCGTCGGCCGTCGTCGGTCGAGACGGTCGGGCCAGTGGGGAGTTCCTCGAGGCGGCGGTGGTTGCCGGGCTCGCGAGCGCCGGTGTCGACGTCCACCTCGTGGGCGTCGTGCCGACCCCGGCCGTCGCTTTCCTGACGGAGGCCCTTCGCGCCGATCTCGGCGTCATGCTGTCGGCCTCGCACAATCCGATGCCGGACAACGGGATCAAGTTCTTCTCCCGAGGTGGGCACAAGCTCGACGATGCCATCGAGGACGCGATCGAGCAGCGTCTCCGTGAGCCGTGGGAGCGTCCGATCGGCGAGGCCGTCGGCCGCATCCAGGCGTCGCACTACGCCGTCGAGATGTACGAGCGGCACCTGCTGAGCACGCTCCCACACCGGCTCGACGGGCTGACGGTCGTCGTCGACTGCGCGAACGGTGCGGCTTCCGGCATCGCCCCGGAACTGTATGCCTCAGCGGGTGCGACCGTGATCCCGATCCATGCGTCACCGGACGGATGGAACATCAACCGCGACTGCGGCAGCACCCACCTCGAGCCGCTCATCGCGGCGGTGCTGGAGCACGGTGCCGATGCAGGCATCGCGCATGACGGTGATGCCGATCGCTGCCTTGCCGTGGACGCTGCCGGCAACGTCATCGACGGCGACCACATCCTCGCGATCCTCGCGACCTCCCTGCACGAGACCGGCGCCCTCGTCGGCGGCACCGTTGTCGTCACGGTCATGGCGAACCTCGGGTTCAAGCTGGCCATGGAGTCTGCGGGCATCGGCGTCGTCGAGACAGCGGTCGGCGACCGCTACGTCCTCGAGGCCATGCGTGCCGAGGGCTACATCCTCGGGGGTGAGCAGAGCGGCCACGTCGTCATGACCGAGCACTCGACCACGGGCGACGGCATGCTCACGGGCCTGCACCTGCTCTCGCGCATGGCGCAGACGGGTCGATCGCTCGCGGATCTCGCGTCGATGGTCACGAAGTTCCCTCAGGTGCTGATCAACGTGCGTGACGTCGACCTCGCACGTCTGGGCACTGCCCCGGGTGTCTCTGCGGAGGTGGCGTCCGCGGAGGCCGAACTCGGTGGTCAGGGGCGGATCCTGCTGCGTCCGTCGGGCACGGAGCCGGTCGTGCGCGTCATGGTCGAGGCCGCGACGCAGGAGCAGGCCTCGGCTATTGCGGAGCGGATCGCCGACGCTGTGCGCGGCGAGCTAGCACTCGGCTGACCCGCTCCGACGTCCACTGACGCAGCTCGAGCGTCAGCCAGCCCGCGACGGCCATGCCTGCGATGTTGATCGCGAGCTGTGCCGCGCTCCCGAGAGCCTCATCCCACTGACCGAAGACCGCAGCGACGGCGAAGTTGCCGGATGCAGGGATGGTCGTCACCGAGATGAACACCCCGATGATGCCCGTGGAGCGTGAGCTCGTCAGGGCCAGGACGCCCGCGGCCGCGGCGATGACCGCGACGATGAGCGACCACCAGTTCGGCGTGTAGATGAAGGCGACGTCCGGCCTGGGCGCGTAGATGTCCTTGTCGTCGATGAGCCCCACCATGCGGGCCACCTGGACGAACAGCATCGTCGCGAGGATCGAGACGGTGAAGCCCACGATGAGCGTGACGGAGGCGCGGCGGAACAGGGAGGGCCGTCGGCGCACGAGGGCAAGGCCGAGTGAGATGACCGCCATGAACTCCGGCCCCAGCACCATCGCCCCGATGACGAGGATGGGCGAGTTCGTGATGACGGCGATCGCGGCCAGCAGCGTCGCCATGATCATGAAGGTGAGGAACATCGGGGTGACCTTGGACTGCTGGTAGGCCTGCTCCACGACCTCGGGCCACACGACGTTGTCGGAGTCGGGAGACTCGCGCTCGACCTCCAGGGCCCGCTGGGAGACCCACGTTCCCGGGTCCTGGATGAGCACGGTTCCGTGCTGGGGCACGCCGATCTCGTTCAGCTGCGTCACCACGTCGTTGACCGCATCGCGCTCGAGCAGGGCCACGAGCACGTCGCCCTCCGGGTCGAGGCTTGCTCCGCGGAATCGGGAGAGGGTGACCAGGCTCGCGCCGTCCCGCAGGACGCGCTCGGCGGCGTCGGCGAGCTCGGTCGTCACCGAGACCCGGACCATGAGCATGGTCGTGAGGGTAGTGGCTCGGATCTCGCTGGAGGGGTGCTCGGTCGGGCGTTCGCGACGCGGCCTGCATGCTCGGTCGCCCACCGGCCGAGTGCGAGCACTCGCCGGTAGGCTCAATCGCATGTGCGGGATCGTCGGGTACGTGGGCCAGCAGCAGGCGCTGGAGATCGTCGTGGCCGGCCTGCGCCGCCTCGAGTACCGCGGCTACGACTCCGCCGGCGTCGCGGTCATCAGCGATGACCACCTCGAGGTTCGCAAGAAGGCCGGCAAGCTGGCGAACCTCGAGGAACTCCTCGGCACTGACCCGCTGCCCCGATCGACCACGGGCATCGGTCACACGCGCTGGGCGACCCACGGAGGGCCGACCGACGGCAATGCCCACCCGCATGTCAGCGAGGACGTCAGCATCGCCGTCATCCACAACGGCATCATCGAGAACTTCGCCGAACTGCGTGATGAGTTGACGGCGGCGGGCGTCCACCTGCAGTCGGAGACCGACACCGAGGTCGCCGCGCACCTGCTGGCCCGTGAGGTCCCGCTCGCCGACGGCGATCTCCCCGAGGCCATGCGCCGGGTCTGCCGCCGGCTCGAGGGTGCCTTCACCCTCGTCGCCCTCGATCGAGCCCAGCCCGACCTCGTGGTCGGGGCCCGACGCAACTCCCCGCTCGTCGTCGGAGTCGGCAAGGGCGAGAACTTCCTCGCCTCCGATGTTGCCGCCTTCGTCGACCACACGCGCGAGGCTCTCGAACTGGGTCAGGATCAGGTCGTCGTGCTGACACCCGAGTCCGTCACCGTGACCGATTTCGCGGGAGAGCCCGTCGAGGTCACCCCCTTCACCGTTGACTGGGATGCGTCGGCAGCCGAGAAGGGCGGCTACGAGCTCTTCATGCTCAAGGAGATCGCCGAGCAGCCGAAGGCCGTTGCCGACGCCCTCCGCGGACGCATCAGCCGCGACCACCGCATCCAGCTCGATGAGACGAACCTCGACGAGAGCGTGCTGCGCGGGGTCACCAAGGTGGTCGTCGTGGCATGCGGCACCGCGGCGCACGCCGGAATGGTCGCCAAGTACGCGATCGAGCACTGGACGCGGATCCCGGTCGAGGTCGAGCTGGCGAGCGAGTTCCGGTACCGGGACCCGATCGTCGGTCCGGATTCCCTCGTCATCGCGATCTCGCAGTCCGGCGAGACCATGGACACCCTCATGGCCCTGCGCCACGCGAAGGCGCAGGGGGCGCGCACCCTCGCCATCTGCAACACCGTCGGATCGACGATCCCCCGGGAGTCTGACGCCGTCCTCTACACGTACGCCGGTCCTGAGATCGCGGTTGCATCGACGAAGGCCTTCCTGACGCAGATCATTGCGGCCTATCTCGTGGGTCTGTATCTCGCGCAGGTGCGCGGCACGATGTTCGAGGACGAGATCCGCAGCGTGCTGGCGGAGCTCGACGACATGCCGAGCAAGGTCGATCTGGTTCTCGACACGACGGAGCACGTGCGCGACCTCGCACGGCAGCTCGCCGACTCTCCCTCCGTTCTCTTCCTCGGGCGCCATGTCGGGTTCCCGGTGGCCCTCGAGGGTGCGCTGAAGCTCAAGGAGCTCGCCTACATGCATGCCGAGGGCTTCCCGGCGGGGGAGCTCAAGCACGGACCGATCGCGCTCATCGAGGACGGCATCCCCGTCATCGTCATCGTGCCCTCGCCTCGTGGTCGGGCGGTGCTGCACGACAAGATCGTGTCGAACATCCAGGAGGTGCGGGCACGCGGCGCCCTCGTGATCGCGGTGGCCGAGGAGGGCGACGAGAAGATCACCGAGTTCGCCGACCACGTCATCCGCGTCCCGGCGGTGCCCACCCTCATGCAGCCGCTGGTGTCGACCGTCCCGCTGCAGGTCTTCGCGTGCGAGATGGCGACGGCCAAGGGCCACGATGTGGACCAGCCGCGCAACCTCGCCAAGTCCGTCACAGTGGAGTGACCCTGATCCCCGACATGCCGACCCGGGTCATCGGCGTCGGCGTCGACCTGGTCGACACCCGGCGCTTCGCCGCTGTCCTCGATCGCACCCCGGGGCTCGTCGCTCGCGTCTTCACCCCGCAGGAGATCGCCTCGGCGGGAGGCCATCGGCTTCGCGTCGTGTCCCTCGCCGGACGCTGGGCGGTCAAGGAGGCGGTGGCGAAGATCCTCGTCGACACCACCGGCCTGGAATGGCACGACTGCGAGGTCCTCAACGGAGATCGGGGCCAGCCGACCCTGCACGTGCGGGGCACGGTGGCGGCGGCCGCTGCAGCCCGCGGCATCGAACGCTGGCTGGTCTCCGTGAGCCATGATGGGGACATGGCGATGGCTGTCGTGATCGCCGGAGTCGAGGACGCCCCATGATCGAGCTTCGCACCGCCGCGCAGGTGCGCGCGGCAGAGGAGCGGGCGTTCCGGGTCACGCCGGACGGCACGCTCATGCAGCGCGCCGCGCATGCGCTGGCCATCAGCTGCGCCGGGCTCCTCTCGGACGTCCGCGGGGCCGTGGTCGGCTCCCGGATCCTCGTCCTCGTCGGATCCGGCAACAACGGCGGTGACGCGCTGTGGGCCGGCAGCATGCTGGCCGCCCGAGGCTGCCGGGTCGAGGCCCTCACGCTCTCCGACCGCTTCCATGCCGAGGGGGCCACGGCACTTCTGGCCCGGGGCGGCCGCGTGAGTGCGTGGATCGCTGATCCGTCCCAGCTCGCGCTGATCGGTCAGGCCGATCTCGTCATCGACGGCATCCTCGGCATCGGAGGTTCCGGCCCGCTGCGGCCCGATGCTGCCGGCATCGTTCAGCGGGTGCGGGAGTCCGGGGCGCTCATCGTGGCGGTGGATGTGCCGAGCGGCGTCGATGCCGACACCGGTGAGACCGACGGCGTTGCGGTGCGCGCGGACGTCACGGTGACCTTCGGCGCGGTCAAGCCGGGGCTTCTGGTCGCACCCGGGCGGTTCCACTCCGGTGCCGTCCGGCTCATCGACATCGGCCTCGACTTCGCGGGTGGCGAACCCGTCGCGGCCGTGCTCGACGACGTCGACGTGGCCGATCTCCTGCCCGAGCCGCAGGAGGCCGACTACAAGTACAGCCGTGGGGTCGTGGGCATCGCCGCCGGCTCTCGGGAGTACCCCGGTGCTGCGCTGCTCATCACGTCGGCGGCGCGTCACGCCAACGTGGGCATGGTGCGCTTCCTCGACCGCGTGGACGGGGTGGCGTCGATGGTCGTCGCGCAGTTCCCCGACGTCGTCATCGACGGCACGGCTCCGGCGACCCAGCCGCGCGCGACGGCGTGGGCATGCGGATCGGGCTTTCCGGGGACGGCCGCCGATGAGGCCACCGTGCTGGCCGTGCTGGAAGCGCCCCACCCCGTCGTCCTCGACGCGGGGGCGCTCACGGTCGTGGCGGACTCCGCGCGCGTGCGTGAATGCCTCGGTGATCGAGCCCGGGCCGGCCTGCCCACCGTGCTCACGCCGCACGAGGGGGAGTTCGAGCGCCTGTGTCCGGGCCTCCTGGGGCAATCGGCGGGACGACTCGCGGCGGCTCGCTCGGCGGCGAGCCAGCTCGGCTGCATCGTCGTGCTCAAGGGAGCCGGCACGATCGTCGCCGATCCGACTGGTGGTGCCTTCGTCGACACCGAGGGCACGGCGGACCTCGGCGTCGCGGGCTCGGGTGACGTGCTCACCGGGCTCATCGGCGGTCTGCTCGCCAGTGCGCTGGCGGCTGACCCTGACGTGAGTCCGACGCGCGTGGCGGCTGCTGCGGTATGGCTGCACGGGCGCGCGGGTCGGCTTGCCGCTGAGCTGGGGCCGGTGACGGCTCCCGACGTGGCAGCGTGGATCCCTCAGGCGATCCAGGACGCCCGCTTCGGAGTCGCCCCGTGAATCGCGTCGTCGCCCGGGTCGACCTCGGTGCCATCCGCAGCAACCTCGCGCGCATGCGCGCACTCGCGGGGTCGGCTGACGTCATGGTCGTGGTCAAGGCGGACGCCTACGGCCACGGCATGATTCCCGTGGCGCGGACGGCGCGTCAGGAGGGCACCGCATGGCTCGGCGTCGCCCTCCCGTCGGAGGCTCTTGCGCTGCGTGCGGCAGGCGACACCGGACGCATCCTCGCGTGGCTCTGGACGCCGGGCGATGCGGCCGTCGGCGCGTGCGTGCGACAGGGGGTCGACCTCTCGGTGTCGTCCCGCTGGGCCCTGGCCGAGGTCGTGGAGGCAGCGAGGCGGTCAGGCGAGCGTGCCCGCGTCCACATCAAGGTCGACACCGGCCTGATCCGCAACGGTGCCGGACCGGACGAACTGCCGCTCCTCCTCGCCCAGGCGAGGGAGGCGGTCGAGTCGAACCTGATCGAGGTGGTCGGCATCTGGTCGCACCTCGCCGACGGCGACACTCCGGATGCCGTCTCGGTCACGCACCAGCGCCGACGCTTCGAGGATGCCCTCGCCCAGGCTGCGGCTGAGGGCATCCACCCCTCGATCCGTCACCTGTCGAACAGCGGTGCCGTGTTCGCCCACCCGGACTGCCGCTACGACCTCGTGCGCTCGGGCATCGCGGTCTACGGACTGTCACCCGCTCCCGTCCTCGGCGCCTCCTCGGATCTCGGCCTCGTGCCGGCGATGACCCTCGTGGCGGAACTCGCGCACGTGAAGCGGATCGATCCGGGCACGGCGGTCTCGTACGGCTGGCGCTGGGCAGCCCCGACGACGACGACGGTCGGGCTGCTGCCCGTGGGCTACGCCGACGGCCTGCCGCGCTCGGCGGGTGCCCCTGCCGCCACGGCTCCCGTCGAGGTGACGGTGGGAGGGCGCCGGGTGCCGATCGTCGGCACGGTGGCGATGGACCAGTGCGTGCTCGACCTCGGGCCCGACGCCACGAACGTGGCTGGCGACGAGGCGGTGCTGTTCGGTCCGGGTCGCCGGGGGGAGGCCACGGCGGATGAGTGGGCTGCGACCATGGGCACCATCGGCTACGAGATCGTGACGCGCATCGGTCCGCGAGTCCCGCGTGAGCACGTCGGCGAGGAGGCACCTGCGTGAGTGTGGACATCACTCCTGCCCTGCGTCTCGCCGGTCAGGGACTCCTCGCGGCGGGGGCGCTCGCCGCGGGGGCAGCGATCGGCGCGGTCGCCGAGCGAACCCTCATGCGATCGGTCGGATCGGAGAAGCTCGAGGGCGAGGTCCTCGGCTCGCTGCGCGGTGACGTCCACCTGATCCCCGCCTCGGACGGCACGACGTTGCACGTCGAGGTCGATGAGGCCCCCGATGCCGTCGATGACCTCACCATCGTGTTCGCGCACGGCTACGGCCTGAGTCTGGATTTCTGGCACTTCCAGCGGGAGGCTCTGAGGGGCCGTGCACGTCTGGTGTTCTACGACCAGCGCAGCCACGGCCGGTCAGGTCGCGCCGACTTCGACACCCATCATGTCGACCAGCTCGGAACGGATCTCGGCGATGTGATCGACGCCGTTGCCCCGCAGGGCCCCCTGATGATCGTCGGGCACTCCATGGGTGGCATGACCGTCATGTCCCTCGCCGACCAGCGGCCGGAGCTGTTCGCCGAGCGGGTGTTCGGGGTGGCTCTCATCTCGACCACGGCCGGCGGGCTCGAGGGAGTGGAGTTCGGGCTCCCGGTCGGCCTCGGCCGCGTCTTCCATCGGCTCGCTCCGCCGATCGCCGCGGCGCTCGCGACGCGGGGGGCCCTCGTGGATCGACTCCGCTGGTCCGACACGGATCTGGGGATGATGCTCATCCGGCTCTACTCCTTCGGCACAACCGCGAGCGACGAGGCGGCCCGATTCGTGGGGCGCATGGTGTCGTCGACCCCGATCGACGTCATCGCGGAGTTCCTTCCCGCGCTCCAGGAGCATGACAAGCGGAGCGCCCTCCCGGTCTTCGAGCGGGTCGAGCTGCTCGTGATCGTCGGTGATCGTGATCGGCTCACGCCGCGGGAGCAGAGCGAGGAGATCGTCGCCGCGGTTCCCGGCGCAGAGTTCGTCGTGATCCATGACTCGGGGCACATGGTGAACCTCGAGAAGCCTGACCAGGTCGACGCTGCCCTTCTGGACCTCCTCGATCGCGTGCGACGCGACATCGCGCACGATCCCGCTGCGACGGTGGCGTGATCCGTGTCGCGTGTGCTGTCGGCCCCGACGCCGGAGTCCCTTCGTCGTATCGCGCAGGACATCGGTGGGTCATGCGTCGGTGGTGATGTGCTCGTGCTGTCCGGGGATCTCGGGTCCGGCAAGACGACCTTCACGCAGGGTCTGGCGCTGGGCCTCGGCATCGACGAGCGGGTGACCAGCCCGACCTTCGTCATCAGCCGCATCCACCCTCATCCCGCGGGAGGCCCGTCACTGGTCCATGTCGACGCGTACCGACTGGGATCCGTGGGGGAGCTCGAGGACCTCGATCTCGTGGCCGACCTGGAGGCGAGCGTCGTGGTGGTCGAGTGGGGTCGAGGCCTGGCTGAGTCCCTCTCGCCCGAGGGCCTCGATGTCGTCATCGCGCGTTCCGATGATCCCGAGGACGACGTTCGCACCCTGACCATCACTCCCCGTGGTGATCGCTGGACTCGTCTGCTGTCGGACGAGGACCGGTGGTCCGCGTGATCCTCGGCATCGACACGTCGTCGGCCCTGACGTCCATCGCGGTCATCGACGCCGCCGGCGGCATCCTCGTCTCGCGCGAGCACGAGGATCCCCGTCGTCATGCGGAGGTCATCGGACCGATGCTCGCCGACGTGGTCGCCACAATCGATCCGCACGCGCTCGAGGCCGTAGCCTGCGGCGTGGGTCCCGGCCCGTACACCGGGCTGCGCGTGGGAATCGCGGCCGCTGTCGCCATGGGCGTGTCCTGGGATGTGCCCGTGCACGGTCTGTGCTCCCTCGATGCGATCGCCCGTCAGGAGGTGGCGTCGTCCGCTCCCCGGCCGATCGAGGTGGCATCGGATGCCCGCCGCCAGGAGGTCTACTGGGCCCGCTATGACGCGGATGGCCGTCGCGTGGCCGGCCCTCGCGTCCGCCCGGCCGTGGACGTCCCTGCGTCCGTGCCCCGGGGAATGGCTCATGCGGTGTGGGTCGCCCGACGCGTGCAGGAGCTCCTGCGTGCCGGGGCAGAGCCGTCCGCGGTTCACCCGGATCTCGATGCGCACGGAGCCGACACGGGGGCGACCGAGAGCGCCCTGGCCGGCGCTGAACTCCTTCCGCCGCGACCGCTCTACCTGCGGCGCCCGGATGCGATGGTCCCGGTCGGGCTGCAGGAGCGGGCATGACGACGCGAGTGGAGCCGATGCGCTGGTGGCATGTGGAGGAGGTCGAGGGGATCGAGCGCGAGGTCTTCCCCGAGGATGCCTGGTCACGCGAGCAGTTCTGGAGCGAGCTCGCGCAGTCGACGCGGCGCTATCTCGTGGCGCTCGACGGCGATGACGTCGTGGCGTACGCCGGGCTCTTCGTGCTGCCTCCCGATGCCGATGTGCAGACGGTGGCGGTGGCGCCCCGTGCGCAGGGAGCGGGTCTCGCGACGCGCCTGCTGACCGAGCTGCTCGAAGCCGCTGATGCGCAGGGCGTGACGCACACGATGCTCGAGGTGCGCGACGGCAACGCTCCTGCTCTCGCCGTGTACGAACGACTCGGGTTCGAGCAGATCAGCCGGCGCCCGCGGTACTACCCGGATGGAGTCGATGCGCTGATTCTGCGCCGCCCGCGTCCGGAGCGTGTGCCGTGAACGCCCCGATCGTGCTGGGCATCGAGACCTCCTGCGATGAGACGGGAATCGGGATCGTCCGGGGCACCGAACTGCTCGCGAACGAGATCGCGACCAGTGTCGACGAGCATGCGCGGTTCGGCGGAGTCGTTCCCGAGATCGCCAGCCGGTCCCATCTCGAGGCCATGGAACCAGCCCTCCGGCGCGCCTGCGCAGCGGCGGGGATCGCGCTGTCCGACGTCGATGCCGTGGCGGTGACCGCCGGACCGGGTCTCGTCGGGGCCCTCATCGTCGGCGTCGCGACAGCGAAGGGACTCGCCGCCTCGTTGGGTGTGCCCATCTACGGCGTCAACCACCTCGCCGGGCACGTGGTCGTGGATGAGCTCCAGCACGGCCCGCTCGCGGACCCGACCGTGGGCCTGCTCGTGTCGGGTGGTCACTCGTCCCTGCTCCTCGTCAC
Source organism: uncultured Bifidobacteriaceae bacterium (assembly GCA_964597445.1). Classification (GTDB taxonomy): domain Bacteria; phylum Actinomycetota; class Actinomycetes; order S36-B12; family S36-B12; genus UBA10649. Next base: position 5,066 of record CAZQXO010000032.1, on the reverse strand, counting down.
CGACGACGTCAGTTCGATCACGCCCCTGGGCCAGACCCTGGACGATGCTGCGGGGGAGGCCTTCGACAAGGTCGCGCGGCTGCTGGGACTGCCCTTCCCCGGTGGGCCGTGGATCGATCGCGTGGCTGCGGAGGGTGATCCCGCGGCGATCGACTTCCCACGTGGATTGAGCGGCCCCGGTGATCGCGAGCGCTACCCCTACGACTTCAGCTTCTCCGGCCTCAAGACCGCCGTGGCCCGGTGGATCGCGGCCCGGGAGGCGGCGGGCGAACCGGTGCCGGTGGCCGATGTTGCCGCTTCCGTGCAGGAGGCCATCGCCGATGTGCTCACCGCGCGCACGATCGCGGCCTGCCGAGACCACGGGGTCGATCAGGTCGTGCTCGGTGGCGGGGTCGCGGCGAACTCACGGCTGCGTGGGCTCGCACAGCACCGCTGTGATTCTGCGGGAATCGCCTTGCGCGTGCCTCGTCCGGATCTGTGCACGGACAACGGTGCGATGGTGGCAGCGCTCGGTGCGCGGCTCGTGGCCTCGGGGGCGCCGTCGTCCCCCTTGGACTTCCCGACGACCTCGAATCTGCCGGTGACCCAGCAGCACTGGTGATCCCATCCACGTGAGACGGTGGAGGCATGACGTCTGCGTGGTCCGAGCTCTTCGGCGATCGCACCGTGGTGCTCGACGGCGGGCTGTCGACCCAGCTCGAGGCCCACGGGCACACGCTCAACGATCCGCTCTGGACGGGGCGGGTCCTGCTCCAAGATCCCGGTGCCATCACGCAGGTCCACGCGGACTTCGTCCACGCGGGTGCAGACGTGGTGATCTCCGCGAGCTACCAGGTCTCCCGTCGCGGCTTCGCGTCAGCGGGGCTGACGCCTTCGGCGGCCGACGAGGCACTGGTGTCGAGCGTCGCGGCTGCGCGTGCGGCGACATCGGGAGGCGACTGCCGCGTCGCTGCGAGCGTCGGCCCGTACGGCGCGATCCTGCACGACGGCTCGGAGTACCGCGGCCGCTACGGCCTCAGTCACGCCGAGCTGGTGGACTTCCATGCCGAGCGCCTCGACGTGCTGGTGTCGGGCTGCCCCGATCTCCTCGCGGTCGAGACGATCCCCGATGTCGAGGAGGCGGCTGCGCTGGCCGAGGTTCTCGCCCAGCATGCGACGGTTCCGGCCTGGATGACGTTCACGGCGGCGGACGACGCTCTCACGAGCGCGGGACAGCCGATCGAGGAGGCCGTGGCCGCGGCCGTGAGTGCTCCCAACGTCATGGCGGTCGGCGTGAACTGCACCGATCCCCGTCACGTCACCGGGCTGCTGCATCGCATGCGGGCAGCGACGTCGCTGCCGATCGTGATCTACCCCAACGCGGGCGGATCGTGGAATCCCGCGGACGGCTCCTGGGATGACTCCGCCCGCGGCCCGTTCGCCCCAGCTCTCGTCGAGGTCTGGCATCAGGCAGGTGCCACGGCGATCGGGGGCTGCTGTGGCACGGATGCCGCGGTGATCGCGGCTCTCGCCGATCAGCTGTCCCGCTGATCGGCGAGGACCGTGATCGTGCGGCCCCGAAGCCGGGTCTCGATGATGACGTGTCCGGGCCCCTCCGTGATGCCGAGTTCGCGCAGGATCTCGGGCGGCTGACGTCGAGCGTCGCGGCTCTTCACGATCGCGCGGGTGACGCCCAGGGCCGTGAGCTGGCGGCGGCGGTCGCGGCTCGATCCCTGCAGCTCGGAGAGCACTCGGTGGCATCGAGCCCCGGGATGGTCGATGGGCTGGTCGCCGGTCAGCCAGGAGGTCCCGTCGTCGAGTGCGCAGGCGTCGGCGAGACCGGCGAGGGTGGCGGTCGCGCCGGCCCCGATGATCGCGGGATCCACTTCGATGAGCCAGCCGCCGAGACCCTCGGCGAGCGACGTGACGTGGCCCGAGGCGGGCACGGTGGCCACGACCTCATCACCGCGGACGAGGACGGCACTCCTGTCGTGATCGATGGACGGCCACGAGTAGAGGGCGCACTCGACGACGGTGCGATCGACGCTGATCCATTGGGCCTGCCAGCCGGGGGCCGGAAGGAAGCCGGGGGCGACCTTGACGGCGACGCGGGGGTGCTCGATCGACGTCACCCACGACATCGGGGGAGACCACCGCTCGGGATCCCGCTCGGGACGGGCACGGGCCGTGCGGGCATCGCGTGCGGCGGAGGGGTCGCGTCGAGCCGGGTCGACGAAGACGACATCGGTCGGAGCGAGATCGGCGAGGAGGCGGGGGAGGATCCCGGGGGCCGTGGCGTCCTGGGGGATCACCGTGGCGGCTGGGTGGTTGTGCGACAGCAGGGCAGCGATCGCGGGGTCACGCTCGAGAGCCGTCACCTCGAGCCCGGCGTCGAGGAAGGCGCCGGTGTCGAACCCCAGTCCTGCGGTCAGGTCGAGAACCCGGCGGGCTCCGGACGCGCGGAGGATCCCGGCGCGGTGCCGGGCGACCACGGGTCGGGTCGCAGCCTCCAGGCCGTCCCGCGTGAGCAGCGTCGCCGGATCGGGAGCCATGCCCCGCTCGGCGGCGATGCGGTGGAGGGTCGCCTGCTCGAGGGCCGCGCCGGCCTGCTCGGCGCTGAGGCCCCCGGCCCGCAGGGCCGTCGCGGCGGCGAGCGGCTCGCGCGACCGCACCAGCTCCGCGGCCCGGTCCCGTGCGTGGCGTCCCTCGGGCGAGGCCAGCCAGTCCGCCAGGACCCTGGGGTCGGGAGCTGCCGGGTCGGGAGCTGCCGGGTCGGGAGCGGCGGAGGGCACGGGGTCATTCTCCCGGGTGCACGACCCCGGCACGCTGGCACTCAACTTGACGGAGTGCTAACCGGTGCGTACTGTTGTCGTTGGCACTCCCACCCCGGGACTGCCAATGGCAGGCCGGTCACCGCCGGACCCTGCGAGCACCATCACTGACCCGCGCCGCCCGCGAGGGCGGCCCCTCGACATCCCGGAGGATGTAACCGTGTCGGTCTCCATCAAGCCGCTCGAGGACCGCATTCTGGTCCAGACCCTCGACGCCGAGCAGACCACTGCGTCCGGCCTCGTGATTCCCGACACCGCCAAGGAGAAGCCCCAGGAGGGCAAGGTCCTGGCCGTCGGCCCCGGCCGCTTCGACGAGGATGGCGACAAGCGCATCCCGCTCGACATCAAGGTCGGCGACGTCGTCATCTACAGCAAGTACGGCGGCACTGAGGTGAAGTACAACGGCGAGGAGTACCTCCTCCTCTCCGCGCGCGACGTTCTCGCCATCGTCGAGAAGTAGGTCCGCTTCTTCCGGATGGCCCATCGCGCTCCCGCGTGATGGGCCATCCGACCACCTGATCCGCCTGCATCGGCCATCCGGTGCACCCATGTCTTTCCTGAGGAGTTCAGCATGGCCAAGATTCTCGAATTCGACGAGGACGCCCGCCGCAGCCTCGAGCGCGGCGTGAATGCGCTCGCCGACGCCGTGAAGGTGACGATCGGCCCCAAGGGTCGCAACGTCGTCATCGACAAGAAGTGGGGCGCCCCCACGATCACCAACGACGGCGTGACCATCGCCCGCGAGGTCGAGCTGGAGAACCCGTACGAGAACCTCGGCGCCCAGCTCGCCAAGGAGGTCGCCACCAAGACCAACGATGTCGCCGGAGACGGCACCACCACGGCGACCGTCCTCGCCCAGGCGATGGTCCGCGAGGGCCTCAAGCAGGTCGCCGCCGGCGCCTCCCCGACCGGGGTCAAGCGCGGCATCGACAAGGCCGTCAAGGCCGTGACGGAGCACCTCGTGGCCTCGGCCCGTGAGGTCGCCGACAAGAACGAGATCGCGAACGTCGCGACCATCTCCTCGCAGGACCGCGAGGTCGGTGAGCTGATCGCCGATGCCTTCGACAAGGTCGGCAAGGACGGCGTCATCAGCGTCGAGGAGTCCAGCACGACCTCGATGGAGCTCGAGTTCACCGAGGGCATGCAGTTCGACAAGGGCTTCATCTCCGCCTACTTCGTCACGGACGCCGATCGCATGGAGTCCGTGCTCGAGGACGCCCGCATCCTGCTCGTCCAGGGCAAGGTCTCCTCGGTTCAGGAGCTGCTGCCGCTTCTCGAGAAGGTCGTGCAGGAGGGCAAGCCCCTGCTGATCATCGCCGAGGACGTCGAGGGTGAGGCCCTGTCGACCCTCGTCGTCAACCGCATCCGCGGCACGTTCACCTCGTGCGCCGTCAAGGCTCCGGCCTTCGGTGATCGCCGCAAGGCGATCCTGCAGGATCTCGCGATCCTGACGGGCGCTCAGGTCGTGGCCCCCGAGGTCGGGCTGAAGCTCGACCAGGTCGGCACCGAGGTTCTCGGCACCGCTCGCCGGGTCGTCGTCACCAAGGACACCACGACGATCGTCGACGGTGGCGGCAATGCCGCTGACGTCGAGGCCCGCGTGGCCCAGATCCGCGCCGAGATCGAGAAGACCGACTCCGACTGGGATCGCGAGAAGCTGCAGGAGCGGCTGGCCAAGATCTCCGGTGGCGTCGTCGTCATCAAGGTCGGCGGTCACACCGAGGTCGAGCTCAAGGAGCGCAAGCACCGCATCGAGGACGCCGTCTCGGCGACCCGTGCGGCCATCGAGGAGGGCATCGTCGCCGGCGGCGGCACCGCCCTCGTGCAGGCGGCCACGGTGCTCGACGGTGACCTCGGTCTCTCGGGTGACGAGGCCACGGGCGTCGGGATCGTGCGTCGTTCGATGGTCGAGCCGCTGCGGTGGATCGCCGAGAATGCGGGCGAGCAGGGCTACGTCGTGACCACCAAGGTCGCCGACCTGCCGACGGGGCACGGTCTCAACGCTGCGACCGGCGAGTACGTCGACATGGTTGCTGCCGGCATCATCGACCCGGTCAAGGTGACGCGCTCCGCCCTGGAGAACGCGGCCTCGATCGCCGCCATGCTCCTCACCACCGAGGCTCTCGTTGTCGAGAAGCCCGCGGAGAAGGAGCCGGCGGGGCACGGCCATGGCCACGGGCACAGCCACCACGGCCACAGCCACTAGACACGGACATGAGTGAGGGCCCGGGAGCTTCTGCTCCCGGGCCCTCTCTC
>CAZQXO010000031.1:0-23683 GCA_964597445.1 uncultured Bifidobacteriaceae bacterium | reverse complement strand
GCATCATCAACATCGCCTCGATCGAGGGCAAGATCGCGTCGAAGGTCGCGGTCTCGCACTACATCGCCGGCAAGCACGCGATGATCGGTCTCACTAAGGCCACCGCCGTCGAGTACGGCACGACGGGCGTGACCTGCAACGCGATCTGCCCCGGGCCGATCGAGACCGAGCTCATGAAGGACGCCGGCGCTCAGGTGGCTGCGGCGTCGGGCATCACCTACGAGCAGTTCCTGCAGGCCTTCGCCGACGACTGCCTCACCAAGGAGCTGCAGACGGTCGAGCAGGTGGCCGGCATGGCCCTGCTGCTCGCCGGCCCGCTCGGCAACGGCATGACCGGTGCGACCTACAATGTCGACGGCGGATCTGCCCCCTTCTAGACGCAGAGCATTCGTCGCCTCGCGCGACGACCCTGACCGTGCGCCGCCGGATGACCATGGGTCCCGGCGGCGCACGCATGTCCGACCGGAACGACTGAAGGAGCGCCATGAAGGACGCGTGGATCGTCGACTGGACTCGCAACGAGCGGCTTCCGTACTACACGCGGGCGAATGCCGGTGAGGTGCTCCCTGACCCGGCGAGCCCGTTGGGCTGGAGCCTGGTGTTCGAGGAGGGCCTCCTCCCCGGCTGGTACCGCGGGTTCGTCGAGTTCGGCATCTACGGCGAGGACGAGTTCAACACCCCACCGAAGATCCCGATGGTCGGCATCTTCGGGGGCTACTTCTACCTGAACCTCTCGCACATGCGACTGCTCGGGCTGCGACTGGGTGCCGATCTCGACGAGTTCGATGCAGGTCTTCTCGGGTCGCACCCGGACACGCCGCCGTACGAGCCGCATCCGGACGACATCAAGCCTGAACTGTCGGCGAAGGCGGCCGCGACGATCGGCGAGATCCTGGGATCCACGTCCTTCCCCAAGATCGATGAGGATCGCCGCCGCACGGCGGCCCTCGCGGGGTCGCGCCCGGATCTCACGTCGCTCTCCGACGCCGAGCTGGTGGCGCGAGCCCGCTCGTTCGTCCCCGAGCTCGACAACGGGTTCGCGATGCACGATTACTCCAGTCTGGGCTCCACCCTGGGTCCGGGAATCCTGGCCGGTCTGTGCGCCCAGGCCGGAATGCCCGAACTGCACCTGGAACTGATCTCCGGACTCGGTGACGTGGACTCGGCCTCACCCTCCCGCGGCCTGTGGCGACTGTCGCGGGCCGCGAACGCCAGCCCCGAGATCACAGCGTTGTTCGATGCCGGTGCCGAGACGGTCCTGGCCGCTCTGCAGGATCCCGCGTCGGAGGATGTCCGGGAATTTGCGACGGAGTTCTCCGCCTTCCTCGCGGAGTCCGGATCTCGGGGGCCCAACGAGTGGGACATCCACGCCCTGTCATGGGAGTCGGACCCCCTGGCGCCACTGCGTCTCGTCGCCGGCATCCGCCGCTCATCGGATGCGGACTCACCGGAGGCGCGTCATGCCCGCCTCTCTGCCCGCCGCGAGGCGGCGGCAGCGAGGCTGCGCTCGGCCCTCGCCGGGAACGACGAGGCCCTGGCGACGTTGGACATGGCCCTCGCCTCGACCCTGCTCTGCGTTCCGGCCCGCGAGCGGACCAAGGCCACCTGCGTCGCCGTCATCAACGAGGTGCGCATGGCCATCCGCGAGCTCGGTCGTCGAGGGGTGGAGGCCGGGCTCTTCGCTCGTCCTGAGGACGTCATGATGCTGATGAACGACGAGCTCGACACCTACGTGGCTGATCCCGTCTCCTTCCGCGACGTCATCGCGGAGCGACTGGCCGACTACGAGGCTCTCTACGACCTCGAGCCGCCGTTCATCATCGCGGCGGACCCGCTCCCGCTGTCGCAGTGGAGGCGCCGGACTGAGCGGGACATGCCGCCTCTGAAGGAGGGAGATGTGCTGGCCGGCCTCGGCGGCGGCAGTGGCCGGTACACCGGTCGTGTCTGTGTGCTGACGGATCCAGGCGACATGGCCCGACTGGAGCCCGGTGACGTTCTCGTCGCCCCCTTCACCGATGCGGCCTGGACGCCGCTCTTCCTGATCGCGGGCGCCGTGGTCGTGGACGTCGGAGCCATGAACAGCCACGCCGTCGTCGTCAGTCGGGAGCTGGGAATCCCCTCGGTCCTCTCGGTGACGACGGCCACAGCCCAGTTGCGTGACGGCATGGAGGTGACCGTCGACGGCACGGCAGGCACGGTGACCGTCGAGTCGGCATCGGTGCCGGGAGCCGTTACGGTCTAGCCATGGCATACGTGTACGAGGACTACCGCGACCTGGTCGTCATCGAGCGGGTCGAGGAGGCCGATGGCGTCGTGAGCATCCGGCTGGGCGCCCCCTCGGGCGAGAAGCTCCCGGCCTGGGATCCTGGTGCGCACATCGACCTTCAACTGGAGAACGGCATCGAGCGCCAATACTCGCTGTGCAGCCACTACCAGGCCGACACGTGGCGCATCGCCGTGCTGAAGGAGCCCGCCAGTCGAGGCGGGTCGTCCTACGTGCACGACAACATCAAGGTCGGTGATGCGGTCAAGACGCGTGGACCGCGCAACCACTTCCCGCTGGTCGATGCCCCCGCCTACCTCTTCATCGCCGGCGGCATCGGCGTCACCCCCATGGTGCCGATGCTGGGCGAGGTCATCTTCGACAAGGGCGTCCCGTGGACCTTCTGGTACGGCGGACGCACCCGTGGGTCCATGGCCTTCCGCGACAAGCTCGAGGCGCTGGGGGCGCACATCTGGCCGGAGGACGAGAAGGGTCTCCTGCCCCTCGAGCAGATGCTGTCGGAGGCGGCGCCGGACACGGCGGTCTACTGCTGCGGTCCGGGCCCGCTGATCGACGCCGTCGAGGCGATGTGCGCCAAGCTCGGGCGTCCTGCCCCGCATGTCGAGCGGTTCTCGGCCAAGGTCGTCGAGACCGACGGCGACGGAGGCGACCACGAGTTCACCGTGGTCGTCAACAGCTCGGGGGCCGAGTTCCCGGTGCCGGTCGGCACCAGCATCGTCGAGGTCCTTCAGGCCAACGGGGTTCCCATCATGACCTCCTGCGCGGAGGGCGTCTGCGGCACCTGTGAGACGAAGGTGATCTCCGGCGAGATCGTGCACCGCGACTCCCTGCTGTCCGAGGAGGACCGGGAGGAGGGGATCTACATGATGCCCTGCGTGTCGCGGTGCCGGGGGGACCGTCTCGTCCTGGACATCTGAGGCTAGGTCTGCTGGTCTTGGGCGCTCCGCACGCTTCGCGCCCGGGGTCCGTGGACTTCCTCGGACCTCTTGAAAAAGTCGTCTAGACAAGTGTACGGTGGCGGGATCCTGCAGGACTGCCCGAGAGGATCCCCATGACGACTCCCTTCGTTCCGCCCACCCGCGGCGACGGCCCGCTGCGCTTCGCACCGGAGATCCCGAACACGCCGGGCAGGTCCGAGACCGTCCCCGCCTCCTGGTACACGGATCCGGAGCGGTTCGAGCTCGAGCGCAAGTACGTCCTGAACCCGAGCTGGCAGATCATGTGCCGCTCGGAGCAGCTCAAGGAGACCGGCGACCACGTCGTCTGGGAGGGTCACGGCGAGACGATCGTCATCACCCGCAAGAAGGACGGCTCGCTCGGCGGCTTCCACAACGTCTGCCTCCACCGTGGCGCGCGCATCGTGCGTGACTCGGGTGAGTGCGCCCGGCGCTTCAAGTGCCCGTGGCACGACTGGGTCTACGACTTCGACGGCAAGGTCGTCGGCGTGCCCGATCGCGAGGACTTCGACCAGGACATCCTCGGCGGGCTGCAGGCCCACCAGGTCGAGCTCGCCGAGTGGGGCGGATGGGTCTGGGGTGTTCTCGCGGGTCCGGGTGTCGCGCCGCCCCTCGACGAGTGGCTGGGCGAGGACATCCTCGTCGACCTCGGCGCCTATCGCATGGAGGACATGTTCCTCAAGGAGAAGCTCACGTGGTACGTCGACGTGAACTGGAAGGTCGTCGTCGATGCCTTCAATGAGTTCTACCACGCGCCGGCGCTGCACCACATCCCGCCGCAGGACGTCAAGGACGGCCGCGAGATGCGCATCTTCGAGTTCGATCGTCACTCGATGATGGTCGTGCCGCTCAAGGGCGCACTGCCCAAGCTCAAGGAGAACCCGGACCACCAGTCCGTGGCCATCTGCCACTACACGATCTTCCCGACGGGCGTGTTCAACAACAACCCCGAGCATCTTCAGCTCTTCCGCTCAGTGCCGATCTCCCACAACAAGACGCGGTTCGAGACGTGGGAACTCTGGTACAAGACCGATGACCCCGACTACCTCGCACGCACGCAGCGCCACTGGGATCACCTCAAGATCGTCGTGGGCGAGGATGTCTGGACGTGGGAGGACATCGCGGCCGCATCGCGTTCGTCCTACTACAAGCAGAACTTCCTCAACGACCGGGAGTGCAAGATCCCGAAGTTCCACAACCAGGTGCAGCGCCTGATCGACGAGGGCATCGCACGTGACCTCGCCGGCAACTGAGGTGGCCCCGGTCCTCGCGGACTTCACCTACTCGTTCAACTGCCTGCCGGAGGTCGACCTCGACGAGCGCTTCGCCGCGGCGGCTGCCGCGGGGTTCACTGATGTCGGGATCAGCCTGCGGTGGCTGGGCCTGTGGCTGCAGGCCGGCCATGATCTGGACGAGTTCGCTGCCCTGCTCGAGACCCATGGCCTTCGACTGACCGAGCTCGAGGCCGTTCGGGTCATGCAGGAGGATCCTGACCCCAAGATGGAGCTGGTCCCGGCCCTCGCCGAGCGCTTCCGCCCGGCGCGGCTGCAGTCTGTCGCTCCGTACGCCGGGACGCTCGATGATGCCGCGGCGAGAGCGGGTGCCGTGGCCGACCTGATGGCGCAGTGGGGCGTCGATGTCGTCCTGGAGCCGCTGCCCTTCACGAACATGCAGACCCCGGCTGATGCTGCGGCAATCATCGAGCGGGCAGATCGACCGAACCTGTCGATGTGCATGGACGTCTGGCACCTGTATCGGATGGGTCTCGATGTCGATCACCTGAACGGCCTGTGGCCGTACATCTCGACCGTCCAGTTCAATGACGGCACGATCGTGAGCGAACTGCCGGACGACCTCCTGCAGGACTGCCTCGTCAACCGACGTGTCCCCGGCACGGGGGAGTTCGGCCTTGTCGAGCTCATCCGACAGCGCAATGCCCATCGGCCCGACTCGACCTTCTCCATCGAGGTCATTTCCTCGACGCTCCAGCAGCAGGACTCCTTCACCACGGCTCAGCAGATCGCTGACGGCATCACGGCCGTCCTCGACGCCAGTCGCTGACCTCGACCGCATCGCAGAAAGGCAACCATGACTAGCTACCGCGTCGACGGCCTTCGTTTCCCCGACCGGCACGACATCGAGCAGATGATGTTCCGCTACGCCAAGGCGGCCGACATGGCCGACATCGAGGTGCAGCTGACCTGCTTCCATCCCGACGCCCGGGTCAACTTCAGCGGTACCTGGCTCGAGGGGCACGAGGCACTTCGTGAGGCGTGGAGGAATGCCTACACCCGGTACGCCCAGACCTCGCATGCCGTCACGAACATCACGATCGACTTCACCGGTACGGACGACGCCACCGCGGAGAGCCTCATCACAGCGTGGCATCGCGGGGCCGACGGCAAGGAGTGGACCCTCCATGGTCGCTACCTGGACACGTGGCACAAGAGCGTCGAGGGCTGGAAGATGAGCACCCGCGTCATCGTGGCGGCCGGCGCCGTGGGCCGCGATGAGTCGACTCTCACGATGATGCAGCGCCTGACCCTCAGCGACGGCCACTGATGGGCCGGATGCAGGGCAAGGCTGCCGTCGTCACAGGCGGGGCGCGCGGCATCGGCGAGGGGATCGTCCGGCGCTACGTGGCCGAGGGTGCCCGGTGCGTGATTGCGGACATCGATGTGGAGAAGGGCGAGGCGCTCGCCGCCGAGCTCGGCGACGCAGTTGTCTTTGTGCGCTGTGACGTCACCTCCGAGCTCGATATCGCGGCGGCCATCGATGCCTGCGTGACGACCTTCGGGTCCCTCGACGTCATGATCAACAACGCGGGCATCTCCGGGGTGACCGGCCCGATCGCCGACACCCCCCTCGATGCCTATGAGCGGACGATGGCGATCCTGCTGACCAGCGTCTTCCTGGGCACCAAGCTGGCCTACCCGATCATGAAGGCGCAGGGTGACGGCGTCATCATCAACACCTCGAGCACGGCGGGGGTCCAGGGAGGCCTCGGGCCACACGTCTACACCGCGGCGAAGCACGGGGTCATCGGCCTCTCCAAGTCGGTCGCGGTGGAGGCCGCGCCGAATGGCGTGAGAGTCAACGTCATCTGCCCGGGCGCCACGCTGTCCTCGCTCACCGCTGGCATCGTCACGGGCGACCCCGACAACCTCGAGGCCGCCTACGAGCGCCTCTCCTCGAAGTACCCGGGCGGCAAGGCGCCCCGGCCCGAGGACATGGCCAATGCCGCGGTGTGGCTGGGCAGCGACGAGGGGCGCTTCATGAACGGGGCCGTCATCGTGATGGACCTGGGCAAGGAGACGCTGTCTGATCGCGCGGCCAAGTTCTACCCCGTCGACTGACGATGCTGCGAACCAACATCACCGAGCTCTTCGGTATCGAGCACCCGATCATCTGCGGGGGTATGACGGCCGTCGGTACAGCGGATCTCATCGCGCCGGTCGCCGAGGCGGGCGCCCTCGGCTTCCTGACGGCTCTGACCCAGCCGACACCAGAGGCCCTCGCCACGGAGATCGCGCGAGTTCGAGAGCGCACCGATCGACCCTTCGGCGTGAACCTGACCCTTCTTCCCACGATCAACCCCGTTCCCTACGACGAGTACGTCGCGGCGATCGTCGAGTCGGGAGTGCGCATCGTTGAGACGGCGGGCAACAGCCCCGAGCCGTTCATGCCGACGTTCAAGGCGCAGGGAGTGAAGGTCGTTCACAAGGCGGTCGCCGTTCGGCATGCCCTCAAGGCGGAGCGTCTCGGAGTCGATGCGGTGAGCGTCGACGGCTTCGAGTGCGCCGGTCACCCCGGGGAGGATGACATCCCCGGGCTGATCCTGCTGCCCCTGTGCGCCGAACGACTGAGTATCCCGCTGGTCGCCAGTGGGGGCTTTGCGAACGCTCGCGGCCTGGTAGCGGCGCTGGCCATGGGGGCCGGCGCCATCAACATGGGCACGCGCTTCATGTGCACGGTGGAGTCGCCGATCCACCCCAACGTGAAGCAGGCCATCGTCGACAACGACGAACGCGCCACCGATCTCATTTACCGCCCATTCCGCAACACGGCGCGCGTCGCACGGAACGCCGTCTCGCAGGAGATCCGTGAGATCGAGTCACGTGACGGAGCAACGTTCGACGACATCCGCCACCTCGCGGCTGGTGTGCGCGGCCGTGAGAACGTCCTGCGCGACGGCGATGTCGACGGTGGGGTGTGGTTCGCCAGCATGGCTCAGGGACTCATCCACGACATTCCCACGGTCCACGACCTCGTGGCCGGCATCGTCCGTGACGCGGAGGAGATCATTTCCTCGCGACTCGACGGAATGCTCTCCCGCTAGCTCGCCGAGCGTCCCACTGCGGCCACGCCACTGAGGATCGCCCGCTCGTTGTCCATACGCATCTGAAGGATGCCCTCACCACGTTCGATGAAGTCCCGGTTCACGGTGTCCATCACCAGGTCCATCGCGGTGGAGAACGCGCGGCTGGCGCGCTGGTAGTCGGCGATGACGTCGGACAGGACGAGGGAGTCACCCATCTGACTGGAGGAGACTGCGGCAGCCACATCTGCGTCGCCGGTCGCTGTCGCCACGTCGCCCGCGAAATCGAGGTAGACGGCGGTCTCCTCGCGCATGACCGAGATCTCCCGCTCGCTCGCGTTGGCACAGTTGTTGAGCACGATCATCAGCATGTGCAGGCGGATCTGCTGGGCCGGATCGGAGATGACCGGCAGGATGTCGCGGGTCAGCTCCTCGACGACGTCCTCGAGGACGCGTGAGGTGGAGGGTCGGGTGATCATCGTGCGGCCTCCATGGTCGAGGTGGGATCGGCGTAGGGGAGCTCGAGCGAGTAGTCGAGGTAGAGCTTGTGGAAGTGGGCGTACGCGGTCATGAGGAACACGCCCATGACGCCTCGGTGCTGGCCCTGAGTGACGTCCTCGGTACCACGCATGATGTCGAGCATCAGGTGGCTGGTGCCGAGGAGCAGGAAGTACTTCGCGATGGCGGGGTTGATCTGCTCCTCGGTCATGCCGGTGAGTGAGCGGTAGATCTCCAGGAAGGCCTCGGGATCCGGGTGGTAGAGATGCGGAGGCATCGGGATCTGGAGGTAGTAGCCGAGGTCGAGACGGGGGTCGCCGATCTTGGCGAACTCCCAGTCGATGATGTAGGGGTCGCTGCCCTCGGACAGCAGGAAGTTGCCGGGCTGGAGGTCACCGTGGACGAGTGCCATCGGCACCTCGGGGGGAAGGTTCATCTGGATCTTCTTGAGGGTGTAGCGCAGGATCGGGTCATCCTCACCGACCGCGTCGAGCATCAGCTCGTAGTTGGCGATGACCTCGTCGATGTGCTCGCGCCAACTGGCAGGACGCGGGATGGAGGCGTCGATGGACTCCAGGGGAGTGTTGTGCGCCGACGCCATGATGGCCACGAAGTCCTCGCGCGCCTTGTCGAGATCAGGTCCTGTGTCGAGGAACTTCTGCATCGACGTGGAGTCGATGGCCTCCGAGACGATGCACTTGCAGCCCATGTACTCGCCGGTGGCATCGAAGTAGCGGGGCGTGGGGATGCGGAAGTCCGGAAGGTCCTTGACGGCCTGGAGGACGGCCCATTCAGCAGCGCGATCGCTTCGGAAGACGCTGCCGTCGATCGGCGGATCGCCCCGCAGCACGAACTTCTCCGTGCTTCCGTCAGCCCATCGAACCTCCGCCATGACCGTGTCGCGGCTGTAACCACCCGGGACAGGGACGGCGCTGAGGACGGTCGCCCCTCGCTCCGGCTCTACTGCGTCCAGAAAGGCCTGGAAGTGCTCGACGTCCATGCGGTCTCCTTCGTCGATCGAGGCGTTAGGCCTCGTGGGGGCGGTAGCTCAGGTCGGTGCGGTCGCGTGTGCCTCGAACGGTCTCGGGGCGCTTCTCAAGGTACTCACTCGCGGACGGTTCCGTGCGGGTCCAGTCAACGACCTCTGTGCGATGCGTCATACGCCAGCCCTCGGGCGACCGCCGATACCGGTCGACGTAGCGTCCGCAGATGAAGCGATCGAACCCCTCCGTCGTGTGCTGGTGGAAGGCCTGGAAATAGACCTCGCCTACGGCGTCGTCACCGTCGATCGTCAGGTTGATCTGCCCGAGGACGTGCTGGGTGGCCTGGTAGGCGCTCAGGGCCTGCATGGCCATGTCCGCCATCTCGTCCGGGCCCCCGCGGAAGGAGCCGTAGTGGGTGGTGGCGTCATCGGCGAAGACGGACCGCACGAGGTCTCGGTCGTGCCGGTCGAGGCCGCGCGCGTAGGTGACGGAGAGGGCTCGGAGCTCGGCCTCGTCGGCGAGCCGCTGTGCTGTGTAGGCGTTCACGGAGCGAGCACGCACTCGAGGTGACCGAAGCCCCGATCCTCTGGATTCGCGAGGTTCACGCAGGTGGCGAAGTGCTCAGCCCAGGCGTCGGGACGTGGCACGAACCAGCCGGAAGGATCCTCCACGTCGACCGGATGCGTCACGCCCCAGACCTCGCCCTCGTGGTGCTCCTCCCCGCGGTACACACCGCGGCCGCGCCGGTCGGCGAAGCCATCGTGGTAACCACCGCCCTGCAGGTAGGCCGGCCAGCCGACGGGGGTGAGGAGGAAGCGGTCGACCGATCCGTCCTCTCGGGTGAGGGAGACGGTGGTGTCGGCCGCGCGGGGGTGTCCGTCGACACGTGATGCGGTGGCGTGGCCGGAGGCGTACCGCCATCGCGGGAGGCTCGAGTCGAGGGGGATCACGACCGCCTCGAATCCGTCGACGCTGTCATCGGCCTGCTGGTGGAACTGCCAGAACATCACCCGGTCGGGCATCCGCACCATCGTCCACTGACGCATGGCGAATCCACGCCGGGGATCTCGCCCCTGCACCGGCGCGATGCCGTCCTCGAGCCCCCCGGTGCGGCCCAGCCCCCAGGAGTGGTCGCGAACGCCCAGCCACGTGCGGGGATCCACCGTGAAGGTGTGCTCGCCGACGGCGAGCGTGCCGGAGACCTCGCAGGCCTGGTCGTAGTTCGTGCGGTCGTACACCTTCCGGCCCCCGGAGTAGCGGACGACCCGGTCCTCGAGGTGCGGCTCGTGGAGGGCGCGCCAGGTGAGGTCGAAGGAGATGCCGTACTCGTTCTCGGCGCAGGTGAGGCGCAGCTCCTCCAGCGGTCGGATGATGTCCAGACGAAGCGGCCCGACGGCGATCGAGTCGCTGTCGGGGCGCAGACGCCGCGACCAGCGCAGGTTGTGCTGTCGGCCATCGACGATGGCGCAGGCGAAGCCGTCCAGCACGTCCGTGTTGGCATACAGCCGCAGCGCCACCCAGAGGCTCGTGCCCGTGGCCTGGTCTCCGAGCGTGAAGTAGAAGCCGTCGTTCCAGTGGACGGAGTCGCTGTCGACGGAGTCGAAGGTCCCCCCGACCTGGTGGCGCGGGTACTCGTCCATGCGGGTCAGGCGCCCGGGATCGACCATGTCCGGAGTCTAGCCGTCCGGAACTAGTTATGGGACATAATGTCCTATAAAGTCGGGGCCGTGAAGACCCTCATCCTTGGTGGCAGCACATTCGTCGGTCGCCGCATGGTCGACCTTCTGGTGGGGGAGGGTCACGAGGTCGCCGTCCTCAATCGCGGTCGCACGCCGTCGAGCCTGCCGACTGGCGTGCAGCAGATCATCGGGGATCGCACGAACTCGGAGTCGATGCGCGTGGCCCTCGGGGGCACCCAGTGGGATGCGGTCATAGACGTGTCGGGCTTCGTCATGGCTGCGGGCGGTGGCCAGTTCGAGGATCTCATCGCGCTGCTCGACGGTCATGTCGGCGCCTACGTCTTCGTCTCGTCGATCATGGCCTACGAGCCGAGCGGGATCATGCCGTGGACGGAGGACGCACCACGGACGGCCGACCCCGTCACGACCTACGGCGGATTCAAGGCGCATGCCGAGCGAGCCATCCTCGATCGGTACTCGGAGACGGGCTTCCCCGGATCGGTGGCCCGACCCGCGGCCATCTACGGCCCGGCCAACAACATCCATGACATGGAGACGGCGATGTTCCTGCGGCTTCGTCGCGGGCTGCCGATCCTCCTGCCGCACGAGGGTCTCGTGACGACGAGCTACGGTCATGTCGATGATCTCTGCCTGAACCTGCGTGAGATGGCCCAGGCACCGGCCGTTGCGGGTGAGGTCGTCAACATCACCGGGCAGGGGGCGTCGGCCCGTGCCTGGACGATGCTTCTGGCGGAGGTCGTCGGTGCCGAGCCGGACATCGTCGAGGTGCCGACGGGATTCACCGACCTCAAGCCCCTCTACGGCCACCTCTTCGGCGTGAAGCACCATGGAGTCCTCTCCGTGGCGAAGGCGGCCGACCTCGGGCTCACCGTCGAGCGTGGCATCGAGGTGGGCTACCGCGAGACCTACGAGTGGTTCTGCTCCACCGACCTCGTGAACGCGCCCGACCAGCTGTCGGACCCGGTCTGGGGTGCCGGGTACGACTTCGCCCTGGAGGCGCAGGTCGCGGGCGAGCTCCGGTCGCGCTGATGGAGGCGCTCGTGGAGTCGGCCCTGATCCGTCAGGCCATCGACGACGGGCTTCGAGATCCCCGGCTCGGATCGGCGGCGCAGTGGAGCGCGGTGGCGGAGTACGTGGAGAGTCGCGGCCCGGACCCTTGGCCGCACAGGCGCGCGCTGCTGGACGCGGGGTCCGCGAACCTGGCGGATCTCCGGGCATGGCTCGCCGAGGACGTGGAGACAGCAGCGCCCCTGATGCGTGCCTTCACCAGTCATGACACCTCCATCGAGCATGCCGTCGTCGAGGTCGAGCCGGCCGAGAGGGCCGCGTTGGGCTCCTGGCTCTCGGACCAGTCGGGCGGTCCCGTCGAGGTCCTGGAGGCGACCGTGATCGGTGGCGGGTTCTCCCGCCGCATGTGGCGCGCCACGCTCCGTGAAGCCGGTGGCACCCGCCGCGTCATCGTCCGGGTGGAGCAGGGCGGAATGTTCGGCACCGACTCCCTGTCCGAGGTAGCGGCCATGCGTGCGCTCCACTCCGCTGGCTTCAGCGTCCCCCGGGTCGAGTGGGTGGAGGCGTCGGGTGATGTTCTGGGAGAGCCGTTCTTCGTGATGGAGGAGGTCCCCGGTGCGGTGCGCGTCGACCAGGAGGGGCTCGACGACATCATCCGCTCCGTAGCGAACCTCCATCGGGTTCCGGTCTCGGTGCTCGATGCCAGCGACCGCAGTCCCGAGCAGGTGATCATCGACAACATCGAGGGCTGGCGCGCCATGTACCGGCGCCACGCCCCGGAGATCCCGCTCGTGGAGCAGGGTGCCGACTGGCTGCTCGAGCACCTGCGGCCGACCGGGCCGTCCGTCATCGTCCACGGAGACGCGGGTCCGGGCAACGCCCTCTTCGATCCCGAGCGCGGACTCACGACCATCGACTGGGAGTTCGCTCATGTCGGTGACGCGGCCGAGGACTGGTCGTACCTTGCCCTGATCCGTGGGCGCCGCATCATGGATGCCGATGCGTGGAAGGGGCGGCTGAGGGAGGTCGCGGGCATCGCGTACTCGGATGATCAGTGGCGCATGTGGCTGGCCTACAACCACTTCCGGGGTGCCTGCGTGAATCTGTCGGCACGAACGGTATTCGAGAACGGCCCTCGACGCACCGCTGACCAGCTCGCGATCGGCGTTGCCGTGCACCTGCGCTTCCTGACGCAGTTGACCGACATCATCTGCTCATGAGCGACGCCCGGTACGAGCGCAGCCGCACGGCCGTGCATGAGGCGGTCTGCGCCGTTCTCGTGGCGGATGGTCTCGGCGGGCTCACGCCGGATCGACTCGCGCAGGAGTCCGGTGTGTCCCGCAGCACGATCTATCGCAATTGGCCCGACATGGTGGCGCTTGCCTGCGAGGTGTTCGACGATCTGATGCACCGGGAGCCCGTGGACCTGAGCGGCGACGCCGCCACGAGCCTGCGCAAGTACCTCGCGGACTATGCGCGACGCCTGAACGATCCGATCTACACGGCCGTGCTCGTCGCGCTGATCGAGGCCTCTGCACGTGACGAGGCGCTGGCCGATGTCCATCAGCGTGTCTTCGGTCAGAGTCGGACCCGGGCGAGTGAGGTCGTGCGCATCGCCAAGCGGGCGGGGGTCATCTCGGGGGACCGTGACGAGGCTCAGTGCGTTGAGGACATGGTGGCCCCGTTCCTGTACCGCAGGCTTGTCACGCGACAGCGCATCACCCCAGCTCAGGTCGAGCGCCTGTGCGACGACCTCCTCGCGCGCTGGGCTTGACCTACTCCTCCAGGGAGCGCTGTCGCGCACCCTTGTCGTGGTAGTCGTACTCCGCGGCGACCTTCATGCCGTCGAAGACGAGGAAGGACAGCCCAGGGACGTTCCACTTGCGTCCGATGTGGCCCGGGCCCATCGAGTCATCGATGACGGTTGCACTCATGCTCCACTGGAGTGCGATGCCGTCGGGCCGAGACCAGTACTCTCCCGTGGGCTCGAGCACGAGGTCCGGGTAGCGCTCGAGCCCGTGACCGAAGTACTCGCGGATCGCGGGCCAGCCCTCCTTGAGCCCGCCCACGCTGTCCCACAGCACGGGGCTATCGGTGAGGTACTGCCGCGGGGCATCCAGATCCCCGCTCGACCAGGCGGCGAACAGGGCCTTCACGACCTCGATCCTGGCTAGGTCGGTCTCGTCGAACGCGCTCATGCTTCTCCTCGGGTGTGGATGGGTGCGTGGGTGGACAGGTCAGGTGGGTAAGTCAGGTGGGCAAGTCAGGCGGACAGGTAGGTGCCTCCGTTGGCGGTGAGGACGCGGCCGTTGACGAAGCCGGCCAAGGGTGAGGCGAGGTATGCGACAGCGGAGGCGATCTCCTCGGGTGTTCCCGCACGACCGGCGGCGATGCCGGCGACGAGTCGCTCGTGCCGTTCCGGTGTCATGCGCCCCTCCAGCAGCTCGGTGCCCTGCGTGTAGCCGGGGGAGACGATGTTGGAGGTGATTCCCTCGCGACCGAGCTCCCGCATGAGCGTGACGGAGTAGGTCTCGAGGGCTCCCTTCGCGGACGCGTAGGCCGGGCTTCCCGTGCCCATCTCGGCGGCGAAGGAGCCGATCGTGACGATCCGCCCTCCGGGGCGGCGCAGCAGCGGCTTGAGACCCTCGGTCATGAGCACGACGCTCAGCGTGTTGGCCCGCCACGTGGACTCCCATGCGGAGGCGACATCGGCAAGGCCCCCGGTGATCTTCGGCTGCGGGGACCCGGCGTTGTTCACCAGTACATCGACCGCATCCGCGCTCGCGCCGATCCAGTCGACGAAGTCGGTGACGGCCCCGACATCGGAGACGTCCACTGAGCGCGTGTCAACAGCGACGGAGTCGCGGCGAAGGGTCTCCGCCACCTCCTCCAACTTCTCGCGGCGGCGTCCCAGCAGGACGAGGCGGGAGCAGTCTGGGGCGAGGGCCCGCGCGCAGGCCGCTCCGATGCCCGTCCCGGCACCGGTGATCACGGCGATGCGCTCCACGGCTCTCCCGGGATGTGGTTGGACGTCCGTCTACCTGACGACCTAGGACACGTTACCCTCGGAGCGCGTTCCGGTGTCGCCTTCTGCCAAGGTCGGAGCCGCACCCTCACGAGGAGTCAGGAGAGCAGTCATGACCACGGCCGTCATCATCGATGGAGCACGGACCCCGGTCGGCAAGCTGATGGGGGCCTTCGCGTCCCTCTCGGCCGTCGACCTCGGCGCGGTCGCGATCCGCGGGGCGCTCGAGCGCAGCGGGGTGTCGGTCGATCAGGTCGATGCAGTGATCATGGGCCAGGTGTACCAGGCGGGAGCGGGCCCGAACCCGGCCCGTCAGGCGGCGGCCGCTGCGGGGCTTCCGATGAGCGTGCCCGCCTTGACCATCAACAAGCTCTGCCTGTCCGGCCTGGTGGCTGTCGCGATGGCCAACCAGATGATCCGCTCAGGCCATCACGAGGTTGTGGTGGCGGGCGGCATGGAGTCCATGACCAACGCGCCGCACATGCTCCTCGGAGCTCGGCAGGGATACAAGTACGGAAGCTCACCGCTGGTCGATGCGCTCGACCAGGATGCCCTCGTCTGCGCCTTCGATGCGATGTCCATGGGAGCGGCGACGGAGAAGTACGGGAAGCCCTACAACATCTCCCGCGAGGACATGGATGCCTTCGCCGAGCGATCCCATCGCCTCGCGGCTGCGGCGAAGGCCTCGGGCCGCGCCGGAGAGGAGATCGTCCCGGTCGAGGTGAAGACCCGCAAGGGTGCCGTGACCGTGACGGAGGATGAGGGCGTGCGGCCGGAGACGACCGTGGAGTCGCTCGGCGGCCTGCGCGCGGCCTTCGACAAGGAGGGAGCGATCACGGCCGGCAATGCCTCGCAGCTGTCGGATGGCGCGGCGGCCCTCGTCGTGGCCAGCAAGGAGTGGGCTGAGAAGCACGGTCTCTCGTGGATCGCGGAGATCCGCGCCCACGGTGAGGTGGCAGGCCCGGACCCGTCGCTCCTGCTCCAGCCAGCGGCCGCAATCAACGATGCCCTTCGCCGTGACGGTGAGCTCACGGTCGCCGATCTCGATGTCGTGGAGATCAACGAGGCGTTCGCGAGTGTCGGCCTCGCGTCGGCGCGGGATCTCGGTCTCGACGAGGAGAAGGTCAACGTCAACGGCGGTGCCATCGCCATCGGCCATCCCGTGGGCATGAGCGGGGCTCGGATCCTGCTCTCCGCCGCCTACGAGCTCCGCAAGCGCGGCGGCGGAGTCGGTGCTGTCGCCCTCTGCGGCGGTGGAGGCCAGGGCGAGGCGATCGTCTTCACGACCCCCGCCTGATCGCTCGGGCTGGTCAGCCCTCGTCGCGCTGCGGCGTGCTGACCAGCCCGCTCAGGACGTCGCTCAGGGTCACGAGCCCGACGACGGATGATCCGTCCATCACCACGGCCATGTGGCTGCTGGTTCGGCGCATGCGCGCGAGGGCTTCGTGGATGCTCTCGTGGGCCTGAAGTCGCAGGACGGGCCGGATCAGGCGCTGGATGGGCAGTCCGGTCGGACGGGTCAGGGTGTCGCGGATGTGCACGCTGCCGACGATGCGATCAGGAGTGCCGACGATGATCCGGTGATGTCCCGTCGCCTCGGTGGCGGCTCGAACGTCGGCCACGCTCGCCGTCGGAGGAACCATGGTGATGCTCGTGTCCTGCGGCACGAGGGTGCTGACGGGAGTCGACTGCATCTCCAGGGCGGCGGCCACCCGGGTCGAGTAGGCGGTGTCGAGGGTCCCGATGTCCTCGGAGTGACGCACCAGCTGGCGCAGCGCGTTCGTGTCCTGCGCGGCGGAAACAGCATTGACGGGCGATACCCCGACGCGCTGGAGCAGCCAGTTCGCCGCGTTGTTCAGGCCGACCAGAAGCGGTCGGGTCAGGATCAGGAAGCCGCGCATCGGAAGGGCCAGCAGCGTCGCCGACATCTCGGGGTGGGCGATCGCCCAGGACTTCGGAGCCATCTCGCCGACGACGAGATGCAGGAAGGTGACGATCAGCAGGGCGAGGATGAACGCGATCACGTCGGCGGTGACCTCGGGCAGGCCGAAGTTCTCGAAGGCGGGCGTCAGCCAGTCGTGCACGGCGGGCTTGGTGACGGCGCCGAGGATCAGCGTGCAGGCGGTGATGCCCAGCTGTGCGCCTGCGAGGAGGACAGTCATCTGCGATGCGTTGCGCAGGGCCGCGCGTGCAGAGCGGCTCTCACGGGCGCGATCCTCCAGCCGGTGCCGGCGCGCGGCGAGCAGCGCGAACTCGACGGCCACGAAGAAGGCGCTCAGAGCGATGATGCCGATGGTCACGAGAACGACGGCAGTGGGGCTCAGGTTCATCCTGCTGCCACCTCCCGATCGTCGGAGGCCTTCAGGCGGATGCGCACGAGGGCGGGAACGTGGCGCTCGATGTCGAGTGTCTCGATCTCGGCGCGCGTCGGTCCTGCGTTCTCCTCATCGAGGAAGGCGTCCGGATCGATGACCAGGTCAACCCTGACCGATTCCCCGACGCGCGGGAAGCCGCCCTTGGCGGCGATGGCCAGGCCCGCCACGGTCTCGTACTCACCCTCGGGAAAGGTCACGTCGAGCGCGCGCTCGGCCTCGTCGAGGTGGGTGTCGCCAGGAAGCACCCATCCATCCCCGTCGAAGTGGTGCGGGATCTCCGGCACGTCGTGCTCGTCGGTGATCTCTCCCACGATCTCCTCGGCGAGGTCCTCGAGGCTCAGGACGCCCGAGAAGCCCCCGTACTCGTCGACCACGCATGCGAGCTGGTTGCTCGACTCGCTCAGGACGGACAGAGCCTCCGGCAGGCTCATGACTGTCGAGACCATCGGCGCGGGTCGCATGACCGAGCGCACCGAGGCGGTGTCTGGCTCGTCCGTGGCGAGGATGTCCACGAGATGGACGACGCCGAGGACGTCCTCACCGTTCGATGCCAGGACGGGGTAGCGCGAGTGTCCGGTCGCCATGAGTTCGCGCACATGGCCGACCGTGTCCCTGGAGGAGACGATGTCGGCCTTCGTCCGCGGGATCATCGCGTGCTGGACCGTCTCCTCGGGGAAGTCGAGGATCCGGTCGAGCAGGGCGGACAGCTCGTCGGGAATGTGCCCGGACTCACGCGACTCCTCGACGATGTGCTCGAGGTCGCGTGCCGAAGCGGAGTGCTCGACATCGTGCACCGGCTCGATCCGGAACAGGCGAAGGAGGGCGTTCGATGAGGCGTCGAAGATGCGGATGAGCCATCCGAAGACGGCGAGGTAGATCCGGGTCGATCGTGCGAGGGCGACGGCGGTGGGCTCGGCGCGCGCCAAGGAGTAGTTCTTCGGCACGAGCTCGCCGAAGAGCATCTGGATGAGCGTCGACAGGCTGAGCGCGAGGATCGCGCCGATCGCCAGCGCCGCCCCACTCGGGACGCTGATGCCGCCGAGCATGCCTCCGATCGAGTCGCCGATGAGGGGTTCGGCCACATAGCCGACAAGGAGTCCCGTGACCGTGATGCCCAGCTGGGCGCCGGAGAGCATGAAGGAGGTGCGGGAGGTGATCGCCAGGGCTCGGACAGCGCGGGCGTCCCCGGCATCGGCGCGAGCCTTCAGGGCCGACCGGTCGACCGCCATGTAGGCGAACTCCTGGGCGACGAAGTAGCCGGTGGCCACGGTGATGAGCACGACCACCACCACGCCCACGAGCAAGGTGAGCAGCAGGTCCAACGGTGGTGGCTCCTCGGGTCCGCCCCCGACGGAGGCTGGACCATCACTGTACCCGTGGTCGGACTACCAGGGGTGGATCCGACTACCAGGGATGGAACGGAGGAAGGTCCTGGGGCACGCGGCCCCGGAACTCCGCGGGGCGCTTCTCGAGGAAGGCCGCCACGCCCTCCCTGCCGTCGCCCACGCTGGTGTAGAACATCGCGAGCGACTCGATGAGGTGCGCCTCGGTCGGATCGGGGGCCGGTGCGTTCCGGTAGAGCATCTGCCGCATGAGTGCTGTCGCCACGGGGGAGCGACCCTCGGTGAAGCGGCGCGCAAGGGCGTAGGCGGTCGGGAGCAGGTCCTGCTCCGAGACGACGTCGCGCACGAGTCCGAGCTCCCGGGCGTGGGAGGCGTCGATGATGTCGGCCGAGTACACGAGCTCCAGCGCCCGGCTCATGCCGACGATGCGGGGCAGGAACCACGTCGAGCACGCCTCGGGAACGATGCCGAGCCGGCCGAACACGAAGCCGATCCGAGCCTGCTCGGAGGCGATCCTCACGTCCATCGGCAGGGTCATGGTGGCGCCGATGCCCACGGCGGCACCGTTGATGGCGGCGATGACCGGCTTGAGGCAGCGGTAGATGGCGAGCGACACGCGGCCGCCGGTGTCGCGGACCCCGTCCACGATCGCGGGGTCCTCGAAGCGGTCGCGGAGATCCTGCAGGGTCGGGTGCTGGGTCTCGTCGAGTCCGAAGACGTTGCCCTTGGACGAGAGGTCCATGCCGGCGCAGAACGCCCGGCCGCTGCCGGTCACGACGACCGCCGCGACGGAGTCGTCCGCGCTGGCGCGATCGAACGCGGCCACGAGCTCGTCGGCCATGGTCACGGTGAAGGCATTGAGGCTCTCGGGTCGATTCAGCCAGAGGGTCAGGATCCCGTCCGACACCTCGTAGCGCAGGGTCTCGTACGCATTGCTCATGCGGTGCCTCTCTGATCGGCGTCGCTCCTGCTGCACGGGACCGGGCGCGCAGCGGCCTCGGGAGCCCGGTCCGTCCTTGCGAAAATACTTGGACACCATATAGTTGGATGAGCAAGAATGTCTCCGGTTCGGCCGAGCGTGGGTCGGACAGATTGGATACAATCCGCAGGTCCCTGCCGAGCCCGGTGGGGCAGCCCGCTGGGGCTCGACGAGGAGTGGTGACATGAAGATCGCCGTGTGCGTGAAGCAGGTTCCGGACACCTGGGCCGAGAAGAAGCTGCGTGAGGGTGACTCGCGCCTGGACCGCGAGTCGGCGGACGGGGTCATGAACGAGCTCGATGAGTACGCCGTCGAGGAGGCCCTGCAGCTGGTCGAGGCCAATGGAGGCGAGGTCGTCGTCATCTCGATGGGCCCGGATCGCGCTTCGGAGACGGTGCGCAAGGCACTCAGCATGGGCGCGGACGCCGGGATCCACGTCGTGGATGACTCCCTGGCCGGGTCGGACGCCATCGCCACCAGCGCGGTGATCGCGAAGGCCATCGAGGGTCGTGATTTCGATCTCGTGCTCTTCGGCTCGGAGTCGACGGACGCGCGCATGAGCGTCGTCCCTGCCATGGTCGCTGAGCGTCTCGGCTGGGCTCAGCTGACGTTCGCCCAGAAGGTGGCGATCTCGGGTTCCGACATCACGGTCGAGCGTGTCACGGAGAACGGCTACGCGACGGTCACGGCCGCACTCCCGGCTGTCGTCAGCGTCGTCGAGAAGATCAACGAGCCGCGCTACCCCTCGTTCAAGGGAATCATGGCGGCGAAGAAGAAGCCGGTCGACTCGCTCACCGTGGCCGATCTCGGACTCGACACTGCTGCAGTGGGCGCCGCCGCCGCGTGGAGCGCGGTGAATGACTTCGCGGCACGTCCTGCCAAGGCAGCCGGCACCATCGTCACCGACGAGGGCGACGGCGGCGTCAAGGTCGCGGAGTTCCTCGCGACGCAGAAGTTCATCTGAGCCGCACGCGGCATCGCAACATCGCAACATCCCAGACATAGCGAATCGTCCAAGCCAGAACGAGCGAGTGGAGAACGTGATGGGTGAGGTCCTGGTTCTCGTCGACGAAGTCGACGGCACCGTGAAGAAGTCGACGACGGAGCTGCTCACGGCTGCTCGGAGTCTCGGCACCCCCGCTGCTGTGTGGATCGGTCCGGGCATCACCGACGCGGCCATCGCGACGCTCGGCGAGTTCGGCGCGGCCAAGGTCTACGTGGCGGGCGATGTCGCGAACGCGCAGCACCCCGTGGCACCTGCTGCGGAGGTACTGGCCCAACTCGTCGCCTCGGCCTCGCCTGTCGCGGTGCTCGTCCCCTCGACGGCGGATGGCAAGGAGGCCGCAGCGCGGCTGGCCATCAAGGCCGGCGCCGGCATCATCACCGATGCGGTCGACGTCACCCTCGACGGTGATCGCGTCATCGCGACCCAGAGCGTCTTCGGTGGCTCCACCATCGTTCACTCGACCGTCACGCATGGCGTGCCCGTCATCACGGTCCGCGGCAATGCGATCGCTCCCGAGGCGGCCCCGGTGTCGCCGGCCCGCGAGGACGTCACCGTGAGCCTGTCGGATGCGGCCCGCAAGGCCACCATCATGGGCCACACGGCGGCCGTCAAGGGCGGACGTCCGGAGTTGGCGGAGGCGCAGGTCGTGGTGTCCGGTGGCCGTGGCGTCGGCTCCGCCGACGGCTTCTCCGTCATCGAGGCCCTGGCGGACTCCCTGGGGGCAGCCGTTGGTGCCTCGCGCGCCGCGACCGACGCCGGGTGGTATCCGCATCAGTACCAGGTGGGCCAGACGGGCAAGACGGTCTCGCCCCAGCTGTACATCGCGAACGGAATCTCCGGCGCCATCCAGCACCGGGCGGGCATGCAGACCTCGAAGACGATCGTGGTCGTCAACAAGGACCCCGAGGCCCCGATCTTCGAGTTGGCCGACTACGGCGTCGTGGGCGATCTCTTCTCCGTCGTGCCGCAGTTGACCGACGAGATCGCCAAGCGCGCCAACTGACCCAAGGTCGACGGGACTCGGTGGCGATCGGGAGGAGGGTGCCATGAGCCAGAAGGGCAAGCCCTGGGTCATGCGCACCTACGCGGGCCACTCCTCCCCGCGGGAGTCGAATGAGCTGTACCGCCGAAACCTTGAGAAGGGCCAGACCGGCCTGTCCATCGCCTTCGACCTGCCGACCCAGACCGGCTACGACGCGGACTCGCCCCTGGCCCGGGGCGAGGTCGGGAAGGTGGGCGTGCCGGTAGCCGATCTCGGCGACATGCGCCAGCTGCTCGAGGGCATTCCTCTCGATCAGATGAACACCTCGATGACCATCAATGCGACAGCCATGTGGCTGTTCGCGCTGTACGTCACGATCGCCGATGAGCAGGGAGCCGATCGAGCTGCCCTGGCGGGAACGACGCAGAACGACATCATCAAGGAGTACCTGTCGCGCGGGACGTACGTGTTCCCGCCCGCGCCGTCCATGCGCCTGATCACCGACATGATCGCGTGGAGTGTCCACAACACCCCCACGTGGAATCCCATCAACATCTGCTCGTACCACCTGCAGGAGGCAGGGGCGACTCCGGTTCAGGAGATCGCCTTCTCCCTCTCGACGGCGGTCGCGGTACTCGACGAGGTTCGAGATTCGGGTCAGGTGACCGAGGCGGA
Organism: uncultured Bifidobacteriaceae bacterium; assembly: GCA_964597445.1. GTDB lineage: Bacteria > Actinomycetota > Actinomycetes > S36-B12 > S36-B12 > UBA10649. The sequence continues at coordinate 1,551 of CAZQXO010000031.1, read as the reverse complement.
GATGACCGAGGTCGTGGCTCGGATCTCCTTCTTCGTCAACGCTGGCGTGCGCTTCGTCGAGGAGATGTGCAAGATGCGGGCCTTCGTCCGTCTCTGGGACGACATTGCGCGCGAGCGATACGGCGTGACAGATGAGAAGGCGCGCCGCTTCCGCTACGGGGTCCAGGTCAACTCGCTGGGCCTGACCGAGGCGCAGCCGGAGAACAACGTCCAGCGCATCGTCCTCGAGATGCTGGCGGTGACCCTCTCGAAGGATGCGCGCGCCCGCGCGGTCCAGCTGCCGGCCTGGAACGAGGCCCTCGGACTGCCTCGCCCGTGGGACCAGCAGTGGAGCCTGCGCATGCAGCAGGTTCTCGCCCTGGAGACCGATCTCCTCGAGTACGACGACATCTTCACCGGTTCCCACGTGATCGAGGCGAAGGTCGACGACATGGTGGCGGAGGCTCGCGCCGAGATGGAGAGCATTGCTGCGATGGGCGGTGCGGTCGCGGCGGTGGAGTCCGGCTACCTCAAGACCGCACTGGTGGCCTCGCACGCCGAGCGCCGTCGTCGCGTGGAGTCGGGCGACGAGGTCATCGTCGGCGTCAACGCGTACACCACGAGCGAGCCGAGTCCCCTCACCGCTGATCTCGACACGGCGATCCAGCGCGTCGATCCGGTCGTGGAGGAGCGCGCGATCATCGCGCTCGATGAGTGGCGGGCGAGCCGCGATCCCGTGGCCGTCAAGGCCGCGTTGGCTCGCCTTGCGCGTGAGGCGCAGACGGATGCCAACCTCATGGACGCGACCCTCGAGTGCGCCCGGGCCGGGGTCACGACGGGGGAGTGGGCGGGCGTCCTGCGCGAGGTCTTCGGCGAGTACCGCGCTCCGACGGGTGTCACCGCCGCGGTGGGCAGCGGCGATCGCGCTGGGATCGCGGAGCTTCGTGCGGCCGTGGCCTCCACCGGGGAGCAGATCGGCCACCGCCTGCGCATCCTCGTGGCGAAGCCCGGGCTGGACGGTCACTCCAATGGTGCCGAGCAGGTTGCTGTCGCGGCTCGCGATGCGGGATTCGAGGTCGTCTACCAGGGCATCCGCCTGACACCCGAGCAGATCATCTCCGCCGCCGTGCAGGAGGACGTCGACTGCGTGGGCCTGTCCATCCTCTCCGGCTCGCACCTGCAGATCGTCCCGGAGATCGTGGAGGGCCTGCGCTCAGCGGGCATGGATGACGTGCCCGTCGTGCTGGGCGGGATCATCCCTGACGCTGACGCCGAGGCCCTGGTTGCGGCGGGGGTGGCCGCGATCTTCACCCCCAAGGACTACGACCTCGCCGAGGTCATGACCCGCGTGCTCGGAATCATTCGGGACGCCCGAAACCTGCAGCCCGCCTGACCTCACGCTCACTCACCCGATACGAAGGAGAACCATGGCACCGCAGCGTTCCCGCCGCTCGAATCTGGCCGTTCCGGGCTCGAGCCCGAAGATGCTCGAGAAGGCCAAGGGTCTGGCGGCAGACCAGGTGTTCATGGACATCGAGGATGCTGTCGCGCCGATCGCCAAGCCCGATGCGC
>CAZQXO010000030.1:0-24962 GCA_964597445.1 uncultured Bifidobacteriaceae bacterium | reverse complement strand
GCCACTCCGCACGCTCCGTGCCCGTCCCCTCGGCCACTCCGCACGCTCCGTGCCCGTCCCCTCGGCCACTCCGCACGCTCCGTGCCCCCGGTGGGAGTCGAACCCACACTGTGCCGGGTTTAAGCCGGGTGTCTCTGCCGATTGGACTACAGGGGCGCACGCCCAGCGTAGGGCGGCCGCGGCCCCTCAGGCGTCATGCAGCATCCGCCGGGGGATCTGGCCCATGGCGGACGTCGGGATCGCATCGATGACGCCCCGTCACCCGTGCGCAGGCACGCCGGCGAGGTCACGGGCACGTCCCAGGACGCCATCGAGCATCGGCTCGGTCAGTCGACCGGTGAAGGTGTTCTGCTGACTCGGGTGGTACGAGCCGAGAACCGTGATCGGCCGACCCGACGGAGTCGCGGCGGCCGCCTCCGCTCCGTGGCCGAAGCGTGTCGTCGGCACCGTCCAGGAGCCCTCACGGAGAGCCGCCCCCACGGCCGTCCACGCGATCCCCCCAAGGGGCACGATGACCCGTACCCGGGACTCGATGATGCGGAGCTCCTCCTGCAGCCAGGACCCGCATGTCCGCCGCTCCTCGGTCGTCGGCTTGTTGGCTGGGGGTGCGCAGTGGACCGCCGCCGTGATGCGGACACCGATGAGCTCCTGGCCGTCGCCCCGATGGCGGGACTCGGGCTTCGAGGCGAGACCGACGCGGTGCAGGGATGCGAAGAGCCAGTCCCCGCTGCGGTCCCCGGTGAACATGCGCCCCGTGCGATTGGCGCCGTGGGCCGCGGGAGCCAGGCCGACGATCCAGATTCGCGGATCCCGACCGAGCCCGGGCACCGGGCCGCCCCAGTAGTCCTCATCGCGATAGGCCGCCCGCTTCGTCTCAGCAACCTCCTGGCACCACGCGATGAGGCGGGGGCACCGGCGGCATGCGGCGACCGCACGATCGAGCTGCGCGAGCGTGCGCACGTCAGCCGGCGCAGCGCTTCAGGAACTGCAGAGTCCGCTGCCACGCGAGGGCGGCGTGATCCGCCTGGTAGACCTCCGGCCGATCATCGTTGAAGAAGGCGTGGACGCTTCCGGCGTACTCGAAGAGTTCGACGCTGCCCCCCGCGCGGCTGATCGCCTCGGCGTACTCGGCGATCACCGGTCCGTTGCCCGGCTCGTCCGACTCGGCCTTGTGGACGATCGCGGACCTGCCGGCATACCGCGTCCAGTCCGGTGCGTACTGCGGCCAGGGCATCGCCGGGTAGAACGCGACGGCGCAGCGGATGTCGGCGGCCACCGTGGGCGCGAGCAGGGCGAGCCCCCCACCCATGCAGAAGCCGATGACGCTCACCGCATCGCCGGTCACGTCCGGTCGACGGAGCAGTTCTGCCGCCGCAGCGTCGAGGTCGGCCGCCACCTGCGTGATGCTGAGCCCCAGCATGAGCTTCTTGGCCTCGTCCGGCTCGGTCGTCGCGACACCGCGATAGTGATCCACGGCCATCGCCACGAATCCCTCGCGCGCGAGGCGCTCCACGACGTCATGGATGTGAGGCACGAGACCCCACCACTCCTGGATGACGATCACCGCAGGGCCGGAGCCGGACGCGGGTATCGCGATCACAGCGGGGACATCCTCCGAGCCGATGCGCACGGTCGTGTCGGTCATGGAGCCAGTCTCGCGCAGTTCACCTCTAGCCGTCGACCGCACCGGCCAGAAGGCCTCGGGCGAAGTGCCGCTGGAGCAGGAAGAAGACAGCCACCGGGATGATGATCGCCACGAAGGCACCCGCCGTCAGCAGATGCTCATGCACTCCGTAGCCACCGGAGAGTCGCGCCAGGTACGGCGTCACGGGCGAGACGTCCGGTCCGCCTGAGGCGAAGGTCAACGCCACGATGTAGTCGTTCCACACCCAGAGGAACTGGAAGATCGCGAAGGCGGCGATGGCCGGGACGGCCAGGGGCAGGACGAGCGATCGGAAGATGCGGTAGTGGCTGGCCCCGTCGATCCGAGCCGCGTCCATGAGCTCCCTCGGCAGTCGCACGATCACGTTGTGCATGAGGAAGACGGCCAGCGGCAGGGCGACCGCGGTGTGGACGAGCCAGATCGGCACGAAGGTGCCGAGAAGGAGCGATCGTCCCGTCTCCGGATTGTCGAGATCCGGGAAGATCGGAACCGGCCCGATGCTCCAGCCGCTGCTGAACATCGTCAGGAGGGGAAGCAGCACCATCTGGATCGGGAGCACCTGGAGGGCGACGATGCAGACCAGCAGCACAGACGCTCCGCGGAAGGGGATCCACGCAAGGGCGTAGGCCACCATGCAGGCCAGCAGGATCGGCACCACGGTGGCCGGCAGGACGATCGCCACGGTGTTGAACAGGTACGGGGCGATCCCCTCCGGCAGGATGTCCCCACCGCTGAGCACCTGACGGTAGTTGTCCCAGGTGAGAGTTCGATCCGTGACGACGGTCCACCAGCCCGACGTCTTCGTCAGCCAGACCGGCCTGAACGACGTCACCAGCAGACCGACAGTCGGAATCGTCCACAGCACTGTGATCGCGATGACGATCACCGTCGCAGCAGGACTGCTCAGCCGACGACGGGTGCGGTGCAGGCGACCCTGAGGGAGGCGCAGGAGCGCTGCCTCGGGAGCCTCGACGCTCATGGGGTCATGATGGGTCTAGACCCGTGGCTCGCCTGACGAGGCCACCCGACTCGCCAGCACACCCCGATACCAGTGTGCGGAGTCCTTCGGTGTGCGCTCGCCCGTCTGCGGGTCGACGCGCACGATGCCGAACTTCTTCGTCCAGCCGGACGCCCACTCGAGGTTGTCCAGGAGGCTCCACGCGAAGTAGCCGCGCACGTCGAGCCCGTGATCCCGCGATCGAAGCAGCGCCGCCAGGTGGTCGCGGATGTACTCGGACCGAAGCGGATCATGGATGCCGGCCGCGTCCGTCGTCTCCACCACGGCTGCGCCGTTCTCGCAGACCCACAGGGGAACTCCCGGCAGGTGGTCGGTGATCTTCCGGAGCGCCAGCTCGAGCCCGGAGGGGTCGATCTCCCAGCCCATGTCGGTGAACGGTGGCCGGGGAGCGAAGCGCAGCGGCGGGCACGCCGGGAAGGCTGCGGTGTCCTGCCCGATGGCATCTGCCGCCTCCCCATCCGGAGCCGCGATGCGCATCAGCGAGTAGTAGTTCTCCCCTATCCAGTCCAGCGGCTCACTCATGACGGCGGTGTCACCGCTCTCGACGAAGGACCAGTCGGTCACCGCGCCGCAGGAGCCGATCAGGTCGGCCGGGATACCGCGCCCGGCCAGCAGGTCGAGAAAGATCCGGTTCTGCAGCCCGTCGACGTGTCGCACCGCGTCATCCATCCGGCTGTCGTCCGTCACGATCGGGATGATGTTGAGCACGATGCCGAGGTTGCGCGCACCCACGGCTCGCAGGCGCTGCAGTGCGAGGCCGTGCCCGAGCATCAGGTGGTAGGCGGCGGCGAGCGAGGCACCGGGCTCCCGGCGCCCCGGGGCGAAGTAGCCCGAGGCATAGCCCAGGAACGCCGAGCACCACGGCTCGTTGAGGGTGGCCCACCGGTCGACCCGATCGTGGAAGTGCTCCCCCACCACGGCTGCATAGTCGGCGAAACGGAGGGCGGTGTCGCGGTGCGTCCATCCGCCGGCCTGCTCGAGAGCGCTCGGCAGGTCCCAGTGGAACAGGGTCGCCACGGGACGAATGCCCCGCTCGAGCAGTCCGTCGACGAGCCGGTCGTAGAAGGCGACGCCCGACGCCAACACGCGTCCCGAGCCCTCGGGCAGGATGCGGGGCCAGCTGAACGAGAACCGGTAGGCATCCACGCCCAGCCAGGCGAGCAGATCGAGATCCTCCTCCAGCCGGTGCACGTGATCGCAGGCCGGCTCGCCCGTGGCGCCGTCGACGATCGCCCCCGGGACCAGGGCGAAGTCGTCCCAGTTGCACCGACCGCGGCCGGCGACGTCACCCTCGATCTGCCAGGACGAGGTCGCCACGCCGAGCTCGAAGCCGGGCGGGAACTCCAAGGTCACTGATCAGCCCTTGACGGAACCGGCGAGCAGCCCACGAACGAAGAAGCGCTGGAGCGAGAAGAACACGATCAGTGGGACCACGATCGCGATGAAGGCACCCGCGGTGATCAGGTGCAGCTGGGCTCCGTACGTGCCCTTGATGTTGGCGAGGTACGCGGTGATGGGGGCGACATCCGGCGTGCCACCCGCGAAGGTGAGCGCCACGAGGAGGTCGTTCCACACCCACAGGAACTGGAAGATCGCGAAGGACGCGATCGCCGGCACCGTCAGGGGGAGCACGAGCTTGCGGAAGATCAGGAAGTGGCTCGCGCCATCGACCCGCGCCGCCTCGAAGAGCTCGCGCGGAAGCTGACGGATGAAGTTGTGCAGCAGGAAGATCGCAAGGGGGAGCGCGAACATGGTGTGCGCGATCCACAAGGGGATGTAGGTACCGAAGAAGATCGACTGATTGGAGCCCGGCTGGTTCAAGTCCGGGAAGATCGGGATCGGACCGATGCTCCATCCCAGGTTGAACATCTGGAGCAGCGGCAGCAGCGACATCTGCAGCGGGATCACCTGCAGCGCGAAGATGGCGAAGAAGATGATCGTGGCCCCGCGGAACGGAATCCACGCGAGGGCATAGGCGGCCATCGTGGCAATGACCAGCGGGAAGATGGCCGCGGGAAGCGCGATGGCGAAGGAGTTGAAGAAGTACGGCGTGATGCCACCCGGGATCGTCGCGCCGCCGGTCAGGACCTCACTGTAGTTCTGCAGGGTCAGGATGGGATCGGTGAAGATCGTCCACCAACCCGAGCTCTGGGCCTGGTCCTTCGGGCGCAGGGACGTCACCAGGAGACCGAAGGTGGGGATGGTCCAGAGGATCGTGATCAGGATGACGAGTCCGGACGCCCACGGGCTGCTGAGCTTGCGGCGTGCCGCCTCCGGGATCGACTCCTTCGCCGGCTCGGGGATCGGGATGATCTGATGGGCCTCGACGCTCATCGGATGGTCCTCTCCTTCCGCAGCTGGACGATGTTGTAGACGATCAGCGGGATGACCGCGAGGAAGAGCACGACCGCGAGTGCGCTGCCTCGACCCACGTCGAAGGAGACGAAAGCCTGGGCGTACATCTCATTGGCCACGACCTGCGTCCCGAAATTGCCGTTCGTCATGGTGCGGACGATGTCGAAGATCTTCAGGACCGCGATCATGATCGTGGTGAGGACGACGATCAGCGTGCCGCGGATCATGGGGATCGTGACTCTGCTGAACAGCCGGAAGCCCGTGGCCCCGTCGAGTTCAGCGGCCTCCACGACATCGGATGGGATCGCCTTGATGGCGGCTGACAGCACGACCATCGCGAAGCCCACCTGGATCCAGATCATGATGACCATGAGCAGGAAGTTGTTGAACGGCTGCCACAGGAGCCAGTTGGGTGGATTGTCGATGCCGAGCCACATAGCGACCTGGCTCAGCAGGCCGACCTGCTCCTTCGAGGGATCCCGGTACTCGTAGATCAGGCCCCAGATGATGCCTGCACCCACGAACGAGATCGCCATGGGCATGAAGATCAGGGACTTGGAGACCGACTCGCGTCGCATGCGATCCAGCAGCAGGGCGAGGGTCAGTCCGAGCGCGGTGGACAGCACCGGCGCGATGATGAGCCACAGGACGGTGTTGATCAGGAACGTCGAATTGCCGGGAGCGGTGAAGATCCACCCGTAGTTGGCGAACCCGACCCAGTCGGTTCCGCCGGCGTTCTGGAAGCTGCCGACGGTCGTGCGGAACGCGGGGACGATGAGCCCGTAGGCCAGCAGGAGGATCGCCGGCCCGAGGAACACGACGATCGCCACCGGGCTCTGGAGCCGACCCTTGGCCCGAGCGCCGATGAAGAAGATCAGGAGAAGAAGGCCGAGGACGATGGCGATGGCGGCGATGCCCGTACCGACCTTGGCCAGGCCGGCCGTCAACTCCTCCACGGTGCCTCCTCCGAGCGAACGTGACCGGTGCACGGCACCGGGTGTCGGGTGATGGGGGTGCAACGCACCGGGGTCCGCACGATGTGTCTACACCCTGCGGACCCCGGTGGTCACTGAATCACCAGATCAGACCTTCAGGTCAGGACGCGGGCCAGGCTGCGTCGATGGCCTTGAGGACCTCATCGGTCGGCTTGTCCTCGGCGAACCAGGCGGTCATCTCGGTCCACTCCGCACCGGCGCCGACGGCGGCCGGCATGAGGTCGGACGCGTCGAACCGGAAGGTGCCGGCCGGGTCGGTCAGGTACTGAGCCGACAGCTTGTCGATCGGGTTGGCGTAGGTGTCCAGCGGCACACCGCTGTTGGCCGAGACCCAGGTTCCCTCAGCAGCCTTCGCCGTGGCGAACTCCGCCGACGAGAGGAACGTCTGCACGGCCTGCACCTCGGGACGGTCAGCGAAGGCCGTCACGAACTCGCCGCCACCGACGACCGGGTTCGGCGCAACAGCGTCGTCGATCGCGGGCAGGTAGAAGGCGAACACGTCGCCGTCCTCAGCGATGGTGGTTCCGGGCTGGAAGTTCTCCCAGAAGTTCGCGTAGAAGGACGCCTGCTGGAGCATGGCGCACTCGCCCGTGAGGATCGGGCCGCCGGCATCCTGGAACGCCGTCGTCGCGATCGTCTTGACGTCACCGAAGCCGCCGTTGACGTAGTCGGGGTTCTTCATCCAGCCGGCAAGCGTGTCCATGGACTGCTTGATCTCCGGGGAGTCGAACAGGATCTCGTGGGAGACCCACTTGTCGTAGACCTCGCCACCGTGCTGACGGAGCACGATCTGCTCCAGCCAGTCCGTGGCCGGCCAGCCCGTCGCACCGCCGGACTCGATGCCACCGCAGAAGGGCTTCACGCCCGCGGCCGCGATCGCGTCGGCAGCAGCGAACATCTCGTCCCAGGTGGTCGGGACGGCGATGCCCCACTCGGCGAACTTGGTGGGCGAGTACCACACGAAGGACTTCATGTTGGAGCCCAGCGGAGCCGCGTAGAAGGTGCCGTTGACCGTGCCGTAGGACTTCCAGGCGGGGTTCCAGAACGCGTCGACGTTGTCGACCACGGACTGGGGAGCGGCCACGGGGCCACCGGCCTCGACGAGCTTCGCGAGAAGGCCCGGCTGCGGGATGAAGGCGATGTCGGGGGCGTTGCCACCGGCGATGCGCGTCGGAAGCTGCGCCTCGAACTGGTCGCTTCCCTCGTAGACGATGTCGATGCCCGTGCAGGACTCGAACTCGGCCCACGCGGTCTCGAACTTCTGCTGCTCGGGGGGCAGGATCGAGGTGAACAGGGTCACCGTCGTGCCCTCGTTGCCGGTGTAGGCGGCGTACGCCTCGCAGCCGGCAGCGGCTTCGCCACCGGCAGCCTCGGTGGCCTCAGTGGTCGGGGCCTCGCTGGTGGCAGCATCGCTGCTGGTGTCGTCAGAGGAGCCTCCGCAGGCGGCCAGCAGCATGGCTGCTGCGACACCGCCCACCACGAGAGCTGCTCCACGGCGCCGCGTCATTGCGGTCATGGATTCTCCTTGCGTACTCAGTCGGCCGGGGCGCTGCCCCGAGATTCACGTCCTCATGACGTAAACGCTGTCATCGTGGCCAATCGGGCGTCCTGTCGCAACCCCTCCCGAGCGGAAAAGGGCAACGAACACATCACGATTTGGTATCGCCCCTGCAGGCCGTGGCATGCAACGCGTTACATGCCACGGTCGGAAAGGACGACGAAACCGGGGAGGCCGCTCGGTTCCCGGGCTAGGGTGGCGACGCACCGCCGGTGCACCTGACTACTCGGATCGTCCGGCACGTTCCTGCCGGTAGAAGGAGCCACTATGACCCAGCGCGTCCTGTACGACGACGTGTCCCTCGTCTACCCCGGAGGCACATCTCCGGCCGTCAGCCACCTGAACCTGGAGATCGCCGAGGGTGAGTTCCTCGTCCTCGTCGGGCCCTCTGGGTGCGGCAAGTCGACCAGCCTGCGCATGCTGGCGGGCCTCGAGCCCATCAGCGCCGGGCGCATCTTCATCGGTGAGCGCGACGTCACGAACGTGCCGGCCAAGGATCGCGACATCGCGATGGTCTTCCAGAACTACGCCCTATATCCGCACATGTCGGTCGCCGAGAACATGGCCTTCGCGCTGAAGATCCAGAAGGTCAGCAAGTCGGAGATCGATCGTCGCGTGAAGGAGGCCGCGGCCATCCTCGACCTGACCCAGTACCTCGAGCGCAAGCCGAAGGCACTCTCCGGAGGTCAGCGCCAGCGTGTGGCCATGGGTCGCGCCATCGTCCGCGAGCCCGAGGTGTTCCTCATGGACGAGCCGCTCTCTAACCTCGACGCCAAGCTGCGCGTGCAGACCCGCTCGCAGATCGCAGCCCTGCAACGGCGCCTCGGGACGACGACGGTCTACGTGACGCACGACCAGGTCGAGGCCATGACGATGGGTGATCGGGTGGCCGTGCTCAAGGACGGCATCCTTCAGCAGTGCGCCAGCCCGCGTGAGCTCTACGACCAGCCGGACAACGCCTTCGTGGCGACGTTCATCGGATCCCCGTCGATGAACATCATCGACGCACCCATCGTCGACGGTGGTGTCCAGGCGCACAACTTCGTGATCCCGGTCGAGCGCGCACTCCTCGATCAGGCCAGCGGCGGACGCGTGCTGCTGGGCGTGCGTCCCGAGGACCTTCATCTCGCGGACGAGGGCATCGAGATCACCGTCACCGTCGTCGAGGAGCTCGGCGCCGACACCTTCGTCTACGGCCAGTACACAGGATCGGACGGCACGACCGTCGACCTCGTGGCCCGCGATCGGGGCTTCCATGCACCGCGGATCGGCAGTGTCGTGCGGGTGAAGCCCGAGCGCACGTACGTGTTCGACACCGCCGGCGACCAGAAGCGCCTGCACTAGAGCGACAGCCACACTCCCGTCGAGGGCGGCAGCCGGACGCTGTCGCCCTTGACTGTGTGCTCACCCGTGCTCGAGACGAGCACAGCCCCTGTGACGGGGCACTCCTGCACCGTGTCGGACATGTTGACCGCGCACGCGAAGGTGGAGCCACGACGTACGACCAGCACACCCTCACGCACGTCGACGGACCACGAGCCCGACACCACGTCGGGCAGCTCGTGCCGCAGCCGCAGCATGGTGCGGTACTGGTTGAGGGTGCTGCGGGGATCCGCCTCCTCCGCCTCCACCGTGACTCCGGCCCAGCACTCCGGCATGGGCAGCCAGGTGCCCTCGCCAGCACTGAAGCCGTACGGCGCCGCGAGGCCCGACCACGGCAGGGGGACGCGGGCACCGTCCCGGCCCTTCTGCACTCCCCCGGTGCGCAGGAACACCGGATCCTGGCGGGCGGAGTCCGGCAGGTCGGCATCCTCCAGTCCGAGCTCCTCGCCCTGATAGACGTAGACGGATCCCGGGAGCGCGTGGGCGATGAGCGCGAGCGCGCGGGCCCGACGCAGGCCCTCGGCCCCGCCACCCAGGCGGGTGACCACGCGTGGGGAGTCGTGGTTCGACAGGGCCCACGTCGCCGGAGCTCCCGTGTCGGCGAGGCCCTGCATGGTGCTCTCGATGACGGTGCGCACCCGGTCGACGCTCCAGGCCACGGCCATGAAGTCGAAATTGAAGATCTGGTGCAGCGTGTCCGGCGCGACGTAGCGAGCAGCACGCTCCGGGGGAACCCACGCCTCCGCGACAGCCATCACCTCGCGACCGCAGTCGTCCATGACGCGCCGCCACCCGCGGTAGATGTCCTGCACCTCATCCCGATCGAGGATGGCGGAGTTGGCCACGCGACGACGTCGCTGCATGGCCTCCTCGGAACCGTCGTCCAGGTCCATGCGCATGGCCGAGATCAGCGCCTCGGGATCATCCAGGTCCGGATAGGCCATGTCCTTGGCCAGACCCAGGGCGACATCGACGCGGAACCCGTCTGCGCCGAGGCCCAACCAGAAGCGCAACGTCTCCAGTCCGTCCTCGACCACCTCCGGATGGGACCAGTTGAGGTCGGGCTGGGAGGAGTCGAACTGATGCAGGTACCACTGCCCCGCGGAGCCGTCCGGCTCCGCCACCCGACTCCACGCCGGGCCTCCGAACCAGCTGACCCAGTTGGTCGGCGGTTCGTCACCGCCCGGACCACGGCCGTCCCGGAAGTGATACCGGGCACGCTCGGGACTCCCCGGCGGTGAGGCCAGCGCCTCCTGGAACCAGCGGCGTTCGCTTGAGGAGTGGTTGGGCACCACGTCGACGATGACGCGCAGCCCGAGGCCGTGAGCGCGGTCGATGAGCTCACGCGCGTCGTCGAGCGTGCCGTACATCGGATCGACATCCCGCGGGTCCGCCACGTCGTAGCCCGAGTCGCGCTGGGGCGACGGGTAGAACGGGGACAGCCAGAGTGCATCCACCCGCAAGGACGCGAGATAGGGAAGCCCGTCGATGATGCCGCGCAGGTCGCCCGTACCGTCACCGTCACTGTCGCGGAACGAGCGCGGATACACCTGGTACACCGCAGCGTGTCGCCACCAGGGAGCGTGATCGGGCATGCGTCCGCTCAGGTGGTCAGGGGGCGGGTCGAACCCCGCACGATCAACCGCGTGGGCAGGTGGATCTCGTCGGCCGCGGCGTCCGAGCCAGCACTGCGCAACTGCAGGAGGAGAGCCTCAGCCGCGATGCGTCCGAGATCGGCAACCGGCTGGGCCATGGTCGTGAGATCCAGCAGCTCGGACATGTCGTGTCCGTCGATACCGATGATCGAGATGTCCCGGCCTGGCTGGAGCCCGTGGCTGCGCATCGCCCGCATGGCCCCGAACGCCATCTCGTCCGACATGGCGAAGACCGCCGTCGGAGGCTTGCGCTGGGTCAGCAGCGCGGTCATGGCCTGCTCCCCGCCCTCGATCGTGAAGTACCCGAAGGACTCCAGCATGGGATCGATCGCGAGGCCGGCATCGCGCATCGCGTTCTCGAATCCCCGGTGGCGGTCGTTCTCGGCAGTGAAGGGTGACCCCGAGGCAGCACCGGTGATGACGCCGATGCGCTCGTGTCCGAGATTGATCAGGTGCTGCGTGGCGGACTGACCGGCCGTGACGTCATCGATCGTGACACTCGGAACACCATCGAGCGTCAGGCCGATGAGGCTCGTGGGAAGGCCGAGATCGAGCACCTCGCGCAATTGCGGATCCTGGGGACTCAGGGCGATGACCAGGGCCCCATCCACGCGTCGTCGAAGGCGCGGGGCAGGCGGCAGGCGGTGCTGTCCCTCCGGAGTGCTGACGCTCATGAGCAGCAGGTCGATGCCCGCGCTCTGGAGAACCGACTCCACACCCGAGAGCACGGTACTGAAGTACCACCTCGCGATGTACGGAGTGATGACGGCGATGCTGCCCGTGCGTCCACTCGCCAGCCGCGACGCGCTCGGGGAGATGACGTAGTCGAGTTCGTCTGCGATGCGCTGGATGCGCTCCCGCGTGTTGGCATCGACATTGGGCAGTCCACGCAGGGCGCGTGACACCGTTGCGGTCGAGACGCCGGCGGCGTCAGCAACGTCCTTGATCGTGATGGCCACGTGCCCTCCCCTTCCGCCGGCTGCGCCTCGGCGGGAACCGAGGCGCAGGTCGCATGCTGCCACAGCGCCACAACCGATTACATGGGTGTGGACCGAAGAAAGGGCGCGAATCAGGTCACAATGCTGTAAACGATGCCATCGAGGATGTCCGTCTCCGAGACGACGACCTCAGAGGCCCCCACGGCCCGCACCACCTCGTCGAGCACCATCGCCCCGCCGGCGATGACGTCCACGCGTCCCGGGTGCATGTAGGGCAGTGCAGCCCGCTCGGCGCGGCTCATCGCGGTGAACCGGGTGGCCACCTCGGAGACCTGGTCCGCCGAGATCACGCTGCCATGGAGCACGACCGGGTCATACGCCGGAAGGTCCAGTGCCATGGCCGCCACGGTGGTCACGGATCCGGCGAGGCCGACCAGGGACTGGGCGCGATCGAAGGGGACGGTCGCCGCAGCTCGAGCCACCGCCGCCCGGATGTCCCGTCGGGTCGCGGCGACCTCGTCCCGCGTCGGCGGGTCCGAGGCCAGATAGCGCTCGGTCATGCGCACGCACCCCACGTCGACGCTCACGGCGAACTCCGGGGACTCCTCGCCGAGGACGAACTCGGTGGACCCGCCACCGATGTCGACCACCAGTGCAGGTGAGGTCACGAGGCCCTTCGGAAGACCGCGCACTGCCCCGGCGAAGGAGAGTGCCGCCTCCTCCGTGCCGGGGATCACCTCCGGCTCGACGCCGATGCGGCCGAGCACACCCGACACGAACTCCGACCGGTTGCGCGCGTCGCGGCTGGCGGACGTCGCGACGAAGCGCACGCGGGAGACGTCGGCGTCGTGCAGCAGGACGGCGTACTCGTCGAGCGCCGAGAAGAGGCGATCGAGGGCGGCCCGGGAGAACTCACCGGTGCGGTCGATGCCCTCCCCGAGACGCACGATGCGCATGATCCGCGCGTGCTCATGCAGCACGCCCTGCTCATCGACGTCCGCGATCAGCAGGCGGACGGAGTTCGTTCCACAGTCGATGCCGGCGACGCTCATGCGCCGTCCCGCTCCTGCGCGCAGGACACCGGGACCCACCATTCGGCGAGCAGGGCGAGGGCCTCATCGCCCAGGGGATTCACGCCGGGGCCTGCGGCCAGGGCATGGGCGACGAGCACGTGCAGGCACTTCACGCGGGTCGGCATTCCCCCCGCACTGATGCCGTCGATCTCCGCGACCTCGCCCAGGCAGGCGCGCTCGCGCAGGTAGGACTCGTGAGCCGCACGGTAAGTCTCGGCGAGCGCTGGGTCGTCCTGGAGCCGCTCCTCCATCTCCCGCATGAGGCCGCTGCTCTCCAGCGTTCCGATGGCGGCGGCCGCCCGTGGGCACGTGAGGTAGTACAGCGTCGGGAAGGGAGTGCCATCGGGCAGGCGGGGGGCCGTGGCGACGACATCGGGCTCACCGCAGGAGCATCGGTGGGCAACTCCCACGGCCCCGCGCGGGACGCGTCCCAACTGCCGGGCCACGGCCGCGTCGTCCTCCGGGTCCCACACAAGGCCGCCCGAGGGACCGGCCTCACTCATCGGCCGCGGCCCCCGCGCGCCGAGGTCCCGCGGTGGACTCGTCCGCCTCGTCCGCTGCATCGGCGGCCTCGACGGCCCCCCACAGCGTCGCGTACCACGGCGCGGCCTCCGCGGCGGCCAAGGCCGCCGCCTCCTCCGCCGTGGGCTCGGCCCCGAGCGTCACGTAGCCCACCTCACCCGGGAGGACGAAGTGCAGGCGCCTCTTGGCCTCGGCCGCGACGAAGGCCGGATCCGCCCAGCGCTCCTGCTCCAGCCGCAGCTCGTCGACCCGCTCGCGCGTGGCGGCGACATCGGCCCGCAACTGCGCGATCTCGGCGCGCTGGGCGAACCAGGTGCGCACGGGGACGGCCAGAGCCACGATCAGGGTGACGGCTACGAGGACGAGGATCAATGCCCGGCCCGTGAAGGAGGGACGCGACCGTCGGGCCGCTGCCGGAGCGTCGGCTTCCCCACGGGGTCGATCGGACACGGGCGTACTCACCCTCCGATGGTGTCACGGACCTGCGGTGATGACCCGAACCGCCATGCCCACGACCGGTTCGCTCCGAACCGCCATGCCCACGAACGGTTCGACCCGAACCGCCATGCCCACGAACGGTTCGACCCGAACCGCCATGCCCACGCGACCCTCAGGCTCCCTACCCCTCGCGTGCGAAACGCGGGAAGGCCGACGCCCCTGCATACCGGCCCGCCTCGGCCAGCTCCTCCTCGATGCGGAGCAGCTGGTTGTACTTGGCCACGCGCTCGGACCGCGCCGGCGCACCGGTCTTGATCTGACCGCAGTCGGTGGCGACGGCGAGGTCGGCGATGGTGGTGTCCTCGGTCTCTCCCGAGCGGTGGGACATCATGCTGCGGTAGCCGTTGCTGGTGGCTAGGGCCACAGCGTCGAGGGTCTCGGTGAGCGTGCCGATCTGGTTGACCTTCACCAGGAGAGCGTTGGCCGCACCCTCGTCGATCCCCTTGCGCAGGCGGATCGGGTTCGTGACGAAGAGGTCATCGCCGACGATCTGCACCCTGGCACCGAGCGCATTCGTGAGATGGACGTAGCCAGCCCAGTCATCCTCCGCCAGCGGATCCTCGATCGAGACCAGCGGGAAGTCCGCGACGAGACTCTCGTAGTAGCCGGTCATCCACTCGGCAGAGCGCTCGGCGCCCTCGAAGGAGTACGAGCCGTTCGCGAAGAACTCCGTCGAGGCAACGTCGAGGGCGAGGGCGATGTCGCCTCCCACCGACAGGCCCGTGGCCTCGATGGCCTTGACGATCAGCTCAAGTGCAGCGCGGTTGCTCGGCAGCGAGGGCGCGAAGCCGCCCTCGTCACCCAGACCCGTGGCCAGGCCCTCGGCCTTGAGCACACTCTTGAGCGAGTGGTAGACCTCGGCGCCCTGACGGAGGGCCTCCGCGAAGGTGGTCGCCCCGATCGGGGCCACCATGAACTCCTGGATGTCGACGTTGGAGTCGGCATGGGCACCGCCGTTGAGGATGTTCATCATGGGCACCGGAAGCACATGGGCGTTCGGGCCGCCGACGTAGCGGAAGAGCGGCAGTTCAGCCGAGAGGGCGGCCGCCTTGGCCACCGCGAGCGAGACACCGAGGATGGCGTTGGCGCCGAGACGCGACTTCGTGGGAGTCCCGTCGAGATCGATCATCACCTGATCGATCAGCCGCTGCTCGCTGGCGTCGATGCCGATCACCTCCGGGGCGATCTCCTCCTCCACCGCAGCGACGGCCTGCAGGACCCCCTTGCCGTTGTAGCGGTCACCACCATCACGTCGCTCGGATGCCTCGAATGCCCCGGTCGAGGCACCGGACGGCACGGCGGCGCGGGCCACGGTGTCGTCGTCGAGCAGGACCTCGACCTCGACCGTGGGATTGCCACGGGAGTCGAGGATTTCGCGGGCGATGATCGCGTCGATGGATGCCATGTGCGAAAGCCTAGAGGGGACCGATGACTCACCCGAAACCGGAGGACGTCCCACCACTGTCGCGTCAGCGCTGAAGGTCCTCCGCGGCGCGGATCTCGTCGACACGGCGCCGCGAGGCCTTGCGCAGCGCCGTCTCGGCGTCGAGGTCGCGCTCCCGACCAGCCGCCACGAGCGCGAGCAGGAGATCACCGAACCCTGCCTCGTCATCCACGTCCTGCAGGGCGGCCTCCGCAGCAGCCGCACGTGCCAGTGCGGGGAGATCCGGCACCGCCGCGCTGCGCGAGAGCACCTTGCCCGCGTGGGTCAGTGCCGGCAGTGCCGAGGGAATCCCCTCAGTCACCGACGCCCGCCCCTTCTCCTGAGCCTTGATGGCATGCCAGTTCGCCTCGACCTGGGCCGCCGTCTCGGCCTGCGCGTCCGCGAACACATGCGGGTGCCGCCGGATCAGCTTCGCAATGATGCCGTCTGCGACGTCATCGATGGTCCATGGGGCCGACGAGTCCTCCTCGGCGATACGGGCATGGAAGACGACCTGCAGCAGGAGATCGCCGAGCTCCTCGCGCAGCAGATCGCGATCGCTCTCCTCGATGGCCTCGACGGTCTCGTAGGCCTCCTCGATGAGGTACTCGACCAGCGAGGCATGCGTCTGCCGAGCGTCCCAAGGACAGCCCCCGGGAGACCGGAGGCGATCCATGATCGCGACGAGCTCGAGGACGCGTTCACCCGGGCGAGCGACGCTACCGGCCGACGGACCCAGCTCACCCGTCATCGATCAGCCGTCGGACGGCGGAGTGGCGAGGTCGTTCGCGATCGGGCCCAGGGAGAGCGCTTCCGGATCCCAGGTGCCGAAGCGCGGGCTCACTGTCGTGTCGACCTCGTCGCTGTACGCACTGAGCCGCTGGAAGACGGCAAGGCCCTGCTCCTCGGCGGAGCCCCGGGGATTGAGCACGAAGCCAAGTTCCTGAGCCTGCAGTTGGAGTCGCAGGATGGATTCGATCTGCGAGGGTGCGACATTCTCCGCGAGGAAGACCTCGTCGAGAGCCTCCGGGCCACCCACCTGAGCCGCGTAACCCGCCCGGAGCTCATCCATCTCGCTCTGCGAGATCTCGATGCCCTCCCGTGCCACCAGATCGTTCATGAGCCTCTGGGTGATGAGTCGCCCGAGCGTCTGCTGCAGCAGGCCGGCGTCGGGGGTCGTGGGGGACTCGCCCTTGGCCGTCAGGATCTCGGCCACCGCCGCCTGCAGGGTGGACTCCGAGATGCGCCCGTCCGTGAACGTCACCGCAGAGCCTGCCTCCTGGTTCGCACACCCACTGAGGAGGGCAACGCTGGCGGTGAGGGCGGCGGCCGCGAGTGCGAGGCGGCGAACTGGCGTCATGTCGTGGACTCCGTCTGGACGTGGGTCGGTCGTGCGGGCTCGAGGATGGCCGAGATGAGGTCGGCCGCCCACGAGAGGAGCTCGATGCCGCGGAGCGGCTGCCCACCCATCGGGGCAGTCGCCGGCCTCGGCACCATGATCGTACGGACTGCGGGCTTGATCACGGTCCGCGGGTAGAGGCGCGCGAGCCGCATCTGGCCGGACTCCGGCAGCTCCACGGGATGGAAGCGCACATTCG
Source organism: uncultured Bifidobacteriaceae bacterium (assembly GCA_964597445.1). GTDB lineage: Bacteria > Actinomycetota > Actinomycetes > S36-B12 > S36-B12 > UBA10649. The sequence goes on along the minus strand of CAZQXO010000030.1, from coordinate 8,283 downwards.
ATCCCTGGAGGACGACCTCCGTCAGCCCGGCGGATCGGGCCAGCACCCGGAAGCGCGCCACGGCCAGGAGCGCCTCCACGGGCGACGGCAGCGGCCCATAGCGGTCGAGCAGTTCCGATGCGACCTCGTCCACCTGCGCGTCCGTTGCCGCATCCGCCAGTCGCTTGTAGGCCTCGAGCCGCAGCCGCTCGTGCGGCACGTACTCCGTGGGGATGTGGGCGTCGATGGGCAGTTCGACCTTGACCTCGGCGGGAAGGGCCACGACGTCATCGCGGTGCTCGGCGAGCGCCTCTCCGACGAGACGGACGTAGAGGTCGAATCCCACATCCGCGATATGGCCGCTCTGCTCACCGCCCAGGAGGTTGCCCGCTCCGCGGATCTCGAGGTCCTTCATCGCGATCTGCATGCCGGAGCCGAGATCCGTGTGCTGGGCGATCGTGGCGAGTCGCTCGTGTGCCGTCTCGGTGAGGGGTGTCTCCGGGGAATAGAGGAAGTAGGCGTATGCCCTCTCTCGTCCTCGGCCGACCCGTCCGCGCAGCTGGTGCAGCTGCGAGAGACCGAAGGTGTCCGCGCGATCGACGATGAGCGTGTTGGCATTCGCGATGTCGATGCCTGACTCGACGATCGTCGTGGTGACCAGGACGTCGATCTCCCGGTTCCAGAAGTCGACGATGACCTGCTCGAGGGACGACTCGCTCATCTGCCCGTGCGCCACGGCGATGCGGGCGTTCGGGACGAGTTCTCCCAGTCGCGCGGCCACCCGGTCGATCGACTTGACCCGGTTGTGCACGAAGAAGACCTGCCCGTCACGCATCAGCTCGCGATTGATCGCAGCCGAGATCTGTCGATCGTCGTAGGGGCCGACGAAGGTCAGGACCGGATGCCGCTCCTCCGGCGGCGTCTGCATCACGGACATCTCGCGGATGCCGGTCACCGCCATCTCCAGCGTTCGGGGGATGGGCGTCGCCGACATCGCCAGCACGTCCACGTTGGTGCGCAGGGCCTTCAAGTGCTCCTTGTGCTCGACCCCGAAGCGCTGCTCCTCGTCGACGATCACGAGTCCGAGATCCTTGAACCGGACGGATGACGTGAGCAGGCGATGGGTCCCGATGACGACGTCGACCGTGCCATCGGCAACACCCGCGACGACTGCTGCGGCCTCGGCGTCCGTGCTGAAGCGCGAGAGCGCAGCCACCTTGATCGGGAAGGACCCGAATCGCTCCGAGAAGGTCGACAGGTGCTGCTGGACCAGCAGCGTCGTCGGGACCAGGACCACGACCTGCTTGCCGTCCTGCACCGCCTTGAAGGCCGCGCGCACGGCGATCTCGGTCTTGCCGTAGCCCACATCGCCGCAGATCAGGCGGTCCATGGGCACCGTGCGCTCCATGTCCGTCTTGACCTCGTCGATGCAGGCCAGTTGGTCCGGAGTCTCCTGGTAGGGGAAGGCATCCTCCAGCTCTCGCTGCCAGGGCGTGTCCGCTCCGAAAGCATGGCCCCTGCTGGCCTGTCGCGCGGCATAGAGGCGCACGAGCTCATTCGCGATCTGCTTGACAGCCTTGCGCGCCCGACCCTTCGCCTTCTGCCAGTCCGCGCCGCCGAGTCGATGAACGGACGGCGCCTCTCCCCCGACGTACTTGGTGATGAGGTCGAGCTGGTCGGTGGGCACGAACAGGCGGTCCGGCGGCTGTCCTCGCTTGCTCGCCGCGTACTCGAGGACGAGGTACTCCCGCTCAGCACCTCCCACGGTGCGCTGGACCATGTCGACGTACCGGCCCACGCCATGCTGCTCGTGAACGACGTAGTCGCCAGGGGCGAGCGAGAGCGGGTCGATGGTGCGTCGCCGGCGCGATGGCAGGCGCCGCATGTCGCGAGTCGAGGACCGCTGCCCGACGATGTCGGTCTCCGTCATGACGGTGAGGCCGGCATCGGGTGCGATGAAGCCGTGCAGGAGCCGTGCCCGCGTCACGGTCACCAGACCCGGGTCGGGCGCCCGCGTGAGATCCTCCACGGCCGTCACAGGGATGGCCGCATCCGCCAACTCCTCGACCAGGCGGGTCACGGATCCGTGCCCTTCCGCGAGGAGGAGGACGCGCGAGCCGGACTCGATCCAGGTGCGGAGATCCTCGATCGCGCGGGAGGAGTCCCCGCGATAGGTGTCGAGGGCGCGTCCCGGGATGCGCACAGGCGACGTCTCTGAGTCCTCGGGGTGGTCGACAGACTCGTCGCTCGTCAGCGACGTGACGCGCCACCAGGCATCCCCTCGGGCTGCCGAAATGGCCCGGACCTCGGACAGGTCGCGATAGGACGCTGCGGCAAGGTCGATCGGTGTCGCATTGCCCACCGTCGCGTTGTGCCACGAGGCAGCGAGGAACTCCTCGGCGGTGCGCACGACATCGTGCGCTCGTCGCCGGATCCGCTCGGGCTCGAGCAGGACGACGTTGGCGCGGGACGGCACCAGCTCCAGCGGCATCGTCATGCCCCCCGCGAGCACGGGGGCGAGGGACTCCATGCCCTCCACTGCGATGCCCAGCGCCAGCCGATCGCACAAGTCAGCCAGGTGTGGCTGTGACTGCGCGAGCTGCGCGGCCCGTGTCCGCACCTCGGACGTCAGCAGCAGTTCGCGGACTGCAGGCGCCCAGAGTCCCGCCTCGGCGATCTCCAGGGATCGCTGGTCGGCGACCGAGAAGGAGCGGATCTCCTCGACGGTGTCGCCCCAGAACTCCACGCGAAGGGGGTGCTCCTCGGTCGGAGGGAACACATCGAGGATGCCTCCACGCACCGCGACCTGCCCACGACGCTCGATGAGGTCGACTCGCTCGTAGCCGAGCTCGACGAGCGACGTGACGAGTTCGTCCAGAGGCCGTTCATCCCCCACGGCGAGCCGCACCGGCAGCACATCGGCGAGGCCCGCAACCACGGGCTGAAGGAAGGCGCGCACGGACGTCACCAGGACATCGACCGGCTGCCCCAGCGGATCCTGCGCGTCGGGATGCGCCAGCCTCCGCATGAGCGCCACGCGCCGACCCACCGTGTCGAGGGAGGGCGACAGCCGCTCGTGCGGCAGGGTCTCCCAGGAGGGGAACACCTCCGCGCGCACGCCCGGCACCAGATCAGGCAGGGTCGCGGCGACATCCTCGGCCTCGCGCCCGGTCGCTGTCACGACGACGACAGGTCCATCGGAAGCACGGCGTCGGGCGATCTCCGCGACGACGACGGGGTGCAGTGGACCCGGCGCCTCGACGAGGCTGCCGAGTCCGAGGGACGCGGCATCGCCCACCTGCGCCAGACCCGTGGGAGCAGTGGTGGAGCCGTCGCCGTCCGACAGGCAGGCGAGCAGTCCGATGAGCGTCACGGCGTGGCTGCGGCCCGGAGCGCCGAACGGAGCGGGTCGAGGAGCTCGGGGTGACTCACGGTGAGATCGGTGACGTACGGCGGCATCTGGTTGAAGATCACCGGCGATCCGTCGACATGCGACGGAACCAGTCCGTAGTGATGCGCCACTCCGTAGGGCGCGGCGACATCCCACTCGTAGAAGCCCGTGTCGTGCACATACGCCTCGGCGCGCCCCGCGATGATCTCGTTGACCTTCGCGCCCACCGATCCAACATCGACGATCTCCACGCCGTGCCGGTTCACGCCGGTCGCGGCCAGCGTGTCGGCGAGGTGGGCGACCACCTGGGGCAGGGTCGCAGGAGGCCTGCTGCGTGACGCGACGATCCGGATGGGTCGATCCGTCGGCAGAGGGGCGGGGGCGGTGACGGGCTCGATCACCGATCGGGTGATGCCCTGCGCGGGCAGGTCGACCGTGCAGGCCGAGAGCTGGGCCGAACCCGGCTCCCACAGGGCGATGTGCACGGCGAAGTCCACGCGGCCCTGGCCGTACTCGAAGGTGCCGTCGAGCGGATCGACGATCCACACGCGCTCGGCATCGAGTCGCGAGGCATCGTCCTTCCCTTCCTCGCTGAGGATGGCGTCACCGGGCCGCGCTGCCGAGAGCAGCTCCATGATCCGCACGTGCGACTGCCGGTCGCCCTCCTTGCGCAGGGCGTTCGCGGCATCCGGGTCATCGATCGGGCCGAACCCCTCACGGAGGGCAAGCAGGAGCTGCCCGGCCACGCGGGCGACATCGCGGGAGAGCTCGGCATCCGTCGTCATGGTCCTACCCTTTCGCACCCGCGGGAGATCTCCCGCCCGGGGTCAGTCGTTGAATCGGTTCTGGGTGCGCTCGAGACCCTCGAGCACGAGCGAGTCGACCGCGTCCGCGCATCGGTCCACGAAGGTGGGAAGGTCGGCTCGCTCGGTGGACGAGAAGGGCTTGAGCACGAAGGCTGCCGGATCCTGTCGACCCGGAGGCCGCCCGATCCCCGCCCGGACCCGTAGGAAGTCGCCCGTGCCCGTCGAACGACGGATGCTCCGGAGCCCGTTGTGCCCGTTGTCGCCTCCGCCGAGCTTGACGCGCAGGGCATCGAACGGGAGATCGAGCTCGTCGTGCACGACGACGAGGTGATCGGCCTCGACCCCGTAGAACGACATGAGGGCCGACACGGGTCCGCCGGACTCGTTCATGAACGACAGCGGCTCGGCGACCACCACGCGCGCCATCGCCCCCGGCACGCCCAGACGCCCCTCACCTGCGACAGCGTGGGCCCGCTTGTGACGGGCCAGCTTCACGCCCATGCGCGAGGCGAGGTCGTCGACGACCATGAAGCCGATGTTGTGCCGGGTCGCGGCGTACTCCGGACCCGGGTTCCCGAGCCCGACGACGAGCCACGGGGTGGTCGACACGACGGCGGACTACTCCGCGGCGGGAGCGCTCTCGGCGGCTGCCTCGGCCTTGTTGGCCTCCGCGTACTCCTCCGCCTTGTTCTCGGCATCCTCGACAGCGTGTGCCGCGGCAGCCGTCGGATCCTCACCGGCGGCGACTGCCGCCTCGAGGGCCTGCACCGCGGCGGCAGCGTCCATGCCCGCCTCTTCGGCGGCATCGGAAGCGGCCTTGATCGCATCGGCCATGTCGGAGCGCTGCTGGGCCTCCTCCGCCGAGATCACGACGAGGTCCACGTGCTCCAGGCTGCGCTTCACCGGATCGCGCTGGATGTCGCGGGGCTTGGTGAGGACCGTGCGTCCCTCGATCTGGAGCGACAGGACGACGCGTGGCTTGCGCAGGGCCAGATCGAGCTCGTGCGTGTTGATGGCGATGTGCAGCAGGTCGAGATCGCCGCCGTAGATGACGGCAGGCGTGCTGCCCTCACGACGGGTGCGACGGGCTGCGCCCTTGCCGAAGTCGGATCGGGGGGAAGCGGTCAGGGCCACGGTGGTCACGTCAGAACTCCTCGGTCGTCGTCGGTCGCCTTCGGCAACGCCGGTGGGCGCCGACCACGTCGATCACGGTGCGACCCGGCACCACGGTCGGTGCTGCCCTGCCCCACCCTCGCCGAGGGCTCGTCGAGTCTACCCCGCCCCTGACGGGGTCGTGACCGGCCCCCGCCCGCGGCGCTCAGTGGGACGAGACCTCGCCCTCGACCTCATCGCCCTCGAACATGGAGGTGACGGAGCCGTCGGTGAACACCTCGGTGATGGCCTTGGCCAGGATCGGCGCGATGGAGAGGATCGTCAGCTTCTCGAACTGGTGCTCGGCCGGGATCGGCAGCGTGTTCGTGACGATGACCTCGGAGATCCTCGACTCCTGCAGCCGCTCACGGGCCGGGTCGCTGAGGATGCCGTGCGTCGCGGCGACGATGACGTCCTTGGCCCCGTTCTCGAACAGGGTCTCCGCGGCCTTCACGATGGTGCCGCCGGTGTCGATCATGTCGTCGACGAGGACGCAGACGCGATCACGTACGTCACCGACGACCTCGAACACGCGGACCTGGTTCGGGATGTCCGGGTCACGGCGCTTGTGGATGATCGCCAGCGGTGCACCGAGGATGTCGGTCCAGCGCTCGGCGACACGCACGCGTCCGGCGTCCGGCGACACGACCGTGATCTCCTCGCGCGGCACCCGGGACGCCACGTGCTTGGCCAGAAGGGGCATCGCGAACAGGTGATCGACGGGGCCGTCGAAGAACCCCTGGATCTGCGATGTGTGCAGGTCGACCGTCATCAGGCGGTCCGCGCCTGCCGTCTTGAACAGGTCGGCGATGAGACGGGCGGAGATGGGCTCGCGTCCGCGGTGCTTCTTGTCCTGGCGGGCATACCCGTAGAACGGCACGATCACGGTGATGCGCTTGGCGGATGCCCGCTTGAGCGCGTCGATCATGATGAGCTGCTCCATGATCCACTTGTTGATCGGAGTCGTGTGGCTCTGCAGCACGAAGGCGTCTGTTCCGCGGACCGACTCCTGGAAGCGGACGAAGATCTCGCCGTTCGCGAAGTCGTAGGCGAGGGTCGGTGACAGCGGGATGCCGAGCTGATCGGCGACCTCCTGCGCGAGCTCCGGATAGGAGCGGCCGGCGAGGAGTACGAGCCTCTTCTGCGTGGGTACCGACACCTGGGTCACCGGCGTACTCCTAGGAAGTCTCGTGGGGGCGGTCGGACGACGTCTCGTGGGCAGCATCCTGCCGCGCCTGCTCAGCGGCCTCGGCAGCGGGTGATCCGGCTCGGCGGCGCTCCACCCACCCCGTCACGTTGCGCTGCCGGGCTCGACCGACAGCCATGGCGCCGGGAGGTACGTCCTCCGTGATCACCGAGCCCGCAGCGGTGTAGGCCCCGTCACCGATGGTGACGGGCGCGACGAGCATGGTGTCGCTTCCGATCCGGGCGTGGGCACCGACGACGGTGCGGTGCTTCTCGACGCCGTCGTAGTTGACGGTGACGGTCGCCGCACCGATGTTGGACCCGGCACCGATCTCGGCGTCACCCACATACGACAGGTGCGGAACCTTGGCTCCCTCGCCCAGTGTGGAGTTCTTGATCTCCACATAGGCCCCGGCCTTGGTGTCGTCGCCGAGGACGGCGCCGGGACGCAGGTAGGTGAAGGGCCCGACCTTCGCGCGCTCGCCGATGACGGCGAGTTCCGCCCATGTGTGGATGACCTCGGCATCGGTGCCGACCTCGCAGGAGATGAGCGTCGTGCCGGGACCGATGACGGCACCGGTCGCCACCGAGGTGGGTCCACGCAGGGTCACCTGCGGGCGGATCAGGGAGTCAGGTGCGAGCTCGACATCGACATCCAGCCAGACGGTCGACGAATCCACCATGGTCACGCCTGCCCGCATCCACCCCTGGTTGATGCGGTCGCGCATGATGTCGGCCGCCTCCGAGAGCTGCACGCGGTCGTTGACGCCGAGGATCTCGGTCGGATCCCCGCACACGGACGCGGCGACTGTGCGACCCGTCCCGCGCAGGAGTGAGATGACGTCGGTGAGGTACTCCTCGCCCTGCGCATTGTCGGTGGTCAGCCGATCCAGCGAGGAGGCCAGGGAGTCCGCCTCGAACGCATACATCCCGGAGTTGATCTCGTCGATCGCGAGCGTCGCGGCATCGGCGTCCTTGTGCTCGACGATGCGGGCCACGCTTCCGTCGGGCTCACGGACGATGCGCCCGTAGCCCGTCGGATCCGCGAGTCGTGCCGTGAGCACCGTTGCCGCAGCGCCAGCCGAGTCGTGCTCCATCAGCAGGTCCACGAGGGTGCGGCCGGTCAGGAGCGGAGTGTCGCCGGTCAGCACCACCACAGGACCACCACTCACGACGATGCCGCGCTCGGCGAGTCCGCGGAGGGCGACGCGGACGGCATGACCGGTGCCGTTCTGCTCCTCCTGCACGACCGTCACGGCCCAGGGCGCGACCTCGTCGAGATGCTGCTGCACCTGATCGCGTCCGTGGCCGATGACGACGACGAGGTGCTGCGGCTCGAGCGTCGCGGCCGCCTCGATGACGTGACCGAGGAGGGATCGGCCGGCGACGGCGTGCAGGACCTTCGGGGTTCGCGACCGCATGCGCGTGCCCTCACCCGCGGCGAGGATGACGACGACGGAGGGACGACTCGTGGTCACTTCTGTCCTCTGGGTCGGGCACGGCGAAGCCGTGCGACGGCCGGGGAAGGCACCCTCACCCTATCCGTCGCCGCGTGCGCCCGGTTCCGCTAGCGGATCGTCACCGTGGTGCCGACGGGCGAGAACGCCCAGCTGGACAGCGTGACGGCGTACGAGCCTGCCTGCGCCGGCGTGCTGACCGCGTTCCTGCGGATCGTGATCCGCAGGTCGGACGCGGGGAAGGTGCCCGCGAGGGCCATGCTCAGGATCGCCTTGCGGCCGTCCTGGACCCAGCCGCACTTGAACACCTCCG
>CAZQXO010000029.1:13796-26732 GCA_964597445.1 uncultured Bifidobacteriaceae bacterium | reverse complement strand
AGGCGAGGACGATGATGACGACGAAGCGCGGAACACGAACCTCGCACAGGCGAACGGCAGTAGTGGCAGCCACGGTGGCTGCCGTGTCGGTCGTCGCGGCATCCGTCGCGCTGGCATCCAGCGTGGCGCTGGCGACCGCGGGTGAGTCCGTGGCCATGAAGCCAGGACAGGAGGTATGCGACCCTCTCAGCACCGGTCAGATGCCGGGAGATGGCGACAACGACTTCACGGTGACAGCACCAACGGGTCAGGTCATCGTCAAGACATGCGTCAAGGCGGGATCCGAATCCAGCGGGGCAGGGGTGGAGTACGCGACCTACAACCCAGGTGTCGACTCCGTGACCATCTACGGGCCGCGAGGCAAGGACATCAGCCACTGGTCGGCCGAGTTCGCCTCCAAGCCCACACCGACGCCGACACCGACACCGACGCCTACGCCTACGCCGACGCCCACACCGACGCCGACGCCTACGCCTACGCCTACGCCGACGCCTACTCCGACGCCGACGCCTACGCCGACGCCTACGCCTACGCCGACGCCTACGCCGACGCCGACACCGACACCGACGCCTACGCCGACGCCGACGCCGACGCCGACGCCTACGCCTACGCCTACGCCGACGACTCCGGCACCGACAACCCCCGCGCCGACAACTCCGGCACCGGAGACGGTGGCCCCGGGTCTCCCCGCGACAGTGGAGACACCGACTGAGGTGGCCGTGCCATTGCCGGCGACGGTGACGGAGGAGCCTGAGACGGTGGCGGTCCCGCTGCCCGCGACGGTTCCGGTGCCCGCGAGCGTGCCGGCGGGCGACGGCTCCAGCAACGAGTCCGCGCCGACGGCCGCCTGGATCCTCCTGGCTGCCGGTGCCGGTGGTCTGGCCACCGCGGTGACGTGGCTGGCGACGCGCCGTCAGGAGTAGTCGAGCACCACGAAGAGAGAGCGTGGGCCCTGTCGAGAGACGGGGCCCACGCCTGTGTGCGGGGTGCTACTCGGTCCAGTCCTCGCGCTTGTGGCTTCCGTCGCAGAACGGCTTGGTCTTCGAATGACCGCAGCGGCACAGGTAGGCCTTCGCGGTGTCGCGGATGACGGTGCCGTCCGGGGCGACGATGCTCACCTCGCCCTCGACCTCGAGGGGACCATCGGTCAGGGGGGTGATGCGCACGTCACTCATGCCGCGAGTGTGGTGCAGGGTTGACGATCGCGCATCCTGAGCCGGCGAGCAGGCAGGTCCTCAGCCCGCGACGATGTCACCGTCGGGGTTGGTCACGATGACGCCGATGGATTCCATCCAGGCGACGGCGTGGTCCACCGCCTCGGGATCGCCGCCGAGATCGCACACCATCCACCCACTGTGATCCTGGATCAGGGCGCGCCGGATGTTGGGGATGACGCCGAACCGCGTCACGACCTCGTAGATGACGGGATCCGTCGCCGGGCCCGGAGGGAAAGTGAGCTGCACGCGGCGGGAGGGAGAGGTCACAGTGCACCCTTCTTGGTCAGCCAGTTGAAGGCCCAGTAGCCGGGGATCGTGGGGATCCAGAACGTGATGAGTCGGTAGAGAAGCACGGCGGAGACGGCGAGGCCGGCATCCAGGCCACCCGCCGTCAGGCCGGCGGCGAGCGCGGCCTCCACGGCGCCGAGGCCACCGGGCGTGGGGGCGGCCTGGCCGATCGTCGCTCCGGCCAGATAGACCACGGCGACCACGGCGAGGTTCATGTTGCCGTCGAAGGCGCGGATGCACGCGTAGAGCACACCGATGTAGGCGAGGTTGAGCAGCAGGATGCCGCCGATGCCCTCCAGCAGCTTGAGGGGTCGCTGGGCGACCGTGACCAGTCGCGGTACGACCTCCTTGAGCAGCGGTCCGACACGCTTGGTGATCAGGCGGCGCACAGCCGGCACGGCCAGCAGGGCCAGCAGGATGATGAGCACCGCAACGACGATGACGACAGCGATGCGCGGTGGGTCGAAGGTGAGGTCCGTCTGCGTTCCGGCAGCGATGCCGAAGCCGAGCAGCAGGAGGATGTGGAACACGAAGGCCATGACCTGCGAGACGCCGACGCTGGCGGCCGCGAGGGCGGGATGGAGTCCGGACTTCTGCAGGAACCGGACGTTGATCGCGATCGCACCGATGGTCGGAGGAGAGACGAGTGTCGCGAAGTCACCGGCGACCTGGGCGAGGATCGTGCGGTGGAGCTTCAGGTGCTCGGGGACGAACCCCGACAGTGACCATGCGGCGCCGAGGTAGGTGATGAGCGACAGGATCAAGGCTGCCGCCATCCAGCCCCAGTCCGCGGTGCGCAGCAGCCCGACGAGGTCCACCTGGGTGAGCTGGGACAGCAGCACGTAGCCGGCGATCGTGCCCACGATGATCATGACGAGGGTGCGCGGGCGGAAGCGCTCGAAGTTGATCTGCTCGTTGTCGGCGCCGGGCTGCATCTCGACGAGGGCATCACGCAGTCGGACGAGGACGGCCTTGTTCCGCCTGATGGCCCGACGCGTCTCAGGCGAGAGCGCGACGGGCTGCAGAGCGGGCAGTGCGCGGGCTAGGCCCTCGGTGCCGAGCACCGTGCGACCCGTCTGGACCGCGCGGTCGACGTCCGTCAGCAGGGCGAGGGTCGTCAGCATCTCCGCCGTGTCGATGCGCTGCGCGACATCTCCTGCCGCGATGCTGCCCGACTCCCCGCCGATGAGCCAGACGGATCCATCCACCGCGCGGATCAGGTGGTCCGAGGACAGCGACCGATGCGTCATCTGGTGCTCGTGCAGGGTGCGCACGGCGCGCCAGGCGCCGAGGAGATCGTCGTCGGTCACCTCGGCGAGTTCGGAGAAGCGGATGCCGTCGATGAGCTCGTGGGCCATCAGCACGGAGTCGGGTCCGACCTCCGCGGCCAGCAGCAGGCGGGGCTCGGGTGCACCTGCGGCCTGGGCGGCGTAGGACTGCAGGGCCGCGTGGTCCAGGGACCGTCGCATGTTGAAGGCACCTGCGGTGGAGTCGTCGCGCAGGCGCAGGCTGGTCCAGATCGCATTCGCCAGGCCGGCACCCTCGAGGTCGCGGTCGAGGACGGTGACGAGGAACCGTGCCCCGGCGCGGCTCGTGGCGAGGTAGCGGCGCCCGCGGCTCGTGGCCTCGGTCGCCTGCAGGACGGTGATCGGCAGGCCCCCGCGATCGAGGGCCGCGGCCACCTCGAGTCCGCTGGGGCGGGTCGTCGGCGTGCCCGCGACGTAGCGCGTGAGGAGTCCGATCGCCCAGCCGAGGGCCAGCGAGATACCGATGCCCGCGGGAGTGATGCCGCCGCTCAGCAGGCTCACGATGACGAGGGAGCCGAGGACGACCACGGTCAGCACGTTCCAGGGCCGACGGCCCATCGTCCGGGCCACGGTGACGAACGCGATCAAGCCACCCAGGATCGGCGCCGTCGTGGCGGCGGATGTGCTGGTCGACCCGGCGAGGGCGATGAGGAGCTCGGGGGAGTCGAGAGCGGAGATGGCGAGGGACACGCCGGTCAGGGCCACGATCCCGATGAAGAGGGCCACGAGGGAGTCGAAGAGCTGCCTCATGCGCCGACGCAGGATCAGGGCCACCGCGACGGCGATGGGCAGGCCGAGGGTGCCCAGGCCGCCCACGATGTTGAGCAGGAGCACGACGAAGGAGGGCAGGAGCGAGGCACCGCTCTCGAGGTCGCTGTCGAGTCCCGCAGCCGTGTCGGTCGCGACGTACGAGACGAGCACGATGGCCGCGGTGATGGCCAGGGCCAGCACGAATCTCGCGAGGTCGAGCGGGCGACGGACCCGCTTGGGACCCTGCGGGTCCTCGATCACCACGGTCGGGGAGTCCGGAGGCAGGATCACGGGGTCACCGTCTCCTCGGGGAGCGGGCGCCTCGGGACTCACAGATGCGATGCTCCCAGACGCCGCACCTGACCTGTCGTACCCGGGTGGTATCCATGGGGGATGTCCTGGCGGGTGGAGTTCGAGCAGAGCGCTCCCGCCACTCCCGGTTCCCCTGCGCCCGGTCAGGTCCCCGGGGTCGCCCGGGAGTTGGACCCGGATCAGCGCCGTGTCGTGGAGCATCGGTCCGGTCCGCTGCTGGTGCTCGCGGGCCCGGGCACGGGCAAGACCACGACGATCGTCGAGGCGATCGCGGCCCGCCTGGCCGATCCGCTCGATCCGCTTCCGGCCGATGCCGTGCTCGCCCTCACCTTCGGTCGCCGCGCGGCCCTGGACCTCCGGGATCGCATCGGGTCCCGCATCGGCGGCGGGGTGCTTCCCTGGGTCTCGACCTTCCACTCGTTCGCCTACGCGCTGCTACGGCAGACCGCGACCGTCGATGAGTACCTCCACCCCCCACGTCTGATGTCGGGTGCGGAGGAGGACGTCCGGATCCGGGAGCTCCTGCGTGGCGCTGTCGTCGACGGCTCGGTCGACTGGCCCGAGGACCTCATGGGCGCCCTGCCGACCCTCGGCCTGGCCAATGAGGTGCGTGCCGTCCTGGCCCGCGCCCGAGAGCTCGGACTCGACGGTGATGCGCTCGCCCGCATCGGTCGCTCGTCGGGGCGCCCGGCCTGGCGGGCCGTGGGCCAGCTGGCGCGCCAGGAGCTCGACGTCATGGCGCTCGAGAACGTCCTCGACTACGGCGAGCTCGTGCTCCGTGCCGTGCAGCGGGCGCGGGAGCCCGATGTCCAGCGCGTGCTGCACGGCCGCTTCCGCGCCGTCTACATCGACGAGTACCAGGACACCGATCCCCTCCAGGTGGCCCTCGTGCGTGCCCTGGTCGGTCCGGGATCGACCCTGGTGGCGGTCGGGGATCCGGATCAGGCCATCTACGGCTTCCGGGGCGCCGACGTCGACGGACTGCTGTCCTTCCCGACGACCTTCCGCACGTCCGATGGTGAGCCGGCGCCCGTCGTCGTCCTGCGCCGCGCGCGTCGGTTCGGCCCGCGCATCCGGGCGGCGGCCGACGTGGCCCTCGGAACCCGGCTCCCGAGAGGCCTCCCGGTCGAGGTGATGCGCCAGCATCGGACGCCGGAGTGCGCCTCGGTCGCCGATCCGGAGAACCGCGATCAGGTCGATCTGCGCACCTACGGTGATCGCGGAGCGCAGGCGGCCCACGTCGCGCGGAGCATCCGCCAGGCCCATGTCCGGCGCGGCGTCCCCTGGTCGCAGATGGCCGTGATCGTGCGCATGTCCTCGGAGATCGCTCCGGTCGAGCGCGCGCTGCGTGCCGCCGGCGTCCCGGTCGTGGTGTCCGCCGATGACGTGCCGCTGCGTCAGGAGCCAGCGGTGGAGGTGCTGCTCGACCTGCTCGACCTCGCCGTCCACCCCGCGGCCGCGTCCCCGTCGCGCATCTCCGACGTCCTCACCGGGCCCGTGGTGGGGCTCTCGCCGGGGGACGTCCGGCGCCTCGGGCGCGCCCTGCGCGACTCCGCCCGTCGCGCAGGACTCTCGGCACCTTCGTCCTCACGGCTCATCCGCGACCTGGTGGTGTCGCCGCTCCTCCAGGAGCCGGGCCCGGTCGAGGGCCTGCCGGAGTCCGATCCGGTTCGCGCCGCCGTCCGTCGTCTCACCGGCCTCCTGCTCGAGGCGCGGGAGCAGATCGAGTCCGGTGCGCCTCCGCAGGAGGTGCTCTGGACGGTCTGGATGGGTGGCCAGCAGCCGCACGGATGGCCTGATCGACTGCGGGCCGCGGCCCTCGCGGGCCACCGAGCCGCCCACCATGACCTCGATGCCGTGCTCGCCCTCTTCGACACGGCGGACCGGCTCGCCGGCCGATACCCCGGGTTCCTCGGCGTGCGCACCTTCCTCGGCATCCTCGCGGACCAGCAGCTGCCGGCCGAGTCGGTGGCCGAGCGTGCCGTCGATGCGGAGGCCGTGCGCATCCTCACGGCGCATCGCGCCAAGGGCCTCGAGTGGGACGAGGTCTGGGTCGTCGGCATCCAGGAGGGCACCTGGCCCGATCTCCGCGCGCGCGGGTCGACCCTGCGTGCGGAGGAGCTGACGGAGACCGGGGTCGGTGCGGGAGCCCGCACGGCCGATCTCCTGGAGGAGGAGCGACGCCTCCTCTATGTGGCCTGCACGCGAGCGCGTCATCGACTTCATCTGTCGGCGGTCGATGCCCCCGACGAGTCCGGCGATCGACCCAGTCGCCTGCTCCTCGACATCGCGCGTGCGAGCGACGTCGACCTGAGCCGTCCCGTGGTCGGACGTCCACGGCATGCCTCGTCACTCGAGGGCATCGTCGCCGAGCTGCGGGCGGTGGCCATGGACCCCGACTCGGACGCGACCCTGCGCGACGGTGCCGTGCAGCGACTGGCCCTGCTCACCCGCGCGACCGATGACGACGATCGGCCGCTCGTGCCCTGGGCCGATCCGCAGACGTGGTGGGGAGGGCGGGAGCCGACCCGCAACGACCGCCCCCGATACGAGCCCGACGCACCCGTGCCGATCTCCGGCAGCATGCTCGACACCGTGCTGCAGTGTCCGCTCACGTGGTTCCTCGAGCGGGAGGTGCATGCCGAGACACCCCGCGGATCGGCCACGAGCTTCGGCAGCATCGTGCATGCGGTCGCCGACTTCGTCGCCAAGGGGGAGGTTCCGGCCGAGCCCGGTCCGATGCAGGAGGCGGTCGATCGCATCTGGGGTGAGCTGGCCTTCGACGCACGATGGCAGTCGGAGGCCGAGCGGGCGCGCGCGGGCGCCGCCCTCGACCGGTTCCTCGACTACCACCGCAGGGCCGATCGTGCGCTCCTCGGAACCGAGGTGCCCGTGCGTGCCGTGGTCCCGGTGTCGACGCCGTCCGGGGCGGTCCAGGAGGTCCGACTCTCGGGCGTCATCGACCGCATCGAGCGCGACTCGGAGGGCCGACTCGTGGCGATCGACCTGAAGAACATGAAGCAGCAGGTGCCGGTCAAGGACATCCCAGAGCACGGGCAGCTCGGGATCTACCAGCTGCTGCTCGAGCACGGCGACCTCGATGCGGACATCGTCCACGAGCCGTCACCGCGTCCGGTGGGGGGAGCGGCCCTCGTCCAGCTCCGCCTCGACGAGGGACGCGGCTCGACCGCGGCCAAGGTCCAGTTCCAGCAGCCGATCCCGTCCGAGGGGTCCGGGCCGACCTGGGTCGAGCTCAAGCTCGGGCAGGCGGCCGAGGTGCTGCGCGACGACACGATCCGCGCCACCGTGGGATCGGCCTGCCGATTCTGCGCCTTCGCCACCGCCTGCCCCGCGCAGTCCGAGGGTGAGCAGGTGACGCCATGACGGTCCTCGACAGACGGGATCTCGATGCGGCGCTCGGTATCACGCTCACCGACGAGCAATGGGATGTGGTGTCCGGCCCCCTGCAGCCGGCCGTCATCGTCGCGGGCGCAGGATCGGGGAAGACGACATCGATGTCCGCCCGAGTCGCGTGGCTCGCTGGTGCCGGGCACGTCGCGCCGGATGCCGTCCTCGGCCTGACCTTCACGACCAAGGCAGCGGGCCAGTTGCTCGCCGCGATGCGCGCATCGATGGCCAGGCTGGTGGAAGCAGGCCTGCTCGCGCCGATGGACGCGGACGACGAGTCTCTCGGCGAGCCGTCCGTCCTGACCTACCACGCGTTCGCGGCGCGGATCCTCGCCGAGCACGGCATCAGGATCGGCCGCGAACCGGATGCGGTGGTGCTCACCGACGAGGCGCGGCACCGCCTCGCCTACCGCCTCGTGTGCCGCACCTCGATCCCGTTGGGGCGCGTCGGGCGCAGCCCCGCCGACCTCACGTCGGATCTGCTGCACCTCGATGACGAGCTCACCGAGCTGGCCATCACGCCCGACGAGCTCCGTTCCTTCGACGAGGAGCTCGTCTCATGGCTGCAGGGACACGAGACGGAGTCGGGCCTGCAGGTCATCGGACGCACGATGCTCGAGACGTCCGCGACCCGGATGCTCCTCGCCGACCTGGTCGAGGAGTGGCGTGCCGACAAGGCGGCGCGTGATGTCATCGACTTCGCCGACCAGATCCGCCTGGCCGGAGAGATCGTGACGCGGTTCCCCGAGGTGGTCGACGAACTGCGCACGCGGTACGCAGCCGTTCTCCTCGACGAGTACCAGGACACCTCGATCGCCCAGCGACAGCTTCTCCAGCGGATCTTCGGCGACGGCCACCCGGTCCTCGCGGTCGGTGATCCCTGCCAGGCCATCTACGGCTGGCGCGGCGCGAGCGTCGACAACATCGAGAGCTTCCCGCACCACTTCCCCACGGAGTCGGGGCCAGCCGAGCGCTACGCGCTGTCCTGGAACCGCAGGTCCGGTCCGGCCGTCCTGGACGTCGCCAACCGGTCGTCCGAGCGATTGCGGTCGGTGCACTCCGGTGTGCGTCCGCTGCGGGCCGGCGACAACGGCAAGGGTGCGGGTGCCGTGTCGTGCGCCCTCTTCGACACCGCTCAGCAGGAGATCGACTGGCTCGTGCAGGAGGTGGTCGCGACGCATGCGGGGGGTCGGGTGCCGTGGTCGAGCATCGCCATCCTCGGTGCCACCTCGCGCGACCTCCTCATGATCGACGACGCCCTTCGCCGGCGCGGCGTGCCGACCCTGCTCGTCGGCGCGGCGGCGCTCCTGGCGCAGCCGGCCGTCATCGAACTGCGCTCCATGCTCGAGGTGCTCCATGATCCCTGCGCGAATCCGGCCCTCGTGCGGATCGCGGCGGGTCCCCGGTGGCGGATCGGTGCGCGAGATCTCGCCGCCCTGGGCGATCGGGCGGCGGCGCTTGCCGGCGGTCGACGGCGTGAGGAGCCTGCGGACCTCGCGGCGGCCCTCGACGCGGCCGTCGCCGGGACCGACATCACGGAGACGGTGTCGCTGTCCGAGGCGTTGAGCGATCTCGGCGATCGGGATGCCTACTCGCCGGAGGCCGTGGAGCGATTCACCCTCATGGCGGAGGAGATCGCTCGCCTGCGGCGTCAGGCGTCGGAGCCGTTGGTCGACTTCCTCTGGCGGGTCATGCGCACCACCGGCATCGAGGTCGAAGCCGCGGCGCACGCCGATGATGCTCACCGACACCTCGCCTCGCTCCAGGCCTTCGTCGACCTGGCCGCCTCGTTCTCCGACATCGAGGGGCGTGTGACCCTCGGCTCCTTCCTCTCCCGGCTGCGCGATGCCGAACGCTGGGACGTCGACCTCGACTTCGAGACCGCGAGCACCAGCGAGGCGGTCTCGCTGATCACCGTGCACAAGGCGAAGGGACTCGAGTTCCCCTATGTCTTCGTCCCGTTCGTCTCCGAGCAGGCGTTCCCGGGCGGACGTGGCCGCCCGGCGTGGACCACCCAGGCGAGGGTCGTCCCGTGGGCCCTGCGATCCGATGCCACCCCCGAGCTGCTCTCGTTCCCCCGACGGGAGGAGGCGCCGCGCGCCAAGCACCACGATGCCTACCTCGACGACCTGCGCGCCGTGGCCGATCTCGAGGACGATCGCCTCGCCTACGTCGCCTTCACGCGGGCGGAACGCGGCCTCGCCGTCTCGGGACACTGGTGGGGCCCGCACCAGCGCACCCGGCGGGGGCCCTCACGATTCCTGTCCGCGGTGCACGAGGCGTGTCTGGAGGGGCTCGGCACGGTGGTGCACTGGGCCCCCGAGCCGGACGAGGAGGCCGAGAACCCGCAGGTCCGGGTGGCGGGCGAGCCGCGGGTCTGGCCCGCGGACCCGGACCCGCGGTACGTGGCACGGCTCCGGGCGGTAGCCGCCGCTGTCGAGCAGGCCCCGGCGGTGCAACCCGTCCTCGTGCTCCCGGAGCAGGCCACGGCGACCGACCGCCGACTCGCCGACTGGGACGAGCAGATCGCCGCCCTTCTGGCCGAGGAGCGGCAGCGTCGATCGACGGATCACGTCGTGCTGCTGCCGCGATCCGTCTCGGTGAGCACGATGCTGCGCGTCCTGGCCGATCCCGAGCAGGCTGCTCAGGACCTCGCACGCCCGATGCCTCGCCGACCCAGCGCGGCGGCACGTCGCGGTACGGCCTTCCACGCCTGGGTCGAGTCGCAGTACGGGCAGCAGTCGCTCTGGCAGCCGGACGACCTCCCCGGGGCGGCCGACGAGCACATCGCCACCGACCGGGAGCTCGAGGAGCTCACGGCTGCCTTCGCCCGCAGTCCCTATGCGTCGCGCACGCCCCTCGCTGTGGAAGCGCCGTTCGCCCTCGTCTGGCGCGGGCGTGTCCTGCACGGACGCATTGATGCGGTGTTCGCGGCCGATCCCTCGGAGGCGCCGGGCTGCGAGGTCGAGGTGGTCGACTGGAAGACGGGATCAGGCGCCCACGCGGATCCTCTGCAGCTCGCGCTCTACCGGCGTGCATGGTCGCAGGTGTCCGGCATCCCGATCGAGCGGGTCGGTGCTGCGTTCGTGGAGGTGGCCACCGGTCGAGTGCTGCGACCGGACACCGACGCGCTGCTGGCTGACTGGGCGACCTGAGCCTCAGGTCCTGCGAGGGTCCTCGTCCGAACCGGATGCCGTGAAGGGGTCGGTCGGTGCGGACTCCACATCGATCGGTCGGGCGCTGTCGCCCACCTTCTCCGCCAGGGCGATGTCCTCTCCGGCCTCCTCGGTCGGACGACGGCGCACACCCACCCATCCGCGCATGTGCTCGCGCGCCGGCTCCTCGATGAAGCGCCACATCAGCCAGGCCAGCACGAGGGCTCCCGCGATGAGCCCGACGACGCCGAGGGCGTAGAGGAACCCACCGTCGATGCCGACGGCGCGCATCCCCGCACGCCAGAGCCCGAACCACACGAGGTGGGTCATGTAGAGCGAGTAGGAGATGAATCCGCCGAGCACGAGAGCGCGGGTCGACAGGAAGCGGGAGAGACCGCGGCGCGACAGGGCCAGGGCTCCGATCCAGGCGACGAGGAGCGGCACGAGGAGCAGGTGGAAGTACGGCGGAAGCGGCTCGACGTCACCCTCGAGATCGATCTCACCGGCCTGAGCCGGACCCCACGAACCGAGGAACACAGCGCCGGCCACCACGAGGACGGGAAGCACCACGGCGAGGATCGAGGCCACGCGCTCGACCCTCGCGCTGGGCGGCTGGTCCATGGCGTCACCGGGCAGCAGGCGCACGACGATCAGGTAGGTGATCGCTCCGGCGGTGAACTCGGTCAGGATGCGGTACGTCGAGCCCCAGTTGTCCGTGTAGTACGGGTCCGTCGTCGACAGCCCGTAGGCCATCAGCGGCGCGAGCGTCACGATCCAGGCGACGACGAGGACCCACATCGGCATCCGCCGGTGCAGCTGCCATAGGAGCAGCACCAGGAGCGGGAAGAGCAGGTAGGCGAGCCACTCCATCGACAGCGACCACGCGACGAAGTTCCATCCGCGCTGCGGGTTGGGTCCCCACTCCTGGATGAGCAGCAGGTTCTTGATGAAGTCCCACGGCGTCAGCCAGTCCCGGTCGAGGGCCTCACCGGTGACCCTCGCCTGCGCCACGACCGCGACGCCCGCGATCACGAGCATCACGAGGTGGACGGGGTAGATGCGCGCCAGTCGCAGCCACCAGAAGTCGAGCGTCCGCCGCATGCCAAGCCCGGGGCCCAGTCGTCTCAGGTAGGTGTGGGTGAGGATGAAGCCGGAGAGCGCGAAGAAGAGATCGACGCCCAGTCGCCCCACGCGCAGAACGTCGGAGAACACGGGCACGAGGAGCCCGAGCTGGTTCAGGGGGCCCTGCAGGTGGTAGAGCAGCACCCATGCGGCCGCGACGAAGCGGATGCCGGTCAGTTGGCGGATGAAGACGTTCACGCAGGGATCCCGTGCTCGTGGCGGCTGGTCCCGACATCGTGGCACGCGATGAAGCCCGACCCTCGTTAGGCTCGCGGATCGTGACCCTCCTCGACACCCTCATGCTGGCTCGGTCCGGCGTCGACCGCATGACGGAGCGACGCGAGGACGAGGAGTGGATCACGCAGCGGCGAACCGATGCCCGTTCGAGGCTCATGTGCGTCAACGGGGGCGGCTCACCGGTCGTCCAGGACGCCGCCGGCGTGCGCCTGCGCCTGCGCTCGGTCCTCGACTCCGATGCCCCTCCCGAGGACGTCACCTTCCTCGGGGTCGATGACGACGACATCGCCTACTTCGCCGAGCATGTCCCGGACCGTGAATGCCACGGTCACCTCGAGTGGGGCGAGCTGCGCACCGTGGGGGGTCGTCTCGATGATCGGGACGCTGGCCTCCTCGTGACCGCGGTGGCCCTCGACAACTGGCGCACGGGTCATCGTCGCTGCCCACGCTGCGGTGCCCTCACGCTCGGGCGCCATGCCGGGTGGTCGCGCTCATGTCCCTCGTGCGACTCCCTGCACTTCCCCCGCACGGATCCCGCCGTGATCGTCCTCGTGCGCGACGCGCAGGATCGAGCGCTGCTGGGCCGACAGGGTCGGTGGCAGGAGGGCTGGTTCTCGACCCTGGCCGGATTCGTCGATCCCGGTGAGTCGGCCGAGGCGGCTGTCCGCCGCGAGGTGCACGAGGAGAGCGGAGTCGTCATCGGCTCGGCGACAGATGACGTCGAGTACCTCGGTTCCCAGCCGTGGCCGTTTCCGGCCTCCCTGATGCTGGGCTATCACGCGCGCGCGGTGGCCACCGACATCACGGTCGACGGCGAGGAGATCGCCGAGGCGCGCTGGTTCACCCGTGAGGAGCTGCATCGGGCCTGTGACGCCGGCGAGGTGCGGCTGCCTCCCGACATCTCGATCGCCCGCCGCCTCATCGAGCGGTGGTACGGCGGCGAGCTCCCGGGGGACTGGTCACGCCCCCTCACCGTGCAGCGCTGACGACGATCACGTCAGTCCCGCCCACGCGACTGACCTCACGTCAGTCCCGCCCACGCGACTGACCTCACGCCAGTCCCGCCCACGCGACTGACCTCACGCCAGTCCGAGCCGCTCCTTCACCTGCCCAATCGACGGATTCGTCGCGAACGACCCG
>CAZQXO010000029.1:7445-13696 GCA_964597445.1 uncultured Bifidobacteriaceae bacterium | reverse complement strand
CAGTCCGAGCCGCTCCTTCACCTGCCCAATCGACGGATTCGTCGCGAACGACCCGTCCGGGAACTGCACCGTCGGAACGGTCTGGTTCCCGTGATTGACGTCCTCGACGAGTGCGGCCGAAGCAGGGTCATGCTCGATGTCGACCTCGATGAACTCGATCCCCTCGCGCTGCATCTGCGCCTTGAGGCGCTGGCAGTAGCCGCACCAGACGGTGGAGTACATCGTGAGCGGAAGCAGATCGGACATGTGGAGAGCCTAGCCGCGGCCCCCGGCCCCCTGCAGGACGACCGTCCCCGGGGCCGGGCTGTCAGGACCGCGTGACAGCATCGGCGCATGACTGCGGATGCCCTCGCCGGGCTCGACGACGAGCAGCGTGCCGTCGCCGAGGCGCTGCATGGCCCCGTGGTCGTCCTCGCGGGCGCGGGCACGGGCAAGACGCGCGCCATCACCCACCGCATCGCGCATGGAGTCGCCACGGGTGAGCACGATCCCCGTCGCACCCTGGCGGTGACCTTCACGACGCGTGCGGCCGGGGAGATGCGCTCGCGCCTGAGGACGCTGGGCGTCGAGGGCGTCCAGGTCCGCACCTTCCATTCGGCTGCCCTGCGTCAGCTGCGCTACTTCTGGCCTCGCCTGAGCTCGGGGGAGTTCCCCGAGCTCCTACCGGCCAAGGCGCGGCTCGTGGCCGAGGCCGCCAGCGCCTGCTCCCTGCCCACCGACACGGCCACCGTGCGAGATCTTGCCGGGGATCTGGAGTGGGCCAAGGTCAACTTCCTCACCGGTGACGCGCTGGCGGCCCGAGCTGCGCAGGTGAGGCGGTCGCTGTCGGTCGACGCCGAGCAGCTGGGCGCCGTGCAGCAGGCATACGAGCAGGCGAAGGCCCGTCGTGGCCTGCTCGACTTCGAGGACATCCTCCTGGCCATGGCGGGAGCCCTCGACGAACGCCCCGATATCGCTGATGAGGTGCACGCCGCCTATCGATGGTTCACGGTCGACGAGTACCAGGACGTCAACCCCCTCCAGCAGCGGCTGCTCGACCTCTGGCTCGGCGATCGCGACGACCTCTGCGTCGTCGGTGACGCGAACCAGACGATCTACACCTTCACGGGCGCCACTCCGGCCTACCTCACCGGTTTCCGATCGCGGTACTCCGATGCGACGGAGGTGAGACTCGTCCGCTGCTACCGCTGCACCCCCGAGGTCGTCTCCCTCGCCAATGCGGTCATCGCTGCGGCTCCGGTGGCCACCACCACGCTCGTCCTGCGCTCACAGCGCGACGCCGGTCCGCAACCGACGATCGATGCCTGCTCCGACGATGTCGATGAGGCGGCGACGGTCGTGCGGCGCGTCCGGGCCCATGTCGAGGCGGGCGTTCCCTTGCGCGACATCGCCGTCCTGTTCCGCATCAACGCCCAGTCGGCGGAGCTCGAGGATGCCTTCGCCGACGCCGGCATCCCCGTGGTCCTGCGTGGCACCGAGCGCTTCTTCGATCGTCCCGAGGTGCGCGAGGCCATCACCCGGCTGCGCGGTGCCGCACGCGGAGGCGACATCGAGGGGCCGCTGGGAGAGCAGGTGCGCGCTGTGCTGGCAGCGGCGGGCTGGTCCGCCGAGGCGCCGCGCACCACGGGTGCCGTGCGTGAGCGCTGGGAGTCCCTGTCAGCGCTGGCCGCTCTGGCCGACGAGTCCGCGGCCGATCTGGGTGACTCGCTCGCCGCCTTCATCCGTGAGCTGGATGCTCGCGCCGAGGCCCAGCACGCTCCGGTGGCGGAGGGCGTCACGCTCGCCTCGATCCATGCCGCGAAGGGACTCGAGTGGTCGGTCGTCTGCGTCGTGGGCTGCAGTGACGGGCTTCTTCCCCTGCAGTACGCCGAGACCCCCGAGCAGGTCGAGGAGGAGCGGCGCCTCGCCTACGTCGCGATCACCCGCGCGGCCGACCACCTGCACCTCAGCTGGGCGGCCGCGCGGCAGCCCGGCGGGCGCCCCGTGCGGGAGATCAGCCCGTTCCTGACCGCGGCGCTGGGGCAGGCCGTCGGCGGCGGTTCCCGTGGCCCAGCACGGGGCTCGGTGTCGGGCGGCTCGCGTACGCCGCGGCGTGAGCGGGGCCAGCGGGCGCCTGCGCGGTGCCGCATCTGCCGCAAGGCGCTCGTCACGGGCCGAGAGCGCACGCTGGGGCGCTGCGACAGCTGCCCCAGCAATGTCAACGAGGCCCTGCTCGATGCGCTGCGCGCCTGGAGGCTCGAGACATCGCGGGCCAAGTCGGTGCCGGCGTACGTGGTGTTCACGGATGCCACGCTGCTGGCGATCGCAGAGCAGCAGCCACGCGACGTGGGGGAGCTCGAGGCGATTCCAGGCATCGGCCCGATGAAGCTCGCCGCCTACGGCCCCGAACTGCTCGACCTCATCGAGCGCTCCTGAGCGTCCGAGCGCCGGTCTCGGTCAGGCCTCGATGAAGCCGGGGGCCCACTCGCGCAGCTCGCCCTGCATCGGCACCGTCGCATCGAGCTGGCACAGGACGGCGATGCACCCGAGCCACACGCGATGGATGAGCGCGTAGGAGGGTGGCAGGTTCAGCTTGAGTCCGATGGTGAAATCGGGGTTGCGCACATCGTTGAGACGAGCGAACTGCCCGCGCATCCAGTCGCGACTGAAGTGGAACTCCTCCTCCTTGGCGGGCTGGACGAAGGGATCGAGGTAGTTGAGCACCTGCTGGGGATCGAGCTTCACGTTGGGCAGGATGAAGCCCTCGCGGCGGAGTCCCTCCGCGACGGTGTCGGCGTCGCCCTCCATCGCGATGCGCAGCAGCGATCCCATGGCGGTGGGAAGGCCGTCCGGCAGCTCGGCCACGGCACCGAAGTCCAGGATGCAGAATCGGCCGTCCTCGGTGATGCGGAAGTTCCCCGGATGAGGGTCGGAGTGGAGCAGGCCTGCCCGCGCCGGTCCGGACAGCAGGAATCGCATGTACAGCAGGCCCGCGCGATCGCGCTCCTCCGCGCTACCGTCGCGGATGATGGCCGACAGCGGGCGGCCCTCCACCCACTCGGACACGAGGACATGCGGCGCGGCCGCGAGCACGTGCGGCACCACGAACTCCTCGTCACCCTCGAACGCTGCGGCGAAGGTGCGCTGATTGCGGGACTCGCGCAGGTAGTCGAGCTCCTCGATGGCACGCTCCTTGAGCTCCTCGAGCAGGGGCTTGAGGTCCATGCCCGGGATCCAGGAGGCGAAGAGCTTGCCCATGCGCGTCATCTGGTTCAGGTCGGAGATGAAGGCCCGATCAGCCCCGGGGTACTGGACCTTGACCGCGACCTCGCGTCCGTCGTGCCACACCGCCCGGTGCACCTGGCCTAGGGAGGCGGCCGCTGCCGGCCGATCGTCGAAGTGCGCGAACCGCGACCGCCAGTCCTCGCCCAGCTCGTCCGCCAGGATCGCGTGGATGGACGCGGCCGGAAGGGGAGGAGCCGACTCCTGCAGCTTGGTGAGGGCGGCGCGGTAGGGCGCGGCCACCTCCTCTGGCATCGCCGCCTCGAAGATGCTCATCGCCTGGCCGACCTTCATGGCCCCGCCCTTGAGCTCTCCCAGCACGCTGAACATCTGCTCGGCGGTGCGCGCCTGCAACTCGGCTGTCACCAGTTCGGCCGGCTTGCCGCCGATCCGCTTGCCGAGGCCCCAGGCCGCACGCCCGGCATGGGCGGCGGGCAGCGCGGCGATCTTCACGCTGCGCGTGAAGGCGGTGCGGGGGATCTCGGGCACACAGGCATTGTCGCCCCCGCGGAGGAAGCCCGCACCACCGGAGTCAGTCGAGGGTCCACCGGCATCCGCACAGGGGGTGCGGAGGGCACCGCCGGTGCTGCGGGTCGGCGAGGGGCAGGCGCAGGTCGATCGCGGTCTCGCCCCAGGCGTCAGGATCATTCGGAAGGTCGATCCAGGCCCGCACCATCAGCGTGGCCCAGTCGGCGGCGAGTCGGGCGAGGAGCGGATCCACGGGTCGGATGCTCACGCCGGCGAGCCAGTGGCTCCACTGCACGCTGACGAGCGGCCAGGCGGGATCGGCATCGCGACGATGCAGGTGCCGACATCGAAGGCAGCTCGTCGAACCGGGCACGACCAGCGGGCCGACGGTCGCCCATTCGGCGTAGACACCGACATGCAGGTGAGGATGGCTCATCCGCGGGTCGTCGAAGTGCGCCGGCACGGAGGGGTGCACGGCGTCCGCGAGGACGTAGAGGTCCGCATGGTCATCGTCAGCCCGGAGTCCGCCGGCATCGAGAGCATCGGTGATCTCGTCGGCCACACGTCCGTCACCGATCACGGCGATGCGGGTGCGCTCGCGTCGACGGGTCACGTCATGGGCGATCTCCAGGTCGCGATAGGTCGCGAGCGACGAGAAGAAGCGCCGATGGGCGTCTGCGCGTTCCGGGGGACCTGCCCATCGCACGCTCTCCGCCACGCGGTCGGCGTCATCGAGAGCACCGGCGGCGAGCAGCCCTCGGATCACACGCCGCGCCTGATCGGGCGGGATGGTGAGCATGCGCTCGACCTCCGCCGGCGTGCGCGTTCCGTCGAGGGTCGACAGCCAGGCGACGTGCGATCGGGTGATGGACGTCAGGGTGATGTCATCGCCGATCTGGATCACGTCCGCCGCACGCCAGAGGACGGGAATGTCCTGGCGCAGCCGTGGCCGACCGAAGTCCGACAGCTCCGCCAGCAGGGCGGGAGCCGTCGTGTGCGTGGAGGACGTCGTCATGCCCGGACGCTGGCGCACGACGTCTGTGGATCGTCAGTGGCGATCCACAGCCTGCGTGCGCTAGGGACGCCGGGCGGGGGAGGTCAGGAGCAGATGCGCACGATCATGCGCACGAGTGCCTGCGCGGCATCGATGACCTGTTGGCTGGCGACGTACTCGTCCGGCGTATGCGCCTGCTGCGGGATCCCGGGCCCGTAGTGCACGGTCGGAATGCCACCGATCCCAGTCAGGAGCCGCAGGTCGGATCCGTACGGCCCTCCGTAGACGGCTGGTGCCTCGCCGAACATCGCCCGATGCTCCTGCTCGACGATCGAGGTGATCGGGTGGGCGGGGTCGACGCGACCCGAGGCGAACTGCCCTCCCCACCACGTCACCTCGACCGGGTGCTCGGCGAGCCACGGGTCTGCGGCGCACGTGGCCGCGACGGCGGCCTCGAGTTCCGCGCGAGCGTTGTCCACGGACTCGCCGATCGCGACGCCGAGTCGTCCCTCGGCCACGAGGAGGTCGGGGACGGTCGATGCCCAGTCACCGGCATGCACGGTCCCGATCGAGAGGGGATAGGCGATGGGCCAGCGGTCCATCAGGGCGTCCACCCTCGCGTTGCGACGCGCCTCAAGATCCTCGAGTGCCCGGTAGATGGGGATGAACTTCTCGATCGTGCTCACGCCGGAGGTGCGCATCGAGGCGTGTGCTGCGGCACCGCGGACGGTGAGCCGGAAGGTCAGCGCGCCCCCGTTTCCCGGGACGATGTCGAGATCCGTCGGCTCAGGCACGAGGCACATGTCGGCTCGGACGCCGTGCCGCAGCAGTGCGAACGTGCCGAGGCCGCCGTCCTCCTCGCCCGACACGGGAGCGAGGATCACGTCTCCCCGCAGGTGTATCCCCGACTCGGCCACGGCACGCGCGGCGGCCCACATCGCCGCGACGCCGGCCTTCATGTCCGCCGTGCCGCGCGCGACGATGCGCTCCTCTCCGTCGACGGTGAGGCGTCGGACGGTGAAGGGGTCCCCGGACCACGCATCGAGGTCGCCGGGGGGCACGACATCGGTGTGCCCGTCGAGGAGGAGGGTGGCGCCGCCACCGGTGCCGTGCAGCGTGGCCGTGACGCCCACGGCGTGCTCTCGCTCGACCTCCATGCCCGGGAACTCCGGGTCGGCCTCGATTCGGGCGAGGTCGATGTCCCACTGATCGACGTCGAAGCCCTCGGCGCGCCAGCGCTCAGCCAGCCACACCTGGGCCTCGGGCTCCGCGGCGGATCCGCTCACCGAGGGGATCGTCAGCAGGTCGGTGAGGTCCGCGAGCAGCCGCTCCTCGTCGATGGAGGGCAGCGGATTCCGCTCGGACGGATCGGAGGTGGCGTCCATGGAACGGCATCCTGCCGCCATTCCGGTTGTCGGCGTGCCGGGGGGCGGCCATGATCAGGGGCACCGCCCACCGACGAGGTGGGGGAGAGGGGTCGCGTGGGCATGCCGGTGCGGTCTGGATGGCGTGTGCCGGCGGTGGCGGC
>CAZQXO010000029.1:0-7345 GCA_964597445.1 uncultured Bifidobacteriaceae bacterium | reverse complement strand
ACGGCGTTGGGCTGGCGTGTGCCGGCGGTGGCGGCCACGGCGTTGGGCGTGCTCGTCCTGTCGACGCCCGCGCCTGCGAGTGCCGCGGTGCCCGCCACAGTCCCCGAGGTGGGCGCCTGCCTGGATGTCCCGGCCTCGGACCTGCGCGAGTCCGGTGGGGTCGTCGAGGCGGAGATCGTCGACTGCCGTCAGCCGCACACGTTCGAGGTGGCGCGGGTGATTCCGGTGCCAGCCGCCACCGACCCGTTCACGGCGGATGTCTTCGCGGAGGTGGCGCAGTCATGCGGCGAGCTGGGCGTCTGGACCGAGGTGGGCGTCAACCGCCCGGTCGCGGGGGTCGTGGTGGCGCCCTTGAGCATCGAGCCTCGCTACATCGGGCTGCGGGGCGATGCCCCTGTCCTCCTGTGCGGGGCCGTCGCGGTCGCGGCGCAGGCATCGGGCGAGCGCGGCGTCACCGTGGTGTCCCGACCGCTCGCCGAGCTGGGCCCCCGCGCCCGGGCCCAGTTGCGCTACTGCCTCCCGGCGACCTCCGCCCGGGCTCCCGTCGACACCTCGGCCGCGGTCCCGTGCGACCAGCGGCCGCGCTGGCAGGTCGACTCGATGATCGTCTGGACCGCCTTCTACGACGACTACCCCGGCCGCGCCGAGATGCGAGCCCGGGCCCAGCAGCTGTGCGGCTCGGGGGGCCGCGCCCGTGTGCCGAGCCGAGGGGAGTGGGAGGCGGGCGTTCAACCGACCTGGTGCCTCCGGTCCTACTCCTGACGGGCCAAATGTCCTATTTATCCTGTGGATAACTCGAAATCCACCTGACCGGACCCGTGGCGCGGCCGGTAGGCGGCTGCTCCTGCCCTAGGGTGAGGACGACCGAAGGCGGCGCACGCTGCCGACCGCGGCCACGCGGTTCTGACGGACAACAGGAGGGCCCGATGGCCGAGAGCTACACCGGCGAGGCGTACTGCGTGAAGTGCAAGGAGAAGCGCGAGTTCACCGGACACGTCGAGGAGACGAACGGTCGCCGCTTCGCCAAGGGCATCTGCCCGGTCTGCGGCACCAAGGTGACCCGGATCCTGGGCAAGGCCTAGCACCAGAACCCCCTCGCGCCCGAGGCGCGGGAGTTGTCGGGGAGGACGTCGCGAGACGTCCTCCCCGACGCATGTCCGGGGGCTGTCCGGCCGGGGATGCGGTCGGCGTGTGCTGCCGGGCACTACTGCGGTTACCGTGGAGTCATGAGCATGCCCTTCGGCTTCGGCATGGGTGACGACGGCGAGCCGCGTCAGCCCGGTGAGTTCGACATGGCGAACCTGGGGGCCGCACTCCAGCAGTTGGGCGCCATGCTGCAGTCGGGGCAGGCGGGTCCCGATGCCGGTGGTCCGGTGAACTGGGCCATGGTGACCGACGTGGCCCGCAAGGCGCTCGTGGCTCAGGGTGACCCGTCGGTGTCGGACGCGGAGCGACGTGCGGTCACCGATGCGGTGCGACTGGCCGACGTGTGGCTCGATGCCGTCGTGACCTTCCCCGCCGTCACCGCCGCCCCTGCGGCGTGGAGCAGGTCGGAGTGGCTGGAGGAGACCCTCCCGACCTGGCGCGGCATCGTGCAGCCGATCGCGGAGCACATGCAGCAGGTGGTGGGCCAGTCCCTGCCGGGGTCGGGAGAGCTCGACATCGCGACCCTGCAGGACAACCTCCCCGAGCAGCTGCGCGACATGCTGCCCGAGGGACTGCCGCCGGAGTTCGCGCAGATGATGGCCCCGATGATCGGGATGATGCAGCAGCTCGGCGCGGTCGCCTTCAGCATGCAGCTCGGACAGGCGCTCGCCGGTCTCGCCGGTGACGTCCTCGGCGCCTCCGACATCGGCATCCCCCTCACCGTGGAGCCGCGTGCCGCCCTGCTGCCGGCGAACGTCGCCCGCTTCGGCGATGGCCTCGGCCTGACGGCTGATGACGTGCGGCTGTACCTCGCCCTGCGCGAGTCCGCCCATCAGCGGCTCTTCGCCCACGTCGCCTGGCTGCGGCCGCGCATCATCGGGGCGGTGGAGGAGTACGCCCGCGGGGTGCGGGTTGACCAGACCCGCCTCCAGGAGGCCATGGGCGACGTCGATCTCACGCGACCGGAGGCGCTGCAGGAGCTGCTGGGCAGCGGCCTGCTGCAGCCGCAGGACACCGAGGAGCAGAAGGCGGCCATCGCGCGGCTGGAGACGCTGCTCGCTCTTGTCGAGGGCTGGGTGGACGACGTCGTCGACACGGCGGTGGCCGATCGACTGCCCGCGGCGAACGCCCTCCAGGAGGCTGTGCGGCGGCGGCGTGCCGCGGGAGGGCCGGCCGAGCGCACCTTCGGAACCCTCATCGGGATGGAACTGCGCCCGCGCCTGGCACGCGAGGCGTCGACCCTCTTCGCCGTCGTCCGTGCCGGTCGTGGCCCGGAGGAGCGCGACGCGCTCTGGGGTCACCCCGACCTCCTGCCGGGTCCCGACGACCTCGCCGATCCCCTCGGCTTCCTGGAGGACTCCTCCTCGGAGTGGGACCCGGGGATCGAGGGGCATGACCCCGACTGACGAGGCGGCGCTTCCGCACCTGCATCGCGATGCCCGTGACCTCCTGGCGTCCTGGCGCCACCCGGACCCGCGGCAGCGGACGCTGCGCGACGACTACCTTCGCTTCCTCGACGAGCATCCGGACGCGCTGTCCCGGACCTGCTCGGTCGGCCACCTCACGGCGAGTGCGCTCGTGCTCGACGAGTCCGGCACCCGGGTGCTGCTGACCCTCCATCCGAAGGTCGGTCGGTGGCTGCAGCTGGGCGGCCACCACGAGGCCGAGGACGTCTCGGTCCGGGAAGCGGCTCGGCGCGAGGCCCGCGAGGAGAGCGGGATCCCGGTCGTCGAGGTCTCGCGCCTGCCCCTGCGGCTGGATCGTCACGGAGTCCCGTGCGGGGGACGGCCGAGCGAGCACCTGGACGTGCAGTTCCTCGCGTGGGTGCCCGACGACTCCGTGGCCGTCATGAGCGAGGAGTCCGACGACCTCCGGTGGTTCCCGCTCGAGGACCTGCCGGCCGGTCTCGACTCCTCCGTCCTCGCGCTGATCGACGATGCCCGCGGTGGCGTGTCCGGGCGGTGAACGCGCCGAAAACACCGCGAGGGAATTTCCCTCCACAGGCTGGGTGCAGCGTTCTGCCTGTTCAGACGGGGATTCATGCAGGCATCCCCAGTCATGTCCCCAGCGTCATGCACGTCTGTTCCACAGACGTGGGGGCCTGCATCCCAAAGGCGTCCACAGCTACTCCACATGCTGTGCGCGCGAATCCGTGAATCTCGTTGACGTCCTTCGCGTGCCTGCCTAGGTTCTGTCCGTCGGACCCCCCGGATAACACATCGATGCGCAAGGGGAAGGCGAATCGATGGAGAGCCCCGGGGGGTCCTGCTGTTCCCGGACGCGTCGTACAGTGGAGGAACCGGGCATCGACGACGCCCGTCTGATGCGGTGATTCGCGCGCGCGAATCCATGATGAGGAGCAGAGCATGTCGGCCTTGGCCTGGTGGCTCATCCCGATCGGGGCGACCGTCCTCGCGGTGCTCTTCGTGATGCTGCGAGCCCGCCCGGCCAAGCCCACGACGGCCGAGGATTCGATGGCCAGCCTGCGGCGCATGCAGCGCGCCATGGAGCGCCCCCTGCCGGACGACACGCTCCCGCCGAGCGCGCGTCAGCCACGAGATGGCGGGGGCGCGTGACCGACGTCGATCACTCCTCCCCGGCGGAGGAGGGGCGTCGGCTCTCCGTCTCACGGCGGGGCTGGATGCTCCTCATCAGTGCCCTCACCTCCCTCGCCCTGATCCTGGTGGCCCTGCTGCTGCCCGTGCCGTTCGTGCGGATGGCACCCGGCCCGACCTTCAACGTGATCGGCGAGCAGGACGGCCGTGAGGTCATCGAGATCGAGGACGCCGCGACGTACCCGGTCACCGGCGCGCTCGACATGACCACCGTCCTCGAGTCCGGTGGTCCCCGCGGCGGCCTCAGCTTCGTGGAGGCCCTCGCGTCCTGGCTGGACCCCTCCGACGCTGTCGTACCGCGCGAACTGCTCTTCCCTGACGACATCACCGGGGAGGAGGTGCGCATGCGCCAGGCGGCGCTCTTCAGCACGTCCGGCTCGAATGCGATCGCGGCTGCCCTCAACGCGCTGGACCTCCCGGTCCGCTCCACTGTCGTGGTCGACGCGGTGTACGACGGGACCCCAGCGGCGGGGGTGCTCGAGGCGCAGGATGCCGTTCTGAGCGTCGACGGGGTCCCGGTCCAGGCGCCGTCGGATGTCGTCGATGCGGTGCGGTCGCGCCCGGTCGGCACGCCTCTCGAGTTCACCGTGCGCCGGGCCGTGGAGGCATCCGAGGGCGAGCAGGCGGACGAGGGTGATCCGGTGGCGACGGAGGAGGTCACCGTCACGGTGACCACGGCCGACAACCCGGAGTCCCCGGGGACCCCGTACATCGGCATCGGGGTCTCCGAGCTCTACTCGGCCGACTTCCCGATCACCTTCACGCTCGAGGACGTGGGCGGCCCCAGCGCGGGCCTGATGTTCGCCCTGGGCATCGTCGACAAGCTGACCCCGGTCGACCTCACGGCCGGCCGGCACGTCGCCGGCACCGGGACCATCAGCCCGGAGGGGGAGGTCGGGTCGATCGGCGGCATCCGGCAGAAGCTGGCGGGGGCCCGCGAGGCGGGGGCCACCCTGTTCCTCATGCCCGAGAGCCACTGCGCCGAGGCGCAGGGTCATGTGCCCGACGGGCTCACGGTCGTCCCCGTGGGAACCCTCACGGACGCGATCGACGCCGTGGAGGCCTTCTCGGCCGGCTCCGCGGTCCCGTCGTGCCCAGTCTGATGCTCGTGAAGCCGGTCCGAAGGGCCTGACGTAGGTTGGTCACGTGAGTTTCGACATGCCAGGCATGAGTGGTGGAGCGACGTCGGCACCGGAGGGTCCGCCGCGGCGCCGCAGCGTGCTCATCCCGACCATCATCGTGCTGGCGATCCTCGTGGGCGGCTTCGTCGTCTTCACGGGCTACTACACCGACTGGCTCTGGTACCAGTCGGTCGACAAGACGCAGGTGTTCACGACATCCATCGTCACCCGGCTGGTCATGTTCGGAGCCTTCGGTGCGCTGATGGGTATCGTCGTGGGCGGCGCGATGTGGATCGCGTGGCGCACCCGCCCCACCTTCCAGGGCCTGACGCCCGAGCAGGCGAGTCTCGAGCGGTACCGCATCGCGATCGAGCCCTACCGCCGGCGCGTGACCATCGTGCTGGCCGTCGCCGTCGGCTTCATCGCCGGACTCACGGCATCGGGGGAGTGGGGCACCTACCTGCTGTGGAGGAACGCCACCCCGTTCGGGATCGAGGATCCCCAGTTCGGCCTGGACCTGTCCTTCTTCACGTTCACGCTGCCGTTCGTGCAGTTCCTGCTCGCCTTCGGCTTCTCGATGCTCATCATCGCCCTCATCGCGGTGATCATCGTGCAGTACCTCTACGGAGGCCTGCGCCTGCAGCCCAAGGGCGATCGCGCCTCCGGTGCAGCCCAGTCGCAGGTCAGCCTGCTCATCGGCCTGTTCGTCCTGCTCAAGGCGGTCGCCTACTGGTTCGACCGCTTCGCACTGGACGTGCAGAGCCAGCAGCTGGTCGCGGGGTTCACGGGCCTGAAGTACACCGATGTGCACGCCGTTCTGCCCGCGCTCAACATCCTCGCCGCCGTGTCAGTCCTCGTGGCGGCCCTCTTCCTCGTCAACGTCTTCCGACGCGCCTGGGTGATCCCGGCGATCGGAGCCGGGCTGCTGATCCTCACGAGCGTCGTCGTGGGCACTCTCTACCCGATGATTGTTCAGCAGTTCCAGGTGCGTCCCAATGAGCTGGTGCGCGAGCAGCCCTACCTCGAGCGCAACATCAATGCGACCCGGGCCGCGTACGACATCGCCGATGCGGAGATCACCGAGTACCCGGGCACCGTGGAGCCGCCGACGCCCGAGGTGGTCAATGCCGCGTCGGGAACGCTGAACGCCATCCGACTGCTGGACCCTGCGGTCGTGTCGCCGACGTTCAACCAGCTGCAGCAGATCCGCGGTTACTACTCGTTCAACAACACCCTCGATGTCGATCGGTACGACCTTGACGGCGGCCAGCGGGGTGCGATCGTCGCCGTGCGCGAGATCAACCTCGCGGGCATCCCCGACGGCCAGCGCAACTGGACCAATGACCGCGCCGTCTACACCCACGGCTACGGCGTGGTGGCCGCATACGACAACACCGCCCTGACCAATGGCCAGCCCGACTTCTTCGAGAGCGACATCCCCTCGCAGGGCGACCTCGAACTGGAGCAGCCGCGGGTGTACTTCGGTGAGCTCTCGCCGACGTACAGCATCGTGGGCGCTCCCGAGGGCTCCCCGCCGATCGAGCTGGACTACCCCGACGACCAGAGTCCCTCGGGTCAGAAGACGAACACCTATACGGGCGATGGCGGTGTTCCGATGGGAAGCCCGTTCGGTCGCCTGCTCTTCGCCACGAAGTTCCAGGATGCCAACATCCTTCTGTCCGACCTGGTGAACTCGGAGTCCCGCATCCTGTGGGATCGCGACCCGCTCACCCGCGTCGAGAAGGTCGCGCCATGGCTCACGCTCGATCGGGATCCCTATCCGGTGGTGGCCGACGGTGGCATCAAGTGGGTCGTCGACGGCTACACGTTGTCGAACGACTACCCCTACTCCAGCCGGGTCAGCCTCAGTGACGCCACCAGCGACTCGGTCACGAACCGCACGCTGCCGAGCTCGCTGATGCCACGCGACCAGGCGAACTACATCCGCAACTCCGTCAAGGCCGTCGTCGACGCCTATGACGGCACCGTGACCCTGTACGCCTGGGATGCGACCGACCCGGTGCTCCAGACCTGGATGAAGGCCTTCCCCGGTGTCGTGCTCCCGGCTGACCAGATGTCGGACGAGATCGTCCAGCACGTGCGCTACCCGCAGGACATCTTCAAGGTGCAGCGGGCGATCATGAGCCGCTACCACGTGACGGATCCGACCACCTTCTACAACGCGTCGGATG
This sequence comes from uncultured Bifidobacteriaceae bacterium, assembly GCA_964597445.1. Classification (GTDB taxonomy): domain Bacteria; phylum Actinomycetota; class Actinomycetes; order S36-B12; family S36-B12; genus UBA10649. The sequence continues at coordinate 271 of CAZQXO010000029.1, read as the reverse complement.
TGTGGATCGTGCCCAACGACCCGACCGTGACGCCGGCAGAGGTGTTCCAGCCGCCGTACTACCTGACCATTCAGATGCCGGGCGAGGACGAGCCCGCCTTCTCGCTGACGACCACGTTCGCGCCGCAGAGACGCCAGACCCTCGCGGCGTTCATGGCGGCCGACTCCACTCCGGGCGAGAACTACGGCAAGCTGCGGGTGCTGCAGCTGCCGAGCAACACGACGATCCCCGGACCACAGCAGGTGCAGAACAACTTCGAGTCCGATCCCAC
>CAZQXO010000028.1:0-27604 GCA_964597445.1 uncultured Bifidobacteriaceae bacterium | reverse complement strand
GCCGGGCTCTCATCATGGTGTCGCAGTACGACCACTGCCTGCTGGACCTGCTGTATCGCAGGGATGCCGGGGAGTTGGCCCTCGATGTCGTCGCGATCGTGTCGAACCATGACACGTGCCGATCCATCGCCCAGCGTCACGGAATCCCATTCCACTGCCTGCCGGTGACCCCGGAGACGAAGGCGCAGCAGGAGAAGCGGATGCTGGAGCTGGTCTCCGAGCTCGACGTGGACCTGGTCATCCTGGCTCGCTACATGCAGATCCTCTCGGATGAGGCGTGTCGTGAACTGAGCGGTCGCGTCATCAACATCCACCATTCCTTCCTCCCGGGCTTCAAGGGTGCTCGTCCCTACCACCAGGCCCATGCCCGAGGCGTGAAGCTCATCGGTGCCACGGCTCATTTCGTGACGTCGGACCTGGACGAGGGACCGATCATCGATCAGGAAGTGGAGCGCGTGAACCACACCTTCACCCCCGAGGCCCTGGCGGAGATCGGTCGTGACGTCGAGCGCATCGCCCTCTCGCGGGCGGTTCGCCTCTTTGCCCAGGACAGGGTGTTCCTGAACCGTCAGCGCACGGTGGTGTTCGGAGCCTGATCTCATCCGGCAGCCGGGCTGGCGGGGAGGGGGACCTAGACTGTCGTCTCCACCGACACACGGGAGAACCCATGGCTGACGACGACATCGAGATCGGCGAGGACATCGAAGTCGAGGTCATCCTCGACGCCAACGGCACGGTTGTCGGTTCCGTGGTCGACGACCTCGTCGTGGCCTCCGGCCCCGAGGGATCGGTCATCGACGAGACGATCGATGTGCTCGATGCCGACGGCAACCTGCTGCTGGAGGACGAGAAGATCAGCGTGTACGACGCCGACTCCCGACTCCTGGCTCAGGAGGAGACGGTGATCCTCGCGCTCGACACGGGCGACGAGGGCTGATCGTGCTCAAGGGGGTCGATCCGCTGCTCAGTGGGGATCTGCTGAAGGTCCTCGACGACATGGGCCACGGGGATCAGCTCGCTCTCGTCGACCGCAACTTCCCGTCGATGTCGTCAGGTCGACCCGTCATTCGGCTGGGTGAGGTCACGATCCTGCGGGCGGCCGAGGCGATCCTTGGCGTGCTGCCCCTGGATTCGTTCCTTCCCCATCCGTTGGAGCGCATGGAGGTCGACAACGACCCGTCCCGAACGACGTCTGTGCAGGAGGATCTCCTCCGGCTCGCTCAGGAGAGGGAGGGCCGGCCTCTCGAGTTCGGTGTCATTCCGCGTCTGGACTTCTACACCCGAGTGCGCGATGCCTACGCGGTCGTGCACACGCTGGACTCCGTGCCCTACGGGTGCTTCATCCTTCACAAGGGCGTCGTCTTCGACTGACGCCTGCGCTCGAGGTGCAGGGCCAGGACGGGACAGGAGTCGACGGCCGCCCGCGCGGCGGGCAGGTCCGTGGCGCTGATGTCCGCGCGCAGCGCTCCTCCCGGGAGCAGGGGGTAGCCCCACTCATCGATCCCGATGAGCTCAGGAGCGACCAGGTGGCAGAGTCCTCGACCGTCGCAGGTCACCGGGTTCAGGACGAGGGTGTGCTCTGCTGTGCTCATCGGAAGTCCTTCCCTCGTGGGTCGTCGGCGAGCGAACGGGCGTCGGGCACAGGCACATGGGGTCCGAGCAACTCGGGCGCCGAGCACGCTCCCTGCTCGTGGAGCCGTACCTCGTCCGCGAAGGCGTCGAGTGCGGTCGCGACCAGACGTGCTGTGCCGTCGGGGTGCTTGCACCCTCCACGTCCGGCCACGAGGCCGAGACGCTGGCGCAGCCGGGGGAGAAGGGTGGCATCTGCCTGGCCTGAGGCGAGTTCATGGACGTCCTCGGCGACCGACGGAAGCCCGAACATGCACGGTCCGCACTGGCCGGCACTCTCACCGGCCATCCACGTGGTGATGCGATCGAGTTCGACGAGAGGACAGGTGCCCTGACCCAGCACCCAGAGCACGGATGCGCCGATGACTCCGCCGGCCGACCGCACCCCATCCGGATCCCACGTGGCCGAATCGAGATCGTGCGCGGACACCCAGGAGCCGCCGTAGCCGCCGGTGAGGTAGCCGAGCACTGGTCGAGTGGGGCCACCCACCTGGTTCAGGATGGCGGAGACATGGGTGCCGACCGGAACCTCCACGACGGAGGGACGCTCCACCGATCCGGCAACGGTCACGAGGGTCGTGCCGGGTGCGTCGGCACATCCTCTCTCCCGGAACCACACGCTGCCGTAGCGACCGATGAGCGCCAGGTGCGCCAGTGTCTCGACGTTCTGCACCAGTGTGGGTCTCCCGTCGACACCCTTCTGGAACGGTCGGTCGGGAAACACGGGAGTGGCGATTCCGTCGCCCACCCAGTGGGACAGCGCACTCTCCTCGCTTGCCACATAGCGCGCGGGCGGGAGCACCAGCGAGATCGGCACAGGGTCGTGGTCGCGTTCCTGAAGCGCACGGGCCATGGTCGCCTCGACGGGTGAGCCGCGGTGCACGGCGATGCGGGCCTCTGTCGCGCCCACGCTCTGGGCGGCCATGGACAGGCCGTCGAGGACGAGATGCGGGTTCGCCGCCATGAGCGACACGTCCTTGCTGCTCGCGGGCTCGCCCTCCATGCCGTTGGCGATCGCGATCGGCTGGCGCGTGCGGCTGAGACGTCGACGTGATGCGGCGCTGTCGCGCACGGCACGCAGCTTCAGGTGGGTGGGGAACCAGCCGCCACCGCGCCCGCGCAGACGTGCGCGCTCGACCTCGTCGATGAGCCATGCCTGCTGGTCCGGCGACGCGAAGTCGGGGGTGGAGCCGAATTGTGCGACGTGCTCGGAGCGTGATCGGGGGGAGAGGAGGGGGACGCCGGTGCTCATGGCTTCGATGGTCCTCCTCCGGCGATGCGGCCATGGTCATGCCCGGGCAAAGGGGAGGTAAGGAGCGGTAGTTTGCGCGCATGCCCCTTGTCGCGGGAGTCGACTCCTCAACCCAGTCCGTCAAGGTCGTCGTCCGGGATGCCGAGACGGGCGCCCTCGTCCGCGAGGCGCGTGCCTCGCATCCGGAGGGCACGGAGGTGCACCCCTCGGCGTGGGTGTCCGCACTCGACCAGGTGCTCGACGGCCTCCTCGACGGGGTGAGCGCCCTCGCGATCGGGGGCCAGCAGCACGGCATGGTCGCACTGGACGATTCCGGTGAGGTCGTCCGCCCGGCGCTGCTGTGGAACGACACCCGTTCGGCGCCCGATGCCGATGACCTCGTCGCCGAGCTGGGTGGCCCGCAGGCGTGGGCAGATGCCGTCGGAAGCGTCCCGGTCGCGGCGTTCACGGTCAGCAAGGTCCGGTGGATGGCGCGCATCGAGCCGCACCATGCCGCTCGCACTTCCCGCGTGATGCTGCCGCACGACTACCTCACATGGCTGCTGGCCCGTCGCCCCGACGTTGCGGCGACGGATCGGGGTGAGGCCTCGGGCACGGGCTACTGGTCCCCGATCAGTGGCGACTACCGGCACGACCTGCTCGAGCTCGCCCTCGGCCACGACGCGACTGTGCCGCGTGTCGTGGGGCCAGCGGACGCCGTCGGTGAGATGAGCGGTGGCATCCTCCTCGGCCCCGGGACCGGTGACAACATGGCGGCCGCGCTGGGCATCGGTGCCCGGCCGGGTGACGTGGTCGTGTCTCTCGGCACCTCCGGGACGGCCTTCGCGGTCTCGGATGTCCCTGCTCGTGATCCACGTGGACTGGTCGCCGGCTTCGCCGATGCAACTGGCCGGTTCCTGCCGCTCGTGTGCACGCTGAACGCTGCACGGGTGCTCACGTCGACGGCGGCCATGCTCGGCGTGGATCTCGACGGACTCGCACGACTCGCCCTCGCCGCCGAGCCGGGAGCGGGAGGTCTCGCGCTCCTGCCCTATCTGGACGGTGAGCGCACGCCCAACCTGCCGACGGCTCGTGGATCGCTGCACGGGCTCACCCGCGACAACATGACGCCCGAGAACCTGGCACGAGCCGCGGTCGAGGGCATGCTCGGCGGACTCGCGGATGCGGTCGACGCGCTCGTCGACGTCGGTGTGCAGCCCCGTCGGGTGCTGCTGGTCGGGGGAGCTGCGGCGAACCCCGCGGTGGGCTCAGTTGCCGCGACGCTCTTCGAGGTTCCCGTGGTCGTGCCCCCCGCCGGCGAGTACGTCGCCGACGGAGCGGCCCGTCAGGCGGCGTGGGTCCTGGCGGGCGGGGCCGAGGCGCCGGAGTGGCCGAGTGTCCGGGAGGGCACGGTCGTCGTGCACGAACCGGCACCGGCGCCCGCCGTGCGCGAGGCGTATGCGCGGGCCCGCACGTCCCTCTACTGATCGCCCGCCGATGTGGTCACGACGCGTGACCAAATCGTTATCGGATGGAGGCCCTTTCGCCTTGTCGTGTCAGGGCATTCGTGCATATGTTGGCGCACACAACATATAGGTCAGGCGGTGTCGTGGGGATCCGCCGTGGACGATGCGCGGAGAGGGCGGAGCATGGCCAAGGAGTTCGTCGCGCGACCCGAGGACCGCTTCTCGTTCGGACTCTGGACGGTCGGCAATCGCGGTCGCGATCCGTTCGGTGAGGCCGTTCGACCCACCATCGCGATCGATGACATGCTCCGCGGGCTCGCCGGCATCGGCGTCTACGGTGTGAGCTTCCACGACGACGACCTCATGACCTTCGGCGCACCCGAAGCCCAGCGTCGCGCCGAGCTCGATGCCTTCAAGAAGACCTTGGACGAGACCGGCCTCGTCTGCACCATGGCGACGACCAACCTCTTCTACCATCCGATCTTCAAGGACGGCGCTTTCACGTCGAATGATCGCGACATCCGGCGCTACGCGATCCAGAAGTCGATGCGCAACATCGACGTCGCCGCGGAGCTGGGCGCACCCACGTACGTGTTCTGGGGCGGACGCGAGGGCGTCGAGTCCGCAGCCGCCAAGGACACCCGTGACGCCCTGTCCCGCTACGCCGAGGCACTCGACTTCCTCGCCGGGTACGTCCAGGACAAGGGGTACGACATCCGGTTCGCCATCGAGCCGAAGCCGAACGAGCCTCGCGGCGACATCTTCCTCCCGACCGTGGGTCATGCCCTCGCCTTCATCGAGACGTTGGAGCATCGCGAGATGGTCGGTCTCAACCCCGAGGTGGCGCACGAGACGATGTCCGGGCTCTCGTTCTACCAGGGTGTCGCCCAGACGCTCTGGCAGGGAAAGCTCTTCCACATCGACCTCAACGACCAGCGCATCGGGCGCTTCGACCAGGACTTCCGCTTCGGCTCGGAGGGGCTGAAGGATCACTTCTTCCTCGTTCGACTGCTCGAGACCAGCGGGTACTCGGGCGTCAAGCACTTCGATGCCCACGCCTATCGCACGGAGGATGTCGCCGGAGTCTGGGACTTCGCCCGCGGCTGCATCCGCAACTACCTCGCATTCGCGGAGAAGGCCCGCGAGTTCGACTCAGATCCCCGCGTTGCCGCTGCCATGTCGTACACCGGCGTGGCCGACCTCGCGGTTCCGACCGTCGGTCCGTACTCCACGGATGCGGCGGCCGGGCTCATGGTCGAGAAGTTCGATGTCGATGCCCTCGCGAAGCGTGGGTACGGCATCGAGGCTCTCGACCAGCTCGTCGTCGATCACATCCTCGGGATCGCCTGATTCCGAGGACGGCGTCGAGTCCACCCACCAGAACACGCAGCTTCGTCTGCGAGGAAGGGACATTTGCGCATGTCCAAGAAACTGATCGGAGCAGTCGCCGGCCTCGCTGCCGCCTCACTGCTCGTTGCTGCGTGCAGCAGCTCCTCCGAGGAGACCACTGACGCCGCCGCTTCGCCCGAGGCCACTGCTGCCGAGGAGGTCGCCGGTGAGGCTGCCGCCGCCGGTGGCAAGGCCTGCGTGATCCTGCCCGACGCCGCTTCGTCGGCTCGCTGGGAGACCGCCGACCGTCCGTTCCTCGAGCAGGCCTTCCAGGCTGCTGGCGTCGAGTACGACATCCAGAACGCGAACGGTGACAAGGCCAAGTTCCAGACCATCGCCGACGGCATGCTCGCCGGTGGCTGTGGTGTCCTGGCCATCGTCAACCTCGACAGCGAGACCGGCTCGGCCGTGATCGCGAAGGCGACCGCCGCTGGCGTTCCCGTCATCGACTACGACCGTCTCACCCTCGGTGGCGGCGCCCAGTACTACGTGTCCTTCGACAACGTGGCCGTGGGCACCGCGATCGGCGAGGGCCTCATCAAGTGCCTCAACGACGCTGGCGTGACCGAGGGCCCCGTCGCCCTGCTCAACGGCTCGCCGACCGACAACAACGCCACCCTGTTCAAGCAGGGCTACCAGGCAGCTCTCGAGGGCGCTGGCTTCACCGTCGCTGCCGATCAGGCCGTTCCGGACTGGGACAACACCAAGGCCGGCACGATCTTCGAGCAGATGTACACCGACGCCAACGGTAACTTCGTCGCCGTCGCCGCGGCGAACGACGGCCTCGGTGGCGCGGCCATCGCGGTCCTCGACCGCAACGGCCAGGCTGGCGCCATCCCGGTCTCCGGCCAGGACGCCACCGACGAGGGTCTGCAGCGCGTGCTCATGGGCACCCAGTGCGTGACCGTCTACAAGGCCGTCAAGAAGCAGGCCGACGCCGCAGCTGCGCTCGCCGTCGCCCTCCTGAACGGCGACACGGCCGCTGCCGACGCCCTGGCGACGGGCACGACCACCGACAGCGAGGCGGGCACCGAGGTGGCCTCCGTGCTGCTCGAGCCGCAGCCGATCTTCGCTGACACCGTCAAGGACGTCATCGCCGACGGCTTCACCACCGTCGACAAGGTGTGCGCCACGGACGAGCTCAAGACGAAGTGCGCTGAGTTCGGCGTTCAGTAGCACCCCCGCCGACCTCTGGTCGGCATGAATGGAACCGATGGGGGTGGGTCGATGACCCACCCCCATCGGCGTTCCGAGGCACGTTCCCGAATCACCCACGCCACCGCGCCGACTACGACAAGGTTGGTCCATGACGTCTGACACCCCGCTGCTCCAGCTCAGGGGCATCAACAAGAGCTTCGGCCCGGTCCACGTCCTGCACGACGTCGACCTGTCCGTGTGGTCCGGTCAGGTGACCGCCCTTGTCGGCGACAACGGTGCCGGCAAGAGCACGCTGATCAAGGGGATCGCCGGCATCTACTCCTTCGACAGCGGTGAGTACATCTTCGACGGCAAGGCGGCCTCGGTGAGCGACCCGAAGGACGCCAACGCGCTCGGCATCGAGGTCGTGTATCAGGACCTCGCGCTGTGCGACAACCTCGATGTCGTCCACAACATGTTCCTCGGTCGCGAGGAGACCCGGTTCGCGACCCTCGATGAGATCGAGATGGAGAAGCGCGCGACCGAGACGCTGAAGGGACTCTCGGTCCGCACCCTGAAGTCGGTGCGGCAGCAGGTGTCCAGCCTGTCCGGCGGACAGCGCCAGACGGTCGCCATCGCCCGGGCCGTGCTCTGGAACTCGAAGATGGTGATCCTCGACGAGCCGACTGCTGCGCTGGGCGTGGCCCAGACCGAGCAGGTGCTCAACCTCGTGAGGCGCCTTGCCGACAACGGTCTCGCGGTCATCCTCATCTCCCACAACATGAATGACGTCATGCAGGTGGCCGACAACATCGCGTGCCTCTACCTCGGACAGATGGCCGCCCAGGTCAAGGTCGGCGAGGTCACCCACAGCAGCATTGTCGAGCTCATCACGACGGGCCGGTCGGGGGAGATCGGCATTCAGGTCGACGACACCATCGTGGGAGGTGCGGCATGAGCAACCACCAGACCACGGATGTCGACGTGGCGGCGGCCGGCGACCGCAACGGTGTCGGTCCGGCGATCGGCGACTACTTCACCCGAGTGCGCGGTGGCGATGTCGGTTCCCTTCCTGCGGTGCTGGGCCTGATCGTCCTCTTCCTCCTCTTCACGGCACTCAAGCCCGAGACGTTCTTCTCGTTCTTCAACTTCGCGAACCTGCTCAACCAGTCGGCCGCCATCATCGTGCTGGCCATGGGCCTGGTCTTCGTCCTGCTCCTGGGCGAGATCGATCTCTCCGCCGGATTCACCGCAGGCACGTCCGCCGCGGTCCTGGCCGTGGCCCTGTCGTCGTGGGGCGTGGCGTGGCCGGTCGCACTCATCATCGGCCTCCTGACCGGCACGGTGATCGGCCTCTTCATCGGAACACTGGTCGCTCGGCTCGGCATCCCGTCGTTCGTGGTCACGCTGGCGATGTTCCTGGCCCTTCAGGGCGTCATGCTCCTGATCATCGGTGAGGGCGGCACCATCCGTCTGCGCAGTGACGTGCTGCTCGCCATCATGAACCAGAACATGCCCCTCTGGGCCGGCTGGGTGATGTGGGCCGTCGTCGTCCTGGGCTACGCCCTCGTGTCCTGGCGTGCGATCGCCGGCCGTCGGCGGGCCGGTCTGCGCGCCACAGCGACATCCGTGTGGGTCGCGAAGTCCCTCTCCCTCGCGGTGATGATGGGCGTCCTGGTCTACGTCCTGAGCCAGCAGCGCCAGATCGTCCGCCCGGGCAAGGAGTCCTGCCCGGCCACGGGTGAGGCCCCGGTGGGATGCATCCCTGTCATCGAGGGCGTGCCGTGGGCGGTGCTCGTCGTGATCGTCCTCGTCGTCGGCCTGACCTTCGTGCTCAGCAGGACCTCGTTCGGGCGACATGTGTACGCCGTCGGCGGCAATGCCGAGGCGTCACGTCGCGCGGGCATCAATGTGAAGATGGTCAAGATCTACTGCTTCATGATCGGCTCCACCCTGGCGGCCGTCGCCGGTGTGCTCCTGGCCTCGCGTGACAACTCGGTGTCGCCGACGACGGGTGGCGCGCAGACGCTGCTCTTCGCGGTGGGCGCGGCCGTGATCGGCGGCACGAGCCTGTTCGGTGGCAAGGGCAAGGTCATGGATGCGGTGATCGGCGGCCTCGTGATCGCCGTCATCGCGAACGGACTTCCGCTGATCACCCAGCAGTCCGGCATCCAGTTCGTCGTCACGGGGCTTGTTCTGCTCGTCGCGGCGAGTGTCGATGCGATCTCGCGCAAGCGAGCCAGTGCGGGGTAGGTGCCCTTCCACGATGGCGATGCGCACGGCCTCCACGCAGGATGACCTGCGGCGGTTCAACCGCGCTGGTCTCCTCCGCCGCCTGCACGAGGGGGGTGCGATGCGGCGCTCGGACCTCGTGGCCTACAGCGGTTTGAATCGCAGCACCGTCGGCGTCCTGGTCTCGGAGCTCGCGGAGGCGGGGCTCGTGACAGAGGCGGCCGGACTCCCGGGGCAGGTGGGCCGTCCGTCGCTGCGTGTGGAGCCGGTGGCCGAGTCGGCTGTCGTGATCGCGTTCGACCTCAAGGTCGAGTCCACGATCGTCGCCCTCGTGGGCCTCGGTGGGCGGGAGCTCTGGCGGCGGGAACTGCGGCACGAACGCGTCGACTTCCCCCCGTCCCAGGCTGTTCGCAGCATGCTGTCGCTGATCCGGCAGGCGCTGCGTCGGGCTCCGGAGGGGGCGGCGTGGGTGGGTGTCGGCGTGGGGGTCCCGGGCGTCGTGGATCACGCCGACGGGCTCGTGCGTCAGGCACCCAACCTCGGATGGATCGATGCTCCGCTCGGCCAGCTCCTGCGGGAGGCGCTGACCGCCGAGTACGGCTTCACGCCGCTCGTCTCGGTCAGCAACGATGCGGACCTGGGCGCTCTTGCCGAGCATGTGCGCGGCGTCGGTGCCCGTTACCGCAACCTCATCTACCTGTCTGGTGAGGTCGGTATCGGCGGTGGCGTGATCATCGACGGTCGGCCCATGCTCGGTGCCGGTGGGTTCGGCGGCGAGGTCGGTCACATGGTCGTGGATCCTGACGGCACGGAGTGCCGCTGCGGTGCTCGGGGGTGCTGGGAGACGGTCATCGGGCATGACGCCATCGTGCGCGCCGCGGGTGTCCGCGATGAGTCGGCCGGCATGCTCGAGGTCCTCGCGGCAGCCAACGGCGGGTCCGCGTCAGCCCGGCACGCGATCGACTCTGCGGGGTACTGGCTGGGCATCGGCCTGGCCAACCTGGTCAACCTGTTCAACCCCGAGGTCATCGTCCTCGGTGGGCACCTGCGCCTGCTGTACCCACTGGTCTCCTCGACGGTGCTCAGCCAGGTGCACCACGCCCTTCCGGCGGCGCGGGAGCAGGCTCGTGTCGAGGTCCCGGCCCTGAAGGCCGACAGCACGCTGCTGGGGGCCGCGGAGGCCGCCTTCGAGGGGCTGCTGGCCGACCCCATGGCTGTTCTCGCCGAGTCCGTGCACGCGACGGCGTCCTGACGGCATGTCGGACGACCTCCTGCACCTGTCCGTCGGCGACGCCCGCATCATCATCGACCCCTCGTCTGGTGGGCGGGCCGTGTCGTGGAGCATCGGCGGCCTCGAGCTGCTCCATCGCTTCGGCTCGCATGCCGTCGAGCACGGGATGTACGCCATGGCCCCTTGGGCTGGGCGACTACGGAGCAATGCGGTACCGACCGCCAGCGGGCTGCATGCCCTTCCGGTCACCTACGCGCCCTGGGCCCTGCACGGCACCGTCCTGGACCAGTCGGCGCGAGTCGTGTCCACCCTGCAGGAGGAGACGCGCGCCGAGGCGGTCCTCGCGACCGACGATCACCCGTCGTGGCCGTGGCCCATGACCGTCGTGACATCATGGATCCTCCTGCCCGACAGCCTCATGACGACCATCGAGGTGCAGGCCGAGGAGAAGCCGTTTCCTGTGACCGTGGGCTGGCACCCATGGTTCCGCCGCGAGGTCGGGGGCCGTGAGCTGGCGTGGTGGATGGATGCCGACGGCATGCTGCTGCGTGACCAGGACGGGCTTCCGGAGTCGTTCTCCGCCGACATCGTCCCGGGACCCTACGACGACGCCTTCCGCGTGCCTGACGGTCAGGCCCACCTCGAGTGGCCGGGGGTGCTGCGGCTTGACGTCGACTCGGACGGTTCGTGGTTCGTGGTGTTCGACGTCCGTTCGGAGTGCGTCTGCCTGGAGCCGCAGACTGGTCCTCCGGATGCGCTGGAGGATCGACCATGGCACGCCGCGCAGCACGCTGCACCGGGTGAGCCCCTCCGGCTCACGGTCACCTGGCGGTGGAGTGACCTGCGGGAGGATCCAGCCTGATCGTCGCGGATGCGGCACTCGACGCGCGTGCCGCGTCGAGCACTCTCAGATCGGCGATGACGTCGGCGATCGCAACGGGAGCCGGGCCCTGCCCACGGATCGCCCCCTCGACCTCGCGGTAGAAGACGGGCCACTGGCCTGCTTGCAGGGGCAGGTATCGCTCGGTGGCGGCACTCTCGTCGTCGTACGTGCGCAGGAGGGCCGCATGCCCCTCAGGCTCCATGCCCCAGTCGGTGCCGGGGATGAGGCCGGTGCGCAGCACGTCCTCCTGGGTGTCGGCCCTCGGGATCCGCAGGCCTCCTCGGGTGCCGAGGAGGGTCATCCGTGGCTCGGAAAAGGCTCCGACCTGGCTGGCGCTGAGCACGCTGACGGCACCGGAGTCGTGCGTGAGGAGGATGACGACGTCGTCATCCGTCGGGTCCGTCGGGCGGACGGATCTCACGGTGGCCGAGACACTGACCGCCGGGCCCATCAGCAGGAGCGCCTGATCGACGAGGTGAGACCCGAGGTCGTACAGCATGCCGCCGAGATCGGCGGGATCGGCGGATCCGCGCCACCCCGGCTTGGGTGCGACGCGCATGCGGTCGATTCGCGACTCGAAGCGGTGGATCATGCCCAGAGCACCGGACTCGGCGACGTGCAGGGCCGTCAGGATGTCGCTGTCCCAGCGTCGATTCTGGAAGGGCACGACCAGGAGTCCGAGGGAGTCCGCACGATCGGCAAGGGACTGTGCCTCGGCTGCATCGGCGGCGATCGGCTTGTCGACGACGACGTGTGCTCCTGCTCGCAGTGCTGCCTCAGCTGACGAGACGTGTGTGCGATTCGCCGTGGCGACGACGACGAGATCGACAGGGGCCGTGAGTGCGGTCTCGAGGTCACTGAAGATGGTCACCTCGGGATGCTCCTCGCGGGCCCGGGCGGCTCGATCCGGGTTCGACGTGACGACGCCCGTCAGGGACAGGCCAGGCGTGGCCCTGATGAGCGGCGCATGGAACACGCGCCCGGCGAGGCCGTAGCCCACCAGGAGCACGGACAGGCGATCGGTCGAGGGCATGCCGCTAGTCAACCATCGGTGAGCGATGTTTCGACTCCACGGGATCCGGGTATCACTCAAGAGTCCAGAGTGGACGCATATGTGGAGAGGACCATCATGAAGGCGAGGACGTCAGTCCTGACAGCGCTGGGAGGTGCGGTCGGGCTCGCGGTGGCGGGAACGGTGGCCGCAGTGCCGGCGGGAGCGCACGGATACGTACAGGCACCCGACAGCCGAACCCACCTGTGCAAGACGGGCGAGAATCGGGACTGTGGGGGTCTTCAGTACGAGCCCCAGAGCCTCGAGGGGCTCAAGGGCTTTCCGGCGGGCGGTCCGGCGGACGGCCAGATCGCCTCGGCGGGCGGGCTGTTCGGCGGCAAGCTCGACGAGCAGTCGCCCACGCGGTGGGTGAAGACCGATATTCAGGCCGGACCCCTGCTGTTCGACTGGACCTACACCGCGCCGCATCGCACGGCGAAGTGGCACTACTACATGACGAAGCAGGGCTGGAACCAGAACGCACCCCTGTCACGTGACGCCCTCGATCTCATCGGCGAGGTGCAGCATGACGGTTCCGCAGCGAGCACGAATCCCGATCACGTCATCACGGTGCCTGCCAATCGCTCGGGCTACCACGTCATCCTGGCGGTCTGGGACGTAGCCGACACGGTCAATGCCTTCTACAACGTCATCGATGTGAACGTCACGGGATCCGCTGTCGTCGACACCACGCCACCCTCGACCCCCGCCTCGGTGGTCGCGAGCGCGACGGGGCCGTCCTCGGTGGCACTCTCGTGGCAGGCATCGAGTGACACGAGTGGCAGTGCCCTGACCTATGTCATCCATCGGGACGGTGTCCGAGTGGCGACCTCCACCTCACCGCGGTTCACGGACCAGGGTCTCCGGGCGGACACGTCCTACGTCTATCGGGTCACGGCCGTTGACGGATCGGGCAACTCCTCGGCACCCAGTGCGGCCGTGACGGTCCGCACCACGCGCGCACCCCAGGCGGACACCACTGCTCCGAGTGCACCGGTCAACCTGCACTCGATGGGTGAGACGACATCCTCGATCGATCTGATGTGGGGTGCCGCGACCGATGATGTCGGAGTGACCGGCTACCGCATCTACCGCAACGGGCAGCTCGTGCGCTCCACGTCGGCCACTCGGGTCATGGACACCGGGCTCTCCGCCGGCACGACGTATCGGTACACCGTGCGCGCGATCGATGCGGCTGGCAACGAGTCACCTGACAGCACCATCCTGACTCGGTCGACGACCGCCGCACCGGCTCCCGTGCCGACACCGTCGCCGATCGCCTCGGGTTCATGGGATCCGCGAGCGTCCTACGCGGCCGGGGCCATCGTCACGCATCAGGGCACCACGTACCGAGCGGTGCAGTCGCACACCGGCGTCGGGGATCCGAACTGGATCCAGGCCCGCTCCCTGTGGCAGCCGATCGAGGCGTCGGCCCCGACCCCGACGCCGACCCCGACGCCCGTGGCGTCGGCGGCCTGGGACTCCCGCGCCTCCTACTCGGCTGGCGACCTCGTCACCCACCAGGGTGCGACGTACCGGGCTGTGCAGTCGCACACGGGCGTGGGGGATCCGAACTGGATCCAGGCGCCGTCGCTGTGGTCCCGAGTCGGCTGACCTGAGGAAGGCTGAGGGGCTCCCCGCGTGGGCGGGGAGCCCCTCAGTCCGTCTCGAACCAGCGGGGGGAGGTGGTCCGCGGCGGATGAAGACGTTCGCGCCACACCACCATGCGCGGCTCACCGTGCATGTTCGCCGCGTGGGCCCGCTGGAGGGCGCTCGAGAGGTCGGTGACATCAGTCACCTGCTCCACCGCGATGCCGAAGGCCGATCCGAGCGCGGACCATTCCGGAGTCAGCAGGTCGACACCCCGCTCCGGGTGTCCGAAGACCTGCTGGTCGAAACGCAGCATCCCGTAGCCGCCGTCATCGACGATGAGCAGCGTGATCGGCAGGGACTCCTGCGCGTAGGTGGCGAGCTCCCCGAGAGCGAACATCGGGCCGCCGTCGCCGCACACGGCGAGCGCAGGGATCCCGACCGACGCAGGCCCGATCGCGGCGGGCAGGGCGTAGCCGAGGGTGCCCCAGCCGACCGGGTACTGCAGTCGGCGCGGTCGGGGCTGGGAACTGTAGCCGCCGTACCAGTACGCGCCCACGGCCATGTCGCAGATGACGACCCCGTCAGCGGGCCACGCGCGGTCGATCTGCTCGACCCAGGAGACGGCAAGACTCGTGCGGGGATCCTGGGACAGGCGCGCGAGGATCCGCGGTCGAACGGTGCCGGGATCCGTCCACGCGGGGCGCGACGTCAGCCCCATCTCGAGCAGCGTCTCGATCAGCAGGTCGAGCGACGGACCGATCTCGGCGTCGATGCGACAGTCCCAGTCGATCGTCTCGCCGATCATGCGCCCGAGGGTGATCGCAGCGCGCCGGGGCGGCAGCTCGATTCGCCAGTTCTTGGTGTTCATCCCGTCGAAGGAGGACCCGAGGACGAGCAGCAGGTCGGCGCTCGCGAGGAGGTCGCCTGCCTCGGGCTCATGCACGGGTGCATCGACCAGCAGGGGGTCTCCGGCCAGGAGCCCGCGCCCGGCGTAGCTGGTGAGCACGGGTGCTCCGAGGAGGTGGGCCAGGGAGCGCAGGCGCTCCTCGGCCTCACCGGCGACCACGCCCCCGCCGGCCCACAGGACCACGCGAGGGCTGGAGTGGAGGAGCTCCGCGAGGGCGCTGATCTCGTGGGGGTCGACAGGTGCCGAAGGCAGCCGGGGCAGGTGCGGGATCGGAGCCGTCCACTCCTCGCTCAGCACGTCGGTCGGAATGCCGACGTAGCTGCCCAGCGGCGGTGGGCCCCAGGCGTCGCGGAGGGCGAGCACGGTCGAGGCGATCGCCTCCTGCCGCGTGCGGGCCCGCCGAGCGGGGGCGCCGAAGGCCTCGAACATGGCCCCCTGATCGGCCATCTCGTGCAGGATCCCGCGCGGGCCCCGCGGGGAGCGCAGGGACTGGTTGACCTCGCTCGCGAGGATCAGCACTGGGGAGCCGCTGACGAAGGCCTCGCCGAAGGCCGCGACGGCATTGGCCGCGCCCGGTCCGCTGGTGAGGAGCGCCGCGCCGATCTCACCGGTGGCGCGGTGCAGCCCGTCGGCGGCGTAGGCGGCAGCCTGCTCGTGGCGCACGCCGATAATGCGCGGCAGGCCGTCGCCGTGGGCATCCCAGTAGGGGAGGTTGTGCACGCCCGGAATGCCGAACGCCCGACGGACCCCGTGCTGACCGAGCAGCGTGAGGATGGCCGATGCGACGGTCTGGGACTCGCCCATGCGTCAGGCCCGGGAGTCGAACATGCCGAGAAGGGCGGCGATGCCGAGAACGCTCCGCGGCGCATAGGCCGCCCGCCAGAGACCGCCATGGTTCGCGGCCTGCGCGAAAAGGTCCATGGGATTGCCGAGCGGCGTGCTCGGTCGTGCGGCCGCTGAGGGGTTGCGCAGGTCGTGCACGAGAAGAGCGGCCATGAGGGTGGTGGTCGTGGGTGGGTCGAACACCTCGACGCCGAATCGGCCGGCACCGGCGTAGGCGGCTGCCAAGGCACGGTTCTTGACGACCGACGTCGTCTTCGTCGCGGGAGCAAGGTTGAGCGACACAGGCAGGCCGTCCGCGCGAGCAACCAGAGCTCGCCAGCGCTGCAGGCGTTTGGCCAGGGCGTAGTTGGGACCCTGCTGCGGCACGAGCGAGTCGTTGATGCCGAACTCGGTGCCGTCCTCAGCCGTGTAGGTGATGGGGTAGTTGGGCTCGAACTGGCGCAGGAGCCTCAGAGGCGTCTGCAAGAGACCACCGATTCCGCGCGACTCCCAGCGTCGTCGGGACTCCTCCACCGCGGCCATCGGGACCATGAAGACGTCCGTCGGGGTGGCGAGGAAGGCGAGGGTGAGATCCCCACGCCGGCCCGTGAGTTCGGTGATCAGAGCGTCGGCCGCCATCGAGAGGAGCACGTGTGCGGCACCGTCGGCGTAGGCATAGGTGCCGAGGACGAACGGCTGCTCGATCTCGCTCAGCCAGGTGAGCAGCTCCGGGGTCTGGTGCAGAAGATCCGCCCCGGCGTGGGCAGCGACGATGCCGTCGTCGTCGGCGTGCACCTGGCCTCCGACGACGAAGGGCGGCTGCCCACCGGCGTTCAGGGGGATCGGAATCCGAAGGCGTCCCGCGGTGCTGCGTGTGGTGGAGATGAGTCGTTGCCAGACCTCGGGGCGGGGCAGGTCGACGGCGTGCACGTGAGCTCCCCAGCGCAGCAGGGGGCGGGTGGGAGCGAGTTCCGCCCCGGCTCCGAGAACGACGATCTCAAGGTCGCGAAGATCCAGCCAGTCCGGGTTCGCCAGGACGAGCTCGATGGCCTCACGCATCCCCGGCTCGGCGATCCCCGCGTCGATCCAGGCGTCGAGCTGTCGGCGCAGGTCGTCGCCGAACAGTCGACGCCCGCGGTAGGGAAGCGTGAGCTCGGTCTCGCGCTCGACCATGCCCTGCACGGTGACCGACCCGAAGCCCGGCTGGGTCCAGCGGCGCATCGCCTCCCACAGAGGCAGCTGCTCGCCGTTGCGACCGAAGACGAAGCGCCGGTGGGCGGACTCCAGGCCGTCCCGGGAGACGGTCAGGGCGCCCTCCGGGCTGAGGGCGGACGCGAGAGAGATGTCGCGCAGCGGACCGATGTAGCCGCGGCGCCAGTCGGACGTGTGCTCGATATGCGCCGCGATGACGGGATCGACCCGACGGATGCAGTCCGCGAAGATCGCGCGCCCGGTGGCGCTGGTGCTGCGGCGCCCATCACCGCCGGTGGGGAAGGCGACCCCATCGACTGACGATGAGGAGGGGTCGACCATGGCGTGAGACTAGCCAATGACCTCAGGGGCAGGAGCAGTGAGTTCGGCAGATCTCCGACCCGATCTCCTGAACCGCGGCCAGCGTGACGTGCACCGGGCCACACGTCGTGCGGACGTGAGTGGAGTACGACCGATCATGCACCGATCCGCTGGGCGAGTGTGGCCCGGTAGCGGGCCACGTCCTGTGTCCGATCCAGTCCGACGACACCCACGAGCCCTTCCTCGTCGAAGTACTCGACGATGCAGGGCTCATCCGGATCTCCGAGGACGACTCGGTGGGTGGCGGAGCCCGGAAGTCCGAAGGACTGCAGGGTGTGCTGGTACTGGTCGGACCAGAAGGAGGGTACGAAGGTGAGCGGAGCCTGATCCGGCGCCTGGCCGCGGAGGAGTGCGGCGAGCGTTGCTCCGGCGCGTCGGCCGGTGTCCGTGGCGTTGCTCCAGTGCTCGATGCGTCGAGGTGTGGTCCCTCCGAGGGGGTGGGGGAAGCGGGCGATGTCGCCGGCCGCCACCGCGGGCATGGGCGAGCCGCTGACCTGCAGGGCCGAGTCAGCCAGTACCCCGTCGCTCACGTCCAGGCCGTTGCCGTCCAGCCACGAGGTGTCCGAAACGCTGCCGACAGCCTCGACGACCACATCGGCGGGCAGTTCGGTCCCGTCGCTCAGCACCGCCGACGTCACTCTCACATCCCCGAGGAGGGCGTCGATGGTGCGTCTGAGGTGGAATCGCACCCCGTGGTCCTCGTGCCGACGCCGCATCGCCGATCCCAGCTCCGGCCCCAGGGGTCGCTCCATCGGCTCGGCATCCATCGCGATGACCGTGACCTCGCAGCCGAGGCCGCGGGCGGTCGCCGCGACCTCGCAGCCGAGGAAGCCGGAACCGAGGATGACGACCCGAGCCCCGGGTCGCAGGACCGCCCGCAGGGCCTGCGCATCCCGTGCGGTGCGGAGGACGAATCTGCCCTCATCTGGACCGGGGATCGGCAGCCGGCGAGGACGGATCCCCGTGGCGATCACGAGCCCGTCCGCGTCCATCACCGAGCCGTCGTCGAGGCGGATGCGCCCAGCATGGAGGTCGGCGGCCACCGCACGAGTGCCCAGGCGCCATTCCACGTCATCAAGGCTGGGTCGCCGACGGAACTCGAGTGCCGGCACGTCGACTCCAGACGTGAGGGCGTCCTTCGACAGGGGTGGTCTGTTGTAGGGCGGACAGGGCTCCTCGCCCACGACCGTGAGGCGACCGTCGAACCCGGCACCGATGAGCGCCTCCGCGGCGCGCAGGGCCGCAAGGCCTCCACCCACCGCGACAACGTGAGTCATGGCCGCGGCTACTCGACCGTGATGGCCTGCATCGGGCAGGCGTCCGCAGCCCGCTCGGCATCGTCGCGCAGGGACTCGTCGACCTCGCTCGGATGCGTCACGGGCGGCTCCCCCAGCTGGAAGATCCCTGGCGCCTCGTGGCAGCACTGCCCGTATCCCTGGCACGTCTCCGCATCCACGATGATGCGCACCATCGGCATTCTCCTCTCGAGTGCACTATCGTTTGGACCCTAATGGAGAGGACGCCGTTCCGGCATCGTGATCGTCCACTCCCCTCAGGAGGAGAAGCCGTGACCCGACCGCGCATCGCCATTCTGGGCCGCTTCACGGAGTCCGCCTCGGCTCTGCGCTACCGCGGACTCGTCTCGCCCCGGGCCCTGCTCGAGGCTGTGTGGGCGGCGGGAGGCGATCCGGTCACCCTCCTGCCCGGTGACTCACCCGATGCGCTGGACTGGACCCAGCGGCTGGCGGGATTCGACGGAGTACTGCTGGCTGGCGGTGGCGATATCGATCCGGCACGCTACGGCGGCGATGCGGAGCATGAGTCCGTCTACGACGTCGATCGTGTCCAGGACGAGGCCGACCTGTCCCTGGCGGAGTACTGCCTCACTCGCGGCGTGCCGACTCTGGCCGTGTGTCGGGGGCTCCACGTCGTCAACGTCCTGCGCGGCGGGACCCTGATCGTCGACATGCCGGTCCATCACCGGCATGTCGTGCAGGACGTCGCCCTCGGGGAGGGCAGCGACCGGCTCGGCATCGACGACTCGCAGGTGACGATCTCCTGCTATCACCACCAGGCTGTCGATCGCCTGGGGGAGGGGCTTCAGGTGGTGGCGCGGGCCGAGGACGGCACCGTCGAGGCCCTCCTCGTGGATTCGCCCGGCTGGGCGGTTGCGGTGCAGTGGCATCCGGAGGACACGTGGGCGACGGATCCGCGTCAGGTGGCGCTGCTGAGCCGGCTCGTCGACGAGGCTCGTCGTCAGGGCTGAACGGCGATGCACATCTGTCGCAGGGCCACGGCCGCCGCATGGCGGTCCTGCCGCGGAATGCTCGACACGACCCGGCGCTCCTGATCGTTGAACTCGGGGAAGAGCCGCTTCATCAGGCGTTTGCCCGACGGGGACAGGCGCACGATCACGAGTCGGCCATCCGAGGCGCTCCGCTCGCGAACGACGAGACCGCGACCTTCCAGTGTGGTGAGCACGCCGGACAGGGTGGCCTTCGAGAACCCTCCCTCCTCCGCGATCACGCGCGTCTCGACCTCTTCCCAGATCCACGTGACCCAGAGGACGACGAATGCGGTCCAAGTGAGATTGTGCGGCTGGAGCACCGTCCGCTCGAGATGATTGCGCACGGCGTTCGCCGCGCGAAACAGATTCGACACCACGGCCATCGCCTCGAAGTCGAGGGACAGATCGGCCAGACGTGACTCGACCGCCTTCTCGGTCTCGGCCAGCGTATGCGGACCAGCCACGATGCCTCCCTGATCGTTCGGTTCCGAACCTGTCCCGAGAGTCTGTCAGACGCAGGTCGTCAGGGCACAGTCGCGATGCGATCGAGGAACACGTCGACCAGATCGTGGGCACGACGGGCCGCATCCTCGGCTTCGGCCAGAGTGTGCTGGTAGAGGATGTCCGGATCCTGCCCGTCGGCCTCGGCAAGGGCCCGCCCACCGTTCTCAAGCCAGCCCTGGAGTCCGGCGGGGGTTAGCTCCGGGTGGAACTGCACTGCGAGATTGCGCCGGAGCACGAACGCCTGCGAGGCCACGGAGTTGCGGGCGATCTCCCGGGCCCCGGGAGGCACCTGCCAGCGGTCGTAGTGCCAGTGGAACCACGGGCCAGGCCCGACGAGATCGGGTTCCTGGGTCCAGATCGACGTCCAGCCGATCTCCGCGCGCGGACCTCGAGCCACGGAACCGCCATGGACCCGCGCCAGCAGCTGGCCTCCGAAGCAGATGCCGAAGACCGGCACGCCAGCCTGATCGGCCGCACGCAGCCAGTCCATCTCGGGAAGGAGCCACCGGCCGATGGTGTCGTCGTCCCAGGCGCCCCAGGGGGCACCCATGACGACGAGGGCATCGAAG
The DNA here is from genome assembly GCA_964597445.1 of uncultured Bifidobacteriaceae bacterium. Lineage (GTDB taxonomy): Bacteria > Actinomycetota > Actinomycetes > S36-B12 > S36-B12 > UBA10649. Next base: position 7,101 of record CAZQXO010000028.1, on the reverse strand, counting down.
TCTGTGGGTTCCGGGAAGTCGAAGTCCTGATTCGGGGCGTGGAAGTACTCGGGCGCCACCACCGTCGCTTCGATGACCTCGTACCCCCGATGAGCTAGGCGCTCGGCGACAGGCCCAGGAGGCGACACGTGGTCGTGCTGCAGGATGAGCGCTCGCATTCCTCCCCCGTCCTCAGAGGTCGAGTGTGATCCGGCCGGACCTGCACCGGGACACGCAGACCATCATGGTCTCGTTCAGGGACCTCTCCTCGGCGTTGAGGATGGAGTCCCGGTGGTCGACTTCCCCATCGACGTCCACGATGACGGTCTCGCAGGTGCCGCACACGCCCTCGTGACAGGATCCGAGCACGCTGACGCCGTTGTCCTGGACTGCATCGAAGATCGATCGATCCGCGGGCACCGTGATCGTGATGCCCGTCCGGGCCAGTTCCACCTCGAAGGCCACGTTGTCGGAATCATGCGAGGCCCTGGCCGTGAACCGCTCGAGGTGCAGGGAACCAGACGGCCAAGCGGCGCACCGAGACTCCACGGCCCCCAGGAGTCCCTCCGGGCCGCATGCGTACACGAGGGTGTCGGGCCGCGGGGTGTCGAGACGCTCGTCCAGCGCCTGCGACATGGGAGCCACATCCGTGCCGGGCAGCAGGGTCACCCGATCACCCCAGGCGCGCAGCTCGTCGACGAAGGCCATGGAGGATTCGCTACGCCCCCCGTAGAGCAGGGTCCACTCCGCCCCCGCTGCCTCCGCCTCGGCGATCATCGGAAGCATGGGAGTGATGCCGATGCCGCCCGCGATGAACAGGTAGCGGGGTGAGGCGACCAGCGGGAAGTGGTTACGTGGCCCTCGGACCCGGATGATGCTGCCGGGCTGGACCTGATCATGGATGAAGGTGGATCCGCCGCGGCTGTCGGGCGCGCGAAGGATCCCGACGGTGAATCGGGACGCGTCCTTGGGTGAGCCGCACAGCGAGTACTGGCGTGTGATCTCGGGGGAGAGGATCAGGTCGATGTGGGCACCGGGGGTCCACGCGGGCAGCCGTGCGCCGTCCGGGGCGACGAGGTCGATCACCACGACGTCATCGGCGATGGCGTCACAGCGATCGACCCGCAGGTCAGCCTCGAACTCCCTCAGATGCGTCTCGCTCGATGACATCGATCACTTCGCCGTGATGCGTACGGGGAACCTCTTGACGCCGTTGACGAAGTTGCTGCGGACGCGCTCGATCTCGCCGGTCTGCTCGATCGTGGCGATCCGCGGCAGGAGCTCCTCGAACAGGATCCGGATCTCCAGGCGTGCCAGGTTCGCACCCAGGCACGCGTGGGGGCCCTTGCCGAATGTCATGTGGTCATTCGGGAACCGCGTCAGGTCGAGCTGGTAGGGATCGACGAACTTCTCCGGATCGTGATTGCCGGATGCGTACCACAGGACGACCTTGTCGCCCTCCTTGATGGTCTTGCCATGCATCTCCACGTCGCGGGTCGCGGTGCGGCGGAAGTGGTAGACCGGCGAGGCCTTCCGGATGAGCTCCTCGACCATGATCTGGGTCTTGTCCGGATTCTCGATGAAGTACGTCATCTGGTCCCGGTTGTCCATGAAGTTCTTCATGGACAACGTCATGGCCTGCCGTGTCGTCTCGTTGCCAGCGACGACCAGCAGGAGGAAGTAGTTGTCGAAGTCCGTGTCGGAGAGCGGAGTTCCGTCCTCGGGAATGCGGTTGACCAGCTTGCTGACGAGATCCTCGCCATCGCCACCGCGACGCTCCTTGGCGAGCTCGCGTCCGTACTCGAAGACCTCCAACGAGATGGGTGAGCGGAAGGGCAGGTGCTTGTACTTCTGCGCTTCCTCGCTGTCGACCATCACGTCGGTCAACTCGGGATCGGAGAATCCGACGATGGCGTTCCCCCACGTGATGAGCTGGGGGATCATGTCGTCGGGCACATCGAGCAGTCGGGCGAGGACATTGATGGGGAAGTCCGCCGCCACCGCCTCGACGAAGTCGACGTCCTCCTTCAGGAATGCCTCATTGATGGAGACCCGTGCGAGGTCACGGAGGAACTCCTCGTAGCGTCGGAGCTGGGCCACGCTGAAGTCCCGTGCGAGGAGCTTGCGGAGTGCCTGATGACGGGGACCGTCGCTCTCGAGGATCGAGCGACGCAGGTCCTGGAACTCAGCAGGGGGCTCCTCGAGGTTGACGAACTTGGTCGAGGTGAAGGTCTCACCGTCCTTGTTCGCCTTCTCGATGTCGTCGTAGCGAGTGAGGGACCAGAAGCCCCGGCCGTCGCCCTCTGTCTCGTCCTGCCAGTGAAGCGGATCCTCGACGCGAAGGGTCTCGAACATGCCCCAGGCATCGTTGGACACGAAGGCGTCGAGGTTCGTGAGGTCCACGTCCTCCAGCGGAACGGGTGAGGGTGTCGTCATCGGTGCTCCTGGTGCCGTGAAGGAGTGGTGCAGAATCGTTCGGGTCCGAACGGTAGGCTAGGTCGGTGCTCCCGGGCCGTCAAGGGCCTTGCAGAACCTGCTCGTCAGACAGGCTGAGAACTGTCGGTGAGCAGGGTTCCGCCGGCGAAGGTGGTCCCGACCTCGCAGAAGTAGCCCGCGATGACCTCCTCCACGGGCAGCAGGGTCGCCGGCTCGTCCCAGGGGGAGTCGAAGAGGACAAGATCCGCATCTCCCTTCCAGGGCTGACCGAGATCGAGGTCGATTCCCCCCATGGTGATGACCTGCTCGTGGCTCATGCCGGCGCCGGGCGTGATGGACGGCATGTAGCGGTGATGCACCATCTTGTGCGCGTTGACGAAGCCGTTCGAGGCCGCGGGCTCCCGCAGCGTCACCTTGGCCGTAGCCAGGCGATGGTCGTAGGCCGCGAGGCTTGCGCCGAACGTGCCACCCTCCGCGATGCGGGGCGCTGCCTTGCCTCGGTTGTACGGCCGCGTGACGTAGGCGCTTCCCAGCTTCTTGGGGTAGCCCTGGAACCACCCACGGCCGATGGCGAAGTCGGTGGTGACCCAGATGAGGACGCACCGGCTGTACGTCACGCCCTGGTACTTGGCTCGCACCACCACGAAGGCCTCGAGGTACTGGGATCGCGAGGGGTCGAGCAGTTCCTCGCCTCCCTCAGAGCAGGACTGCCAGTCGGCCCAGATGAAGGCGACGGCGCCGGGATCCTCATCGGCCAGATCCAGATCAGGCGGCAGGATGGCCCGCACCCGAGCCGGATCCGTGCGGTACTCGACGGTCAGCAGCGTGCCGGAGTAATGCCACGGCATCTGCGGCACGAGCGCCGTCCGACCGGACTCGGTGTACGGGGGGAGGAAGCCCCTCGACTCAGCCATGGCTATTCCTTCTCCTCGACGGTCGACGGGTAGAGGTCCTTGGACGGAGTGCGGATTCCGCGGAACTCCCAGTCACCGCCCATCGCGGTGGAGATGACCTCCTCGCTCTCCGTCGGCTGGGCGCCGCAGTCATCCCGGATCGGCACGGGTCCTTGAACGATCGTGTTGCTGAGGGTGCCGAGGCCCTCCACCTCCACCTCGACGACATCGCCGGGGTAGACGGTTCGGGAGAAGGCGGGTGTGCCGGAGAAGAGGACGTCACCTGGGACGAGCGTGATCGTTCGTGCGATGTCCGCGACGAGGTAGTGCATGTCCCACTCCATCTCCGCGGTCGTCGAGTCCTGCTTGACGACCCCGTTCACGCGGGTCTGGATTCCCTTGTTCCGGAAGTCCCACCCCGTGACGAGTCCAGGACCGATAGGTGCGAGGGTGTCGGACCCCTTGACGCGCAGCATTGATCCGGCGTCGGTGTCACGGAAGTCGTGCAAGCCGTAGTCGTTGCCGACGGTGTAGCCCGCGATGTACTCACCAGCCTCCGAGGGGGAGATGTTGCGACAGGTGCGGCCGATCACGATGACGATCTCGCCCTCGTAGTTGAGCCATTTGCAGCGCTCGGGTCTCACCACGGCGCCCTTGTGGGAGTTCAGAGCGGTGATGGGCTTGTGGAAGTACGTGGGCGCAGGCGGGAGCTTCGTCATGAACTCATCCGTGCGGGACTGGTAGTTCAGGTGCACCGCGATGATCTTGGTCGGCTCCACCGGGGGCAGATGAATCGCCGCCTCGACGCTCACCGTCCGCCCATCGGCAGCGACAAGCTCATCGCCGTGGCGCACCACCTGAACAGGGGCTCCTTCGAGAAGGATCCGGCGGTACTCCGTCATGCCGCTGCTCCCTTGCGTGTCCATCCCGCCTCCGGGCGGTCGAACCAGATGTGGATCTGGCTTGTCCCGATGGCGTTCTCATAGTCGCTGTAGGGCACGCCCGGTGCTGCGAAGTCCTGCTCACCCAGAGCCGCGGCCATCATCAGATAGTGGGCAAACATGCCCTCCGGACGCACGGTGAGGAACTCAGGCATCGTCTCAAGCACGCGGTCATGCCGGCCCTCGGCGAACCATGCGATCCGCTCGAGATCCATGTCCCGTGCCTTCTGGCTGATGATGTGGGAGGGGTCACTGGACTCGTGCTTGCGCAGTTCCTTGAGCTTGTAGAACGTGTGCGACAGCGACCCGGTGGCGATCAGGATCACCTTGCGATCGACCTCCGCGATGGCCTGACCGATGGCTCGTCCCGCGCGGAGGAAGTCATCGGTCTCTCCTGTCTGGCACACGCTCATCGAGATCCACCGCTTGTCGAGGCCCTTGCCGAGGTAGGACCAGAGGTTGATCGAGGGGTAGTAGAGGGGCAGGTACTCGTCGTCGATGGGCGTGATCCAGGTCCCGTTCGGCTCCGCGCGATCGGCAATGGCCTCGGCAAGCTCCGGATCCCCGCGCCACTCGAACGGGATCCGACACATGCCCCGGGGCAGCTCCTCGGCAGTGAAGAGGCCAGCTCTGCGGCGGTGGGAGGTGACGACGAACTCCACGGTCGTGAACCAGTGCGAGTCCAGCACGATCACGGTGTCGTAGTCGAGAGTCTCGAACCTCTCCGCGCGAAGGCGCTCAAGGCCCGTCACCACCGACAGCTCGCGGCCCTCGTTGAGGTCCATGCGAACCTCCTTGGGCAGCATGATCGTGGGCACGTGCGAGAGCAGACCCGCTGCGACGACCTCTCCCATGACTACTCCTTCCAGCCGTTCGGTGCGTAGACGGTGTTCTTGACATCCGCGTAGAAGTCGAACGACCAGATCCCGCCCTCGCGACCGATGCCGGAGTTCTTGGATCCTCCGAAGGGCGCGGACAGGTCACGGACGAAGAAGCAGTTCACCCAGATCGTGCCGGCGACCAGATGTCGACAGAAGTCCTCGGCCCGCGTGCGGCTCCCGGTCACGACGCATGCGGCCAGGCCGAACTCGGTGCCGTTCGCGAGGGCGAGGCCCTCGTCATCCGTCGCGAAGGTCTGCATGGTGAGAACCGGGCCGAACACCTCCTGGGTCAGGATCTCCGATCCGGGAGCCGCATCACGGATGAGGGTCGGGGTGAAGTAGTGGGTGCCCAAGGCGCTGTTCACCTCTCCGCCGTACGCCACGACGGCACCCTCAGCTCGAGCGCGATCGACGAATCCCTGGACCCGCTCGATGTGCTTGAGGTGGATGTTCGGGCCGATCTGCGTGTCCTCGTCACGAGGATCACCCTGACGGATCCGAGCCGCCCGTTCGATGAACTTCTCGGTGAAGGCGTCGGCGATCCCCTCCTGGACGAGCAGGCGGGTTCCGGCCAGGCAGACCTGGCCGGCGTTGTCGTACTGCTCGATCGCGAGCTCGACCGCGAGGTCGAGGTCGGCGTCGTCAAGGATCACCGTCGGGCTCTTGCCGCCCAGCTCGAACGAGCATGGGATGAGGTTCTCGGCCGCGGCACGAGCGATGACCTTGGCCGTCGGGACGGACCCGGTGAAGCAGATGCGGGACACGTCCGGGTTCTCGGTGAGAGGAGCACCTGCCTCGATGCCGAAGCCCTGCACAACGTTGAAGACTCCCGGGGGCATTCCCGCCTGCTCCGTGAGATCCGCGAAGTACGAGGCGGTCAGGGGAGCCCACTCCGGGGGCTTCAGGACGACGGTGTCACCCGATGCGAGGGCGGGTCCGATGCGCCATGTGGCCAGCATGAGCGGGGCGTTCCACGGGGTGATGATGACCGCCACCCCGGAGGGATCCCATGAGACGTGGTTGTCATGGCCGCGCGTGTCGAACACCGGGTGATGGAGGCGATTGATCGCATAGTCGGCGAAGAAGCGGATGTTCATGGCCACACGGGGCATGACTCCCCGGCGGTGCGATCGCAGAAGGGAACCGTTGTCGGTCGTCTCGAGGATGGACAACGGCTCGAGGTGCTCCTCGATCAGGTCGGCGAGCCGGAAGAGGATGACGCCGCGCTCCTCCGCCGTCAGGCGGGCCCAGCGGGGGAAGGCATCCCGGGCGGCAGCGACCGCAGCATCCGCCTCGGTCCGGCCACCGCGGCTGATCCGCCCCAGCAGGGCACCGTCGATGGGAGAGATGTCGTCGAAGGTGTCCGCCGACGCGACGCGCTGACCGCCGATCCAGTGCCGAGTGTCGACGTCGACTCCAGCCACGGTGATGACGGACATGAGGCTCCTCGGAAGTGCTTGTACAGGGCCGGGCGAAGGTCATCATAGATCGTTCGTATCCGAACGGATAGTCGGTTGCCGAGGTTGACCTGCGCACCTCGGCCACTTTCTCCCGAGCCGTTGTGTGCAGGCCCGGGCTCCTCTAGCATCCGAGAATCCGTTGGGGCCCGAACGATCACTGGTGCCCGCCCTGGACAGAGGAGAACCATGCAGCACGACCTCGCAGAGACCCGCCGAATCCTGGAGACCCAGGGCATCGATGTGGTTCGCCTGATCTTCACGGATCTGCTGGGCATCACCCGCTCGAAGGATCTCCTCGTGTCCCAGCTCGAGCGGGCCGCTGCCCACGGGCCGGCCTTCTGCCAGGGCACCTGGGTCACCTCGACCCGCGGTGATGTGCTGGACGCCGGCGCCGGCACAGGGTCGATCGAGGACGGTCTTCCCGACATGATCTCCAAGCTCGACACCGACACCATTCGCCCGGTTCCGTGGCTGCCGGGTGTTGCCTACGCCATCGCCGACATCGACAACC
>CAZQXO010000027.1:0-27806 GCA_964597445.1 uncultured Bifidobacteriaceae bacterium | reverse complement strand
GGGCACCAACGAGGTGCAGCGCATCGTCATGGCGAAGAAGCTGCTCGGTCGCTGATGGGCGGCGAACTCGAGTAAGGCTGGATGACCCCCACGAGGCTCGAGTCGTACCTGTCGGCGAAGTGGACCGCGATCGTGCTGGGGGCCGCTCAAGACCCGCTCGAGTCTGCTCGCAGCCCGCTGAGGCATCCCTAGGTGTCGTCGGTTTCTGTCTGCGCATGCCCGGTCAGGACGGCCGGGTCTGAGCCCCTTCCGCGTTGAAGACGTAGATGCGCGTGGGCTCAACCTTGACGGTGGAGCCCACTTTCCGGGCGTGCACCCCTTGCCCGCGTGCGACGAGTTCGACGGGGCCGGCGGGGCCGTTGCAGGAGCCGTCGATTCAGGTCTCCGGGCCCAACTCTTCGACGAGGACGACGGTCATCTCCGCGCCCTCCTCGGTCAGGCTGACGTCCTCCGGCTGAACTCCGAGGATGTCGCGATCCTTGGCCGGAATGTTGGTGACGTCGCGGTCACCGACGTCGTTCTCGCCGCCCTCACGTCATGGGCCGGGTCAGCGTCACGACCAGGAATCTCGTCGAAAGCCGAAGTGCGCGACGCCGTGCCGCCCCAAGTCTGACGAGTCGGCCAAGCTCACAGGAGACGGCCGCGCGCCTTTCCATCCCGACGGCAGGTGCTCCCCATCTCCGAATCTGATCGGATGGGTCCCCGTCAACGTGACCCCTTCGCGTCAGGTTTGTGCGACGAGCGCCTGGCGGACTGCTTCGGTCCCGCGATACGTGCGCCCACACAGCCAGCTCGACACGTAGCACGTCCTCCCGCCTCATGCCAACGCGCCGCGAGGAGGCCACCACCACAGGGCCCACGATTCACGGGTCTGCAGGCTTAGCCCCAGCGTTAGCCCCAAACGTCCCGGTGGCCAGACTCGACTACGGGACTCGCTCCAACTTGATGAGGCGACCCCCGATTACCCACTCAGACACGTAGACATTTCCCTCCGCGTCCGTGGTGATTCCGTGGGGGGTGTTGAAGACTCCGTCGGTGAGGGTTGGGCGGACCGTGGTCCCGGTATCGTCGAGGCTGTTGGGCCACCCGGGCCTGGCGCGCCCCTCGAGCCCGCCCTGGCCGATGACGGCGACGATCGTGTCGTCGCGTCCGAGAATGGCGAGCCTGCCGTCGAGCTCCGCAACGATCAACTCATCACCGAGGCTGGCGAATCCTCCGGGACTGATGAGGGTCCCCACTCCGACGACTCGTCGGAAGGTGCCGTCGGGACTGAACACCTGAATCCTTGCGTTGTCGCGGTCCGCGATGTAGATCTCCGGCTCACCGCCACGGTGATCGACGTGGACGGCGTGCGGTCCGACGAAGCGGCCCGCCCCCTCTTCGCCGGTGATGGTGTTCAGCAGACGGCCATTGGCGTCGAAGTGGTGGACGAGACTCTGGCCGTATCCATCCGCTACCCAGATGTCTCCTTGCCCCCCACGATGTGGTTCGTCGATGGCGACATCGGTCGGGCAGTAGCTCCCCCGCTCGTATGCAGGGTGGTCGGGGGTCTGCAGGCGCATGAGTTCCTGGCCGTCGAGTGTCAGCTGGACTACTGCCCCCTCGACGCGGGACGTTTCGGGCGTTGCGCTGCCGTATGTGCCGTCAGGCAGGGCCACCCAGGAGTCACCGTTATCGGCGATCCAGAGTGATTCGGCCTCGGCGTGCCGCGCCACCCGCATACCGTGTCCGGTCGTCACGGGTGCGGGCCACGAGTCGATCAATCTTCCTTCACCGTCACGGATCCGCACAATCGGCTCGGCAGCGTCGAAGGTCACGATGCGGCCGTCGCTAGTCGCGGCGACTCCGTGATGCGCCATTCCCGGTCCGGGTGGCGCTGGTGTTTCGACGCCCCAATCGTGCACCCAGCGGAACCGCGCTCGCGAGCCTTCGCTCGAACCCTTCGTCTGCATGCCCTCGGTCCTCATTCTTCAGGGGTGGTTCCTGGTAGCCGTACGCTGCGCCCGGCTCTACTCGACGGAAATGGCTTGCTCGGGAAAGGCGACCGCCCCCTGCTCCGCGGATTCAATCTGAAGGACCTCCGCTAAAAGTAGGTTTCGATCGCGTCCAGAACGAAGCCGGCAGGGTCGGTCTCCAGGATGATGCGCCATCTGTCGAACGCCGTGCAGGGGTGAGAGATGCCCAGGCGCACGATGTCACCCGGCACCAGCTGCATGTCGTTGGGCACCTTCAGGTATAGGTGCTGGTCATTGACCTTCGTGACACTGACCTCGGGCAGGGGTCGTGGAGTGCCGGATCCATCGGTGATGCCAAGGATGATCGGGAAGCCGGCGTCGGTGGGAAGGTCTCGCCCGCCGGCGCCAATGATCGCAAGACCGGGCTCTGGCCTCGACAGCACGGCTGCGTACACGGCCAGAGCTGCGTGGAGAGCGCCACCCGCATCGCTGGTCGCGGCCGAACCGAGGGGCGATCCGGCGTCGAAAAGCAGAGAGTCGTGAGTGACATAGCCTCCGCTTCGGATCACAAGGTCACAGTCCGAGTTGATGCGTGCGAATGCCTCAAGAACCCGGTCGAACCAGATGCTTCCTCCCGACGACACAATGCGCGGCGCACCCGGCTCCACCAACTCAAGTACGTGGTCCGCGGCCTCGACCCAGAGCGCAAGGTAGGCGTCGACAGCTTCCTGGGGTTCGCTGCCGCGACGGGGACTGATGATCCCCTCGTATCCCTCCAACCCAACAAGCCGAAGCGTCGCCGAGGCTTCTGTCACGGCGTGAGCCACGGCCACGACGCTGTCGAGTGTCCGTGCTCCCGCTCGCCCGCCCGGCATACCCAGCTCGACCAGCACGTCCAGTCGCCGTCCTGGGCAGAGTTCCCCCATGGCATGAGCGAGTCGTTCAACAACCTCAGTACTATCGACGAGGCACATGATCTCCATCCACGAGTTCTCAGAGGCGAGCGAAGCCAGCCTCCGCACGTCGTAGAACGATGACACCTCGTTGGCGATCAGTACCCGCGGAACTCGATAGTGCACGCACACTTCCAGCTGAGACACGTTCGCGACCGTGAGCGCCCAAGCTCCTGCCTCTAGTTGTGCCGCCCAGATTCGTGGGCACATCGTCGTCTTTGCATGTGGGGCGAGGAGGGCTCCATGCTCGGCGAGGAAGCCGTGGAAGAGGTCGATGTTGTGGTGAAGGGCTCGGCGATCCAAGGTCATGATCGGCAGGGGCACGTCAGTTTGGATCGACCACCCGAGGGACCGCACGTCAGCAAGTGATCCGGCGAACCATCCCGGCAGGGACTTCGAGGGCCTCTCGACGGGCCGCTTGGACTCGGCCTCCAGGACCTCTCGGATTCCGATCGGCTCGGGCGCGCTCGTCACAGCCATCTCCCCTGCTCGGCTTGGGCACTGCTGCCTGAAGACACTCGAACACTAGCGACGCCCGCCGCAGGGGTCAACATATTGGTCCTACCAATAGGCCGGGTTACGGCAGAAACTACCGGACGATACGCTAGTTTGGTTCGACCAAAGTACGTGACTGTACCCATCTCGACCCCCTGTCAGACTCGCGAAGAAGGTGCACGACGTGGCGGATGTGATCCTCAGGGGCGGCAGCGTTGTCGACGGCACCGGAAATGAGCCCTACCTCGCCGATGTCGCCATTGCCGACGGGCTCATCACCGGCATTGGCGACTACAGCGATGTCGCGAGCGCGCACACGATTCAGTGTGCGGGACGGCTCATCTTCCCGGGGTTCATCGACACGCACTCCCATCTGGACGCGGGGGTCTTCCGGGACGACGCTCAGCTTGCCCTCCTGAGGCAGGGCGTGACCTCGGTCATCGCAGGACAGGACGGGGTTTCGTTCGCGCCCGGCGACGGCATCTATGCGACGCGCTACTTCGCCTCGATCAACGGAACCCACCCCACCTTCCGGGGTGGCTCTGTCGCGGATCTGCTCGCGACCTACCGCGGCACCACTCGCGTCAACGTCGGCTACCTTGTGCCGCAGGGGATCGTCCGGCACAACGTCATGGGGTTGCGGCGTGACTCCCCTTCTCGCAGTGAACTCGCGGCGATGATCGACCAGGTCGAGAGGGGCATCGGCGAAGGGGCCCTTGGACTGTCCACCGGATTGGACTACGTACCCGGCTACTTCGCAGACACCGCCGAGCTGACTGCCTTGTGCGAGCCCGTTGCTCGGATGGGAGGGGTGTATGTCTCGCATCTCCGCGGCTATCGGGCCGCGGGAGTCGCCGAGGCCGCGGAGATCTCGCATCGAGCAGGGGTCCCCGGACACATCTCTCACTATCACGGGCCGACGTCCGACATGGTGGAGTGGCTCGAGGCCGGACAGCGAGCAGGCGCCGACCTCACGTTCGACGCCTACCCGTACGACCGCGGCTGCACGAACCTGACCCTCCTCACCCTTCCGGCCTGGCTCCTGGAGATGGATCCCGACCAATGCATCGAAAGACTCCGCGAGCCGGCCACCCACCAGTACCTGGAAGACGAGTGGCTTCCCCAACGAGGGGCATCACTGGGGCTCGGCACGGACTGGGCGTCCCGCGTGGAGTTCACCTACGTGGGCGCAGAGGACTTCACCTGGGCTGAGGGCCTGTCGATGGCCGCCGCAGCACAACGCGCAGGCCTGTCCGTGGGTGAGCTGACGGCAACGATCCTGCAGGTCTCCCGCCTGGAGGTGGGCGCAACGGTCCCCTTCTCGAACTCCACGGAAGCCGAGGCGCAGGAATTGGCCAACCATCCGGCCTTCATGTGCGGCTCGGACGGCATCTACTTCGGGAGCGCTCCGCACCCTCGCGGCTGGGGATCGTTTGCGCGGGTACTGAGCCGCTACTGCCGCGAGGACGGCACCATGACGTGGGGTGCGGCCGCGTGGAAGCTATCGGGGCACGCCGCAAGACGATTCGGCTTGGCTGATCGCGGAACCGTCGCCGTCGGTGCCGTCGCCGACCTTGCTGTCGTCGATCCTGCTGAGGTCCAGGACAACGCCCGCTATGGAGCCGGGAGGCACGTGGCCACCGGAGTCTCGGATGTCCTCGTCGCCGGCACTCCCGTGCTTCGCGAGGGCAAGCTCACCGGAGCACTTGCTGGACGGCCCCTGCTCAGGTCCAGGTGACTGCACAGGTCGAGGGCGACCAGCCCCTGATGTGAGTCAGGCGGGCAGGAACGCCACGCAGTCGATCTCCACGAGCTGGTTGCCGTAGATGCGCGCCTGCACGGTTGTCCGGGCTGGCTTGCGTCCTGGGAAGTGGGCCGTATAGACCCGGTTGAAGTCGTGGAAGTCACGGTCGATGTCGCGGAGGTAGGCGCTGACCTTGATGATGTCGGAGAGCCCACCGCCGGCCGCTTCGAGGATGGCGCGAACGTTGGCCAACGTAGCAGCCGTCTGCTCGGGAACCCCGCCCTCGACCACCTGGCCAGGCATCCATGTGTCGCCATGGCCGCTCGGGCCTACGCCCGGTACGAGCGGCCCCTGACCGGAGACGAACACCAGGTCACCGGCACGCCTTCCCTGCGAAAGGAAGGAATGCGGGTGGTTCCCGCTGACCTCCTCTCTGGCACCACCTGAGACCGTCATCGTGAAGGACCCCCGTTCAGGTGGATGCCGATGGAGTATCGGTCGGACCAATTGCTCACGACATGGGACTCTAGCGTGGATCTGGTGTCATAGACAGTAATTGGACAGACCAATTCTTGACAGAGGCTCAATGGGCCCGTAGCGTTCAGGCGCGGCGCCTGACGAGGCGGTGAGCACCCCGATGGTTCTGGGAGACGCAGGTGCCCAGGAACTCCGGTAAGGCGGGGGCATGCTGACCTGGTCACTCACTGCACGGTTGACCGAGGGAATACGAAAGGGGCCACGTGGATCAGCACCTCGTTGGGGAGGTCGCCATTGTCACGGGGGCTGCCCGAGGCTGCGGCTTGGAGATCGCGGCGGAGTTCGCGCGCCAAGGGGCGCTGGTGGCTCTGGTCGACGTCGCTCCGGGTGTGGAGGAAGCAGCACGCGACATCGACATGAGTGGTGCGGCAGCGATCGGGCTCGTCGCAGACGTCACGGTTGAGGCCGATGTTTCGGGAGTCGTTGCACGGGTGGAGCGAGAGCTGGGACGCGTGACAGCTCTGGTGAACAATGCCTACGCGGCCCGTGGCGAGGATGTGCTGACGACGTCGGAAGCGGACTGGGACTACTCGATGGCCGGCGTGGCCAAGAGCGCCTTCCTCTGCTCGCGCGCGGTGCTGCCAGGAATGATCGAGAACCGGCGCGGCAGTATCGTCAACGTCGCCTCAATCAACGCCTTCCGCTTCGGGGGACACGACTCCTATAGCGCCGGCAAGGCAGCCATGCTCTCCTTGACACGCACCATGGCGGGTCGGCATGGGCGTGACGGTGTGCGCGTCAATGCCATCATCCCGGGCACGATCGTGACGCCCAACTGGGACACGCGCGTGGCTGCGAATCCCCAGGTCCTCGAGCAGCTGACCGCCTACTACCCCATGGGCCGGCTCGGGACCCCCGCAGACGTCGCGCACGCTGCGGTGTTCCTGACGTCGAGCGCGGCTTCGTGGATCACCGGTGCGGAGTTGGCCGTTGATGGGGGCTACCTGGTGGCCAATGCTGATCTTCACCTGATCGCGGAAGGCCCGCAGTAGGGGCATTCGTGGGTGGGCGCTGGGTCGGGCCCACTGACCTTCTCCCGGCTCTACCGGGAGAAGGTCAGTGGCAAGGACTCCAGGTGAAGGCCACTGCTGGGCCATTCCACCCGGGGCCGGACGTCGCCCGCGATCGCGTAGTCGGGGATGCGGCGGTGGAACTCCTCGACCACCAGACGCAGCTCTCGGCGAGCCAGGTGAGAGCCGACGCAGCGGTGAATGCCGCCACCGAAAGACAGGTGCGAACGGTTCACGGTCAGGTCGATCTCGCTGGGGTGTGCGACCGCGAGCGGGTCGCGGTTCGCGGTCGCGATCACCAGATTCACGGCGGCGCCCTTCGGGATGTGCACGCCGCAGACCTCGACGTCCTCGGTTGTCAGGCGCGGAACGGAGAAGGCGGGCGTCTCGATGCGCAGAATCGCCTCGATGATGGGCATGACCGACTCCGGATCGCTCACGATGAGGGCGCGTAGATCCGGACGCTGCGCGAGGTGGTACATGGTGAACCCGATGGAGGCCGTGACGGTGTCGAGTCCAGCGAGGACGAACAGGTAGCTCAGGCCCAGCACCTCCTGATCAGACCATTCGTCTCCACCCGTCAAGGCCAGAATCCTGCTGAGCATGTCGGTGCCGGGCTCGCGACGCTTGCGGTCGATGTACTCGTCCAAGTAGGCCATGAGCTCGTCAGCTGCCTGGGCGACAGCGGGCACCGGCTCACCTTGCGGGTCAGGATGGCTGAAGATGACACGCATCCAACCGACGAGCTGGTCGCGATCCTCGAGCGGCAGGCCGAAAAGCGTCAGCAGCGCCTGAGTCGGGTACGGAATGGCTATGTCCGTCACCACGTCACATGCCCCTGAGTCGATGAACGAGTCGATCAGTTCGACGATCTGCTGTCGCAGAGTCCCCTCCATCTCGTTCATGACTCGTGGCGACATCATGGGGTCGAGGACTCGTCGGTAGCGAGCATGATCGGGCGGGTCAATCGCAATCGGAATCAGCGGCGCGCGCGACCCGAGTCCGTCGAACGCATGAGCCGAGGAGAAGATCTCGGGGTGGGTCTGGCCGAACCGCACGGCCTCATGGCTTGTCAGGAACCAGCGGCCGTCGGCTTCGTAGACCGGGCCAGGAGCTGCAACGAAGTCCCAGCCGATGGTGCGGTCGTACTCCATCGGAGCGGTGAAGAACGGATTCCCGACTGGTTCGTTCACGGTGCCTCCTGAATTGGGGTCACCCCAAGGACGACCTGAGAGGAAATTGGTATGACCAATATTGACATAGAGCGTGCCAATCTATCAAGATCACGGCAAATGGTAGTGTTTGGTCCAACCACTTGAACGACGTCATGGGCACAGCCGGGGTCGGGAGTAAGGAAGTAGGGCGGCATGAGAGTCAGTATCGACGCAACGAAGTGCGCGGGCCATGGGCTCTGCTACGCCGTTGCGAGCGAAATCTTCGAGGACGACGACAACGGTTTCGGCTGTGTGCGAGCGGAGTTCGCCGACGCGGATCTGCCCCCATCACTGATAGCGGACGCCGAGTACGCTGCCAACAGCTGCCCGGAGCAGGCGATCGAGCTCGCCGACGAGGCGTAGTCCGCCTTCGATCGGTACGGGCACGGCTCTCGATTCGTGGAATGTCGGGCCAGGTGGGCCGAAGCACTGTGCGAGTCCAAGGACGGTGCGGGACAAGGGGCCGAGCAGCGAGGACCCTTGGTGCTCAGATATGGCCGTGCGCCTCGAAGCTAGCCATGGGTGGCACTCCGTCTGCCACCTCCGCGCGCACGGAAGCCTCGGCCGCGTCGATCGACTCAGCCTCGAGTAGCACCCGCTCCGACTCGATCCGCGGAACGATGACGATGCCATCGAAGTCCGCGATGACGATGTCGCCAGGGTTCACTGCGACTCCGTCGATGCTGACGGTGACCTGGGCTGCCTCCATCTCCCACCGTCCGATCGCATTTGTCGGTGACAGATCCGAGTAGAAGACCTGGAAGCCGATACTCCTTAGCCCTTCGGTGTCACGGAGGTTTCCCTCCAGGATCACGCCTTGGCAGCCCCTTGCCTGGGCAGCATTCGCGGTGAGCTCACCGAAGTGACCCACGGTGCTCTCCGGATTGACCGAAACGATGATCGAGTCAGGGGTGAGATCCTCGAAGACTCGAAGGTACGGCTCGATGAGCGGGATTCCTTCGTCCCACGACACGGGGCCGATCGCCCGGCCGAGGACGGTGTAGGCCTCGCCAACGATCCGCGTCTCGGGCAGCAGCGGGCGAAGCCTGCTGGGCAGTACCTGCTCCTCGAGGCCGAGCGCGTACAGGGCGTCACACACCACCGGCACGGGTACGTCTCGATACCGCCTGCAGAGGTCTTTGAGCTCGATCGCCGTGCCCTACTTCGCCCGTGGGAGGTAAGCCGTGCCCTCTATCTCCACGAGGAAGGGCCCGTAGATCTTCGCCTGAACGGTCGTGCGAGCAGGTGGACGCACCGGGAAGATCTCCGAGTAGACGCGGTTGTAGGCGTGGAAGTCCCGATCCACGTCACGCAGGAAGGTATTGACCTTCACGAGGTCATTGAGGCTCCCTCCGGCGGCCCGCAGAATCGCATCAAGGTTGGCGAGCGCTTGCCGGGTCTCTGCCTCGATACCGCCTTCGATCTTCACGCCCGGCAGCCAGTGGAAGCCCTCGCCTGACTCACCGGTACCCGGAAGCAGGCCCACGTTGCCCGACACGAAGACGAAGTCCCCAGCCCTGATCGCCTGAGACAGGAACGGGTACTCGACGGGCCCGTCAGCGCCGGGGTGGATCGCGTCTGCAGTCGTCATGGGGTTCTCCTCCGCGTGGCAGTTGGTCCGACCAAACTATGTATGAACCCCGGCATCGTGTCAAGAATCGGTAACAAAGAACGGTTTGGCCCGACCAATTGCTTGACACGCATAGGCCTGGGTTCTAGCGTCTGGGCAGCCGCCGGCTCTCACAGACGTCGGCCAGGTCGCTCGAGTCGGACCTCGGAGTCTCGCCAGACGGTGGCGCGACAACCACTTCAAAGGAGCAGTCATGACAGTAGACAGGCCAGGTGGACCCCGGCGAAAGAAGGTAGGTGTGGCGATTGTTGGCGTGGCAGCCGCCAGCTCACTCGTCCTCGCCGCATGCGGAGGCAGCACGTCGAGTTCGGATGAGTCAAGTGAGCCCGCGGCTACGTCTTCAGCTCCTGCGGCGCAGTCGTCTGCCCCTGCAGAGGCGGCGTCGCCTGCAGCGCTGGCTCCAGCTGAGATCACCTTCTTCATGGGTCCGTACAGTGACAAGACCCCGGACTCCATGAACACCATCGTGACGAACTTCCAGAATGCCAATCCCGGAGTCACCGTCAGCTACCAGACCGCCCCCTGGGAGACGTACGACGAGAAGATCACGACCGCTGCCAAGGCGGGTGATGGACCGGCTCTGGCCATGCAGTACACCTTCGGCAAGTTCATCACGGATGGATTCCTTCGTCCGGTGGAGGAGTGGGTTTCCCCGGAACTCCTGGCTGACATCTACCCTGCGCTTCTCGGGCCAGGCGAGGGGTACGCGATTCCGGACCTCGCTTCGGTACGCGGCAGCTTCCTGAACACCGCTCTCGTGGACGCGGCTGGAGTTACTGCCCCCCCGGCGACATTCGATGAGTTGACGGCAGCGCTCAAGGCCTTGAAGGCGGCAGACCCCACAGTGACCCCGATGGGATTCGTCTCCACGACGGATGACGTGGGCGCCTCATACTCCTACTACCTGTTCGGCTTCGGCGGCGAGTGGATCGACGGGTCGGGCAAGTACCTCCTGAACAGCCCCGAGAGCGTGGAGGCCCTGACCTACATCAAGAGCCTGTACGACGAAGGGCTCATCGAGCAGGACGTCACCGCCAACCGCGGTGCTCAAGAGGAACGGTTCCTCGCGGCCAAGACGGCGATCATGCCCACCGGCAACTTCTTCGTCGGCACGCTCACGGACAAGGCACCTAATCTCGCCTACGAGATCGGGCCGCTGCCGCACGGCGAGGGCGTAGATCCCTTCGCAGTCGCCGTCACGGACTACTTCATCGCGTTCACGCAGCAGACCCCAGAGCAGGACGCGGCGGGCTCTGCTCTTGTCGAGTTCATCATGACCCCGGAGAACTACGTTCCCTGGCTGGCTGGCGACGGATTCCTGCCGGTCACGGCCTCCGCAGCCGACGCCTTCCGTGCGGCGGCTCCTGAGCAGGCACCGTTCCTCGACAACCTTGCCTCTGCCAAGTTCTTCCCGAGTGGAGACGCACGGTGGGCCAAGGTGGTAGAGACGATGTCGACGACTGTCCAGTCTGTGCTCCTTGGACGGCAGAGTGTCCAGGAGGCCTTGGACGCTGCGCAGGCGACGGTCGACGCGCTGCCGACCGAGTAGGACGCTCCGGCGACGGAGCAGCAGGCAGGGAGCTCGTGAGCAGGGAGCAGTCACATGGAGAGGCGGGTGTCGTGAGAGGTATGCGATCACGACACACGACGATTCTGTGGCTGCTCCCTGCGCTTCTTCTGGTGTTGTTCTTCGTCGTCTACCCACTGTGGTCGATGATCCTGGCCAGTTTCTCGACGCTCAGCTTCGCGGGAGTGCGAACGGGCTGGGCCGGATTTGACAACTACATCGCCGTCCTCAACGATCCGGTGATCCCGCAGGTCCTCCGGAACACGGCGATCTGGACGATCGGTGTGGTTGTCGGGACCATCGTCATCTCCATGGCCGTCGCCCTAGTTCTGAACGAGACGTGGCCCGGACGGACGTTCGTCCGGTGGGTGCTCATCATCCCGTGGGCGACCTCATTGGTGATCACGTCACTGGCCTTCCGCTGGATCCTCGACTCTCAGCTCGGGACTTTGAATGTCCTGCTTCTGCAGTGGGGCATAGTCGATGAGCCCCTTGAGTTCCTCAGCAATGCCAGTCGATCGATCCCTCTGCTGATACTGGTGGGCATCTTCGTTTCGGTGCCCTTCACGACGTACGTTCTCCTTGCAGGCCTTCAGGGCATCCCCAGTGAGCTCTATGAGGCGGCTCGGCTCGATGGTGCGAGCGCTCTGAGGCGCTTCCGAAGGCTCACCCTCCCGCTCCTTGCGCCCTTTGTGACTCTAGCGGCGCTCCTCAACGCCATCTATGTCTTCAACTCGTTCCCGATCATCTGGATCATGACCCAGGGCGGGCCTCTCAACGATACGCAGACGGTGATTACGTACGCCTACAAGCTCGCCTTCAGTACGGACGAGGTGGCGAAGGCGGCCGCGCTGGCGTCTGCCTCGCTGGTGGTCCTAGCGGTGGCCGGATCGATCTACTGGCTTGTCCTTCGCCGGCAGCGGGCGGCGTGACATGACAACGGAGAAGGGAGCCACCCTGAAGGGGGGCACCGCAGCATCGGGCAGTAGTCAGGACCTCAAGCCGGGACACCACCCAAGGCGGCGGCTGGTGGCCGTTCTCGGGTATGTCATTGCGGCGGTCGTTCTCGCTCCGTATGCGGTCATGGTCATGGTGGCTCTCAAGCCGAAGGAGGAGGTCTTCGAGCCGCCCCTTCAAGTCCTTCCGCGGAACGTCGACGTCTCGAACTTCATTACTCCGTGGACCGACTATGCGCTTGGGACCTTCTTCCGCAACTCCTTGATCATCGCGGGTGGGGCGGTCGTGCTGGGCCTTCTCGTCGCGATCCCCGCGGCCTATGCCCTGGCTCGCGCGCGGTTTCGTGGACGGCAGGCTGTGTTCCTTGTCCTGCTGATGACGCAGATGTTGTCCCCGACAATGCTGATCCTCGGTATCTACGAGCAGTTTCGCCAGTTCAACCTTCTCGACAACCTCGCCGCGGTCGTGGCAGTGAACTCCGCGTTCACGGTGGCCTTCGCGGTCTTCGTGCTAGCCGATGTCTTCGAGTCCATTCCCGTGGAGATCGAGGAAGCCGCTGCCGTGGATGGCGCATCCCGGTTGAGGACGCTGGTGGGAATCGTCCTTCCTCTCTCCGGGCCCGGGCTCGCGACTGCTGGGCTGTTTCTCTTCGCCCAGGCCTGGAACGAGTTCATCCTTGCCCTGACTGTCCTGAGCAGGAGCGAACTCACTCCGCTCAGCATCGGGATCTACCAGTTCTACGGCCAGTTCGACAAGGAGTGGACCTACCTCTTCGCCACCGCGGTCATGGGGGCCATCCCTGTGATCATCGCTTTCATGTACATGGAGCGATGGCTCGTCAAGGGCCTGACAAGTGGTGGTGTGAAGTGAGGGCCGCCTTGGACTCATCAATCTTCGCCTTCGCGCATGACATGGTCGATGAAGGCGTCGGGGTCAGCCTGGACCGCATCCAGGCGAGTGGAATGAAGGGCATATCTGTGGCCGCCGTCTACCACGACGGCCGGGACGTGTACCCACACAATCCGCGAGGTCGGGTGCTCTTCAATGAAGACGGCGTTGCCTTCTTCCGCCCCGATGCGAACATCTTCTCGGGGTCATCCATCAGGCCCCTGCTCGCGAGCACGGTCGGGCGAAAGGGGCCGTTCGAGAGCGTCCTTGAGGCGGCACGTGAACGGGACCTCGCAGTCCACGCCTGGACTGTCTTCCTGCACAACACGGCACTTGGACGCCGCCACCCCGGCGCCGTGACTCGAAACGTGTACGGGGACCCCCAGCTGACCTCACTATGCCCCGCCAATCCGGAGGCGAGCGAGTACGCAATCAATCTGGCCACAGCCATCTCGCGAATCGGCGTCGACTCCGTCAACGCCGAGGGGCTGCACTTCCTGCCGCTCGAACATGGCTACCACCACGAGCGCTACTTCATTCAGATCGGCCCCATCGATCGGCTGCTCCTCGGGCTCTGCTTCTGCAGTTTCTGCCAGAGTCGCGCCAGGGGCGCCGGCGTCGAAGTCGACGGTCTGCTGACCGCGGTCCGTCAGCGGCTTGATGCGGTCTTCCTGACCGCTGAGTCATATGACCCGACCCCCGACGCTCGTGACGTGGTGGCCTCGCTGTGGAGCGGCGAACTGGGCGCGTTCCTTTCGTCCAGGCAGCGCACTGTGACGGAGCTGGCGGCCGCCGTCTCGGATGCTGTTCGTACATCAGGTTCGACCTTCACGTTCAACGATCCCGCTGGGGCCTTCGGCCGACCGGTGGAGACGGGCGGAACCGAGGCGGCCACTGAGTCGTGGCGGCTTGGCATTGACCCGGCCGCCGTTGCACGACATTGCGATGCCATCCAGGTCCTCGGATACAGCCAAGACCCCGACGCGGTCCTCGCTGATGTAGAGACATACCAGCGGCTGATCTCCAGCGCGACTGGCCTGCGCGTTGCGCTCCGCCCCGTGTGGCCCGACAGCGATTCGGGGAGCAACCTTCGCGCGAAACTCGACCTTCTGACCGAGCTAGGCATCACGGGGGTCGATTTCTATCACTACTCGTTCATGAGGCTCGAGGACCTCGATCGAGTCGCCTCCACCCTTGGTGCCCTGCGCCCAGATACGCGGCCCTGAGCCCGACCACGCCATTCTCACCAACACGACCGAAACGAGGATTGCCAGTGAGCGAACCCGCGCCGCATGACGGTGTTGCGCGCAACTACCGAACCATGAGACTGATCCGATCCTTCGAGGAACTGGTCGTTCAACTCGTCAACAACAACGAAATCGCCGGCGTCACACACGAGTACATCGGCCAGGAGGCGGTAGCCACCGGAGTCTGCGCGGCCATGGGGCCCGATGACGTCCTGACCTCGACACACCGGGGCCATGGGCACCTGCTTGCCCGCGGAGCGTCGCCCACCGGAATGCTGGCTGAGCTCCTGGGTCGAGAGTCGGGCCTGAATCGGGCCAGGGGAGGCTCGATGCACATCGCCGACGTCTCCCTTGGCATCTACGGAGCCAATGGGATGGTGGGAGCTGGCGTACCCTTCTGCCTCGGTGCGGCATCCGTCCCCACGGCGTCTGGTACGCGCGTTGCCGTGGCATTTTTCGGAGATGGAGCGCTGAACCAAGGCGTGCTCCTCGAGTCCATGAACCTTGCCGCCGCGTGGAAGCTCCCGGTCATCTTCTGCTGTGAGAACAACGGGTACGCGGTGACGACAGCGGCAAGCACGTCGACCTCGGTGTCACCAGTGGAACGAGCGAGGGGATTCGGCATTCCGGGCATCGAAGTGGACGGGATGGACGTGGAGGCCGTGCAGCGGGCCTCAGAGGCGGCGGTAGACGCGGCGCGAGCTGGCGCGGGGCCTCAGTTCCTCGACTGCCGGTGCTATCGATTCGTCGGCCACCACACCGCGGAGCGCACCATGAATCTCACTTATCGGGAAGACGCGGAGATCGACATGTGGAGGAAGCGTGATCCGCTCGTGGTCGAGGCGATGCGGCTTCAGTCCATCGGACTGCTCGCCAGCGACATTGCGAAGATCGACACGGACGTTGACGAGGCTCTGGCCCACTCGCTCGAGGTCGCCAGACAAGGGACTCCTCCGGATCCGGCAACCGCATTGGACTTCGGCTACGCCTCGCCCATCTCCACGCGCTGGGGCAGCTCATGACGACACTCAGGTACCAGCAGGCACTGGGCGTCGCGGTCCGCGACGCCATGGTCGCCGATGACAACGTGATCTACCTGGGTGAGGATGTCGAGCAGTCGTTGCGGGGGATCAGTGCGGGACTCAGCACCGAGTTCCCCGGGCGCGTCCGCGACACTCCGATCTCCGAGGCAGCATTCACGGGATTCGCCACTGGTGCCGCCATGGCCGGTCGGCGTCCCATCGTGGAGTTTCAGATCCCCACACTGCTCTACGTGGCGTTCGACCAGATCGTCAACCAGGCGCAGAAGATCCGGCTCATGACTGGCGGGCAGACGCAGGTGCCGGTGACCTACCTCTTTCCGGGTTCCGGCGCTCGCCTCGGCTTGGCCGGCCAGCATTCGGATCATCCCTACAGCGTCCTCGCCCACCTAGGGGTCAAGACCCTAGTCCCGGCGACGGCGGAGGATGCCTATTCGCTCATGCGTGCAGCCATCGCGGACGACGATCCGGTCGCGCTGTTCCTACCCGCGGCGTGCTTGCACAGGAAGTCCACTGTCTCCATGACGGTCGGGGCCCTGGGCACTGCCACCGTGGAGCGTGCAGGTTCCGATGTCACTCTCGTCGCGACTGGTCATCTTGTGCACGAGGCCCTCGTTCTGGCAGAGGAACTCAGCGCCTACGTTGACATCGAGGTGGTCAACGCTAGAAGCATCTTTCCGTTTGATTGGGAACTGCTTGAGACGTCTCTCGCCAAGACGAGTCGGTTGATGGTGGCGGACGATTCAAGCTTGACGTGCGGATTCTCGAGTGAGGTTGTGGCTACTGCCTCGGAGCACATGTCCCACCTGCTTCACACGCCGGCCGTCCGGGTCGCGAGAGCCGAGTCCACGGTCCCGTTCAGCGTCGACCTCGAGCGGGCCATCGTTCCATCGAAGGTTCACCTTCGACGGGCCATGGGGCGATTGTTCCCCGACGTACTCACCGCGGAGGTTCAGTAGTGCAGGAGATTCGATTCCCGAAGTTCGGCATGTCGACCGTGGAAGTTGAGGTTGTCCACGTCCACGTCGTCGTTGGAGCGCGGGTGGATGCGGGCTCCCCCGTGGTCGATGTGGAGACTGACAAGCTTCTGACGACGGTGGAGTCGGAGATCAGCGGAACTGTTGCGGAGATCCACGTCGAGGTAGGTGGCGAGTACGAGGTAGGCGATGTCGTGTGCCTCGTGCACGAGGACTGAGGACCTGTCCACGCCGCAAGACACGCCCTGCGCCTCCTGACGGGGGCCAGCTAGGTCGCCTCGCTTGTCGGTTCCGGTGGGCTCTGCCTCCAACCCACCATCGATGACTCCAGGTGCCACATCATGAGGCCTTGTGCGCGGAGGGAGTTCCCCTCGATCAGAGAGTCGATGAGAATTGTCAACTCCACCTTAGCTCGGGCGATGTGGTCGATCGTGTAGGCAGACAGCAACTGCCGACTCTGTCGAGCCGTATACCTAAGGCTCCTCACCAGCGAGTGGATGAGCGGGTTGCCTGTCGACAGCGAGATGGTGTCGTGGACGATGTCGTCAAGTTCGATGAGTCGTATCACGTCCGCCTCCGTCACCTCCAGGGAGGCGAGCTCAGTTCTGACGCGCGCGAGCTCACTCCTCTGCTGCTCGGTGAGCCTCGTTGCTGCGAGGCCAGCGGCTGCCGGCTCGAGGAGCCTTCTCAACTCGAAGAAGTGGGTGAGGGACTCGGGGTCTACGTCGAGGACGAACTCGAGGGCCTCGAACATCTCGGAGGACTCGAGGCTCCGCACGTAGGTGCCTGAACCCCGCTTGGTCTCGAGGATGTTCAGTGACACGAGCCCCTTGATGGCCTCGCGGATCGAGCTGCGTGACAGGCCGAATCGAGCGGCGAGTTCGCGCTCGGGCGGGATCCGCTGCCCGGGTGTGAAGTTGCCGCTGAGGATCTCCTGGCGCAGCAGTGTGCTTGCCGTGACGGTGCCGGTCGTGCCTGACTCGGTCATCCGGGCCTGTCCCCTTCGCACATGTCGGCGTCGTGCCCGCGATCCGGGTGGAGGCAGTCTAGTTGAGACGAACCACTCATCCACGAGACTCGGGGCTGCGTCGTTCAGGGAGCACACGCAGCAGGGCGCCGCCCCGAGGACGGGTGGCCGACGTCAGCAACAGTCGGTCGTACCAATTAGCCCCAGATCCCAGAGAATGAACGACGAGACGCCACGATGGGAAAAATTGGCCCTACCAATTTCTTGACAGGGCCGCCTTCGCCGCCTAGCCTCGGAGGGACGTGCGGGGATGACCCGGACCACTGTGGATCGCAAGGGGAGCACATGGCACGCGACGGCGAACTCGTCCTCGTTACGGGTGCAGGCGGAGGCATTGGCCGTGAGATCGTGCGTCAGTTGACGCAGCAAGGCCTTGCCGTCGTGGCCATTGACCTCAGCGACGATGCCGTTGCCGCCGCGATTGGTGCGGCCGGGGCCAACGCTGACGTTCAGGGGTTCGTGGGTGACATCTCGGACCTCACGACCGCGCAGGCAGCAGTCGCGGCGACGGAGGGCCGGCGACTGCGGGGACTGGTGAACTGCGCGGGCTACTTCGTGGAGCAGCACTTTGAGGACGTTGCCGATGACGACTGGACCCCGGTCCTGCGCAGCAACCTGCTCACGGCCGTATCCATGTGTCGCGCGACTCTGCCGCGACTCCGGGAACAGGGAGCCGGCTGCGTTGTTAACTTCGCGTCTACGGCAGGGGAGTACGGGAGCATCAGGCCGGCAGCCCTCTATGCAGCGGCCAAGGCGGGTGTCATCGGCCTGTCGAAGGGGCTCGCGCGCGAGTACGGCCCCTTCAACGTGCGCGTGAACGTCATCTCACCGGGACCGACCGACACGACGGGATTCAAGAAATCAGCCGATCACAACACCTCGGCTGCCGCTGCTCGCACGCTCCTGGGCCGGATGGGCCAGCCGAGCGACATCGCCAGCGGCGTGAGCTATCTGCTCAGCCCCGGAGCCGAGTGGGTGACCGGGGAAGTCCTGCGGGTCAACGGTGGCAGCCTCATCTGACTGCCCGAGTGGAGCATCGCCCAGTACGTCCGATCGGAAGTGGAGCCATGAACCTCGTCGACACCAGCGGCACGGAGATCGATGCTCCGTTCGCACGTGAGTTGCTCAGTTTGGGATCCGAACGGCCAGACATCGTCGTCCTGTCGGCGGACCTGTCCAAGTACACCGACGTCCTTCCCTTCGCCGAGGCGTTCCCCGATCGCTTCATCCAGGTCGGCATGGCGGAGCAGAACATGATGGGCATCGCTGGCGGCCTCGCGAAGTCCGGGTTGACGCCCGTCGCGGTGACCTACGGCGTCTTCGCGACTCGGCGTGCGGGAGAGCAGATCCAGATGGCACTCGCCACTGGGCGAGGGAACACGGCTGTGGTCGTAGCCTTCCTGCCCGGCATCAGCACGCCCTTCACAGCGACCCATCAGGCCACGGACGACCTTGCCATCATGCGAAATGTCCCCGGCATGACAGTCATGGACCCGGCGGATGCCACTGATATGGCCGCCACAATCCGGGCAGCGGTTGACGTCCCCGGACCGGTCTACCTCCGCGGACTGCGAGGCATGGTCAGGCAGGTCATCGATCCGGCGCACTACGACTTCGAGGTCGGCAAGGCGTATGAGTTGCGAAGCGGCTCGCAGATCGGCCTGATCGGAACCGGGCTGGGCACGCAGTGGGCGCTCGAGGCGAGCGACCTGCTCGCGACTCAAGGCATCGATGCTGCCGTCCTCCACGCGCCCACCATCAAGCCTCTCGACACCGAGACGATCGCACGATTCGCTTCCCGCTTCCCCCTCATCGCAACGGTTGAGAACCACAGCGTGATCGGCGCCCTTGGATCCGCCGTCAGTGAAGTGCTGGCGGAGCGCGGACTCACCACCGTGCTACTGCGCCTCGGAGTCCAAGACACGTGGGCGGATGCCGGGCCACTGGACTACATCCGGTCACGCCTGAACCTCGACCCAGAGGGCCTCGCGCGGGCGATCACCGACTCGATGAAGGATCGGAGGACAGCATGACAACGGACCTGAAGAAAGTGGACGGAGGCGATGCGATCCCTTCCGATGCTCTCGAGGCGACAGCACAGGACATCCGCAGGCGCGTGGTTCGCATGTGCATGCGCCGCGGTCAGGGCTATGCCGGCCAGGGGCTCGCACTGGCGGATCTGATGGCTCACCTCTACTTCCGAGCCATGCGTCCGACGGGAGACGGGGGGTTCGAGGACCGCTTCGTCCTGTCCACGGGGCACAGCGCCATCGCCCTGTTCGCGACGCTCGGGGAGCTCGGCATCTACTCCGACGAGGAGCTTCTGTCCTATGGCATGCCCGGCTCCCGCATTGAGGAGAGCCCGCTCGAAGGCACCCCAGGTTTCGAGATCACCGGAGGCGCATTGGGGCAGGGGCTCTCACAGGCGATCGGAATGGCCTTGGCGGCGCGGCTTCGAGGTGAAGACACCACGATCTATTGCCTGATCTCGGATGGCGAGCTGCAGGAAGGTCAGGTGTGGGAGGCGGCCATGAGCGCGGGCCACTACCGGCTCGGGAACCTCGTCGTTCTGGTGGACAACAACCGCATGCAGGCTGATGGGAACACCGCTGATGTCATGTCTGTGGAGCCCGTACCGGCGAAGTTCGAGGCCTTCGGCTTCGACGCGGTGCGGATCGACGCCAATGACCATGAACAGCTGTGGAGGCATCTACCACCCGGGGGCGTGTCTCTCGAACGCCCTCTCGCCCTGGTCTGCGAGACCCTCCCCGGAAAGGGAGTGCCGAGTTTCGAGGTGTATGCGAAGGTGCACTACATCCGAGCGCCGAAGGAGTCGTGGGACACGGCCCTGGCTGAGCTTGATGGATGACGCCCAGGCAATCAGCTGCTCTCCTCCGCTGCTCCGGTTCCAGGAGTCTGCGGCGGGTCTTCTGCATCGTGAGTGCCCGCGACGCTACGAACCCTTAACGCGGTAGTTCCGTGCGTGCCAACGGCTCCAGTACGTTCGAGTCACCACGGCGGCGGCACGACAAGCTCGATCGGATGGTCCGCGCGCATGATGCCTCGCACTACCTCGTCGTGCCACATGATGTGACGGCTGCGGAGTCGATCGAGGAGGTCGGGGCGGCGCTGGCGGCCGCTGCGACGGACGGCCAAGCGATCACCTTCCGGTCGGGCGGTACGAGCCTCAGTGGGCAGGCGCAGTCCGGCTCCATCCTCATCGACACACGTCGGGGTTTCCGATCGGTCGAGGTACTCGACGGCGGTGACCGGGTGCGGGTGCAGCCGGGGGCGACGGTGCGGCAGGTGAATGCGCGGTTGGCTCCCTTCGGGTCCCGGTTGGGTCCGGATCCGGCGAGCGAGGCGGCGGCGACGGTGGGTGGGGTGATCGCGAACAACTCGTCGGGGATGCTGTGCGGGACGCAGTTCAACACCTACCGGACGCTGGAGTCGCTGGTGGTGGTGTTGCCCAGCGGCACAGTGGTCGACACGGGGGAGGACGATGCGGACTACCAGTTGCGGGTGGCGGAGCCGGCCCTGTACGAGGGGCTGTTGCGACTGCGGGATCGGGTCCGGGGGAATCCGGAGTCGGTGCGCCTGATCGAGCGGTTGTTCGGGTTGAAGAACACGATGGGGTACGCGGTGAACGCGTTCGTCGACTTCGACGACCCCGTCGACATCCTGATGCACCTGATGGTGGGGTCGGAGGGGACGCTGGGGTTCATCGCGGAGGCGACGTTCCGGACGGTGCGGGTGCGCCCTCACGTGGCAACGGGATTCCTGGTCTTCGACTCGATCGAGCGGGCGACGGGGGTGCTGCCGGAACTGGTGGCCTCGGGGCTGGCGGCGATCGAGGTGCTGGATTCGACTGCGCTGCGCGTCGCGCAACGGGACCCGGTGGGCGGGCGGGCGCTACCCGGCCTGACGGTGGAGGGGCATGCGGGACTGCTGGTGGAGTTCCAGGAGTTCACCGAGCAGGAACTTGCTGACCGGATGGAGCGGGCGCGTGGGCTGCTGGACCGGCTGCCGGTGGTGCTGACCGCCGAGCTGACTCAAGGCGCTGGGACGCGGGCGGATCTGTGGCATGTGCGCAAGGGCCTGTATGCGGCGGTGGCCGGGGCGCGGCCGTCGGGGACGACGGCGCTGCTGGAGGACGTCGCGGTGCCGGTGCCGGCGCTGGCGGACACCTGTGAGGCACTCACCGGACTGTTCGACCGGCATGGGTACGAGGAGTCGGTGATCTTCGGGCATGCCAAGGACGGCAACATCCACTTCCTGCTGAACGAGCGGTTCGACCGCCCCGAGTCCCTCGCCCGGTTCACCGCGTTCACGGAGGACATGGTCGACCTGATTCTCGGGGCGGGTGGGACGTTGAAGGCCGAGCACGGCACGGGGCGGATGATGGCGCCGTTCGTGCGCCGCCAGTACGGGGACGAGCTGCATGAGGTGATGCGCGAGGTCAAGGCCCTGTTCGACCCCGCCGGGATCCTCAACCCCGATGTCGTCATCAGCGACGACCCCACCATCCACCTGCAGCACCTGAAGACCACCCCCACCGTCGAGGCCGAGGTGGACCGCTGCGTGGACTGCGGATTCTGCGAGCCCGTCTGCCCGAGCAAGGACCTGACCCTGACACCACGGCAGCGGATCGCGCTGCGCCGTGAACGGGCACGCGCCGAGCAGGCCGGCGACACCGAGACGGTGCGGCAGATCGACGCGACGGCCGAGTACGCGCTGGTGGACACCTGCGCTGTGGATGGCATGTGCGCGACCGCCTGCCCCGTCGGCATCGACACCGGCGCCCTGGTCAAGCGGCTGCGCGCCGACGGCGCCCCGGCGACGCAGCAACGCGCGTGGACGGCCGCGGCCCGGCACTGGGCCCGCACCACCACCGCTGCCGCCCGTGCGCTGACGATCGCGACGCGGGTCCCGCGCATGGCGGCGGCGGGCAGCCGCGCCGCCCGACGAGTCGCCGGCACCGACACCGTCCCCCTGTGGGAGGCAGGGCTGCCGGCAGGGGGAACCCGACGCGAGCCGCGGCCGGCGGCGTACCCGGTCGCGGTGTTCATGCCCGCGTGCGTGGGATACATGTTTGGACCCGAGCCCGGCTACCCGGGCGTGACGGCTGCGCTGCTGGCCCTGTGCGAGGCGGCCAAGGTCGAGGTCGTGATCCCCGACGGGATCGCCGACACCTGCTGCGGCACCCCCTTCGCCTCCAAGGGCATGACCACCGCGCACGGGCAGATGCGCGACCGCATGGAGGCCTGGCTGTGGCGGGCCACCGACCGCGGTCGGCTGCCCGTCGTCGTCGACGCGGCCTCCTGCACCGAGGGTCTGACCGGCCTGCTGGCTCGAGTCGAGGCCAGCCACGGCCGACCGATCACCGTCGTCGACGCGCTGACCTTCACCCTCGACACCGTCCTGCCCCGTCTGCCGC
This sequence comes from uncultured Bifidobacteriaceae bacterium, assembly GCA_964597445.1. Classification (GTDB taxonomy): domain Bacteria; phylum Actinomycetota; class Actinomycetes; order S36-B12; family S36-B12; genus UBA10649. The sequence continues at coordinate 5,128 of CAZQXO010000027.1, read as the reverse complement.
AGCCGCCGACACGGCTGCCGTCACTGGTGGTCCACCCGACCTGCTCCACCACCCGCCTCGGCCTGACCCCAGCCCTGCTGGCGCTGGCCGGTGAGGTCGCCGAGAGAGTGGAGGTGCCCGCGGACTGGGGATGCTGCGGGTTCGCCGGCGACCGCGGCCTGCTCCACCCCGAGCTCACCGCGTCGGCGACCGCCACTCAGGCCGCCCAGGTCCTAGAGGCCGGCGCCGCCGCGCATGCGAGCGCGAACCGCACCTGCGAGATCGGCATGACCCGTGCCACCGGCCGGCCCTATGCCCACGTCCTGGAGCACTTGGCCATCGCCCACGCCCTCGTTCCTGCACCCCAATCAATCCAACCCGACAAGGAGTTGCCATGAGATTCGCCCGCATCGGCCAGCCCGGCCGCGAGACCCCCGCCGTGATGGTCGACGACGACTCCTACGTCGACATCACCGAGATCACATCCGACATCGACGGCGACTTTCTCGCCGCCGTCGATGTCACAGCACTGGAGTCTGTCGTCGCCCGGGCGGTCGACGCGGGAGCAGTCGAGCTGCTGGCGGGCCAGCGCATCGGTGCGCCAATCGCTCGACCGCATCAGGTGCTGTGCATCGGGCTGAACTACGCCGATCACGCGGAGGAGTCTGGGATGGCGATCCCGGAGGAGCCGATCGTGTTCAGCAAGGCCCCCAACACGGTTGTCGGCCCGTTCGACGACGTCGCTATCCCGCGAGGCTCGGAGAAGACGGACTGGGAGGTCGAGTTGGGCATCGTCATCGGCGCCCGCGCCCGCTACCTCGCCTCACCTAACGACGCCTGGGAGCACATCGCCGGCTTCACCCTGGTCAATGACGTGTCGGAGCGGGCGTTCCAACTCGAGCGCGGCGGGCAATGGGTCAAGGGCAAGTCCTGCGAGACGTTCAACCCGTGCGGGCCGTGGCTGGTGACCCCGGACGAGGTTACCGACGTGCAGGACCTCGGGATGTGGCTCGACGTCAACGGCCAGCGCCGCCAGACCGGATCGACCCGCACGATGATCTTCAACGTCCCATACGTCGTGTGGTATCTGAGCCAGTTCATGGTCCTCGAGCCCGGGGACCTGATCAACACCGGCACCCCGCCCGGCGTCGGCCTGGGCATGGCCCCGCCCACGTACCTGGCCGTCGGCGACGTCATGGAGCTGGGCATCGACCAGCTTGGCACCCAGCGCCAGCGCCTGATCGCCGCCGACTGACCCAGCCGCATCCCCGTCCAGCGTCGAGAACTCAGGAGTCCTGTCGTGCGCACGTTGCTGATCGCCAACCGAGGTGAGATCGCGATCCGTGCCGCCCGTGCGGCCCGCGAGTTGGGGGTCGGATCGGTGGCGGTGTTCTCGCATGAGGACCGCTCGGCGCTGCACCGGCAGTTGGCAGATGCGGCGTACCAGGTGGGTGAGCCGGGTCACCCGGTCCGCTCCTACCTGGACATCGATGCGCTGATCGGTATCGCACGCGACGCGGGGGCGGATGCGGTCTATCCGGGGTACGGGTTCTTGTCGGAGTCGGCGGTGTTCGCGCAAGCCGTGGTCGACTCCGGGCTCACCTGGGTCGGGCCGACGCCGGCGACGCTGCTGCTGACCGGCGACAAGGTCCGGGCGCGGGAGTCCGCGGAGCGGGCCGGCGTCGCGGTGCTGGCCGCGTCGGGCCCGGTCGCGTCCGTTGAGGACGCGGTAGAAGAGGCGGAGCGGATCGGGTTCCCGGTGTTCGTGAAGGCATCCGGCGGCGGCGGAGGCCGGGGCCTGCGCCGGGTGGATTCGGCCGATGAGGTGCGGGCGGTGTTCGAGACTGCCCGCCGAGAGGCCGCGGCGGCGTTCGGCGACGACACGCTGTTCGTGGAGCAGGCGGTGATCCGGCCGCGGCACGTGGAGGTGCAGGTCCTCGCCGACGGCGAGGGGAATGTGGTGCACCTGTTCGAGCGGGACTGCTCGGTGCAGCGCCGGCATCAGAAGGTGGTGGAGATCGCCCCTGCACCCGGCCTGCCGCGCGAGCTGATCGACGCGCTCTGCGCGGATGCGGTGGCATTCGCGCACGAGGTGGACTACCGCTCTGCCGGCACGGTCGAGTTCCTCGTCTGGACCGATCCCGGTGGACGCGCGGCCCGCAGCATCGCGGGGTACGGCTATGCGTTCATCGAGATGAACCCGCGCATCCAGGTCGAGCACACCGTCACCGAGGAGGCCACCGGCGTCGACCTCGTGCTCGCCCAACTGCGGATCGCCGCGGGGGAGACCCTCGCGGACCTCGGCATCGCGCAGGAGCACATCGCGATCCAGCGGACGGCGATCCAGTGTCGGGTCACCACCGAGGATCCGGCGGACGAGTTCCGCCCATCAACGGGGACGATCGTCGCGTACCGGTCGCCGGGCGGCCCGGGCATCCGGCTGGACGGGTCGGCGTACGCCGGTGCGGTGGTGACCCCGTTCTACGACTCGCTGCTGGTCAAGCAGACCGCCACCGGCCCGGACTTCACGTCCGCGGCGCGGCGGGCGCGTCGGGGCCTGTCGGACTTCGTCATCCGCGGCGTCGCGTCCAACATCGACTTCCTTCAGGGCCTGCTGGCGCACCCGGACTTCCTGGCCGGTGACCTGTCGACCGCGTTCCTGGACGAGCATCCGGAGCTGATGGCCGGCACTCCCGGGGCGCACCTGGGGGAGGCAGGGTCGCTGCTGCTGCGCCTGGCCGAGACCACCGTCAACCGCCCCCACGGCACCGCCACCACCATCGTGCGTGACCCCGGCGACCGGCTCCCAGTCGACCTGCAGCCGGCCAGTTCTCCGGCGGTGACCGCGAAGGCTGTCCTCGACGCCGAGGGCCCGGACGCCCTCGCGGCGTGGCTGCGCGGCCGCACCGCGGTCGCGGTCACCGACACGACACTGCGCGACGCCCACCAGTCCCTGCTCGCCACGAGGGTGCGCACCATCGACCTGGTCCCCGGCGCGGAGGCCACCGCCCGGCTGCTGCCGGGCCTGTTCAGCCTGGAGTGCTGGGGTGGAGCCACCTTCGACGCCGCGCTGCGGTTCCTGGGCGACGACCCGTGGGAACGACTCGAACTGCTGCGCACCGCTGCGCCGGACGTGCTGACGCAGATGCTGATCCGGGGCCGCAACGCTCTGGGCTACGCCCCGTACCCGGACCAGGTCGTGACCGCATTCGTCGCGCACGCCCGGGCTACGGGGATGGACGTGTTCCGGGTGTTCGACGCACTCAACGACGTCACCCGCACCCGCCCGGTCATCGACGCGGTGCGGGAGCACGGCGGGTTCGTGGAGGGCGCGGTCTGCTACACCGGCGACCTGCTCAACCCCGCCGAGACCACCTACACCCTGGACTACTACCTGCGCATCGCCGAGGACTACGTCACCGCCGGCGTCCACGGGCTGGTGATCAAGGACATGGCCGGCCTGCTCCGACCCCCCGCCGCGCGGGTGCTGGTCGAGGCGATCCGGGACCGGTTCGACGCACCGCTGCGCCTGCACACCCACGACACCGCCGGCGGGCAGATGGCCACCCTCATCACCGCGATCGACGCCGGCATCGACGGCGTCGACGCCGCCTCCGCACCCCTGGCCTCCGGCGGCTCCCAGCCCAGCCTCGGCGGGCTCCTCGCCGCCACCCGCTACGCCCCACGCGACCCGAACGCCGAGGGCGGCCTCGACGTCGCCGACGCCCTCGCCCTCGAGCCGTACTGGACCGCCGTCCGCGACCTCTACGCCCCGTTTGAGGCCGGACAGCGATCCCCCTCCACGGCCGTCTACGCCCATGAGGTCCCCGGCGGGCAACTGTCCAACCTCAAGGCCCAGGCCGTCGCCCTCGGCATCACCGATATGGACGCGGTCCTCGCCGCCTATGCGGACGCGAATCGACTCCTCGGCCGGCCGGTCAAGGTCACCCCCTCCAGCAAGGTCGTTGGCGACCTCGCCATCTGGATGGTCGCCGCCGGCGTCACGGCCACCGACCTCCTCACCCACCCGGAGGGACGGGACCTGCCCGCGTCGGTGATCGCGTTCCTGCAGGGCCAGCTCGGCACCCCCGAAGCCGGCTTCCTCCAGCCCTTCACCGAGCAGGTGCTGGCCGGCCGCCCCCGCTACGCCGACCCCGTCCTCGACCAGACGCAGATCGATGCCCTCGCCGATCCCAGCCGGCAGCGCGCCGCCCTCACGAGGTTGATGCTCCCGGCGGAGGCCGCCGCCCACGAACGGCTGCGCGCCACCCACGGCAACGTCGCCCTCATCCCCACCCGCCCCTTCCTGTTCGGCCTCGAGCCCGGCCACGTCGAGACCCTCACCCTCGCCCCCGGCCAGCAGGTCTTCGTCGAACTTGACGCCGTCGGCGACCTCGACGACACCGGCCGACGCAGCGTGCACTTGCGCGCCAACGGCCAGCCCATCGCGTTCCGCGTCCTCGACACCCACGCCCCCACCACCGCCATCACCCGGGCCAAGGCCGAACCCGGCAACCCCGCCCACCTCGCGGCCACCGTTCCGGGTGTCCTCCACCTCCACGCCGCCGTCGGCGACGAGATCCAGCCCGGTCAGCGGATAGCCGTCATCGAGGCCATGAAGATGGAAGCCCCCATCACCAGCACCAGCGCCGGCATCGTCGCGTCGCTCACCGTGCCCGCTGGCACCCAGGTCGAACCCGGCGACCTCATCGCCACCCTCACCCTCACCAACCCCTGAACGACGCGCGTCCCCGAGCACCGACACCGTGAGTTCACCGATCGACGGCACCACGGCCGTCGTCGCCTCGCTGACCCGGCGGACCTTCCCCGTCTAGGCTCTCGGCGGTGCCGGCTACACCAAGGACTGGCCCGGCGAGCGCATGATGCGCGATGCCAAGATCACGCAGATCTACGAGGGCACCAGCGAGGTGCAGCGCATCGTCATGGCGAAGAAGCTGCTCGGTCGCTGACCTTCGGCGACCGCACGATCACAGCGCTGCGGGACACCGTGGCGCGGCGCCCTGCGAATACAGTGGTGGCCGTGACGCCCCCTCAGGTCGCCGGCACCCGGGTGCGCGTGCGCCGCGGAGGGTTGTCGTGGCAGGTGCGCGTCGAGCGGGTCCAGGACCTCAGGACGCTCGCTGTCATG
>CAZQXO010000026.1:27359-28460 GCA_964597445.1 uncultured Bifidobacteriaceae bacterium | reverse complement strand
CAGGGCATCGAGTCGATCCGCCTCACGGGCGGTGAGCCGCTCGTGCGCCCGGACATCGTCGAGATCGTGCAGCGCATCAACACGCTCCCGGCACCCCCACGCATCACCCTCACCACCAATGCGCTCCGGCTCGCCGAGCTCGCGCAGCCGCTCGCCGACGCCGGCCTCGAGCGCGTCAACATCAGCCTCGACACCCTCGACCCCGAGCGGTTCACGCGACTGACCTTCCGCGATCGCTTCGATGACGTCATCGCGGGCATTAGCGCAGCTCTGGCGGCTGGCCTGCACCCGGTGAAGGTGAACACCGTCCTCATGCGCGGCATCAACGACGACGAGGCGATCCCCATGCTTCGTCACGCGATCGAGAACGGATGGCACCTGCGCTTCATCGAGCAGATGCCTCTGGATGCGCAGGGATCGTGGCAGCGGGGCGAGATGGTCACCGCGGGCGAGATCCACGAGCTCCTCGCCGCGGAGTTCCGTCTCACTCCGAAGCCGGGTCGAGGTTCGGCGCCGGCCGAGGAGTTCGTGGTCGACGACGGTCCCGCGACCGTGGGCATCATCGCGAGCGTCAGCAAGCCGTTCTGCTCCGCCTGCGATCGCCTGCGACTGACGGCCGACGGGCAGATCCGCAACTGCCTCTTCGCCCGTGACGAGACAGACGTGCGCGCGACCCTGCGAGAGGCATCCCTGTCGGATGAGGAGCGCCGTGATCGCATCGCACGGCTGTTCGCTGCAGCCACCTGGGCCAAGCTCCCGGGTCACGGGATCAACGACCCCTCCTTCGTGCAGCCGGACCGCCCGATGAGCGCCATCGGAGGCTGACGTGACCGTCGAGGTGCACCTGTTCGCCGCCGCTCGTGCGGCCGTCGGCGAGTCGACGGTCACGGCTCCTGCCGGCACCCTGGGTTCGGTGCTCGACGACCTGCAGGCTCGCTACCCCGGCTTCGCCCGGGTCCGTCCGCAGTGCTCGTACCTGCTCGACGAGGTGTCGTGCTCGGACGAGGCCGCGGTGGTGGGGGCCGGGAGCCGGGTGGACGTGCTGCCGCCGTTCGCCGGGGGCTGAGGAGTGAGCGCAGCGAGCCCCGGAGGCACCGGCGC
>CAZQXO010000026.1:12105-27259 GCA_964597445.1 uncultured Bifidobacteriaceae bacterium | reverse complement strand
AGCGCAGCGAGCCCCGGAGGCACCGGCGCATAGGTTCGCAGGGGGGTGACTCGCCCCCGGCGAGTAAGCGCAGCGAGCCCCGGAGGCTGAGGAGTGAGCGAATCTGGTCGCGAGGGGGCTCACGGGCCGGATACCGTGCTCGAAAGCCCGGGGGCACGTCCCCGGACCAGACCCGGAGGATCCATGGAGCTCGAGAACACGTTCGTTGTCCCGGCAGACATCGACACGGCGTGGGACACCCTGATCGACGTGGAGTCGATCGCCCCCTGCATGCCGGGGGCGACCCTGACCTCGTTCGACGGCGAGGAGTTCGCCGCCAACGTCAAGGTCAAGCTGGGTCCGGTGACCATGAACTTCGCGGGCACGGGGCGATTCGTCTCGAAGGACAAGTCCACGCACGTGGCCGTCATCGACGCGACCGGTAAGGAGACGAAGGGCGCAGGCACAGCGGGGGCGACCATCACGGCCACGCTGACCCCGGAGGGGCCGACGAGCACCCGCGCGACGATCGTCACCGACCTTACCGTCACGGGCAAGGCGGCCCAGTTCGGCCGGGGCGTCATGGCGGATGTCTCGAAGCGCCTCATCACGCAGTTCGCGAGCAACCTCGAGCAGGTCATCTCGGCACGGACTCCTGCGGCGTCCGGGGCGCTGGACGCGTCCGCCGAGCCGGCCTCCGGGGCGGCGACAGCGGCCCCCTCCGTGGCAGCGCCGGCTCCCGCTCCCCAGCTCAACAACGAGGCCCTGGACCTCGGCAATGCCGCCCTCGTCCCCGTCCTGAAGCGCGTCGTGCCCGCGATCATCGTGGTCGTCGCCGCCGTGGGAGTGATCTGGTGGCTCGCCTCGCGCTCCTGAGGTCTCGGACGGGCGGTCGAGGAAGGCCGCACCTACACTCGCCGGCGTGTATGACATCGCCCTGAGCGTCGCCGCGTGCGCCCGATCCGGGACGCGCGCCGACGTGGCGTGGATGGTGGGCCCGACCGTCTCCGATGAGGCCCTGGCCTTCACCCCCGGGGGTGGCCGCATCGGCGGCATCCAGGGGGGAGCCTTCGACGGACTCCTGGCGGATGCGGCCGCTCGGCAGCTGCCCACCGGGCGGCGGATCCTCCACACCGTGAACGACTTCGAGAGCCAGTTGAGCGGCCTCCCCGTGGGCTCGACGGTCGAGTTCCTCGTGGTGCCGGCGGACCAGTTCCCGTCGGAGACCTGGCCGCTGCTGCTCGATCGGGCCTCGGTCGCCGTCACGGCCAGCCTCGACGGCGACGTCGTGACGGCCGTCGGGATCTCGACCGAGGAGACCGCCTCGGGGGCGGCCCGGGAGGCACTTCAGGCGGGGCGAGCGGTCGCCCTCGTTGGCCAGCACGAGATCACGACCATCGTCACGCCTGTGCCACGCCTGATCATCGCGGGCCAGGGCCCGATCGCCGAGGCGTTGGCCGCTCAGGGAGCCCTGCTCGGGTGGCGGACGACCATCGATCCGCGACCGGCTCACGTGGTCGGCCTGACAGCGAGCCTCTCGCCCCTCGACTCCGTCGTCGTGATGGGCCATGACGTGGAGACCTCCAGCACCTGCCTCATGGCCGCCCTGGACAGCGACGCGGGCTACATCGGGGCGCTGGGCTCCCTCGCGATGCAGCAGTCCCGGGCCGACTGGCTCGCCCTGCGGGACGTCACCGACCTGACCCGCGTGCATGGCCCGGCCGGCGTCGACATCGGGGCGGACACCCCGGCGGAGATCGCCGTGTCCATCATCGCCCAGGCGATCGCCGCTCGGCACCAGCGCGCCTGACCCGGTTCCGCGGGGCTCCGTGGGGGCCGTCCGGGGTCCCGGGAAGGCCCGCGTCCGTCCATGTCCGGTCATCGTGATGTCCCTTCCGTGGGGGACGCGTCAGATGTTGGGCAATTCGGGTTGCGGCGTCCCCTCCACGGGTCTTTGATGTGCGAATCGTCACATCGAGAGGTGTGCCGCCGCTTCACGGGAAGGGAAGCCCATGCCAGTCGAGTCCACCGGGCACGAGGCCGGTTCGCCGCGGCTCTTCGCGATCGTCGAGAACTCCCCCAAGACGGGCGCCAGTCCGACCGTTTGGGCATGGCCGCAGTTCACGGAGTTCCTCAAGGTCGCCAGCCAGCCCGTGCAGGGCCCCTGGCCGCCCCATCAGGAGCCTCGCCCCGACCCTGACGCCGACTCCCTCCCCGTCGCTGTCCGCGACCCACAGGCCTAGAGCCGAGAGGAATCCATGTACCCGTCGCGTTTCGCCTACGAATCACCCACGTCTCTGGCCCAGGCCATCGCCCTGCTCGACGCCGGCGGTGGCGAGGCCAAGGTGCTGGCCGGAGGTCAGAGCCTGATCCCCATGCTCAAGCTGCGCTTCGCGGCCCCGGCGATGCTGGTCGACATCAACAGCATCCCCGGGCTGGACTACCACCGTCTCGATGCGGACGGCACCCTCCGCATCGGCGCCCTGTGCCGCCACGAGGATCTCGAGTTCTCCACGATCATCGGCGAGTCGCACCCGACGCTCGCAGCAGCGGCGGAGCTGGTCGCCGACCCGATCGTGCGCACGCGCGGGACGTTCGTGGGCTCGGTCTGCCACGCCGATCCGCAGGGCGACTGGGCCGCGACCATGGTCGCGCTCGGCGGTCACATCGTCGCCCAGGGTCCGAACGGCAAGCGCACGATCGACGTGCGCAACTTCGTCCTCGGCCCCTTCACGAACGCTCTGGCCTACAACGAGCTCGCCGTCGAGGCCGTCATCCCGGGAGCCACCGGCACCGCCCGCGGCGGCTACCTCAAGCTCGAGCGCCGCGTCGGCGACTTCGCCACGGCCTCGGTCGCGGTGTCGCTCGACATGCACGGTGACGTCGTCCATCGTGCGGGCTGCGCGCTCGCCGGCGTCGGCGGCCGCACCATCGACGCGAATGACGCGATCTCGGTGCTGGCCGGCAAGCGACTGACCCCCGAGGACATCGACGCTGCAGCCGATGCGGTGGCCGCCGTCGCCGAGCCCCGTACCGATCACCGCGGGTCGTCGGACTACAAGCGGCACATCGTCAAGACCTTCGTGACCCGCATCCTCACCAACATCGCCCACTCCGAGCAGAAGGCAGCCTGATCATGACCAGCCTGTACAACGAGGTCGCCGCTGATCCCGGCGCGGATGTGCCCACCCGTCGGATCACCATCACCGTCAACGGTGACAAGCGCACGGTCGACGTCGAGCCCCGACTCCTCCTCGCGCACCTGCTGCGCCAGGGCCTGCAGCTGACCGGCACGCACACCGGCTGCGACACCACGAGCTGCGGCGCCTGCACGGTGCTGTTCGACGGGCGTCCGGTCAAGAGCTGCACGATGCTCGCGGTCCAGGCTGACGGTCACGACGTCGAGACAGTCGAGGGCATGGGCACGGCCAGCGAGCTGCACCCGGTTCAGGAGGGCTTCAAGGAGTGCCACGGCCTCCAGTGCGGCTTCTGCACCCCGGGCATGATGCTCGCCTCCAAGGCGCTCCTCGAGCGCAACTCCAACCCGACCGAGGACGAGGTTCGCTGGGCTCTCTCGGGCAACCTCTGCCGCTGCACCGGGTACCAGAACATCGTGAAGTCCGTCCTCTGGGCGGCCGAGAAGATGCGTGCGCAGAACGGCGAGGAGGCCTGATGTCCGTTGACGAGCTGAAGATCGGCGGCATGGGCGCCAGCCGCCGCCGAGTCGAGGACAACCGCTTCATCCGTGGCAAGGGTCGTTACGTCGACGACGTCGTCCTGCCCGGGATGCTCCACATGGAGATCCTCCGGGCCGACGTGGCTCACGCCCGCATCAAGTCGATCGACACGTCGGCCGCGTGGGAGGTTCCCGGCGTCCGTCTCGTCCTGACCGGCGAGATGATGGCGGCCCGCAACCTCGCGTGGATGCCGACGCTGTCCTACGACACGCAGGCCGTGCTGGCGACCGACAAGATCCGCTTCCAGGGCCAGGAGATCGCCGCCGTCATCGCCGACGATCCGTACATCGCCAAGGATGCGTGCAGCAAGATCGTCGTCGAGTACGAGCAGCTCCCGGTGATCGTCAACCCGATCCAGGCGCAGGATCCGGCCATGCCGCTGATCCGCGATGACAAGGAGAACCAGCCGACCAACAAGATCTTCGACTGGGAGATCGGCGACAAGGCCCGCACCGACAAGGCCTTCGAGGAGGCCGATGTCGTCTCGAAGATCGAGCTCCACTACCCGCGGTCGCACCCGTCGCCGCTGGAGCCCTGCGGCTCGATCGCCGACTACGACCGCGCGACCGGCAAGCTCACGGTCTACATGACGAGCCAAGCGCCGCACATCGTGCGCGCTGCCGTGGCCATGGTCGCGGAGATCCCCGAGCAGCAGATCCGCATCATCTCGCCTGATCTCGGTGGCGGCTTCGGCAACAAGGTGCCGGTCTACCCGGGGTACGTCATCTCGATCCTGGCCTCCATCCTGACCGAGCGTCCGGTGAAGTGGATCGAGGACAAGACGGGCAACCTCATCTCGACCGGTTTCGGCCGTGACGTGTACCTCAAGGGTGAGCTGGCCCTGCGCAAGGACGGCAAGATCCTCGGGATGCGCATGCACACGGTCTCCGACCATGGTGCGTTCTTCGCGGATGCGCAGCCGACCAAGTTCAAGATCGGCCTCATGCACTCGACCTTCGCGTGCTACGACGTGCCGGTGGCTCACCTCACGAGTGAGGGCTTCTACACGAACAAGGCTCCGGGCGGCGTCGCCTACCGCTGCTCCTTCCGCGTCACGGAGGCCATGTTCTTCCAGGAGCGGATGATGCATGCGGCCGCCAACGACCTCGGCATGGATCAGGCGGAGTTCCGCCGGGTCAACCTGGTCAAGGACGACATGTTCCCGTACCGCACGGCCTTCGGCTTCCTCACGGATTCCGGCCAGTACGACAAGTGCATGCAGGTCGGCATGGAGGCCATCGGCTACGCGAACTTCAAGCAGGAGCAGGAGGAGGCACGCAAGCGCGGGCGTCTCCTCGGCATCGGCATCTCGACGATGACGGAGCCGCTGGGCGCCGGCAACAGCCGCGAGTACGACATCCTCGGCATCAAGATGTTCGACTCCGCCGAGCTGCGCGTGCACATGACCGGCAAGGCCATCCTGCGCACGGGTGCGAAGACCCAGGGCCAGGGGCACGAGACCACGTGGGCACAGATCGTCGCCCACGAGCTCGGCATCCCGGCTGACGACATCGTCGTCGAGGAGGGCGACACCGACACAGCGCCGTTCGGCATGGGCACCTATGCGTCCCGCTCCACACCGGTCGCGGGTGCTGCGGTCGCCATGGCGGCCCGCAAGGTGCGGGCGAAGGCCCGCAAGATCGCGGCCCACCTGCTCGAGGTGTCCGAGGAGGACATCGAGTGGGAGCTCGGACGGTTCTACGTGCGCGGCAACCACGACCGCGGCGTGACCATCCAGGACTGCGCCCTCGCGGCCTACAGCAACATGCCCGATGGCATGGAGCCTGGCCTGGAGAACACCTCCTACTACGACCCGCCGAACCTCACGTGGCCGTTCGCCGCGTACTTCTGCAAGGTCGAGGTCGACCCCATGACCGGTGTCTGGGACGTTCTCAACTTCGTGGCCGTGGACGACTGCGGCGTGCGCATCAACCCGATGATCGTCGAAGGACAGGTCATGGGCGGTCTCACGGAGGCCTACGCCATGGCGAACATGCAGTACATCACCTTCGACGAGTCAGGCAACTGCATCGGCTCGAACTACATGGACTACCTGCTGCCGACGGCCTGGGAGACCCCCGGTTTCGAGCTGCATGAGGTCGTCACCCCATGTCCGCACCACCCGATCGGCGCCAAGGGCGTCGGCGAGTGCGCGACGGTGGCCGGACCGGCCGCCTTCGTCAACGCGGTCATGAACGCGATCGAGCACACCGGCGTGCGCAACGTCGACATGCCGCTCATGCCGAATCGCGTGTTCGAGGCACTGCAGACCGGCCAGGACGTCTCCGGCATGCCCCCGGTGAAGGTCGACTGACGTGCCGGAGCTGTCCCCGATGGAGGGCGCCGATGTCATGGCTCGCGCTGTCGAGCTCATGGCGAACGGCGAGTCCTTCGCCATGGCCACGGTCGTGTGGCGTCAGGCGCCCTCGTCGGGGCACTACGGATCGCGGGCGATCGTCATGCCCGACGGCACCCTGCACGGGTGGATCGGCGGTGCCTGCGCCGAGCCCGTGCTGATCCGTGAGGCCAAGCGGGTGCTGGCGGAGGGGACGTCCTCCCTCATCTGGCTCGGGCAGGAGCAGGACCTCCTCGGCATGCACGTCCCGGAGGGTGTCCTGACCGTGCCGATCTCCTGCCAGAGCGACGGCGCCCTGCAGATCTTCGTCGAGCCGGTGGCCGCGTCCCCGCACGTGCTGGTCGTGGGCCGTTCGCCAATGGCCGTCACCCTCGTCGATCTCGTGCGCGATCTGGGCTGGCGCTCGCAGCTGGCCAGCCAGGAGGAGTTCAGCGCCGCGATGATCCAGCCGTCATCGGCGGTCATCGTCGCCACGCAGGGGCACGGGGACGAGGAGGTGCTTGAGGAGGCCCTGAAGGGCTCGCCCGCGTTCATCGGCCTCGTCGCCTCCCGCAAGCGCGGTGAGGTCGTACGGGGCTACCTCGCCGAGCGTGGCCTCCCGGCCGATCGACTCGGCCGCATCCACGTGCCCATCGGGCTCGACCTCGGGCACACGACCCATCGTGAGATCGCGGTGTCGATCCTGGCCGAGCTCGTCCAGATGCGGGCAGCCGGAGGACTCACGCCGCAGCAGCGGACGCTGCTCCCGATGATCGAGCCGGAGACCGTCATCGATCTGGTGTGCGGCATGACGGTGGATGCGGTGCCCGCGAACCGTCCGTTCGAGTACAACGGAACGACCTACTATTTCTGCGCCCCCGGGTGCAGGAAGGCATTCGAGAAGGACCCCGAAGCTTTCATCCCACGGGAGGTTCCATGCTGATCAACCAGTCATTCCAGATCGACCAGCCGGTCGATCAGGTCTGGAAGTTCTTCGACGACATCCCGTTGGTGGCGAAGTGCATCCCGGGCGCCGACCTGACCAACCAGGTGGGTGACGACCAGTACGAGGGCGACGTCATCATCTCGGCCGGTCCGGTCAAGCTCGAGTTCTCCGGATCCGTCAAGATCAAGTCGCGCGACGAGGCGAAGAAGGTCTTGGTGCTCGACGCCTTCGGCGCCGACAAGAAGGGCCGCGGGTCCGCGACGATGATCATGCAGATCTCGCTGAAGCCGCTCGGCGGCTCCACTGAGGTCACGCTCAATATCGACCTGTCGATCTCGGGCGCGGCTGCTCAGTACGGACGTGGACTCGTCGTCGACGTCACCGGCGTCCTCATCGACCAGACTGCGGGCTCCATGAAGCTGCGCATGACCGCGATGGCTGAGGGTCGCGATCCCTATGCGATCGACGCTCCGCAGTCGGCCAGCGGCCTGGCCATCGGCTTCACCGCCTTCATCCGGGCGGCGAAGCGCGTGTTCGCTCGCTTCTTCCTCCCCTACGAGCCGGCTCCCAGCCGCTAGAAACGGAGATCGCACATGAGCCTGTGGTGGATCGGAAACCTGATCCTCATCATCGTGATCGTGCCGGTGCTGGTGGCGCTGCTCAACACGCTGCTGGGTGCACTGGAGCGGATCCGCGGAGCGTCGCAGGACGCCCTCGACGGCGGGGTCGCCCTCATCGGTGAGCTGGACACCACGCCAGCCCTCCTGGAGAAGACCGACCTCGTCATCGCCGATGTCGCCAATGGAGCCGTGCGCTACGCGGGCCCCGTCTCGAAGCTGCTGGGTTAGGAGACCACCATGCCAACCGAAGCAATCGTCACGCTCGTCGTCGGGGCGGTGATCATCGCCGCAGCCGCTCTCGCGCTCACGCGCGTGATCTTCCACCTCGCTGCGACCTCGAAGACCCTCGGCGCCCTCGACGGAGGAGTGCAGGTCATCGTCGACAAGACGGCAACCGTGCCGTCGACCGTGGCGTCCGTCAATGCCAGCCTGGCCCCCGTCCGGGCCTTCGCGGACTCGATCTAGGGAGGGGTCATGGACTTCACCGGACATGAGGGATGGCTGATCGGCTTCATCATCGGAGCCGTCGTCGTCCTCGTCGTCGTCGTGCTCGTCGTGTCGATTCTCGTCCTCGCGTGGAGGATCGGCACTCAGGCCGGGAGCATCCTGACCGGCCTGCAGCAGGCCGAGCGCAACACCGCCGGGCTCAAGCAGCTCAACGAGACCATCGAATCCGCGCTTGCCGTCATCGCCGGCCTCAAGCGCGGCCGCGCAAGGCTGGGAGGCTGACATGGATGCGCAAGTGGAGAACCTGTGGCTGTGGGCGAACATCCTCGGCTCCGTCGTCGTGGTGGCCGTGGCAGCGCTGCTGACCCTGCTCGTCATCTTCGTGCACCGGATCCACCGTCGCGTGGCTGACATCAACACCACCCTCGAGGCGACCAAGGCGAACACCGCCGATACCGCGTTGATCACGACCACGGCAGGCGGCGTCGAAGCCGTCCTCGCCGAGGGCCTCGAACACCATCTCTTCCTCGGCCGGACTCTGGACAAGGTGCGCTCATGAGCGGTCTCGCATTGTGGTCAGTCATCAACGTCGTCGCGCTCATCGCGGGCCTGGCGATCTACCTCTACATCGTCGGGCGTCAGCTCAAGACGGTGGCGGGTGGCCTGGAGACGGCCGCCGACACGGTATGGGACATCAAGGCGGATGCAGAGCGCATCGATCCCGGCCTGCGGGCGATCAACACCACCGGCAACGTCGTGGCGGGCGCACTGCCGCTGCTGTACGGCTTCGGTGAGGGCATCGTGGTCGGCGCGACGTTCGTGCACGAGGATCATGTCGCCGAGGGCGTGAACCGCCCGGCGATGGGGACCCGTCGTTCGCGCTTCCTGGAGAGCGTCGGGATGGATCTCGGGCCCAGGTGACCCGAGTCTGAGGTGTCAGGAGCGGTCGACCGTCAGGTCGGCCGCTTCTGCGTTGTCAGGGCCTCGGTCACGGGTGTCTCGTACTCACCGATCCACTCGTCCTTCCAGGCCTGGTCGAACTTCTCGATGTTGCAGCTGGGGCCGTAGATCGCGGAGAGCTCCTGCGTGATCTGTTCGCGGTGAGCACGTGTGCCGCCGGGAACGTCGAGCCAGCACACGTGCAGGTTGAACTTCCCCCCGGCTCGCTTGATCCATGCGGACGAGCGGGGGTGCCGGAAGGGGAACCCCTCGTCGGAGAGGTCGTCGGCATGCCCCACGAAGATGACCGCGAACTGCTGGGGTCGCTGGGGGTCGTCCTTGGCGAGGATGGCGTAGACCGCGGGCTGAGCGGGTGCGGTCCAGCCGGCGAGGGCCCGTGGGCCCTCGAAGGCGTACCCGGCGAGACTGCCGAGCCGGATCACGGGATGAGGTCCTCGAGCTCGGCGTAGTCGTCGTCCTCCGCGAGGGACTCCGCACGAACCACAGGCCAGTCGGGCAGCGAGGTTCGGGCCACGGCCTCGGCGAACAGCACCAGCGCAGCCTCGACGGCGAGATCGGAGTTCTCGGCCTCGACCACGATCTGGGCCCCGTAGCCGTAGGTGCCCATGCCCGACGCGATGCCGTTGAGCGGGGCCACGGCGTCCGCCAGTTCGACCACCTCATCGAGCGTGATCTCGCGGTCGCCCTCGGCCTCGAGGGAGATGGAGTACTTCATGGTCAGCCCACTTTCGCCAGTCGTGTGGCCAGTCGCTCGAGGCTAGCGAGGTTGTGGCCCGAGTGCACCTCGTCGATGTAGGGATCGGCCACGATCATGCCGAGCGAGGCTGGGACGTACACCTCGACGTCACCCCGGTGGGGGTTCACCCAGATCACCCGGTGCGCGATGCGGGACAGGCTCTCCATCGCCTCGGAGAGCGCCTGAGGCTCGCCTCGGTCCAGACCGTCGGAGCAGATGACGACGATGGCGCCCCGGCCCAACCGCGAGCGGCGGGCCGTCCGCGTGTACTCGCGGAGGGAGTCCCCGATTCGCGTGCCCCCGTCCCAGTCGAAGACGGACTCTCCTGCCGTCCGCATGGCGTCGTCTGCGTCCCGGCGATCCAGCTGTCGCGTGATGCGGGTCAGGCGGGTGCCGAAGCAGTAGACGTCGACCTTCGCGTTGGCCCGGCGGGCTGAGTACGCGAACTGCAGCAGGTTGCGCGAGTAGTCGGCCATGGACCCCGAGACATCGAGGATCAGCACCAGGGGTCGCAGCTTCTCCTTGCGGGTGCGGAACTGCAGTCCTCCGGGCTCTCCGAGGTTGCGCATGGTGTCGCGCACCATGCGACGCATGTCGAGGGTGGAGCTGCGGCGCGCACGCGTCATGCGGTGCGTCCTGCGCTTCGGCGGCGTCACCCTCATGCGGGAGATCATCCGACGCACCTGACGCAGCTCGGCATCGGTGCACTCGGCGAACTCCTTGTGCCGATAGACCTCCGTGGTGCTCGCCACGAATCCGAGCTTGATCTCATCCGGATTGATCTCGCCGGGGAGGCCTTCCTCCGTGTTCGGGACCTCCAGAGCGGCACCGGCGTTGGAGGAGGAACGCATCACCTTCTTGACGAGGGAGTCGTCCGTCAGGTTCTCGCCGAGGAAGTACTCGCGGAACACCGTCTTGTAGATGGGGAAGTGCTCGCGTCGACGCACGAAGCAGGCCCGCCCGGCCCAGTAGATGTCGAGCAGGTCCGACACCTTCAGCTCGGCCATGCCCGAGCAGAAGGTCAGGACGTCGTCGGTGCCGACCGGAAGACCGGCGTCGCGAAGGGCGTGACCGAAGCCGACGAACAGGGCGTCGATGTCGTCAGGAGACGACATCACTGATGCTCTTGGTCGTGAACTCGAGGTCGTCTCGATCCTTCACGACGGCTCCGAGGGTGTCGAGGGCGATCTCCTCGGTGAGCGCCTGAGCCCCGAGTGCGTCCAGGCTGGTCGTCCAGTCGATCGTCTCGGCCACACCGGGGAGCTTCTCGAGCTCCATGTCCCGCAGCCGATTCACGGCGGCAACCACCTGATCGGCGAGGGCCGCGCTGACCTCGGGCAGACGTGAGCGGACGATCGCGACCTCCCGCTCGTGCGGGGGGAAGCCGATCCATGTGTACAGGCATCGGCGCTTGAGTGCGTCGTGGAGCTCGCGCGTGCGATTCGACGTCAGGATGACGATCGGGCGCGTGGCCGCCTTGACCGTGCCCATCTCCGGGATCGTCACCTGGAACTCGCTGAGCAGCTCGAGCAGGAAGGCCTCGAATTCGTCGTCGGCCCGATCTACCTCATCGATCAGCAGCACGCACTGGTCGCCGGCGCGCACGGCCTGGAGCAGAGGTCGCTCGACAAGGAAGCGGCTGCTGAAGAGATCCTCGTCGGACGAGGCCAGTTCGGCCTGACTGAGCGCGCGCACGTGGAGCATCTGGCGCGCGTAGTCCCACTCGTAGAGGGCGTGGTGGGTGTCGATGCCCTCGTAGCACTGGAGCCGGATGAGCTCGCGACCGAGCATCTCGGCCAGGGTGCGGGCGAGCTCGGTCTTGCCGACACCGACCTCCCCCTCGAGCAGCAGGGGCTTGCCCAGCTTCAGGGCGAGGAGCAGGGTCGTGGCCAGACCGCGGTCGGCGATGTAGCCCTGCTCGCCCAGTTGCTCGGTGAGCGTGGGCACGGTGAGTCCGTCGAAGGTGGCTCCCACGGCCGTCAGCGACCGTCGCCGAGGATGAGATCGCCCAGCGATGAGGAGCCGAGCTTGCCCTCCCGCTGCAGCTTGTTGCGCCAGGCGGTGGCCATGTCGACGCCGTCCTCCGCGAAACCGTCGAAGGAGACGTCCTTCATGTTGCGGCAGACCTTGTTGGGGCTGCAGTCCTCGTCCAGGGCCAGGTCGGACGTGGACTGCTGCCAGATGCCGCGCAGCACATCAGCGGTGTCGTCGACGGGTTCAGCCATGGGAGCGCTCCTCTTGGGGGATAAAGCAGATTAGCAAGGGTTCCCACCTCCCGCATGCGGGAGAGAGAGGCTCTCGTGCCCCCGAGAACACCCGAACCGCAACCGGTAAGCCCGGCTAGGGTGCCCGCATGAGCATGGAGCAGCTCGTGCCCTCGGCCCCGGCCCTCATCGAGCGTCTGGCTGAGCACGACTACCTCGCCGATCCCGGGCTCGCCACCGCCCTGTTCTGCGCCGTGCGGCTGCCGCAGCCCCTGCTGCTCGAGGGAGAGGCCGGGGTGGGCAAGACCCAGTCGGCGAAGGCCCTCGCCGCCATGCTCGACACGCCGCTCATCCGACTGCAGTGCTTCGAGGGTATCGACGCCTCCGAGGCGCTGTATGAGTGGAACTACCCGCGCCAGCTGCTCGGCATCCGGCTCGCGGAGGCGCAGGGTCGTCCGCTGGATGAGACGTCGCTCTTCTCCCGGGAGTTCCTGATCGAGCGGCCCCTCCTGCAGGCACTGGAGCATCCCGGCCCGAACCCGGCCGTCCTCCTCATCGACGAGATCGATCGTGCGGACGAGGAGTTCGAGGCCTTCCTGTTCGAGATGCTCGCGGAGTCGTCGGTCACCGTCCCGGAGCTCGGCACCCTGACGGCAACGGTGCCGCCCATCGTCATCCTCACGTCGAACCGCACCCGTGACCTGCACGATGCCCTCAAGCGTCGATGCCTCTACCACTGGATCGACTACCCCGACCTGGCGCACGCGAGGGCGATCATCGCCCTGCGCGTGCCGCAGGCGCCGGAATCCCTCGTCGTGCAGGTGGCGTCCGCCGTGGAGCGGCTGCGTGGCATCGACGTGCAGAAGCCGCCCGGCGTGGCCGAGGCGATCGACTGGGTGCACGCCGCGATGCTCCTGGGACTCGACGTCCTCGACGAGGCGGGCGTCGCCCGCACGCTGGGATCAGTGCTCAAGTACCGCGAGGATCAGGAGCTCGCGCGGGCGGAGGGGCTCGCGTGGGTGGCGGGCTCGTAGCCGACGAGGTCTTCCTCGGGGTGGTGGCCGGCTTCGGACACCGACTCCATGAGGCGGGGGTGCCGGTGACCCCCGAGCGGGCGGCGAGGTTCGCGCGGGCCATCTCTGCGGCGCAGCCTGACTCCCTGGCGGACGTCTACTGGCTCGGCCGCACGACGCTTCTCTCGGGACGTTCGCAGATCGAGGTGTACGACCGCCTCTTCGATCACGTCTTCCGGGGCCAGTTCTCCTTATCCGATCTCGTGCAGGAGACTGCCACGGCTCCGGCTCGCGAGGCCCCGACCGCGGACCGGAGCCCGGAGGACGGTGCCGAGGCGCCGGAGTCCGCGGCGTCGGGTGGCGTCACCACGCTGACCCCGGGTGTGGCGGCGGAGTCGGAGCAGGACGAGCAGGAGCCTCAGGCCCTCGCGGCGGTGAGCATCACCGAGAGGTTGGTGGATCGCGATTTCTCCGCCTGCTCGGACGAGGAGCTGGCGCTGATCCGTCGCCTGGTCGACGAACTTCCGTTGATGGCGCCCCCCCGACTGGCTCGGCGGCAGCGGCGCCATTCGAGCGGTCGTCGCCTCGATGTGCGCAGCACCCTGCGACGCTCGCAGCGCACGGGAGGAGACCCGGTCGCTCTCGTCCGTCGCACCCCCACGGAGCGACCGCGTCGCATCGTGCTGATCGCCGATGTCTCCGGGTCGATGGAGCCGTATGCCCGGGTCTACCTGCACCTCATGCGTGGTGCGGTGCAGGCGCTCGGCGCCGAGGCGTTCGCCTTCGCGACGCGGCTCACGCGCCTGACGCGTCAGCTGGCCGCAGGTGATGCGAACGCTGCCTACGCCCGCGCCCTCGAGTCGGCGCCGGACTGGTCCGGCGGGACGAGGATCGGACGGGCTCTGACCACCTTCCTGGACGATCACGGTCGTCGGGGCATGGCCCGCGGGGCCGTGCTTGTCATCGTCTCCGATGGCTGGGAGATCGAGGATCCGGCTCTCGTGGGCACCGCGATGCAGCGACTGTCCCGCCTTGCGCACCACATCATCTGGGTCAATCCGCGCACGGCCTCCGCCTCGTACCAGCCACTGGTCGGGGGCATGGCGGCTGCGCTGCCCTACGTCGACACCCTGGTGTCGGGTCACTCGGTGCGGGCACTGGAGGAGGTCATGGCCGCCATCCGCGGCGCGGCCGAGCGCAGGCCGGCCCGGAACGAGCGCACTAGGGTGCCGGCATGAGCGATCTGACTCACCTGAACGAGCGCGGCGAGGCGCGCATGGTCGACGTGACGGGCAAGGACGTCACGACGCGCGAGGCCACCGCTCGCTGCCGGGTGACCGTCTCTGACGAGGTCGCGGGGCTCCTCGCCGCAGGCGAGATGCCGAAGGGGGATGCCCTCGCGGTCGCCCGCATCGCGGCGATTCAGGCGACGAAGCGCACGCCGGATCTCATCCCGCTGTGCCATCCCATCGCGGTTCACGGTGTCGACGTCGACGTCGTGCTGCAGCAGGGGAGTGGTGGTTCGTACGTCGAGATCCTCGCCACGGTGCGCACCGCTGATCGCACGGGTGTCGAGATGGAGGCGCTCACGGCAGCCGCCGTGGGGGGACTTGCCGTCATCGACATGGTGAAGGGCAAGGACCGCACTGCGGCGATCGACGAGGTCGTGCTGCTGGAGAAGAAGGGTGGCCGGTCGGGTCACTGGGTGCGCGAGTCATGACCTATCGCGCGCGCGTGATCACCTGCTCGACCCGTGCGGCCGCGGGGCAGTGGGAGGACACCTCGGGGCCGATCCTCGTTGCCGGCCTTCGTGACCTCGGTATCGCGGTCGACGACCCGGTGGTCGTCGCGGACGGTGAGCCGGTGCTGTCGGCCCTGCGCGATGCGGTCAGCGAGGGATTCCATCTCGTCCTGACGACGGGCGGCACCGGCCACACCCCGCGTGACCTCACCCCGGAGATGACGCGGCAGGTGATCGAGCGCGAGTCACCCGGGCTGGCGGAGGCCATCCGTTCCTACGGCGTGGCCCACGGAGTGCCCACGGCGATCCTGTCGCGCGGCATCGCCGGGCTCGCGGGATCCACTCTCGTCGTCAACGCGCCAGGATCCAGCGGGGGAGCGCGTGATGCGATCGCGGCGCTCTCGCCGGTCCTCCTCCATGCTCTGGATCAGGCGGC
>CAZQXO010000026.1:0-12005 GCA_964597445.1 uncultured Bifidobacteriaceae bacterium | reverse complement strand
GTGGGCAGCTGCATGATCATGAGTGCGGCGCCACCGTTGTCGAGAATCGGTGCCATGCGTCCGAACGGGGTGTCGAAAGCCGCCGTGATGACCGTGCCTCCCTGGGATGCAGCCGCGGCGACGGATGCATCAACATCCGCCACGGCGAAGTAGTTGAGCCAGTGGGGCGGGACGCCCTCAGCACCCATCATCGGGCCGACTCCGCCGGACGGGGCGCTGCCTCCAGCCGTGGTGAACGTCGTGTACTCGTCTCCGGCCATCGGAACGGCGGCGTACTCCCAGCCGAGCACCACCCCATAGAACTCGCGGGCGGCATCGGGCTCAGGGGTGCGAAGGTCGCACCAGGCCCACGCTCCGGGCTCGCCTGTCACCTCGAACCCCGGCATCGTGCCGGCCTCCCACAGGCCGAAGGCTGCGCCCGTGACGTCGAGAGCGACGACGAGTCGGCCCAGGTCGCCCACCGGATGCGGCGGCATCAGCACCGTCCCGCCGTTCTCCTGGATCAGTGCCGCCGTGCGATCGGCGTCGTCGGTTGCGAAGTAGAGGAGCCATGCGGGAGGGGCTCCCTGTGCCAGGGGACCGATCCCTGCGACCGCCGCGTCGCTCCGAAGAGCGGTGGCATAGCCCCCGAAGGTCGCGTCGGGCTCGGTCATGCGCCAGCCCATGACCTCGGAGTAGAAGGCGAGGGCGTCGGGCACGTCGGGGGCACCGAGGTCGGCCCAGACAGGTTGTCCGGTGGAGGTCACCGGCGCAATCTACTGCCCTCTACCTCTTGGCGGCCTCGAGCATGAGGGTGGCGACGTCCTTGACCTCGACGCCGGCCGCTGCGCCCTCCTGCTGGCGGACGGTGACGGCGTCGTTGAGCATGACGGAGCAGAACGGGCAGGCAACGGCGATGGTGCTCGCTCCCGTGGCGATGGCTTCATCGCCACGGTTGACGTTGACGCGCGTGCCGATCTTCTCCTCCATCCACATGCGTGCGCCTCCGGCACCGCAGCAGAAGGACTTGTCGCCGTGGCGTTCCATCTCCACGCGGGTGGCCCCGGTGGCGCTGATGAGCTCGCGGGGCGGGGTGTAGACGTTGTTGTGGCGGCCGAGGTAGCAGGGATCGTGGTAGGTCACGGTCTGCTCGACGGGGGCGACAGGGGTCAGGCGTCCTTCCTTGACCAGCTGGTCGAGCAGCTGGGTGTGGTGGACCACCTCGTAGGTGCCGCCGTTCTGCGGGTACTCCCGGCCCAGTGTGTTCAGGCAGTGCGGGCAGGTGACGACGATCCGGGTGGCCTTGATCTCGTTGAGGACCTCGACGTTCTGCATGGCCTGCATCTGGAAGAGGAACTCGTTGCCGGCGCGGCGTGCAGGATCACCGGTGCAGGTCTCGCCCTCACCCAGGACCATGAAGTTCACGCCAGCGATGTGCAGGAGCTCGGCGACGTTCTTGGTGGTCTGCTTCGCGCGGTCCTCGTAGGCACCGGCACATCCGACCCAGAACAGGCACTCCACATCGGCGGGGATCTCCTCCTCGCCCTCGGCGCCGAACACGCGCACCTCGAAGTCGACCTCGGTGATCCAGTCGTTGCGACCCGAGGCGTTCATGCCCCACGGGTTGCCCTTGGTCTCGAGGTTCTTGAACAGGCCGTTGAGCTCGGTCGGGAACTCCGAGGCGATCATGACCTGGTTGCGGCGCATGTCGACGAAGTGGTCGATGTGCTCGATGTCGACCGGGCACTGGTTCACGCAGGCGCCGCAGGTCGTGCACGACCACAGGGCCTCTTGGTCGATGATCGGCAGCTCCAGACCGGTGGTGCGGTGACCGTCGAAGGTGTAGCCGTCATCACCCTCGTGCTCGGAACCCTCACGCGAGCCGATGAACGGACGCTCGACCTGCTCGCGGACCTGCGTGCTGACCGATGCCAGGGCGTCCTCGTGCATCTCGCCGAGGCCGGGGTGCTCGCCATGGGCGGCCATCAGGTACGGGGCCTGCGTGAACATGGAGTCGCGCAGGTTCATGATCATCAGCTTCGGGCTCAGCGGCTTGCCCGTGTTCCATGCGGGGCACTGCGACTGGCAGCGGCCGCACTCGGTGCAGGCCATGAAGTCGACGTAGTTCTTCCACGTGAAGTCGCCGATGTGACCCTTGCCGAACGTGGCGTCGTCCGGCGGATCCTCGAAGTTGACCGGCTCGCCCTTGTAGTAGATCGGCAGCAGCGGACCGAGGGCATTCGGACGGCGCGACGTGTAGACGTTCACCGGGGCCGAGAAGATGTGCAGGTGCTTCGAGTGCAGCACGATGAGCAGGAACACCAGGATCACCGTGACGTGCGCCCAGATGAAGACCGTCTCCACCCACAGGTTCGACGCACCCAGCGGCGCCAGCCAGCTGCCCACGATCGACGACGCGAACGCCCCCTGCATGTCGTTCGCATAGATGGTGTCGATGATCGTGTTGACCTTCGCACCCCGGTAGACCAGCAGGGTGGCCACGACCAGGAAGATCATGAGCAGGACGAGCCACGCGCCCTTGGTGTGCGAGCCGAAGAACCGCGACTCCCGACCCTGCTTCGCGGGGTTGTTCGCCAGGCGGATGATCGCGAACATGAGGATGCCGACGAGCACCAGTACGGCGAAGAGGTCCTCCATGAAGCGCACCGCGAACCACGTGCCGATGACCGGCACGTGCCAGTGCTCGATGACCAGTTCTCCGAACGCCGTGACCACGGTGATGCCCAGGATCAGGAAGCCCCAGAAGGCGAACACGTGCGCGATGCCCGGAATCGTCCACTTGAGGAGCTTCTTCTGACCCAGCACCTCGGTCGCCTCGGCCTCCACCCGCGTGGGGGCGTCCGACGTGCGTCCTACGGCAGGCTTGCCCGACCGGGCCAGCGACACGAGGAACCAGCCGCGCTTGAGCGCGAAGGCCAGCAGGACGACCGTGATGACAACGCCGACGATGGCGCGGATCCAGATGTGCTCCACGAGGGGACACTACCGCTTCGTGGACGTCCTAGTTCTTCGGTGGAGCGGTTCACTTCGCAGCCCCGGGCCCCCGGCTCCGACCCCCGCGGGGCCTGAGCGAGCGAAAAGGGCCCGCGGGGGGCATAGTCATGGAGGGCGTGGTCGTTCGGTGAGAGGAGGCTCGGTGGCGGACGTCGACTTCACCGTGGTCCGGGACATCCCCCTGCCGGCCCGAGTCGTCTTCGACGAGCTCGTCGACTGGGCCGGACATGCCGAGTGGGTCCCCCTGACGCGGGTCGAGATCCTGTCCGGCGACGGGGGGCCGGGGACCGAGTTCATCGCGACCTCGGGGATCGGACCAGCCGCGCTGCCCGATCGCATGCGGGTGGACGCGCTCGACAGGGACGCCATGACCGTGGCCATCACCAAGATCGGTCCCGTGCTGACCGGGGAGGTCCGCCTCCGGGTGGTGAGCACGGGAGAGACCTCGTGCCGGCTCGAGTGGGTCGAGGAGATCCGGGTTCCGTACGCACCCCAGTTCCTCGCGCGTCCGATCGCCCTCGCAGCCCGGCGAGGGTTCACCACGGCGATCTCACGCCTGGTCACGCGCCTGGAGTCGCGCCAGCGGTCCTAGTCGACGAGCGAGGACGGCCGGAGGCCTCGGACGACCTCGACGGCCTCCGCCAGCTCGGGGGCGAGGAAGCGATCCGGCCCGGCACCGGGAACCCGGGCGCGCAGCACTGCGATCACGGCCGCCGTCACCGGTGCCGGCTGAAGGGGTGCACGCAGGTCGATGGCCCGCGCGGCGGCGACCATCTCGATCGCCAGGATGCCGCGCAGGTTGTCGACGATGCGACGCAGCTTCCGTGCGGCATGCCATCCCATGGACACGTGGTCCTCCTGCATCGCCGAGCTCGGGATCGAGTCGACGCTGGCGGGAGCCGCGAGGCGCTTGCTCTCACTGACGAGCCCGGCCTGCGTGTACTGGGCGATCATGAGCCCGGAGTCGACGCCGGGATCGTCGGCGAGGAAGGGCGGGAGTCCGTGGCTGCGCCCCTTGTCCAGCATGCGATCGGTGCGTCGCTCGGACATGGATCCGACATCCGTCGCGGGGATCGCGAGGAAGTCGAGCACGTATGCGACAGGCGCTCCGTGGAAGTTGCCGTTGCTGCTGACGGTGCCGTCGTCGAGCACGACGGGGTTGTCGATGGCGGCCGCCAGCTCCCGATCGGCGACGGTGCGGGCGTAGGTGATCGTGTCGCGCAGACCACCGGTCACCTGAGGTGCGCAGCGCAGGGAGTAGGCGTCCTGCACGCGGGTGTCGTCCTCCTTGTGGGAGGCCACGATGCCGGAGCCGGCGAGCGCGCGGTGCATGTTCGCGGCGCTGACCGACTGGCCCGGATGCGGGCGCAGGGGCTCGTGCAGCTCCGGCCGGAAGACCGCGTCGGTTCCGAGCAGCGCCTCGACGCTCATCGCCGCGGTGAGATCGGCGACATCCGCGAGGTGCTCGAGGTCCGCGATGGCGAGGATGAGCATGCCGAGCATGCCGTCGGTGCCGTTGATGAGGGCGAGTCCCTCCTTCTCGTGCAGTTCGACGGGCATGATGCCGGCCTCGGCCAGCAGCTCGGGCACGGGACGCTCGACACCGTCGGGTCCGAGAGCGCGACCCTCGCCCATGAGCACGAGGGCGCAGTGCGACAGGGGGGCGAGGTCGCCGCTGCAGCCGAGCGACCCGAACTCATGGACGATCGGGGTGATCTGCGCGTTGAGGAGGGACGCCATCGTCTCTGCGACGACGGGTCGCACGCCGGTGTGTCCGCTGCAGAGGGTCTTCAGGCGCAGCAGCATGAGTGCGCGCACCACCTCGGTCTCGACAGGGTCGCCGAGACCGGCAGCGTGGGAGCGCACGAGGGATCGCTGCAGCTGCACCCGCTGCTCCACCGGGATGTGTGTGGTGGCGAGTGCGCCGAAGCCCGTCGAGATGCCGTACGCGGGCTCCGTCGACGCCGCGAGCTCCTCGACTCGCGCACGGCTGCTCGCCATGGCGGCGACAGCCTCGGCGGTGATCTCGACGCGGGCCCCGTCGCGTGCCACGGCGATGACGTCATCGATGGTCAGGCCGCGCGTGGAGAGGAGAACCGGATCAGTGCTCACGGGAGTCAGCCCTTCGAACGAGGACGCCGGAGCGCCACACCTGGTGGAGGAGGTCCACACCCGGACGGTAGGCCAGGTGGACGGGATCAGGGGCATCGAGCACCAGGA
This sequence comes from uncultured Bifidobacteriaceae bacterium, assembly GCA_964597445.1. Lineage (GTDB taxonomy): Bacteria > Actinomycetota > Actinomycetes > S36-B12 > S36-B12 > UBA10649. The sequence continues at coordinate 6,791 of CAZQXO010000026.1, read as the reverse complement.
GGTCCGCAGCGGCACCCACGTCGATGCGCCCGATGTCGTCTCGGCGCAATGCCGCGGCGCCTCCGCGCGTGGCGGCGGTCAGTGCCTCATCCGGCGTCATGTGCATCTCTCGGACAGCAAGCGCGAGGCAGAACGGCATGCTCGTCGTGAAGCTCGACCCCGGATTGCAGTCGGTCGCGATCGCCACGGTGACGCCAGCGTCGAGCAGTCGTCGTGCATCGGGATAGGGGGAGCGAGTCGAGAACTCTGCCCCCGGCAGCAGGGTCGCGACCGTGGAGGAGTCCGCGAGGGCAGCCACGTCGGCGTCATCGAGATGGGTGCAGTGGTCGGCGGAGGCCGCTCCGACCTCCACGGCGACCTGCACCCCGGGTCCGTGCTGCAGCTGGTTGGCGTGGACTCGCGGGGCGAGCCCGGCTCGTCCCCCGGCGGCGAGGATGGCGCGCGCCTGGTCTCCATCGAAGGCGCCGCGATCGCAGAACACGTCGATCCAGCGTGCATGCGGGGCGCAGGACTCCAGCATCGCGCCCGTCACGAGCGAGACGTACCCGGACGGATCGTCGGCGAACTCGGGAGCGATGACGTGGGCGCCGAGGAAGGTCGTCTCGGGAGTGAACTCGCGCGCGATCCGCAGTGACCTCTCCTCATCCACGGTCGTGAGGCCGTAACCGGACTTGATCTCGAAGGTCGTGCTGCCGGAGGAGATGAGCTCGTCCGTGAGTCGTGCGACGGTGGCGCGCAGGGTCTGATCATCGGCCGCACGCGTGGCGGCGACCGTGCTGCGAATGCCACCGGCGGAGTAGGCGGTTCCGCTCATGCGTGCCGTGAACTCGGCCGAGCGGTCCCCGGCGAACACGAGGTGTGCGTGGCTGTCGACGAAGCCGGGGATCACGGCCCGTCCGTCGACATCGATGCAGGTGTCCGCATGGGGCGCGGAACCTCTCGACCCGATCCACGCGATGCGGCCGTCGTCGACGACGATGGCAGCGTCGAGCAGGGATCCCTGCTCGGTCTGCGTCGAGAGCAGGCCGATGCCGGTGATCAGCGTTGAGGTCATGGGTGGACTGTGCCCTACCGGGCGTCCGCCGTCTCGCGCATGGGCACCCGCACACCGCGAGCGTCGGCGACCTCGAGGGCTTCGTCGTATCCCGCATCGCAGTGCCGGATGACTCCCATGCCCGGATCGTTGGTGAGTACGCGCTCGAGCTTCTGGGCGGCGAGCTCGGTGCCGTCGGCAACGCTCACCTGTCCGGCATGGATGGAGCGCCCCATGCCGACTCCGCCACCGTGGTGGATGGACACCCATGATGCCCCGGACGCGATGTTGACCATCGCGTTGAGCAGCGGCCAGTCCGCGATCGCATCCGACCCGTCGATCATCCCCTCGCTCTCGCGGTAGGGCGATGCGACCGAGCCGCAGTCGAGGTGGTCGCGCCCGATGACGATGGGAGCGCTGACCTCGCCGCGCGCGACGAGGTCGTTGAACGCCAGCCCGGCCCGATCGCGCTCGCCGTATCCGAGCCAGCAGATGCGTGCGGGAAGACCCTGGAAGGCCACACGCTCCTGAGCCATCGTGATCCAGCGGCGCAGGTGGTCGTTGTCGGGGAAGAGGTCGAGGACGGCTCGGTCGGTGCGGGCGATGTCCTTCGGGTCGCCGGACAGCGCGGCCCATCGGAACGGGCCCTTCCCCTCGCAGAACAGCGGACGGATGTAGGCGGGGATGAACCCGGGGAAGGCGAAGGCGCGGGAGTAGCCGCCCTGGCGTGCCTCGTCGCGAATCGAGTTTCCGTAGTCGAACACCTCGGCACCGGCATCCATGAAGTCGACCATGGCCTCGACGTGCTTCGCCATGGAGGCCTGCGCGCGATCAGTGAACTCCTCGGGCTTCTTGTCGGCGTACTCGCGTGCATCGTGGAGGTCGATGCCCTCGGGGATGTAGTAGAGAGGATCGTGCGCCGACGTCTGATCCGTGACGATGTCGACGTCGACACCGCGGCGCAGCAGCTCGGGCAGGATCGTGGCAGCGTTTCCGACCAGGCCGACGGAGAGCGCCTTGCGCTGGTGCTTGTAGCGCGTGACTCGTTCGATGGCGTCGTCGAGATCGTCGGCGATCTCGTCGAGGTAGCGGGTCTCGACCCGGCGCCGCAGGCGAGTGGGGTCGATGTCGATGATCAGGCAGGTTCCCTCGTTCATGGTGACGGCGAGGGGCTGCGCACCACCCATGCCGCCCGCGCCGGCCGTGATCGTGAGCGTGCCGGCGAGGGTGCCGCCGAACCGCTTCGCCGCGACGGCCGCGAAGGTCTCATACGTGCCCTGCAGGATCCCCTGGGTGCCGATGTAGATCCAGGAGCCTGCGGTCATCTGGCCGTACATGGTCAGGCCCAGCTGCTCCAGGCGTCGGAACTCCGGCCACGTCGCCCAGTCGCCGACGAGGTTGGAGTTCGCGAGCAGCACGCGCGGTGCCCACTCGTGGGTGCGGAAGACGCCGACGGGTCGACCGGACTGCACGAGCATGGTCTCGTCGTCCTTCAGCGTCGTCAGGGTGCGCACCATGGCGTCGAAGGAGGGCCAGTCGCGCGCCGCCTTGCCGGTGCCGCCGTAGACGACGAGCTCCTCGGGATGCTCGGCGACATCGGGATCGAGGTTGTTCATGAGCATCCGCAGGGCAGCCTCCTGCTGCCAGCCCTGCGCGGTCAGGGTGGTGCCGCGGGCGGCGCGGACGGTGCGGGGACCGGAGGCAGTCGTCATGGCCCCATGAAAGACCCGCGCGATCGGGGAGGCGAGGGAGGAAACGGGACTAGTGTCTGGAATACCAGACAGGAGGGTGCATGGCCACGAGGATCCCGGCCGCCGAGCGCAGCCTCGACCTACTCCTTGCCCTGGCGCGCGCTCCCGGCCCGCTGACGGCTGCCGCCCTCGCGCGGGATCTCGGCATCCCGCGCTCCACCACCTACCAGCTGCTCGAGGTCCTGCGGGAGCGCGGCTTCGTCACACACCTGGGTGAGGAGCAGCGCTGGACCCTCGGCCTCACATCCTTCGAGGTCGGTTCGGCCTACCTGCGCCGTGATCCGCTGGAGCTGCTCGCCCAGCCGCTGCTCCGCCGACTGGCCGAGGATGCGCCGATCCCGGTCGTGGCGCACCTCGGCGTCGTCCGCGGCCACGAGACGGTCTACCTGCTCAAGGAGACGTCTGACCAGATCGTGACGACCGTGACGCAGGTGGGGGTCCGACTTCCGGCGGCGCTCACCGCCTCCGGCCGAGCCGTCCTCGCCCGGCTTCCGGCAGCCCAGGTGCGTGCTCAGATGTCCGTGCCCGGCGCCTTCGTCGACCGCACCGGCCATGGGCCGATGTCGCTCTCAGCCCTGATGGCCCTGCTCGTGCTCGAGCGCCGGCGAGGCCACGCGGAGGAGGACGGCTTCATCACTCCCGGCTTCGCATCTGTCGCGGTACCCGTGCTCGATGGGCATGACGACGCTGTGGCGGCAGTGGGGATCACCTTCCGTGGCGATCTCGGCGATGCCGAGATCCGCCTCCGGCTGGCGCGGGCGGGACGGCGATGCGCGGACGACATCGGCCGGCGCATGCATCGTCGAGGCTGACCGGATCGCAACGAGCATCTAGCGTAGGGGCGTGCCCGCCACCCGCCCCTCGCGCAACCCGTCGCCGGTGACCGGGGTCGGGATCCGGCGGGGCGGTGCCCAGTTCGAGTCGATCTCCCGTGCCCTGGCGCACAGCGCTGTGCAGGAACTGGCGGAGAACGGTTTCCAGGACTTCGCCCCGAGTTCCGTGGCGGCACGGGCGGGAGTCTCCACACGGACGGCCTTCCGCCACTACCCCACGAAGGTCGAGCTCGCGGTGGCCGGCATCAGGTCGCTTCCCACCTACGAGGGCTGGCTGTCGGAGCGGGTACCCGGGGAGTCGATGGCCGATCGGTTGCGCCGCGGGCTGCTCATCGGCGCCGATCACCCGGAACTGCTCGCCCCGGTACTCGCCACCTGCATCGCGCATCGGCACACTCAGGGCGAGCTGTTGGCAACTCTGCGTGCACATGTGCTTGAGCCGCGTCGCCACGCGATCGAGGCCTTCCTGAAGGAGGGTCAGCAGCGGGGTGAGATCCGGCCGTCGGTCTCCGCATCGGCGATGGCGGCGGCCGATCTGGGCACCTTCACCGCCAGCGCCATCGGCCAACTTCCCCTTGGCCGCGGGCAGAGGCGCGTGGATCGCCTGTTCGCCAACCTGTGGCCCCTCATCGCTGCCGAGGGGCACCTCGACGACTGAGGGCCGGGGCCACCCGGCGTCCCGCATCAAAAATGACACTGGATGATGTCAGAATTGTGTAAAACTGACAGTAACAGGTGACACAATGAGGATTCCGGGCCGACACTGGTGGCATGAAGAACACGTCAGATCACTCCCGCCCTCTCCACATCCTCGTGACAGTCGCCTGTGCGACCACGCTCACAGTCCCGCTGCTCCTGACGGGAGCAGCTGCGGCTGCCCCGATGGTGAGCCCCGTCGAGGACGGCACGTCCCTTCCTGGCTGGGCCGAGAAGGACACGTCCGTCACGCAGCGCCCCGCGGACATCCTCAGTGATGTCACCTCCTCCTCACGCCCGGAGATCGTCACCGTGCGCGAGGTCGGCGGCCGACCGGTCGTCGAGTCCAAGATCCTGCCGAGCAAGGCGGAGGCCGTGCGGCACATCGACGCGGCGCAGAACGATCCCGCGCTCCTCTCGGTGGAGGTCGACACCCCCGTCAGTGTGCTCGCCGATGCCGCTCCGGCCGCCGCCACGAGCGACGACCCGATGCGCGCCCAGCTGTGGGGGATGAGCCGCCTCCAGGCTGAGTCCGCCTGGAGCATCGCGACGGGCGAGGGCATCGACGTCGCCGTGATCGACACCGGCGTCGGCGCGCACGCCGATCTCGAGGGTCAGGTCTCTGCGAGCGTCGACCTGACGGGCAGGGGCAACGGCCGTAACGACGGACACGGTCATGGCACGCATGTGGCCGGAACCATCGCCGCTGTGGCCAACAACGGCGTCGGCGTCACTGGGCTTGCTCCGCGAGCGCGCATCATGGCCGTCAAGGCGCTGAGCGATGCAGGTGCAGGCTCCTCCAGCGACGTCGCCAAGGGCATCATCTGGGCGGTGGACAACGGGGCCGAGGTGATCAACATGAGCCTCGGCGGCGAGACTCCGTCGTCGGCCATGGAGACCGCAGTGCGCTACGCGATCGAGCGGGGCGTCGTGGTCGTCGCCGCGGCGGGCAACTCCGGCAACTGGGGAAGTCCACTCAGCTACCCGGCCTCCTATGACGGCGTGATCGCCGTGGGCGCGACGCAGTCCAACGATGCGCGGGCCCCGTTCTCCAACGCGAACTCATCGGTCGACATCGCTGCTCCGGGAGCAGCCATCTGGTCGACGCTGCCCGGCGATCGATACGCCGCGTGGAACGGGACCTCTATGGCGACACCGCACGTCGCCGCTGCGGCCGCCTTGGTGATCCAGCGAGGACGGGAGCTCGGGCGACCCGTCGCCGTGGATGCCATTCTCACGTCCACGGCGCAGGATCTGGGCGTTTCGGGAAGAGATGACGCGTTCGGCTTCGGTCTCGTCGATCCCCTTGAGGCGCTCGCGTCCATGAGCGGTGACCTCGCCTCTCCTCTGCCCCCGCGGAACCTGACGGCCACCTCCTCCTGGTGGAGCAGGGCAGCCGTCTCGTGGTCCCTGGAGGAGAACGGCACTCCGGTGACCGGAGTGCGCGTGACCTTCGATGACGGCAGCCCCGCATGCCTCGTCGCAGCGACAGCGACGTCCTGTGTGGTCACGAACCTGAAAGCCGACACCGACTACACGTTCACCGCCACTGCTCTCGGTGGGAGGTCCGCCTCGGACATGAGTCGACCCGTCACCGTGCGCACGGCAACGCGTCCGGACTACGCGGGCGACACCTGGCAGGAGGCGACAGCCCTGCCGACGTCCCTTGTAGTGGACGAACTGCTCGACAGTGCCACCGACCAGGACTGGTGGCGGCTTGATCTCCCCGCCAAGGCCGACTTCCCGGAGATGCTGCTGTCGAACAAGGCCTCGGACTACGACGTGGAGGTCTTCACCCTGCGCAACGGATCGCCCGTATCGGTCTGGTCGAGTCGGACGTCGGATGCCAAGGACGATCGCATGGGCCGCGGCTCCTTCTGGTACTGGGATCCGGGCACCTACGTCATCCGGGTGTCCGTGGGTCGATACGGCGCTCCGAGCGAGACGAAGCCCTACCGTCTCGCGCTCACCTTCAACGGGCGCGACGCACTGCCCTCGCCGACGCCTACGCCGACGCCTACGCCGACGCCTACGCCGACGCCTACGCCTACGCCAACCCCGACCCCAGCGCCCGGTGACGGTCAGCCAGGAGACTCCCGCGAGACTGCGGCGCCACTGCCGGCGACCGGATCGGTCCGGGCGACGATGCGCACGAGCACCGATGCGCACTACTGGTCCTTCACTGCGCCGTCGGCCGGTCAGTACCGCGTCACGCTGTCGGAGCAAGCTGAGCCGTATCGACTGTCGCTGTGGCACCCGGGAGGCAGCACGTCGACCTACTCGAACACGGGTGATCGGGTGCGCGACGTCTCCTTGTCCGCGGGCAGCCGGCTGGTGATCGCTGCTCAGGTGGTCAATGGCCGCTACTCGGGCAGCGTCCCGTATCGACTGACGGTGACATCCCTGTCTCCGACGCCGACCCCGACGCCGACGCCGACGCCGACGCCGACGCCGACGCCGACGCCGACGCCGACCCCG
>CAZQXO010000025.1:23869-29304 GCA_964597445.1 uncultured Bifidobacteriaceae bacterium | reverse complement strand
TGGCCGGGCCAGCGGTGTCCTTGAACGGATCGCCGACGGTGTCGCCGATGACGGTGGCCGCATGGGCCTCCGAGCCCTTGCCGCCGAAGTGGCCGTCCTCGACATACTTCTTGGCGTTGTCCCAGGCCCCACCGGAGTTGGACAGGAAGACCGCCATCAGGACGCCGGTCGCGATCGTGCCCGCGAGGTAGGCACCGAGGGCGCCCACGCCGAGGCCGAAGCCGACCGCGATCGGGGCGAACACCGCGAGGATGCCGGGGGTGATCAGCTCACGCAGCGAGTCGCGCGTGACGATGTCGACCACCTTGCCGTACTCCGGCTTCTCGGTGCCCTCCATGATCCCCGGGTGCTCGCGGAACTGACGGCGCACCTCGAAGATGACGGCACCCGCAGCACGCGACACGGCGTTGATGGCCAGACCGGAGAACAGGAACACCACGGACGCGCCGATGATCAGGCCGACGAGGTTCGCCGGGTTCGCGACGTTCAGGACGCCCAGGAACTGGTCGGGATCAGCGATCGTGTTGAAGGCGTCGTTCTCGCCGATCTTCGCGACCGCGCCCACGATGGCATCTCGGTAGGCGCCGAACAGCGCTGTCGCAGCGAGAACCGCCGTCGCGATCGCGATGCCCTTCGTGATGGCCTTGGTCGAGTTGCCGACCGCGTCGAGGCTCGTGAGCACCTTGGCTCCCTCACCGTGCACGTCGCCCGACATCTCCGCGATGCCCTGCGCGTTGTCGGAGACCGGTCCGAAGGTGTCCATGGACACGATGACGCCGACGGTCGTGAGCAGACCCGTGCCCGCGAGGGCGATCGCGAACAGCGACAGCAGGATCGCACCGCCGCCGACCAGGTACGCGCTGTAGACAGCCGCACCGATGAGCAGAGCGGAGTACACGGCCGACTCGAGACCGACAGAGACGCCGGACAGGATGACCGTGGCCGGACCCGTGAGCGATGTCTTGGCGACGTCGTCGACCGGACGGCGGTTGGTCTCCGTGAAGTAGGCCGTCAGCTGCTGGATCAGGGCGGCCAGGAGGATGCCGATGATCACCGAGAGGATGACGAACAGTCGCGGGTTGATCGTGTCGGCCGACTCGATCGCGGCGATGCCGCCGAGGGACTCGATCTCGTCCCAGCTCGCCGGCACCCAGGTGAAGACCGCGACGATGACGAGGATCGCGGAGATGACCGCGGACAGGAAGAAGCCTCGGTTGATGGAGGTCATGCCCGAGCGATCACCCTTGCGGGGCGACACCGCGAAGATGCCGATCACGGCAGTGATGACACCGATGGCGGGGATGACCAGCGGGATGATCAGGCCGAGGTTGCCGAACGCCGCCACGCCGAGGATCAGCGCGGCGACGAGGGTCACGGCGTAGGACTCGAAGAGGTCCGCCGCCATACCGGCGCAGTCACCCACGTTGTCGCCGACGTTGTCGGCGATCGTGGCCGCATTGCGCGGGTCGTCCTCGGGGATGCCCTGCTCGACCTTGCCGACGAGGTCGGCGCCGACGTCGGCGGCCTTGGTGAAGATGCCGCCGCCGACACGCATGAACATCGCGAGGAGCGCCGCACCGAAGCCGAAGCCCTCGAGGACCTTGGGGGCCTCGCCCTGGTAGACGAGGACGACGAGGGCCGCACCGAACAGGCCGAGGCCGACGGTGAACATGCCGGCGACGCCACCCGTGCGGAAGGCGATCTTCATGGCCTTCTGCTCGCCGGACTCGTTCGCAGCTGCAGCGACGCGCACGTTGCCGCGCACCGCCAGCCACATGCCCATGTAGCCGGTGATCGCGGAGAACAAGGCACCCACGAGGAAGAAGATGCTGCGGCCGATGCGCTCGCTGGTGGTCTCCGCCGGGAGCAGGAAGAGCACGAAGAACACGACGACGGCGAAGACGGCCAGCGTCTTGAACTGACGGCTCAGGTAGGCCGAGGCCCCCTCCTGGACGGCTGCGGCGATCTCCTTCATGCGCGGCGTGCCCTCGCTGGCGGCCAGAACCTGGCGCACGAGAAGGCCGGCCACGACGAGAGCAGCAAGCCCGATCACGGCAACGACGACGACGATCGTCGCGTTGCTCCCGGTCAACTCGATCATGGGTCTCCTTGGTCACGGGCCCGGGCAGTGGGCCTTGGTGTCATGCACGCGGTGCCGTGCATGGGACGTCGTTCAGGCGGTGGCCGCCCCGAGACGGGCCAGCCGCGATCCTGCGGAGTCTACGCAGTCGGGGAGGGGAGAGGTGGGCGCCCACATATCCGGGACTGTTGGATCCGTCACGCCCCGGGGCGCCCTCAGGCCTGCAGGGCCTCGTCGAGGGTCGAGTGGAGGGGGATCACGACATCCAAGCCGGTCAGGCCGAGCACCTTGAGCACCCGGGGAGAGGCCACGACCACGTCCAGCCGACCCTGCGCCTCACGGGTGTGCTTGAGCGCCTGGATCAGGACCCCCAGGCCGGTGGAGTCGATGAAGGACACCTCCGCCAGGTCGATGATGAGCGCACCCCCGGGAACAGAGGCCAGCGGGCCCACCTCCGCCTGGAGCAGCGGGGCCGCGTGGGCGTCCAGCTCGCCCGACGCCGAGACCACACTGCGGCCTGCGCGCTCGGTGACCTCGACCGCGAACTCCACGCGCCTACCTTGGCACAGGCCGTCCGGCCCGCGGCCCAGAATGGGGCGATGGACGACGCGCTGCTGGGCCACCTCGCGCAGCGGCATCCCGACCGCCTTCGCCATGTGCGCCACCTCCCTGAGCGCCCCGGCTCGACCGCCCCGTGGCCCATGTGGGTGCCCGACGAGATCCGCGACGCCTACCGGGCCCGCGGCGTCGGACTCCCCTGGGCGCACCAGGTCATCGCCGCCGAGCACGCCCATCTCGGACGCCACGTGGCCCTCGCCACCGGTACCGCCTCGGGCAAGAGCCTGGCCTTCGGGATCCCGGCCCTCACGCACGTGCTCGAGGGCACGCACGCGCCGAACGGACGCGGGAGCACGGTCCTCTACCTCTCGCCGACCAAGGCCCTCGCGCACGACCAGCTGCGTGCCCTCGACTCCCTGCGCCTGCCCTGGCTGCGGGCCGCCGCCTACGACGGCGACACCCCGGGAGAGGAGCGTGCCTGGATTCGCCAGCACGCCAACTACGTGGTGTCGAACCCCGACCTGCTGCACCACTCCCTGCTGCCCGGCCACGAGGCCTGGGCACCCTTCCTGCGTCGTCTTCGGCTCGTGGTCGTGGACGAGGCGCATGCCTACCGGGGTGTGGTCGGGTCCCACGTGTCGGCCGTCCTGCGCCGACTGCGCCGACTGGCCAGCCACTACGGCAGCGAGCCCACCTTCTTCCTCGCCTCGGCGACGATGGCCGATCCGGCTGTCGCTGCCGAGCGCCTCCTCGGCTCCCCAGCCGTGGCCGTCACCGAGGACGCCTCTCCTCGGGCCTCGCTGACCGTGGCCTTCTGGGAGCCGCCCGAGAACGAGGCTGCCCCGGGATCCCCCTCCGCCGGGCGACGCAGCGCCCTGGCCGAGACCTCCGACCTGGTCGCCGATTGCGTCGTCGAGGGGCGCCAGACCCTCGCCTTCGTGCGCAGCAGACGCGGTGCCGAGGCCACCGCGACGCTCGCGCGACAGGGGCTGGCTGAGATCGACGAGGAGCTCGCCAGCACGATCGCCGCGTACCGCGGCGGATACCTGCCCGAGGAGCGGCGCGCGCTCGAGGCACGCCTGCGCGATGGGACCGTCCGCGCGCTGGCGACGACGAACGCGCTCGAGATGGGGATCGACATCAGCGGGCTCGACGTCGTGATCGTCGGCGGGTGGCCGGGCACGCGCGCGAGCCTGTGGCAGCAGTTCGGTCGCGCGGGACGAGCCGGCGCCCCCGCTCTCGGGATCTTCGTCTCCCGTGACGACCCACTCGACGCGTACCTGATCCACCATCCGGAGGCCGTGCTCGACCGACCTGTCGAGGCCGCCGTCTTCGATCCGCACAACACCCACGTCCTGGCACCGCACCTGTGCGCTGCTGCGGCCGAGCTGCCACTGGACGAGTCTGCGCTGGACATCTTCGGCCCGACGGCGCGTGCCGTCGTCGATGCCCTCACGGAGCAGGGCTGGCTGCGCCGCCGGGCGCAGGGCTGGTTCTGGACCCGGGCCCAGCGGGCCACGGATCTCACGGACCTGCGCGGCAGCGGAGGGCCCGTGATCCGCGTCGTCGAGGAGGGAACGGGGCGCGTCCTCGGCACCATCGACCGCTCCTCCGCTCCATCGATGGTGCATGCCGGTGCGGTCTACGTCCATCAGGGCGTGACGCACGTCGTGACGAGTCTCGACCTCGACGACTCGGTCGCCGTCGTGGTCGAGCAGGGGGTCGAGCACACGACCATGGCCCGCTCCATCAGCGACATCCGCATCGTGGAGACCCTCGAGTCATCACCGGATGGCGTGCTGCATCGCGGCATCGTCGACGTCACGTCGCAGGTGGTGTCGTTCCAGCGTCGCCTGCCGAACGGACGCACACTCGGGGAGGAGCCGCTTGATCTTCCTGCGCAGGAACTGCGGACCCAGGCCGTGTGGTGGACCCTTCCCGAGTCCGATGTCCTCGCCGTCGGCATCGACGCGACCGACATCCCGGGTGCGGCCCATGCAGCAGAGCACGCCTCGATCGGGATGCTCCCGCTGTTCGCCACCTGCGACCGATGGGACCTCGGAGGCGTCTCGACGGCGCACCATCCCGACACTGGGCAACCCACGGTGTTCGTCTACGACGGCTATCCCGGCGGGGCCGGGTTCGCCGCCCACGGTTTCCGCCACGCGCGCACGTGGCTGTCCGCGACCCGGACCGCGATCGCCTCCTGCGGCTGCGCGAGCGGGTGCCCCTCCTGCATCCAGTCACCCAAGTGCGGCAACGGCAACGAGCCCCTGGACAAGGGTCGCGCCGTGCTGCTGCTCGACCTCCTGCTCGACCAGCCCGGTCTGGTCAGCTCCTGACGGCGGAGCGCTCGCGAACGTAGGCCGAGGACGCGGAGTTCCAGATCAGCCAGAGGATGACCGCCTCGATGGCGATGCCGATGAGGCCGCTGACGATCTCGCCCCCGATGAGCTGTCCGAGGGATACCAGGATGTCGAGCGTGGCGATCACGGTGATGAGGATGCGGGCCCAGTTGCGTCCCCGTCCCAGCGACACGGCGACGATGACCCGAACGACCGACAGGAGCAGCAGCAGGACGGCCACGACCAGCAGTCCGGCCCCGATCGTGCTCCCGGACACATCCGCGATGCCGGCCTCCTTCAACGCCTCCTCGACAGCCGAGCGCGCATCCGACGACAGCATCGCGAGTGACGTGAGCAGGAGCCCGATACCCGCGATGATGCCCGCGACGGCGGAGATCCACTGCAGGACGACGGCGATGGTCAGGCTGACAGGTCGCTTCATGCGGGGAAGG
>CAZQXO010000025.1:0-23769 GCA_964597445.1 uncultured Bifidobacteriaceae bacterium | reverse complement strand
CGGCATCCGCGCATCCGTCCCCCTGCGCACCGGCGATCGCGGCGAGGTCCGCGACAGTCGTGGCCTGATGACGACCCACGACGACGCTGCCGAGGGCAGCGGAGATCCCCGCCACCGTCACCAGCACGGGGATGATGACGAGGGCGCCCACCGTGGCCAGGCCTCGGTCATCGGTCCTCATCGCCACTCCCGCGGCAGGATCACGGACTGACGCAGGGGCAGCCCCCACCCGGCGAGGAGAGGAACAGGCGGGGCCACGCGCTGCTCCGCCGTGACCGTCACCTCGGACCCGACCTCGTCCACGCTCAGGACGGCCTTCGGGGCGCGCGACTGGGCTGCGAGCAGGGCATCGTCCACACTCACGCCGCGCGCCACATCCCGAGCCGCCTGACGCGTGGCATCAGCAAGCGTCAGCCATGTGCCGGTGACTGAGACCGCCCAGACAAGGGCGAACGCGACGACCGCGAGTACGGGAATGACGAGCGCCGCCTCCGCGACGACCATTCCCGCATCGTCGCCTCGTGCTCGCGGGGAATCACGGCGCCGGTGCTGCCCCCCGGGACAGCCCCAGCGCCGTGATCGACTCTCGTGAGACACACCTACCCCAGCAACGAGCGGAAGGCACTCGAGACCACGGTCCAGATGAGGTCTCGGACCTCATCGCTGGTGAGCAGTTTGATCAGGACTCCACCGAGCCCTGCTGCCGCGACCGTTCCCACGGCGTACTCCGCCGTCGAGAGACCGTCGTCCTTCTTCATGCGGGCGAGAAATGCGCGCATCTCTTCTCCTTCTCTGACCGACCGCGATGTGCGGTCCGTGCCGACGGTCGGCACCTCGATCACGTGGATCGATGGCGGAACGCTCGTCGATCTCGACATGACTCAGGAGAGGGCGGATCGTCGCTGGGGACACGCGGCGCCGAACGAGAGCGCTGTGGATCTGCTCAGCTCTCGAGCACACCGCTGGCCAGCGACGCCACGACGGGAACAACACCGAGCAGCACGAAGGCGGGGAGGAAGCAGAGGGCGAGCGGAGCCACCGCGCGCACCCCGGCGGAGCGAGCCGCCACGTCGACCGTGCGGCGACGCTCACGACGCAGGTCGTCGGCCACTCGCGCCAGCAGCAGCGCGGCAGGAGCCCCGGACTGCTGTGCCCGCTCCAGCGCCTCGATCATCGGCTGATGCGCCGAGAGGGTCTCCGCAGCTGCCCAGGCGTCCGCCGGCTCCGCACCGAGGTCGACCGTGGCGGCTGCGGTGCGCAGGACTCGTGCCGTCGGCTCGGGCATCGCCTCGCTCGCGGCCTGAAGCGCATCGCGCACGGTGGCTCCGGAGACAAGAAGGCTTGCGAGGAGGTCGGCGAGGAGCGGGGCCTGACGCTCGAGCTCCGCGCGACGCTGCCGGGTGTCGCGCGAGTCCAGTCGCGCCAGCCATCGCGGAAGCAGCCCGAGGCACACGGCCGCCAGCAGCACGCCCACGAATCCGGGCACCACGACCAGGGCACCGGCCGCCGCCACCGCGGCCGCGAGCCATGTCCACTGGCGTCGCATCGTCCGCGGCGCCACGACCGGACTTGGCGACAGACCGAGGGACCGGATCCGAGGCTCACCCCGGGGTCGGAGGATGAGGGCTGCGCTGGCCGCCGCCGCGAGCATGGCGAGCACGATCACAGGAGGCGCTCCACGGCCGACGCCACCCGCGCGGTCCACCACGCACCCAGCGCGGTCAGGAGAACTCCCGCCACCAGGCACAGGCGTCCGGGACCCGTCGACAGCAGCCAGCCGAGCGGATCGGCACCGAGCATGATGCCCAGCCCCATCCCGACCAGCGGGAGCAGGGAGAGGAGTCGGGCGGTGGCGCGCGGCCCGGCCAACTGCCCCTCCATCTCGACGCGGACATCCTCGGACGCACGCGCGGTCGCGGCCAGCTGGCGCACCGCATCGGCCAGCCCCGATCCGCGCGACGCGATGCTCCAGCAGGCAGCCAACGGCGCCAGCACCGGCTGGTCCGCAGCGTCCTCCAGGAGCGCGGCGCGCACGTCCCCTCCCCCGCGCGCATGCCGCGCCGCCCGTGGCCAGACAGCCGGGCTGCCGCCAGCCCGGACCAGCGCCTCGTGCGGGGGAAGGCCGGCCTCGACCTCGGCAGCCAAGGTGCCCAGGGCCTGGATCACCCGGGATCGGGCGAGCGCCCGCCGACGGCGGCCAGCCGGACCGATCCCTCGGCGGGACACGAGGCCCTGGACCCGGGACTGCAGTCGCTGTCGTTCCTGCCTCGGCTGCGTCCGCGCGAGGGCGCGGATGCGCACCTCGCGGGCAGGAGCCATCGCGAGCACGACAGCGCACACCGCGAGCAGGGCCGCGAGCAGTGCCATGGTCAGTCACACAGCCGATCGATGAGGCGTGCCAGCCCGGGACCCTCGGCGTACGCGTCGCCACGACGTTCCAGCGCCGGGACCGTCGCCACGAGCCCATCAGGTGAACGGTCCAGCACGTGGAGGCTGTCGACCACGCGGTCGAGCCTGGCGGTGCGCCCCACGTGGATGAGCACGTGGACTCCCGCGTGGAGGAGTGCGTGCACCGCAGGTCGATCGATCCCCGCCAGGAGACCGAGGGCCTCCAGGCGGGCCGGGACATCGGCAGGGGAGTTCGCGTGGATCGTCCCGGCACCCCCGTCGTGTCCGGTGTTCATGGCCGCGAGCAGATCGACGACCTCGGCGCCCCGCACCTCTCCCACGATCAGGCGATCCGGGCGCATGCGCAGCGCTTGACGGACGAGATCGCGGCTCGTCACCTGCCCGGCCCCCTCGACGTTGGGCAGACGAGACTGCAGGCGAACCGCGTGCGGGTGCCGCGGCGACAGTTCGGTCGAGTCCTCGACGATGACGATGCGCTCGGTCGGGGGCACCTCCCCCAGCAGCGCGGACAGCACCGTCGTCTTGCCCGAGCCGGTCCCGCCTGAGATCAGCATGGCCAGGCGTCGCTCGACGATCCGGCGCAGGAGCGCGGTCACCCGTCCATCCATCGAACCGCGAGCGGCGAGATCGTCGAGGGAGAAGGAGCGGTGCGAGGGAATGCGGAGGGAGATAAGGGTTCCGTCGACCGCGACGGGCGGGAGGACGGCATGGAGTCGCACCCCGGATGGGAGACGCGCATCCACGTGGGGAACCGCATCATCGAGCCGACGCCCCGCACTCGCCGCGAGACGCTGGGCCAGACGCCGCAGGTCAGACTCGGAGTCGAAGTGCGCCTCGACCCGCTCGAGGCCGCGCCCTCGGTCGATCCAGAT
This sequence comes from uncultured Bifidobacteriaceae bacterium, assembly GCA_964597445.1. Lineage (GTDB taxonomy): Bacteria > Actinomycetota > Actinomycetes > S36-B12 > S36-B12 > UBA10649. Next base: position 20,488 of record CAZQXO010000025.1, on the reverse strand, counting down.
CGACTCCGGGCCGTTCACGAGCACGTCAGTGACGTCCGCCTTGGTCAGGAACGGTTCGAGCGGGCCCGCACCCACCATCTCCTGGCGAAGACGGCGCACCATGTCGAGCACGGCGTCGTCTCCGAGCACGAGCCCTTCGTCGCGCAAGGCCGCGGCAACGCGACCCGGGGTCGCGTCTCCGTCGACGGCCAGCAGCCGCGCGCGAACGCGCTCGACCAGCGCAGGCGTCACGACATCTCACCCGGCAGTCCAGGCAGGTGCGGCAGGAGCCGGCGGACGCTGCGCGCGTAGGGATCGGAGAGGGATGGGCCATCACCCGCATCGCACCGGCGGGCCACGCTCGCGGAGAACGGGAGCTCACCGAGCAGGGGATCCGCGAGTGCTGACGCAACCGTCTCGACCGACACGCCCCGAGGATGAGCCCGGACCACGACGCCGAGGGCTGAGCATCGATCGCGCAGCACCGACCCGAGCCGACCGGCCGTCGCCACGCCCCGAACGTTGCCGGGTGTCACGACGATCGTGTGCCGCGCGCGACTCAGAGCAAGGTCCGTCGTCTCGTCCAGGATGCGGGGCAGGTCGAGCACCACCACGTCGAACCCGCGCTCGCCCGCGTCGAGCACCGCCGCCACCGACTCCTCGGGCAGTCGAGTCACGCCCTCACGCCCCCAGGACAGCACCGGCATCCCGGCCCAGCGCGGCAGCGCCTGCTCCAGCGTGAAGGGGTTCAGCCGCCCCCGGCTCTCGGCGACGTCCGCCCACCGGGTCGCATCGATCGACTCGATGCCCAGCAGCACATCGATACCGCCCGCGAGCGGGTCGAGATCCACCAGCAGAACGCGCGCCTCGACGGCGATGAGTCCGGCGAGGGTGGCGGCGAGGGTGGACGCCCCCGCACCCCCACCGCAGGACATCACCGCGATCACGGCCCCGTTCCTCGAGGGACCCTCACCGGAGTCGGCCAGCCGATCGATGAGCCAGCGCTCCGAGTCCGGCAGGCACGCCACGTGCTCGGCGCCGATTGACACGGCTCGCTGCCAGTCCCCGTCCGCGATGTCGCGACCGATGAGGATGACGTCGCGCCGACGCTCCGGCCGCATGCCGGCGACCTTGGCAGCGACATCCGTGCCGACCAGCACCAGCGGGGCCTTGGACCATGGGCCCCGGGCCGACTCGGCATCGATCGCGAGATGCACCTCGACATTGCTGGCCGCCGCCAGCCTCAGCACCTCATCGACCAGCGTCGCGTCCTCACTGACCAGAAGGGGTCGTCCCATGTCGTCTCCACATCCGCGGCGTCGTCCTGTGTGACGGCCACGTTGACGCGTGCCAGCGCAGGAGTGGAGGGCGTGGAAACGTCCTGTGGACAGGGGGCCGATGGGCTGCTTCCTGTGGATGTCACCCGGTACCGTCCCCTTGTGAGCGGATCCGGGACGAGTCGAGGGGCCACGTCAGCGGCCTTCTTCGATCTCGACAAGACGATCCTGGCGAAGTCCTCCTCCTTCGCGTTCGCCCGTCCCTTCTACAAGGAGGGTCTCATCGGCCGGACGGATGTGATTCGCAGCGCGTACGCCCAGTTCGTGTTTCTCGCGTCCGGTGCGGATCACGATCAGATGGAGACGATGCGCGAGTACATGTCGAAACTCGTCACCGGATGGAACGTCGACAAGGTGCAGGCCATCGTCGGCGAGACGCTCGACGAGATCGTCGATCCCATGGTGTTCCAGGAGGCCGTCGACCTCATCGACGATCACAAGGGCGCGGGACGAGACGTCATCATCATCTCGTCATCCGGCACCGACATCGTCGAGCCGATCGGCCAGCGGCTCGGCGCCGATGTCGCGATCGGTACGCAGGTCGCCATCGAGGAGGGCTCCTACACCGGCGAGATCCTCTTCTACGCGTATGGCGAGGGCAAGGCCGAGGCGATGCGATCACTCGCCGCCGAGCGCGGCTACGACCTCGAGCAGTGCTTCGCCTACAGCGATTCCCACACCGACCTTCCGATGCTCGAGGCTGTGGGCCATCCGGTCGCCGTCAATCCCGACTCCGAGCTGCGCAAGGTCGCCCGCGAGCGCGACTGGCCCATCGTGGACTTCGCCAAGCCGGTCGCCATGCGCGAGCAGGCTCATCGGCGTTCCGCCGTGGCCGCGGGCGCCGGCGTCGCCATCGGAGCCGTGGCGCTGGGCCTGACCTGGTACGCGCGCCGACGCGGCGCCAGCCGGATGTAGTCGACGCGTCGCGCGACCGGGGCATTCGGGGCTCAGGGAACGACGACAGCCCGGGCACCGGCAGCCACCGCCGACGCGTGCCACACGCACCATTCCGCCACTCCGTCACGCGAGCCTGACGCGTACCCCTTCAGGGCCCGCACGTACGAGGACCTGCCGAGCTCGACCATGCCGTTCTCCGGGATGGAGAAGCCGGACGGATCCACGCCCCGCGCCGCCAGCACCAGGCGCGTCGTCGCGCGAGCGAGGAGTCCGGAGCCCCAGGAGAAGGGGCGGACCACCGCGATCTCGGCATGGGCGATGGCGGCCACCACGAGGGCAGGGGCCTGCGTCGGAGACGTGAGCAGGTGCGCCAGCAGGGCCAGGCGATCCGCCGCGACGGTCGCGGGTGGCAGGGACCCGAGGTGGAGCGGGTCGTCCGCCCCCTCGCCCGCGCGCGGGCGTCCGAGCTCCTCCTCGGACACGAATCCGTGCGCGGCGAGCGCGTGCAGATGCGCCCATGCCTGCAGGGGCGCGGTGGCGAACACGTCCACCTGCGTCGGCACGGCGGCGGTCACGAGGAGCGCGGCCTCGAGCACGCGCCCCATCGGGGAGTCCTCCACCACGACGACATCCGCCCCGTCGATGACGGCCGAATCACGCGCTCCACGCTGGATGGAGGCCGAGGCGACCTCCGCCGCGGCCGCGCGGACGTCCCGCCGCCACAGCAGGGAGTCGACCTCCTGGCGGGCGGCCGTCGCGGAGTCCGCCACCACGGGGATCTCGGCGAGCGCAGCCAGCGGGTCAGCGGGGGTCACGAACACCCCCCCATCCAACCAAGGCCTTTGGTTCACTAGGCCACGTGACCGACGACACCACATCTGCCCTGTCCAACCTGTCCTACGAGGAGCGGGTGTTCCCGCCCACGCCGGAGTTCGCGAAGCAGGCGAACGCCCAGCCCGAGATGTACGACCGTGCGAATCGCGACCGACTCGGCTTCTGGGCGGAGCAGGCGCGGCATCTCACCTGGTCCGAGCCCTGGTCGGAGATCCTCGACTGGTCCCACGCACCCTTCGCATCGTGGTTCGTCGGCGGGAAGCTCAATGTCGCGTACAACTGCGTCGACCGGCACGTGGAGGACGGATTCGGCGACCAGATCGCTCTCCGGTTCGAGGGCGAGCCCGGTGACCGCCGCGACATCACCTACGCGCAGTTGCAGGACGAGGTGTGCAGGGCCGCCAACGCCCTGACCGAACTGGGCCTCGTGGCCGGCGATCGCGTGGCCATCTACATGCCGATGATCCCGGAGGCGATCGTCGCCATGCTCGCCTGCGCCCGCATCGGCGCACCTCACTCCGTGGTGTTCGCCGGCTTCTCCGCCGAGGCACTGCGCTCCCGCATCGACGATGCGACAGCCAAGGTCGTGATCACCGCCGACGGCCAGAATCGACGCGGCTCCGCAATGGCCCTCAAGCCCGCCGTGGATGAGGCCGTCGCCGACTGCCCAAGCGTCGAGCATGTGCTCGTCGTCAGGCGCACGGGAAATGACGTCACCTGGACCGACAAGGACGTCTGGTGGCACGAGCTGGTCGACCGGCAGTCGACGTCCCACACCCCCGAGGCATTCGACAGCGAGCACCCGCTCTTCATCCTCTACACGTCCGGCACGACCGGGAAGCCGAAGGGCATCCTGCACACGTCCGGCGGCTACCTCACCCAGGCGGCGTTCACGCACCGGAACGTCTTCGACCTCAAGTCAGACTCGGATGTCTACTGGTGCACGGCCGACATCGGGTGGGTCACCGGCCACTCCTACATCGTGTACGGACCACTCGCCAATCGCGTCACCCAGGTCGTCTACGAGGGAACACCGGACACCCCGGAGAAGGACCGCTGGTGGGACATCGTCGAGCGGCACCGGGTGACGATCCTCTACACCGCCCCGACCGCGATCCGAACCTTCATGAAGTGGGGTGACGACCTGCCGAAGGGCAAGGACCTGTCCAGCCTCCGCCTGCTCGGATCCGTGGGCGAGCCGATCAACCCCGAGGCGTGGATGTGGTACCGCGACGTCATCGGCGGCGGCCGCTGCCCGATCGTCGACACGTGGTGGCAGACCGAGACGGGCGCGATGATGATCTCGCCGCTTCCCGGCGTGACGCCGTGCAAGCCGGGCTCGGCGATGGGCCCCCTCCCGGGCATCGGCGCCGCCATCGTCGACGACAACGGCACCCCGGTCGGCAACGGCCAGGGCGGATACCTCGTGCTCACCGAGCCGTGGCCGGCGATGCTGCGCGGCATCTGGGGCGACCCGCAGCGCTATGTGGACACGTACTGGTCGCGCTGGCCGCAGTACTACTTCGCCGGAGACGGTGCGAAGTGGGATCAGGACGGCGCCATCTGGCTCCTCGGTCGAGTGGACGACGTCATGAACGTCTCGGGCCACCGCATCTCCACGACCGAGGTCGAGTCGGCACTCGTCTCGCACCCGAAGGTGGCCGAGGCGGCTGTCGTCGGTGCGGCTGACGAGACCACCGGGCAGGGCATCGTGGCGTTCGTCATCCTGCGCGGCGGAGTGCCCGCGGCGGAGGCCGAGGGGGATGCCATCGTCACCGAGCTTCGCAACCACGTGGCCCACGAGATCGGCCCCATCGCCAAGCCCCGACAGATCATGGTCGTCCCGGAGCTGCCCAAGACACGCAGCGGCAAGATCATGAGGCGCCTGCTGCGCGACGTCGCGGAGAACCGCTCGCTCGGTGACGCGACAACGCTCGCGGACCCCGCCGTCATGGGCCTGATCGCCGACGGGCTCAGGTCCGGCAGCAGCGAGGACTGATCAGGCCTCACGCCCGGTGCCCGGGTTAGGGTGGCAACATGACGGAGTCGCACGAGATCCTCGCGCGTCCGTCACTTCGGGAGCGTGGGTGGCTGCTCGCCTACCTGCGCGACGAGACGGTCGGTGGGGTCCTGCTGATCGCTGCTGCAGCGATCGCACTCATCTGGGTCAACTCCCCGTGGGGTGACAGCTACCTCAGCCTCATCTCCTTCACGATCGGTCCGGAGTCCCTCGGACTGAACCTGCCCCTCGGAGTGTGGGCCGCAGACGGTCTGCTGGCGATCTTCTTCTTCGTCGTCGGACTCGAGCTCAAGCATGAGCTGGTCGTCGGCTCCCTGAGCAAGCCCGCGCAGGCGGTCGTGCCGGCCGCCGCGGCCCTCGGCGGCATGCTCGTGCCCGCACTCATCTTCGTCGCGGTCAACAGCAGCATGGAGCGCGGCGACCTGACCGGGTGGGGCATTCCAATGGCGACGGACATCGCGTTCGCCCTCGCCGTGCTCGCCGTCTTCGGTCGTCGCCTTCCCGTCGCCCTGCGTGCCTTCCTCCTGACCCTCGCCGTCGTCGACGACCTCGGCGCCATCGCCGTCATCGCGATCTTCTACTCCGACAAGTTCAGCCTGCCGTGGTTCCTCGCCGCGATCGCCATGTTCGTCGTCTATGCGATCGCGCAGAAGATGCGCTGGACGTCACCGGCCCTCTACATCCCGGTCGCGCTGCTCGCCTGGTACTTCACGCACGAGAGCGGCGTGCACGCCACCGTCGCCGGCGTCATCCTCGGTCTTCTCACGCGGGTGCGTCGGGATCCGGGCGAGGAGGAGTCGCCCGCGGACCGGCTCGCCCATCGCGTCCACCCGATCAGCGCGGGAATCGCCGTCCCGATCTTCGCGTTCATGGCTGCCGGCGTCGACCTGCGGGCCATCGGGATCACCTCGGCCCTGACGGAGCCCGTCGCGATCGGCATCATCCTGGGCCTGGTCCTGGGCAAGCCGATCGGCGTCTTCCTCGGCGCCTGGCTCATGGCGACGTTCACCCGGGCCTCACTCGCCCCCGGCATCGCCTGGCGCGACATCACCGCCGTCGGGATCCTTGCCGGCATCGGCTTCACGGTGGCGCTGCTGATCGCCGAACTGGGCTATCAGGATGATCTGCTGCTCCTCGAGTCCGCCAAGGGTGCGATCCTCGCGGCCTCCCTCGTGGCAGCCCTGCTCGCCGCGGTGGCGCTGACCCTGCGCGGGCGTCACTACTCCCGCATCCACGCCATCGAGAACCGCGACGAGGACGGCGACGGAATCCCGGACGTGTACCAGCAGGACGATCCCCGCTAGCCTGACGGGGGCTCGCGAGCGCCCAGCTCGGCAGAGCCGCACCGAAACGGAGGAACCATGCCCCCGCAACCGCAGCCCAGCATCGCCCAGCTGGTGACCAAGACGGTCTCGGATGCGCAGCGCCTGGCGCGTGCCCAGGTCGCCCTGCTGCAGGCGGAGATGTCCGCCACCGGCGGCAAGATCGGCATGGGTGCGGCGATGGGCCTCGTGACGGCCGTCGTCGCGACGTTCGCCACCCTCTTCCTCCTGCTCACCCTCGCCTTCGCCCTGGTCGCCGTCGGGCTTCCCGTCTGGGCGGGAATGCTGATCGTGGCCGGGCTGCTGATCCTGATCGCTGCCATCACGGGCTTCCTGGCGCGCAAGAACTTCAGCGAGATCGACGCTCCCTCCCTGTCGAAGTCCGAACTCGAGCGGACGAAGGCGGCACTCTCGGGTGCCCCCGCGCCGAACGCCGTCACGCCGGGCGCGACGACACCTCCCCCGGCCACGTGACCGGTGGCCGTTCCCGATCCTGAATCGGTCATCCGCGCCCCCGGGGAGTGGACGCACCGCGACATCGCCGCCAATGGAGCGCGATTCCACGTGGTCGACCTCGGTTCGGGTCCAGCGGTCCTGCTGCTGCACGGCTTCCCCACGTTCTGGTGGACCTGGCGTCGTCAGGTGGTCGCGCTCGCGGAGGCCGGGTACCGGGCCATCGCGATGGATCTTCGCGGCTACGGCGGCAGCGACCACCCGCCTGAGGGTTACGACCCCCGCACGCTCGCCGCTGACGTCGCCGGTGTCATCCGCAGCCTCGGCCTGACGAACGCGGTGATCGTCGGGCACGGATGGGGAGCCCTGGCGGCGTGGTCGACCGCCGTGCTCGAGCCGGAAGTGGTCCGCGGCATCGTCCCGATCGCGATGCCGCATCCCCGACGCCTTCGCGCGGCTCTCGCCGGGAACCGCCGCCAGCGCCGGGCCATGGGCTATGCGGTCGGTTTCCAGATGCCGTTCCTGCCCGAGAGGTCGCTGACAGCCGAGGACGGTGCGCGCGTCGGCGAGTTGCTTGCCGAGTGGAGCGCCGACGCGACGTGGCTCGATGACGACACCGCCGCGACCTACCGCGCCGCGTTCCTGCGCTGGCCCACCGCGCACACGGCAATCGAGTACCACCGTTGGGCCGTGCGCTCCGTCCTGCGACCCGACGGCCTGAGCTACATGGCGCTGATGGAGGCGCCCATCCAGTGCCCCGTCCTTCAGATCCAGGGCAGCGAGGATCCGATGGTGCTCTCGTCCTCCGTCGACGGGAGTGAGGAGTACGTGCGAGCCGCCTACACCCGCGTCGACCTGCCCTGTGGCCACTTTCCACAGGAGGAACGACCGCAGGAGCTCATCGACGCGCTCCTGCCCTGGCTCGCGGAGACAGACCGGACATGACCTCGGACGCTCAGCGTTCAGACCGGCCGACTGAGCGTCCGCGGGACCGCGCCGGGAGGCCGCTGCCGTGGACGGCACCGGACGTCGATCGTGCGCCGGATGTTCCGGACATCACCGCTCTGTCCGATCCGGACGTGCTTCGCGCCGCCTGGTCCGCACTCGACGCGGGACTGCCCTTTCATGCCCATGAGGTCTGCGAGCAGCGCTGGCGCACCTGCGCCGCCCAGGACCGGGGCGTCTGGCGGGCCCTGGCCCAGTGGGGCGCCGCGGAGACCCACGCTGCCCGGGGCAATGCCGAAGGTGCACGGAGGCTGGCCGCCCGCGCCCTCGACGGCCTCGCCGGCGAACGTGACGAAGACCTCTCCCTTGACCCGGTTCGGGAGCGCTGCCGCTCGCTACTGTGACCGAGCATCCCAGCGCAGGAGGCCACGTGAGCACCCCACCCGTCATCGTCGTCGGAGCCGGACTGTCCGGTCTTGCCACCGCCCTCGGGGTGGCCCTGCGCGGAGGCCGGGCCGTGGTGCTCGAGTCCAGTGACATGGTCGGCGGCGCAGCGGCGTACTCCGGCGGCATGGTGTGGGTCGGTGCCAACCACGTGGCGGCGCGCGAGGGAATCGCTGATGACCTCGGGCTCGCCGAGGCCTACGTGCGTGATCTGACGAGCGAGCATCCCGACCTGCTCGATGAGGTCGCCATGAAGCGCTGGCTCGATATGGCTCCCGAGGCGATGGAGTACTGGGAGAGCGTGGGCGCGATCCGCTGGGAGATCATCCCCGACCTCGCGGACTACCACGCGGAGGCCGAGGGTGCGCTCGAGGTCGGTCGGTACCTGACCAACGCTGTCATCGACGGCTCCGAGCTCGGCGAGTGGCGCGATCGCCTGCGGGTGAGCCCGAACTTCCCCGTGGGCATGACGTACGCCGAGATGCACGTCAAGGGTCGCCGCTCCTCCTCCGTGGCCGCGGACGAGCCGACGGAGGACGACGAGATCGCGCAGCACGCCGGTGTGCCGGCCTTCGGCAAGACCGATATCGCCGGGCCCGCCGCCCGCGACGGTGACCCGCTCACGTTCGGCACCGGCGTCGTCGCCAGCTTCCTCGCGCGCGTCCTGTGCGAGCCCGGCGTCGAGATCCGACTGTCGACTCCGGTCTCGTCATTGATCACCGACGAGACCGGCGCTGTGGTCGGCGTGCGCGCCGACTCCCCGGACGGACCCGTGGAGCTCCATGGTCCCGTCGTCCTCGCGACGAGCACCTACGACTGGAATCCCGAGCTGGTCGAGGAGTTCCTCGGACTCGGTCCGGAGGACTTCAGCAGCCTGGCCCCGACGAGCCTCACCGGTGGGGGCATCACGATGGCACGGGAGGTCGGCGCCGCCATCGCCCGCGTTCCCGCGACACGGGTGCCGATCGTCCCGGGCTGGAACTCGCGTTCCGCGACGGGTGTGTCGAACGGCCCCGAATACGCGCTGCCCCACTGCCTCATGGTCGATCGCGCCGGTCGTCGGTTCTGCGATGACAGCTATTGGGTCACCATCGTGCGCGGCGTCCTGAACCCCGAGGAGCGTCACCTGCCGTTCTTCCTCATCTGGGACGAGCAGCATCATCGCAAGTACGGACTCGGCCTCACTCCTCCCGGCGGCGAGTACCCAGCCGAGTTCGTCATGCAGGCCGATGACCTCGTGATGCTCGGGTCGCATCTCGGCGTGGATGGAGAGGAGCTCGCGCGCACGGTCGCACGCTTCAACGAGCATGCCGAACGCGGTGAGGATCCGGAGTTCGGTCGAGGGAGCGTGCCGTTCATCCTCCGATTCGCCGGTGATCCCGCGCACGAGCCGAATCCCGTACTCGGCCCTCTCACCGAGCCTCCGTTCTACGGGACGCGCCTGAAGTTCGTCGGTACCGGCATCGGATCGAGCGGGCTCCGCGCCGACGGAGACGGGCGCGTGCTGCACGAGTCCGGTGAGGTCATCCCCGGCCTGTACGCGGTCGGGTCGGTTGCCGCACTGACGACGATGGGCAGCGGCTACAACAGCGGCTTCGCCCTCGGGCGCGGACTCGCGGTGGCCTATCTCGTCGCGCAGGAGCTCGCTCCCTGACGTCCGCCGGCCGTCACTCGGCCAGGCGGCACGTTCCCGTATCGGCGAGCCCTCGCCGCGGCTCGGCCAGCGCATTCTGGAGAGCGCTCGCCGTCAGCGCGTACCCCGTGTCCTCGGCCTGCTCGTCAGCCCCGAACACCATGCCCAGGACGCGGGCGTCCTGTGTCATGAGCGGACCGCCGGAGTTGCCCGGCAGCACGACCCCCCGGAAGACGTACACCTCACGCTCGACTCCCGCCTGCCCGTAGATGTCGTCGCCCATCGCCCGCACCATCGTGCGCACGCGAGCAGGCTCAGCGCGGTACGGGCCCGACTCGGGGAAGCCCGCCAGCACCGCGGGGTCGCCCGAACGCGCGCTCTCGCCAGCGAGCGGCAGGGGGACCGAGTCCAACGCGGGGACGGACAGCAGGGCGATGTCGATCTGCGGATCGAAGTAGACGACGGATGCACGCAGTGGCTCATCGCCCTGGCGAACGCGCACCGCAGGCGTGTCGATGCCGGCGACGACATGGGCATTGGTCATGACGAGGCCCGATTGGATGACGAAGCCGCTTCCCGTGACCGACGAGGAGCACTCCGGAGCCTCGCCCGTCACGAGCACGATGGAGTCCCGTGCCTCGTCGATGGCCTCGGTGACGGCAGCCGGATCCGGGGGATCCACATCCGGTCCGGTGATCTGGGCGAGGCCGGAGAAGACGCGTGGCACATCGGTCTGCCCGACAAGGGCTCGCAGGCTGCCGAAGGCGTTGCGCGCCTGCGGAGGGACCAGGGAGTCGAGTGCCACGAGAACGCGCGAGGACGTCACCTGCTCCGACACTGCGCTGACGGGCAGGTAGGCGAGCGCACTGGCGATGATCCACACGACGGCCGCGAAGGCGAAGACATTGAGCGCCGCTCCCGCGACGTTGTCGACCAGTCGCACGGGACGCCACGTGATGCCGCTCCGCAGGCGCTGACCGAGCATCGATGCCGCGAACTGGCCGATGAGCGCGACGATCAGGACGCCGAGAGCGACCGCGGCGACCTTGAGCCACTCCGCCTCGATGAGTCCGTCGACGATGCCCGGAAGGACGAAGGCTGCCGCGAGGCCGCCACCGAGGAATCCGATGAACGACAGCAGGCCGGCCACGAAGCCGCGGAACCACCCCGCGATGGCGAAGACGACGAGGGCTCCGATGAGGACCCAGTCCACGACGGTCACGGAACCGGCTCCTGCTCGTCGAGCGACACGATGCGGGACTCGTCCCACGGACGGGCCCACCCTGCGCGGTCGATCAGTCCTGAGATCAGTCCGGCCGTGAACCCCCACACGAGCAGGCCACGGACCTCGAAGCCGGGCCCGACGTAGCCGGACGGGTGCGCGACGCGGCACCGGTGGCTCGGGTCGACGAACTCGTCGATCCCGATGCGGTGCACGCTGGAGACCTCGGCGGGGTCCCGCGCCCAGACCGGGGACGGGTGAGCCCACCATCCGAGCACGGGCGTGACGACGAACCCGGTCACAGGCACCCACAGGTCGGGAAGCTGCCCGAACACCTCGACGCCCGCGGGATCGAGTCCGGTCTCCTCGTGCGCCTCGCGCAGGGCCGTCTCGATGACGGAGTCGTCACCGGCATCGACGGCGCCGCCGGGGAGCGCCGGCTGTCCTGCGTGCGCACGCATCGTGCTCGCCCGCTGGATGAGCAGGAGCTCCCGATCGGGGCCGAAGAGCAGGAGCACGGCCGAGTGACGACCCTCACCGTGGGGGGGAACGAATCGGGTGAGGTCATCCGCCTGCAGACCGGGCACGAGCGCCGCCAGCGGCCGCAGCCACTCGGGCAGGCGATCCGGGGATTGCAGCAGGCGTCCCTGCCGTGTCCACTCCACCATCAGGCACGCCCGCGGTCGCGCAGCAGCCGCTGCGCCTCGACCGGGTCCGTCGGCCCGGATCCGAAGGACGGGCACCAGCGCGCGACAGAGCAGGCTCCGCAGGCAGGCCGCGTGGCGTGGCAGCAGCGTCGTCCGTGCCAGATCACCCGATGCGACATCTGGGTCCAGTCACGACGCGGGAAGATGCCCATGAGATCGCGCTCGACCTTGACCGGATCCGATTCCGCGGTCCAGCCGAAGCGTCGCGCCAGCCGCCCGAGATGTGTGTCGACGGTGATGCCCGGCACCCCGAACGCATCTCCCAGCACGACATTGGCCGTCTTCCGTCCGACTCCCGGCAGCGTGACCAGATCCTCCAGGCGATCCGGCACCTGCCCACCGAAGCGATCGGTGATCGCCTGGCCGATGCCCAGGAGGGTCGTGGCCTTCTGGCGGAAGAAGCCCGTGGGTGCGATGAGCGCCTCGAGGTCACCGCGGTCAGCCGCGGCATAGTCGGCAGCGGTGCGGTATCGGGCAAACAGGACAGGGGTCACCGAGTTGACCCGCTGGTCGGTGCACTGGGCGCTGAGCACGGTGGCGACGAGCAGCTCCAGCGGAGTGCTGAAGTCGAGTTCGCATCGCGCATCCGGATAGGTCTCCCCCAGGACCTTGACGATGCGCCGGGCCCGTCTCTTCAGGGCCGAGGGCTCCTCACCGATGCCCGTGAGCCCGTCACCCGCCATGCCGGTAGCGTATGTGTCAGCCCCCGACGTGCCGCGCTTCCAGTGCCGCGCCGAGGGACGGTCACACCTGACGGTGACGACGAAGCGGAGTGGACCACCATGGACGACGCCTTCCTCCACGCGCCGCTGTTCTCCGCCCTCGACCCCGAGGGCGCGGCCGCCCTCCGCGCCTCCCTCGTGGCGCGCGACGTCGTCAAGGGTGATGTCATCTTCTCCGAGGGCCAGCCGGGTGACCAGATGTACGTCATCGTCGAGGGGAAGGTGAAGCTCGGGCAGACCTCCGCCGACGGACGAGAGTCGCTGCTCGGCGTTCTCGGCCCGGGCGAGATGTTCGGGGAGCTGAGCCTCTTCGATCCCGGACTGCGCACCTCCACCGCCACGGCACTCACCGACTCGACCGTCCTCGCCCTCGGCAACGATCAACTGCGACCGTGGCTCAGCGGTCGCCCTGAAGTCGCTGCCGCACTGCTGCAGGCACTCGCGCGACGCATCCGCCGCACCAACGAGGCCATGGCCGACCTCGTGTTCTCCGACGTTCCCGGCCGTGTGGCCAAGGCGCTCATGGAACTCGGCGAGAAGTTCGGCGAGGTGACGACAGAGGGCCTGCTCGTGACTCACGACATGACGCAGGAGGAGCTCGCCCAGCTCGTCGGCGCCTCACGCGAGACCGTCAACAAGGCCCTCGCCGACTTCGCGCAGCGCGGCTGGATCCGACTGGAGTCCCGTCAGGTGCTCATCCTCGACGTCGAGCGTCTCGGCAAGCGCGCGCGCTGATCGCCCCGCTGGGCCCCGCCACCGACCCGACGTCAGTCGGCTGATGTCCTCAGATACTCGATCTGCGCGCGGACGGTGAGCTCGGCGGCCGGCCACACCTCGCGAGGAACATCCGCGTAGACGACGGACACGATGTCCTGCGGTGCCGTGATCCCGGACTCGAACACGGCGCGAACCTCCGCGAGCCGCGCGTACCGGTGATCGAGATAGGCGGAGATCACTTCGACAGGATCGGACAGCACCGGTCCGTGGCCCGGCAGGATCCGCGCGAGGCCGAGTTCGTGCGCGAGGTCGCGCAGTCGGACGAGACTGTCGAGGTAGTCCCCCAGCGTGCCCTCAGGCCACGCGACCATGGTCGTACCGCGACCGAGAATGGTGTCGCCCGTGAGGAGCGTGCCGTCGACAGCGTCGATGAGGCTCACGCTGTCACCCGAGTGCCCGGGAGAACCCACGACCGCGAGCGCAGTACCGTCGAGGTCGATGACGTCACCCTCCGCCAGGCCCTCAGCACCCCACCGATGCTGGGGATCCAGGGCGCGGACTCCGACGCCGAGGCAGTCCGCCATCCCGCGCGCACCCGCCGAGTGGTCGAGATGGCCGTGGGTCAGGACGATTCCGATGCATCGCTGATCCCGGGACGCGAGGCTGGCGATGACCGCCTGGCGATGGGCCTCATCGTCCGGTCCGGGGTCGATGATCACCACATCGCGTTCGCCGACGATCCACGTGTTGGTGCCGTCAAGGGTCCACGGCGACGGGTTCGGGGCCAGGACGCACGTCGCATGCCTGGTGATCGCCCCTCCGGTCCAGGGTTCGGATGACCCCAGCACGGGCACGGGTCGGCCGCTCATGCGTCCTCCGTCGGCAGCCCATCGGACTCCCGCGTGTGCGGAGCGACGTGAGGGTCCACCAGGATCTCGCCCGTGCGGTCATGCACGATGACCCAGCGATCGCGGCCGCTCGAGTCCGGTCGCCGCGTGGGCAGCAGCGGGAGCACCGAGCGCGCGGCACCCGCCTGGATGGCGTCCGCGGCGGAGTCGACACCACGGAGCCAAGTGAGCACGGCCTCCGTCGGCGGAAGCATCGGGATGCGACCCTCCGCCAGCCCGTCGAGGGCATCGGCAGGTCGGATCCACATCACCTCGTCCGCCTCGCTCGTGGTCAGCCGCGCATGGTCACCGACGACCATCGCCGCGAAGAAGCGCACGTCGTAGCGCCGGGACTCCCCCTCTGGCGTCACCCAGTGATCGATCAGCGGCAGTGCCTGAGGGTCAACGAGGAGGGAACCGTCACAGGCGATGTCGGCGAGCATCAGCCCGGTCTCCTCCCGCGTCTCGCGCACGGCACAGGAGTACAGCGCATGAAGCTCCGCGACATCGGTGCTGGCGCGACGCGCAAGCGCATCGGTGTCCGCGCCCACGAGGGTGACGCTAGCCGCGTGGTCGATCGCGTCGACACGTCCGCCAGGAAACACATGCATCCGTGGCGCGAAGGCCATGGTGGACACACGCCGCATCAGGAAGGTCTCGACACCGCTCCTCCCATCGCGCACGAGCACGACGGTGGCAGCGGATCGGACGAGATCGCTCACAGGACCGGACACCTCACTCGGAAGGTCAGTCGGAGACCTCGACGATCATCTCCACCTCGACGGGCGCGTCGAGAGGGAGCACGGCAACCCCGACGGCGGAGCGAGCATGCGCACCGATATCGCCGAAGGCCTCAAGTACCAGGGTGCTCGCGCCGTTCATGACGGCCGGCTGACCGGTGAAGTCCGGCGCGCTTGCCACGAACCCGACCACCTTGACGACCCGACGAACGGACGACAGCGGGACAACGGACTTCACGGCGGCGATGGCGTTGAGCGCGCAGATGGCCGCGAGCTCCTGGGCCCGCTCCGGGGTGACGTCAGCACCGACCTTCCCCGTCTCCGGAAGGGCACCGTCGACGAACGGAAGCTGGCCCGAGGTGTACACGTAGGCGCCGCTGCGCACCGCCGGGACATAGGCCGCAACAGGCGGGACGACCTCGTGCACGGTGAGGCCCAGCGCGGCGAGCCGCTCCTCGACCGTCGACATCAGGCCTGGCCCGTGGGGCGCTTGAGGTACGCGACCATGCTCTCGGGGTTCGGTCCGGGAACAACCTGCACGAGCTCCCAGCCGTCCTGGCCCCAGGTGTCGAGGATCTGCTTGGTCGCATGCACGAGGAGGGGCACGGTCGCGTATTCCCAGGTGGTCATGGCCCGACAGTAGTCCCCACGAGCACCTCCCACCTCTCCGCATAGGCTGGACTGATGACCGATCCCCGATGGCCTGACGTGACCCTGCACGTCGTCTCGGGCAAGGGGGGCACGGGAAAGACGACGGTCGCGGCAGCGATGGCCCTGGCCCTCGCCCGCCAGGGTCGGCGGACCCTGCTCATCGAGGTCGAGGGACGCCAGGGAATCGCCCAGCTGTTCGACACCCCTCCCCTGCCGTACGAGGAGCGCAAGGTCGCCGTGGCCCCGGGAGGCGGTGAGGTGTGGGCCCTTGCCATCGATCCCCAGGAGGCCCTGCTGGACTACCTCGAGACCTTCTACAACCTGAAGCGGGCCGGGGCGGCCCTGCGCAAGATGGGGGCGGTCGACTTCGCGACGACCATCGCTCCCGGTCTGCGCGACGTGCTGCTCACGGGCAAGGCGGTCGAGGTGGTCCGGCGCCGGAGCAAGGGCGAGGCCGATGCCTACGACGCCGTCGTCATGGATGCACCGCCGACCGGACGCATCGCGAAGTTCCTCAACGTCAACTCCGAGGTGTCCGGGCTTGCGCGCGTCGGGCCTATTCGCAACCATGCCGATCTCGTCATGGGCGTCATCGCCTCCCCCGCCACGGCTGTCCACCTCGTGACGCTGCTCGAGGAGATGCCCGTCCAGGAGACGATCGACGGTGTCGCGGAACTGCAGGGCGATGGCCTGCCCGTCGGAGGGATCATCGTCAACATGACTCGACCGCCGCTGCTGACAGCGGCACAGAGGGAGAACGCCCTGTCGGGAACCCTGCCGGCGGGGCAGATCGACGCAGCGCTCCAGGCCTGCGGACTCGGCGCTCATGCGGATGCGATCGTGCCCGCACTCCTGCGCGAGGCAGCGGACCATGCGCAGCGCGTGGCCCTCGAAGAGCGTGAGATGACGCGCATTGTCGATCTGGGGCTACCCGTCTTCACCCTGCCCCTGCTGAGTGGCGGCGTCGACCTCGGCGGCCTCTACGAGCTCGCGTCAGTCCTGAGCGACGAGGGGCTGTGATGAGCGGTCACCTCGTCGCACGTGCCCCGCACCTGGACATCGATGCCCTTCTCGCCGACCGTGGGATCCGCATCATCGTGTGCACCGGTGCCGGCGGCGTCGGCAAGACGACCACCGCCGCGGCCATCGGCCTGCGCGCCGCAGAGTCCGGTCGCCACGTCTGTGTGCTCACCATCGATCCGGCCAAGCGCCTCGCTCAAGCCATGGGGCTGACGACCCTGGACAACACGCCGCGCATCGTTCCCGGCGTGTGCGCACCTGACGGCTCGGGATCCCTCTCCGCGATGATGCTGGACATGAAGCGCACCTTCGACGAAGTCGTCGAAGGCCACGCGGATCCTGATCGAGCGCAGCAGATCCTCGGCAATCCCTTCTACCAGGCACTGTCCTCGTCCTTCGCGGGGACTCAGGAGTACATGGCCATGGAGAAGCTCGGTCAGCTGCACCTCCGAGCCGAGGAGGAGGGCACGTGGGACCTCATCGTCGTCGACACTCCGCCCTCGCGCAGCGCCCTCGACTTCCTGGATGCTCCTGAGCGACTCGGCTCGTTCCTCGACGGACGCTTCATCCGCATCCTCACGGCTCCGGCTCGGGGCGCGGGTCGTGGCCTCGGGCGTCTGGCCGCAATGGGTTTCGGCATCTTCACGAGCGTGCTGACGAAGATCCTCGGCGCGCAGGTGCTCGCGGATCTCGGGACGTTCGTGGCCGCCATCGACACGACGTTCGGCGGATTCCGCGAGCGTGCCGACGAGACCTACGCCCTGCTGAAGGACGAGGGAACCTCCTTCATCGTCGTCGCAGCGCCCGAGCGGGACGCCCTTCGGGAGGCCGCCTACTTCGTCGAACGACTCCGTCGGGACGACATGCCCCTGGCCGGCCTCGTCCTCAACCGGATGCAGCAGGTGGTGGACCCGGAGCTCACCGCCGAGCAGGCCGCCTCGGGCGCCCAGCTGCTCGCCGAGCGCTCCGGGGAAGGCGGCCATGAGGCCGAGCGTGACGAGTTGACCTCCGCGCTCCTCCAGCTGCACGCCCAGCGCATGCAGATCGCCGAGCGCCAGCTGCACCTCGCCGATCGTTTCACCGCAGCCCACCCGGGCGTCGCCGTCACGAGCGTCGACGCGCTCGCGGGCGACGTGCACGATCTCGATGGCCTGCGGGAGATCGGCGATCTCCTCGCGCAGTGATCCTCGGGCGGCCCGCTGTCGAGCCGCGTGTGAGGATGAGGCATGGCCGCTGCACCCTCAACGAGGCTCACCGCCTTCCACACGGTGCTGCCCTTCGTGGCAGTGGCTGCCCTCGGTCTGACCTGGGGGAGGGACCTGCCGCTCTGGCTCCTGCTCATCCCGGCCCTGCTCATGGCCCTCGCGGTGCTCTCGGCCGTGCATCACGCCGAGGTGGTCGCACTGCGCGTGGGCGAGCCCTTCGGATCGCTCGTTCTGGCGGTGGCCGTCACCGTCGTCGAGGTGGCGCTCATCGTCACGCTGATGGTGTCGAGCTCCAGCCCCAGCCTCGGACTCGCACGCGACACCGTGTTCGCCGCAATCATGATCACCGTCAACGGCATCGTCGGCATCTCCATCCTCGTGGCGACGTTCCGTGGCGGGTTCGTGCGTTTCCAGCCCTCCGGAGCCAGCTCGGGCCTGGCCGCCATCACCGTCCTGGCCACGCTCTCCCTCGTGCTGCCGGCCTTCACCCGAAGCTCGCCGGGCCCGACCTTCACGACATCACAGCTCGCATTCGCCGCCATCGCCGCTCTCGTCGTGTACCTCGCCTTCGTCTTCGTCCAGACGGTGCGTCATCGCGACTACTTCCTGCCGCCCTCCGAGACGTCCGATGCTCGTACGGACGAGCACGCCCTGCCTCCGACGTCGAGACAGGCGGCCACCAGCCTGGGCCTGCTGGCCCTGTGCCTGATCGCCGTCGTGGGACTGGCGAAGGTCACGACCCCGTTGATCGAGGCAGGGGTCACCAGCGTGGGCCTGCCGCTGAGCGCCGTCGCGGTCTCCATCGCCCTGCTGGTCCTGCTGCCCGAGTCCTTCGCGGCGGTCAGGGCCGCGAAGCGCGGACGCTTCCAGACGAGCATCAACCTGGCGTACGGGTCCGCGATGGCGAGCATCGGGCTCACCATCCCGGTGATCGCCGTCGTAGCGGGGGTCTGGGGGTTCGACCTGATGCTGGGCCTGAGCGCCACAGAGATCACGCTGCTGGCCGCCACGGTGGCCACCAGCATCCTCACCGTCAGCTCAGGCCGGGCCACGCTCCTGCAGGGATTGATCCACCTCAGCCTGTTCGCGGGCTTCCTCGTGCTCGTGGCGAGCCCGTGAGGCGGGACGTCTAGCTGACGCGCTCGGACGTGCCGGTGAGGATGCGCTGACGCTCGTACTCGTCCTGCGCCGTCTGGAGCAGCATCCGCCACGAGGTCACGTGGGGGCGGCGGCGCAGCAGGGCCCGGCGCTCCCGCTCGGTCATGCCTCCCCAGACGCCGAACTCGACCCGGTTGTCGAGGGCGTCGGCCAAGCACTCCGTGCGCACGACACAGCCCACGCAGATGGCCTTGGCCCGGTTCTGCGCGGCACCCTGGACGAAAAGGGAGTCAGGATCGGTCGAGCGGCAGGCGGCCTGGGCGGCCCAGTCGGTGTCGAGCGTCATGCGGGTGGAACCCCCTCGCTAGGTCACGTGCCGCCGGACGTTACGCGCCTCCGCACTCCCCGTGACAGGTTCTAAATGACTATAAATGTATAGTTCCTTTAGGCCAATTGTCACGGCGATGGCGCACCATCGGCCCGTCCCGGCCCGGGCCACCACCGGACCGCCCGCTCCCCTGACCCCTGCTCGCGCACGTCGTGGTGCTGCGTCGGAACCCGGGCGCTTACCCTGATCGTCTGATGAGCATGCAGCAGCCGCCCGATCGCCGTTCGGGCCCCCTCAGGATCCTGCTTCGGGTCGCCGCCGTGCTGGGCGTCGCGGTCATCGCCGGTGCCCTCGTGGCCGTGGCACTCATCCCCTTCGTCGGAGGGGTTGGGGTCGTGGCCCGCGACGCCGTGAAGGACTTCCAGAGCCTGCCGGACTCCCTGAGCACGCCCCCGCTGCCCGAGCGCACGCTCATCCTCGCGTCGGATGGCTCCGTCCTCGCCACCCTCTACTACCAGAATCGTGTCGAGGTTCCCCTCGACAGCATCAGTCCGTACATGCGGCAGGCCACGGTCGCCATCGAGGATGCTCGGTTCCTCGAGCACAACGGCGTCGATGTCCGAGGTGTCCTGCGATCGCTCGCCACCAACGTCGAGCAGGGCCAGATCCAGCAGGGCAGCTCGACCCTGACGATGCAGTACGTCAAGAACGTCCTCGTCAACCAGGCGACATCGGCCGAGGACCTCGACGCGGCACGCGGTGACAGCGCAGCCCGGAAGATCCGCGAGATCCGCTACGCCCTGGGCCTGGAGAAGCTGTTCTCCAAGAGCGACATCCTCGAGCGCTACCTGAACATCGCCTACTTCGGCGCTGGCGCCTATGGAGTGGAGGCGGCCGCACGGCGCTACTTCTCCAAGCCCGCCTCCGAGCTCTCCATCGCCGAAGCCGCCACCCTCGCCGGCATCGTCCAGCAGCCCACCGCGTTCGACCCCCTGCGCAATCCCCAGCTGAGCACCGAGCGCCGCAACACCGTCCTCACGCGCATGGCCGAGCTGGGCTACATCAGCGAGGACGAGGCCGCCCGCGCAGCGCGGGTGCCGATGCGCGCCCTGCTCCGACCGACGACGACGAGCAACGGTTGCACCTCCTCCTGGGCCCCCTTCTTCTGCGACTACGTCGTGCAGACCATCCGGCAGGATCCGACCTTCGGTGAGACCCCGGAAGAGCGTGAGGCCTTCCTGCGGCGAGGCGGCTACACGATCCGAACCACGCTCGATCCGAAGGCCCAGAACGGCGCCTTCGACACCGTCACGTCCTACATCCCCAT
>CAZQXO010000024.1:0-32315 GCA_964597445.1 uncultured Bifidobacteriaceae bacterium | reverse complement strand
GAGATCGTCGCCGCGATCCCATCCACGGCCTGCCGGATCGTCAGAGCCGAGAACCTCTGCGGCCGATCGTTCACCAGGATCGCGAAGATCCGCTCGGGGACGTCGCCGGGCGCCGAGACCCCGGAGAGGGCGATCGTGTCGAACAGGGTTCCGGTCTTGGCCAGCACGTCGCCCTGGGCGCAGCGCGACCGCTTCGTCACGAAGCGCCCGTAGCGGTCGTCGAGTGTCCCGCTGACGCCCGCGATGGGCATGGCGGTCGGCTCGAACATGACCCGGAACGGCTCGGGGTTGAGCACGCGCACCGCGCGCAGCAGGTCGACGAGGAATCTCGCTGTGACGCGATCCTCGCGGGACAGGCCGCTTCCGTCGCGCAGGGCCGTACCGGCGGTGCTGACGCCGAGGGAGGCCATGACCTGCTCGGCGGCGAGTCGCGACCCCTTCCAGTCCGGGACGTTGCCGGTTGCCAAGGCGACCTGCCGGAAGAGGACCTCGGCGATGTTGTTCTCGGAGATGCGCAGCATTACCCGCACGGCATCGGCGACGGTGTGGCCCGTGGACTCGGCGATCACGGGAGCCTCGCCCGCGTCGATCGGCTCACCGATCGTGACGGCGAAGCCCAGCGTGCGCAGGCGATCGGCGAACACCCGGACGGCATTGGCGCTCGGATCCCGGCTGTAGTCCCAGACCCGTGCCAGGGGCTGCACGGTCGAGACGACCGACGGGATGTAGGCCGTGGTCCAACCCGGCTCACGTCCGTCGGCGGGAAAGAGCGAGTCATCGACGCGGACGGTGACGGGCTGGCCGGGCGGCAGGGTCGCAGCCGTGGCGTTCGCGAGTTTGCGGAGCTCAGTCGTGGTGAGCAGGGGATCCCCGCCGCCCTCCAGGATCACCTCACCCGGCACCGACCCGCTGCGCACCTTCGTGGTGAAACGTCGATCCGGACCCATGGTCGCGAGTGCCGTCACGGCCGTCACGATCTTCATCGTCGAGGCAGGAAGCTTCGATTCCGTGCTGTTGCGATCGGTCAGCACCTCACCGGTCGCCGCATCGATGGCCAGCACGCCGATGTTCTGGCCGAGGCGCGGGTTGCGCAGGCGCTTGGCGATCAGCTCGTCGATGGTCCGTGCCGCGGGTCGGGCCTGCACCTCGGCGGAGGGCGTGGCTGCCGGGGCCGCCGCTGAGGCCGCCGCGGAGGCCGGGGGAGCGGCGATGACCCCGATCGTCAGCCCCAGGCCGGTGATGAGGACGAGGGCAGGGCGTGCCAGGGCAGGCCTGAGGCGGCTGGGGAGCATGGGGTCCATGGTGCGACAGGCCGAGGCGAGGCCGGTGACCGGGGTGCTCGGCGGCGTGTCGCAGAATGGCGGGGACCCGCCCCCTCCCCGAAGGCTTCCCGTGCCCCGAATCGTCCGTGCGACCTCCCTCCTCACCGCCGCCGCCCTCGTCGTGGGCCTCGTCGGCCTGCCCGCGGGCAGTGCCCAGGCGGAGGGCCCTGCGCCCAAGCGGGTCGCGAGCGGATGGCTGCCCTACTGGATGACGACGCCGAGCAGTCCGGCCGGCATCACCTCGGCTGTGCAGAACGCGGACCTCTTCGTGGATGTCTCGCCCTTCTGGTACTCCGCGGTCAAGAGGGGCGACGGGGTCCAGATCGTCCTCAACCCGAACTTCTCCAATGGCGCCTCGAACGTCGCCTGGGCCATGGGCCAGCTCCGTGCCGCGGGGCTGACGGTCCTGCCGGCCATCGCCGACGGCTCGGGCAAGGGCCAGATGGCCCGGACCCTTGCCGATCCGGCGAAGCGCACGGCGCATGTGCAGGAGATCGTGAATCTCGTCATGGCCAACGGCTACGACGGCATCGACCTGGACTACGAGACGTTCGCCTTCTCCGACGGTTCATCGAGCTGGGCGGCGACCCAGCCGAACTGGACGGCGTTCGTCACCGAGCTCGGTGCCGCCATGAAGGCGCAGGGCAAGTTGCTGTCGGTGACCATCCCGCCCCCGTGCGGCATCTCGGGCACCTGCGGTGGTCGGAGCGGCTACTGGGTCTACGACATGGCGGGCATCGCGCCGGCAGTCGACCGCATCCGGATCATGGCGTACGACTACAGCGTGCACCGCATAGGTCCGATCGCCCCGATGCCGTGGGTGCGCTCGATCGTGTCGTACTCCGTGAGCGTGATGGACCCGGCGAAGCTCCAGATCGGAGTCCCCACCTACGGGCGAGT
Source organism: uncultured Bifidobacteriaceae bacterium (assembly GCA_964597445.1). Taxonomy (GTDB): domain Bacteria; phylum Actinomycetota; class Actinomycetes; order S36-B12; family S36-B12; genus UBA10649. The sequence continues at coordinate 30,093 of CAZQXO010000024.1, read as the reverse complement.
CTGGACCCGCAAGCAGGGTGATCGGATGATGGTCGAGGGCACCTGCCCGAGCCCGAGCTCATCCCAGTACACGTCGCTCACGCGCATGACCTCCGTCACGGACGCCAACATCCCGAAGGCGCTCGCCGATGTCGGCATCACGCCCGACCAGTACCAGTGGTCGGACAAGGACCAGGAGAACTGGGTCTACTACGACAAGAAGCTGAACTGGACCGATGCCAACGGAGTGCGCCAGACCTGCATCGCCAAGCGCGTGATGTGGTGGGTGGGCCCCCAGGCGGTCCTCGCCCGCACGCAGCTCGTCGGTGAGTTCGGCCTCAGCGCGGCGGCCTACTGGACCGTCGGCGGCGAGGATCCGTCGCAGTGGCCGATGATCCGCTCCTACGCGCAGTCCCTCGCTCCGGCGACGACGGACGTGGCTGCCAGCGTCCAGACGCCTGCGGTCTTCGGCACGCCCATCACGGTGTCGGCGACCGTCACCTCAGGGGGGGCGCCGCTCGCGGGAGCCACGGCTGTCCTGCAGTTCAAGCCGGCCGGGAAGAAGGGCCGCTACGTCGACGTGCAGTCCGCTCCGGTCGGACCCGACGGCATCGTCTCCTTCGCGGTGGCGCCGGAGACGACCGGAGAGTGGAAGGTCTACGTCCCCGCAGTCGATGCCCGCACCGAGGGTGTCAGCGCCCCGGCGGTCGTGCAGGTGCAGTCCCTGGTGACCGCGGAGCCCGTGTCGGCGCGGGTGGCCCGCGGCAGGCCCGTGGTGGTCAAGGCGTGGGCTCGCCCCGTCGTCCGCAACCAGCGTGTCGCGCTGGAGATCAAGTCCGGCGAGGAGTGGAGGCCGGTCGCCTCCGCTCGGGTCAACGGCAAGGGCCGGGCCCGCCTGACGGCGCCGGCGCCCGCCCAGAAGGGCAGGTACACCTACCGGGTGGTCGCGATCGCCAAGGGCGGCCTGCTCGCCAACGCCTCCACCGACATCCCGATCCGGGTCACGAAGAGGTAGGGCGGGGCTCATGATGTCGGTGGCGCCGGCCGAGGTGGAGCGCCCGGAGGTCGTGGAGGCGACGGAGCGTGCCTGGATCACGATCGTCTGGAATGACCCGGTGAACCTGATGTCCTACGTCACGTACGTCTTCATGGAGTACTTCTCCTACGACCGCGCGAAGGCGGAGCGCCTCATGATGGACGTCCACGAGAAGGGTCGTGCGGTGGTGTCGACCGGAAGTCGTGAGGAGATGGAGCGCGACGTGACCGCGATGCATCGCTACGGGCTGTGGGCGACGATGCAGAAGGACGACTGATGGTGGTCATCGACCCGAGCCACGAGGGAGTGCGTCTGGGGCTGGAGGAGATCGAGGTCGAGCTGCTGCTGAGCCTGACGCGCCAGATGGTCGACTTCGTCGGGCGTTCGGACGCGGAGGAGGTCGACCCCCTCGAGGCGATGGTCGGGATCGATCCGGACGCATCACCGTCGACGGATCCTGCGCTGCTGCGACTGCTGCCGGATGCCTTCCGAGATGACGACGCCGCTGCAGCCGAGTTCCGTCGGTTCACGGAGCGCGACCTCCGCCTGGTCAAGGTCGGTCATGCGCAGCGGGTCCAGCAGATGATCGAGGAGGGGGCGTCCGTCTCGGATCCGGCCGTGACAGTGGACGTGTCGGGGGCAGACCTGTCCGCGTGGCTGGGCTTCCTGAACGATGCACGGCTGGTGCTCGGGGCCCGGCTGGACATCACGGAGGAGAATCACGAGGAGCTCGCCGCCCTCCCGGATGATGATCCGCGAGCGCCCCTGTTCGGTCTCTACGGGTGGCTCACGTACATCCAGGAGTCGATCGTGAGTGATCTCATGGACAGGCGCCCGTGACGAGTCACGGGCGCCTGTCCATCGTCAGACGTTCAGCAGAGCCGGGATGTCAGCTCTTGCCCTCTCCTGAGATGCTGGAGGGAGCTTCCTTGAACTCGTCGGCTGCGAACTGCTCGCTGTCGTAGCGGCTCTTCTCGCGAGCGATCTTGTAGATGAGCAGGCCGAACCAGCACTTGGCGAGCACGTCGGCGATCGAGTAGCCGACCTGGCGCCAGACGAAGGCGTCGGGCCCGTCGATGCCCAGCATGGGCATGAGGTACGAGATCGGGTAGACGCCCCACGTGGCCAGGAGCAGCCAGCGCAGGCCGTTGAGGTCCTTCCGCACCTGCTCCGGCTGCGTGCGCATGCTCTTGGAGAGCTCGGCGAACAGCACGTACAGGATGTAGAGGAAGGGAATCGTGCTGAGTGCGCCCCAGATCGCCTTGGCGGTCAGGTCCGCGGTGATCTCGCCCGGGTAGCCGAGCACGATCATCAGGATGGCGGCGGGGATCAGCTTGAGCATGAGGTTCTTGCGCACCAGCGGTGCGAGGGCGAGCACGGCGATGGCTTCGAACAGCAGCAGCGGAACCGTCAGGATCCAGTCCACGTAGCGGTAGCCCTCGTTGAAGCCCTCCCCACCGACGAGTCGGTAGGTCAGATCCGCGATGGTCTGGCCGTCGGCCAGCGGGTCGCCCGCGCCGACGGCGACATAGGCATCCTCGAAGGAGTTGAAGATGCGCCAGTAGTGGTATGCCGCGATGAGCGTCACGATCGCTGAGACGATGACGGCCTGGCGGTAGCGCGGCAGCACCCGCGTGTTCGCCGCCAGCAGGAACACCGTCGTGGCGATCATCGATGCAAGTGCGAACGACAGCACGTTGTAGACAGTCTGGAACTGCCCGTAACTGAGTTCGAGTACGTCCATGGGACCCTCCATAGGTGGCGGGGGATCCCGCCGATGGTTCCGGACTGTCCTCGCGGTTGGGGGAACCCGCAAGTTGAAGCGCCTCTGACGCGTTTTGTGCGGGGGCAATACAGGTCAAAGTCGGACATACAGCCCCCTGGGGCTGGTCGCTCTACGCTGGTCCCATGCTGGTGCGCGTGCGGATCCCCGAGCTCCTGCGGGGGGCGACCGGGGGCGAGGAGCAGGTGCAGGTGTCGGCGGGGACGGTGGCCGAGCTCCTCGCCGCGATCGACTCGGCCCACCCGGGCTTCGCCGGGCTGCTCCTCGACGAGAGCGGCCTGCGACGCTACTGGTGCATCCACGTGAACGGACGGGACGTCCGGTGGCTCGACGGGCTCGCGACCCGCGTGAGTGCGGCGGACGCGATCTGGATCCTCCCGACCTCCTCGGGCGGAACGTTCCTGCCGACCGTCGCGGTGCCGGCGACGTGACCCCTACGCTGAGGAAGCGATGAACGACGCAGCGATCGGCATCTTCGACTCGGGAGTCGGCGGCCTCACGGTGGCGCGGGCCGTGCTCGATCAGCTGCCACATGAGCCCGTCCGGTACGTGGGTGACACCGCGCGCGGCCCCTACGGGCCTCGACCGCTGGCGGAGGTGCGGTCCTTCTCCCTGGAGATCATGGATCGACTCGTCGCCGACGGGGTGAAGCTGCTCGTGATCGCGTGCAACTCGGCCAGTGCCGCCACCGTGCGCGATGCGCGGGAGAGATACGACGTCCCTGTGGTGGAGGTCGTGCACCCGGCTGTGCGCAGGGCCGTGTCGGCGACGCGCTCCGGTCACGTCGGCGTGATCGGCACCACTGCCACGGTCACGTCCGGCGCGTACGACGATGCGTTCATGGCCGCCCCGCAGATCGAGGTCACGAGCGCGGCCTGCCCCCGGTTCGTGGAGTTCGTCGAGTCGGGCATCACGTCGGGGCCGGAGCTCATCGCCGCGGCGGAGGAGTACCTGGCTCCGATGAAGCAGGCTGATGTCGACACTCTCGTGCTCGGCTGCACGCACTACCCGCTCCTGACAGGCGTGCTGTCCTACGTGATGGGGGAGGAGGTGACGCTGGTCTCGAGTGCGGAGGAGACGGCGAAGGACGTCTACCGCACGCTGGTCGCCCACGATCTCCTGCGTGACCCCGGACTCCCGGATCCCGTGCACCAGTTCCTCGTCACCGGGGACCCGGTCGACTTCCAGCGCCTCGGTCGTCGATTCCTGGGGCCGGAGATCGGCGCAGTGCAGACCATCGCATGAGGCTCACGGTCATCGGGTGTGCCGGCTCCTACCCGAATGCGAGCTCCCCGGCCTCCTGCTACCTCGTCGAGCATGACGGGCATCGACTCGTTCTCGATCTCGGGAACGGAGCCCTGGGAGCCCTGCAGCGCCACGTCGCGCTGGACTGGCCGGGGGCTCTGGACGCCGTCATCCTCAGTCATGGCCATGTCGACCACTGTGTCGACGCCGCGTCGCTGTACGTCCAGCGCCACTACGCTCCGACCCGCACGAGCAAGCGGCTCCCCATCTGGGGACCGTCGGACGCCCGCGGCCGACTCGCTGCCGTGTACGGCATGGCTGATGTGAGGGAACTGGACGAGGAGTTCTCCTTCGGCCTGCTGGGCGGCGAGACCCAGATCGGTCCGTTCGCGGTGACCTCGGCGCCCGCGGTCCATCCGGTCGAGGCCTACTCGATCCGCATCGAGGCCGAGGGTCGGACTCTCGTGTACTCCGGCGACACAGGCCCGCATGACGGGCTCGTCGAGATCTCCCGCGGCGCGGATCTCGCCCTGTTCGAGGCCTCCTTCGTCGGCACCGGCCATTCGCCCGACGTGCATATGAGCGGCGCCGACGCGGGCGCCATGGCCCGGCGTGCTGGTGTGGCGAGCCTGCTCCTGACCCACCTGGTGGCGTGGAACGACGACGCCGCGGTGCTGGCCGAGGCGCGGGAGGTCTTCGACGGCCCGGTCGCCCTCGCGGTGCCGGACATGGTGGTCGACGTCTAGCCGTCGGTCCCGGATGGCCGTGGGCTCTGGTTGATGGCCCGCACGGATCGCAGAGACAGCGTCACCACGCCGACGACGACGAGCAGGGCCGCGATGACGAGGTAGACCGCGCTCACGCCCCAGCGCTCGGCGGATGCACCGGTCACGAGCATGGCGACCGGTGGGAACACGTAGAACGTCGTCAGCTGCACCCCGAAGACACGCCCCTGCTCCTGCGCAGGGATGCGCTGCTGGACGAGGGTGTTCAGCAGAGGCTGCATCGGGCCCCAGGCCAGGCCCAGGAGGAAGCCGGCGACCATGAGGATCGGGAGCGGGGGCAGGAACGCCATGGGCACGATCGCGACACTCGTGCCGACCATCGCGAGCTGGATGATGCGGTACGACGTCAGGCGTGCCGCCAGCCACCCGTATGCGAAGGCGCCGAGGACGGATCCGCCGGCGAGGGCTGCGATGACCAGCCCGAGCCCCTGCGGCTGATCGAGGCTCTCGAAGTGGACGGGGAGCAGGATGCCCTCGGTCGGAAGGTAGACGCCGGCCAGCACCATGATCGCCAGCGTGAGCGCCCGGAGCGCGTGATCGGCGTTGAGCGCGACGAAGCCGCGGGTGAGCCCGCGCCAGCCGCCCACGTCCTCAGCCCCGTGCTCCACGGCCTCGCGGCCGGCATCGCTCACGCGCATCGCGCCCACGCACGCGGCGGCGATGACGAACATGACTCCAGGGATCCAGAATGCCGGCACGGCACCCACCGTTGCGATCAGGGTGGCGCCGATGAGCGGGCCGATCGTCCACCCGACAGCGAACAGGGCCTCGTGCACTCCGTTCAGGGTGTCGAGCCGGACCCGCCCTGCGGCTGCTGCGTCCACGATGAGCGCCTTGCGTGCGGTGTAGCCCGCGGGATCGAGGGTGGCGCCGATCACGGCGAGGATGAGGACCCAGACGAAGTCCAGGCCGATGAGCCAGCCGAGGATGGGGAAGGCCAGCACGGAGACGGCGGAGGCGAGGTCCGAGATCACGCTCACGGGCTTGCGCCCGAAGCGATCCACGGCGGCCCCGATCGCCGGCACCACGACGAGTGCGGGAATGGTCGACACGGCGGCGACGAGTCCCGCTGCCGTCGCGGATCCGGTCAGTTCGAGGACGAGCCACGGGAGCACGACCATGACGATGCCGTTGCCGGTCCCCGATGCGAGGTTCGCGATCTCGAGCAGCACGACGGGGGTGCGAGATCTGCCGTGGCCCATGGCTGCCACGGTAGCCGTCGCGAGCCGCCGCTACGGTAGCGGCCATGACTCGCTCCGATGGCCGCGCCGCCGACCAGCTCCGTCCTGTCACCTTCGAGCGGGGGTGGCTGGAGCAGGCGGAGGGATCCGCGCTCGTGTCGTTCGGGCGCACGCGTGTGCTCTGCACGGCATCGTTCTCGCCCGAGGTGCCGCGGTGGCTGAAGGGCTCGGGCAAGGGCTGGGTCACAGCCGAGTACGCGATGCTCCCGCGCGCGACGAACACGCGCAACCAGCGTGAGTCGGTCAAGGGTAAGCTGGGCGGGCGCACGCAGGAGATCTCTCGCCTGATCGGTCGTAGCCTGCGTGCCGTCGTCGACATGGAGGCTCTCGGGGAGAACAGCATCCTGATCGACTGCGATGTGCTGCAGGCCGATGGGGGAACGCGCACGGCCGCGATCACCGGGGCCTATGTCGCCCTCGTCGACTCGATCTCCTGGGCCCGCGAGCAGGGGCACGTGCGCGCCGGAGTCGATCCCCTCAAGGGTTCCGTCGCCGCTGTGAGCGTGGGCATCGTCGATGGGGAGCCCCGCCTCGACCTGCACTACGACGACGACGTCAACGCCGATACCGACATGAACGTCGTGATGACCGGCGACGGCAGGTTCATCGAGGTGCAGGGCACCGCCGAGGGTGAGCCCTTCGATCGGGCTCTGCTCGACCAGCTGCTCGCCCTGGCAGGGCAGGGGTGTTCCTCGCTCTCCGAGCTCCAGGCGCAGGCCCTCGCCCGTCCCATCCCCGCGCGGAGCTGAGATGCGCCACCGCGTCGTCCTCGCCACCCGCAACGCCAAGAAGCTCGATGAGCTGCAGCGCATCCTCGACGGTGAGGGCCTGCCGATCGAGATCGTGAGCCTCGCGGCCTTCCCGGACGCTCCCGAGGTCGCGGAGACGGAGTCGACGTTCGCGGGCAACGCCCTCCTGAAGGCGCGGGCGATCGCCCAGGCCACGGGCCTTCCGGCCGTCGCCGATGACAGCGGCCTCTGCATCGACGCCCTCAATGGGATGCCGGGAGTGCTGAGCGCCCGGTGGGCGGGGAGTCACGGCAACGATGACGCGAACCTCGATCTCGTCCTCGGCCAGATCAACGATGTGCCGGATCGCCGGCGCACCGCCTCCTTCCAATGCGCGGCGGCGGTCGCCCTGCCTGAGGGAACCGAGCGCGTGGTGGAGGGGTCTGTCGACGGGGTCCTGATCCGCGAGCGGCGGGGATCCCACGGCTTCGGCTACGACCCGATCTTCATTCCTCTCGGTCACGACGTGACGACGGCCGAGATGTCGGCCGAGGAGAAGGATGCGATCAGTCACCGCGGGCAGGCCATGCGGGCCCTCGTGCCGGTGCTGCGCGACCTGCTTGCTGTCTGAACGTGCGGAAGGCGGGACTCGAACCCGCACGCCCGAGAGCACCGGCCCCTAAAACCGGGGTGTCTACCGATTCCACCACTTCCGCGCAGACATCATCCTAGGCAGGGTTCGGTGCCATGCTCCGAGCGGTCACCTTGCGACAGAAGCTTGGTGTTTGCGAGTGACAGTTCGGACACAGGAACTGCAGGTTCTCAAGCCTGCAGTCCAGAGAGGCTCCATTGACGTGATCGATGTGGAGAACAAGGGGTCGTCCTTGCCAGACATTGCGTGTGCGGCATCCTTTGCACACGAGAGGCACGCCAGACTCGATCATTGCTCGTCGCAAGAGGTGCGGTCTCTCCCTCGTGCCGATGGCGTGCCTCGCAATCAAGATCTGCTCGGGCTTGCGTCGCTTGGCATCGAAGGTCTTTCCCCTGTTGTGGCCTCGGCCGGTGACGTGGCTGGTGTCGAGACCTAGAGTCGTGATGCGCTTGCTGATGTGGAAGTGTGACCCGCCGGCAGGCTTGATGCCGAGCGCGCGCCAGCACGTCAGCCACAGACAGAGAGTTCTGCACCGCCTCGGCAATGTCGGCCTCGGAGTAGTGATATCCCGGCATGGCGAGACGGTACGGCGCATGTCTGACAATGAAGCAGCGCAGAGATTGCGAAGAGTCAGGCATCAACCCCGAGGTCGCGCATGAGCTTGGCGACGTGGCCCGTGGCCTTGACGTTGTAGAGGGCGTGCTCGATGACGCCCTTCGGCGATATGACGAACGTCGAGCGGATCACCCCGGTGACGACCTTGCCGTACAGCTTCTTCTCCCCGAAGGCGCCGTAGGACGTGAGCACCTCCTTGGTCGGGTCCGAGAGCAGCGGGAACGTGAGGCCATCGCGCTCGCGGAATTGGGCGAGCTTCTCCGGGGAGTCCGGGGAGATCCCCACGATCGCGTAGCCGGCCCGCTGCAGCGCCGCGAGGTTGTCCCGGAAGTCGCAGGCCTGCTTCGTGCAGCCGGGGGTCATGGCCGCCGGGTAGGCGTAGAGGATCACCGTCTGCCCACGGAAGTCGGACAGCTTCACGGCTGCACCGTGATCGTCGGTCAGGGAGAACGCGGGAGCCTTGTCGCCGGGGGAGAGCTGCATGGAGGGAGTCTGCCACTGGCCGCCGTCCCCCCGGTGTCGCGTAGGCTCAGGGCCCATGAGCGACGCCACTCCCGGGCACCAGGCCGGCCATCCGTCCCTCGTCGACCTCCAGGCGGAGGTCGTCGCGGCGCGTGAGGAACTGGTCGCGTCCCTCAGCGAGCTCCGAAGCCAGACCGAGCCCGCGGCGCTCCTCGCGCGTGGCGGACGTGCGGTGCTCGGCGTGTTCACAGACGAGTACGGCGGCATCCGGCCCGAGCGCGTCGTGATCGCTGCCGTCGTCACGGTGGGCGTCCTCGCCATCGCCTTCCGTCGTCGCCGATAGTCGGGTCGTGATGTCGGACGACATGCCGGACGTCTCCCCGAGCGCTGACGGGTCCGTGCCGATCAAGCTCCTGCACGACCGGGTGCTCGTGCGCGAGGAGGATGACGGCCGAGAGCGGCGGAGCCTCGGCGGCATCGTCATCCCCGCCACGGCTCAGGTGGGCCGTCGCCTCACGTGGGCCAAGACCGTCGCGATCGGGCCCCATGTGCGCAGCGTGGAGATCGGTGATCGCGTGCTGTTCGAGCCGGAGGAGCGCGGCCTCGTGGAGATCCAGGGCGTCCACTACGTCCTCCTGCGTGAGCGGGACGTGCACGCCGTGGCCGCCTCCCGGCACAGCAACGACGGCACCGGCCTGTACCTGTAGCCCCGACCTGTATCCCAGACCCGGATGGGCTCCGGGGCGGGGGCGTGTGCTTTGATGTCGACACAACTGAATACCTCATCCAGAGGGGCAGAGGGACACGGCCCGTTGAAGCCCCGGCAACCACGTCGACCACACTCGTTCGCGAGGCCACTCGACCACCGGTGCCAAATCCGACCTGACATCAGGGCAGATGAGAAGGAAGGCCTCGTCATGACTGCTGCCGCACCCACCACCTCGATCGATGCCGCCGGCCTCGGGGCCGCCTCCGCGCTGAAGTGCCGGGAATGCGGCGCCGAGTATCCCCTCGACGCGAGCTATGCCTGCCTGGAGTGCTTCGGCCCCCTCGAGGTGGCCTACCACCCGGCGATCGTCACCCGCGAGCAGATCGAGGCCGGCCCTCCCTCGATGTGGCGCTACGAGGCGCTGCTCCCCGTCGTGCCGGGAGCCGCGGGTCGACCCGGGCTCCAGCCGGGCTTCACGAAGCTGGTTCGAGCCGACAACCTCGCCGCTGCCCTCGGCGCGCGTGCGGTGTGGGTGAAGGACGACTCCGGCAACCCCACGCACTCGTTCAAGGACCGCGTTGTCGCAGTGGCCCTCGAGAACGCCCGACGCCTGGGCTACGACACCATCGCGTGCGCCTCGACGGGCAACCTCGCCAACGCTGTCGCGGCGGCAGCCGCCCGGGCGGGACTGAAGTCGGTCGTCTTCGTGCCCTCCAATCTCGAGGCCGGCAAGATCGTCACCACGGCCGTGTACGGCGGAACGCTCGTGGCGATCAACGGCAACTACGACGATGTCAATCGTCTCTGCTCGGAGATCGCGGCGAACCGGCATTGGGGCTTCGTCAATGTCAACCTCCGCCCGTACTACGCCGAGGGAAGCAAGACCGTCGGGTACGAGATCGCCGAGCAGCTGGGCTGGCGTCTTCCCGACGCCTACGTCTCGCCGGTCGCGTCCGGATCCCTCCTCACCAAGGTCGACAAGGCCTTCCGGGAGCTGATCGGTCTGGGGCTCGTGGACGATCGGCCGTATCAGGTGTTCGGGGCGCAGGCGACCGGCTGCTCGCCGGTGTCGGCTGCCTTCCGTGATGGCCTCGACATCATCCGCCCGGTCAAGCCCGACACCATTGCCAAGTCCCTCGCCATCGGCAACCCGGCCGACGGCCCGTACGCGCTCGATGCCGTGCGCCGTACGGGAGGCGCGATCGCCGACGTCACCGATGCTGAGGTGGTCGAGGGCATCGAGCTGCTGGCGCGGACCGAGGGCATCTTCGCCGAGACTGCGGGCGGGGTCGTGGTCGCGACGTACCGGAAGCTGCTCGCCGAGGGTCTGATCGATCCTGCTGCGGAGGTCGTCCTGCTCAACACGGGTGACGGTCTCAAGACCCTCGACGCCGTGGCACCGACCTCGACGCCCACGTTCACCATCAGCCCGTCCTACGATGACTTCGAGTCGCACTACACAGGAGAGAACGCATGAGCATCGCCGTCAAGGTCCCGACCATCCTGCGCACGTACACCGGCGGCAGCGCCGAGGTCATGGTGTCCGGTGCCACCCTCGCCGATGCCATCGCCGACCTCGATGCCCAGTACCCGGGCATCGGTGCGCGGGTTCTCGATGACGACGGCCGACTCCGTCGCTTCGTGAACGTCTACGTGAACGATGACGACGTGCGCTTCCTCGAGGACCTGGCGACGCCCACCCCGGATGGCTCGAACGTCTCGATCATCCCGGCGGTTGCCGGAGGCTGATCCGTCCTGCCGGTTCGTCAGGCGAGGTGCTTCATCAGGCGAGGTGCTTCTTCAGGAAGGAACCGACCTGCCGGATGGAGTCGTTCCACGGGCCGTAGAAGTAGTGATCGGCCCCCGGGTACTCGACCAGCCGCGCATCGACGCCTGCCTCCTTGAGTGCCTGCTGCGTCTCGCGTGCCCACTCGATGTCGCACGTGCGGTCGTTGGTGCCGTGGAAGGACAGGACCGGCTCGGTGATCCGGTCGAAGTACTTGCGAGACGACATGCGCGACCAGAGTTCGGGGTTCTTCCTCGGTTCACCGTAGGCCTTCAGGATCCGATTCCCGATCTCATAGCGCTGCCGCTGCCATCGATTGAAGTTGTCGACCGGGTCGGAGCTCACGGAGGCGTAGGTGACGGCGGCGTCGAAGACACCGGGGGCGATCGCCAGGGCCTGGTAGACGACCCCTCCGCCCATCGATCGGCCGAGCACCGCGATCCGGTCACTGTCGAGGTACGAGATGGTGGAGCTCTTCACCGCGAGCCCGGCATTGATGACGTCCTCGGCGTAGCCGATGCGCATGTTGAGGTCGGCATCAGGATCGTCATCGGATCCGGCGTGGTTGCGGTAGTCGACGTGCAGGACGACATAGCCCTGGCGTGCGAGCCAGTCCTGCTCACGCCGAAAGCCCTGTCCGCTCCAGTACACGTCGGGGTCGATGTAGCCGTGCGCGAGGACCACGACTGGGAAGGGGCCTGATCCCCGGGGCCGGTTCATGATGCCCGTGATCGTCAGGTCGTTGCTCCGGTAGCTGAACCGGTGCCGGGTGTAGTCCGCGGTGGATGAGATTGCCTTCCCTGCCCGCAGATCACCACCGGTCTGCGTGCGCGCGATCGCGCCGGGGATCGTGGGATCGGGTGCGGCATTCGCGGTGGGTGCCAGGGTCACGCCGATGAGCGTCAGGGCGAAGATCGTGGCGACGGCGTTCCGGACGATGCGCATGTCAGCAGGCTAGGTTGCTGAACGCGACGGCGCACCCGGGATGCGACTAGCCTCGCGGGAGGAGCGGGGAGGCGGGTCCATGATTGCGTTGATGCAGGAGGTCGCCACCTCGAGTGCCCCCTTCCTCCTTCTCGAGGTGATCGGCACCATCGGGTTCGCGGTCTCCGGGGTCATGGCTGCGGCGCGGGCCCGCATGGACTGGCTCGGTGCCGTGGTGCTGGCGCTCGCCGTCGCCATCGGCGGAGGGACCCTGCGTGACCTCCTTCTCGGCGAGCTCCCGGTCGGCTGGCTCGAGCGCTCGTGGCCCGTGCTGGTCGCGATCGGCACGGCGGTGGTGATGCTGGCCGCCCTGCGGATCTGGCCGCGAGCCCACCTCGATGCCTCGGTCCCGATCCTCGTCGCGGATGCCGCCGGCCTGAGTGCCTTCGTCGTCCTCGGCACGCAGCTTGGGCTCCAGGCCGACCTCGCGCCCTTCCTCGCCGTCATGCTCGGCGTGCTTACGGGCGTCGGGGGTGGTGTGATCCGCGACCTGCTGACCGGCCGCAAGCCTGTGGTCCTGGTGGGCCAGATCTATGCCGTCGCAGGGATCGCCGGAGGTGCCTGGTTCGCTCTCCTGGAGGTCAACGGAGTCGACACCCGTGTCTCGGTCTGGACGTCCGTCGCTCTCATCTTCGGGATCCGGATGATCGCGATCCAGCGTGACTGGCACCTGCCGAGCGCGGCGCCCCGGGTGGACGGTGACACGACCGAGGGCGACCGGGAAGCGCGTCGGGCCGGAGAATGAAGGAGACCGCCCCGGAGGGCGGTCTCGATGCGTACGCCGCGTAGGACTTGAACCTACAACCCGCTGATTAAGAGTCAGCTGCTCTGCCAGTTGAGCTAGCGGCGCGAGGAGAGAACAGTATCACCGGGCTGCGGCTGCTCGGGAGATGGCCCGGGCCATGGCGACCTGGCCGGCCGGGTTGGGATGGAAGGACGCACTGCTGAATCCGGCGAGCGTGGTGAGGCCGTAGACCCAGGCGGCGTTGCCCGCGCAGACGCCGTGGCCTTCGGCACTCTCGCCCGAGGCGGTCCACGTCCCGGACACCGGCTGCCAGCCGGGAAGGCGACCGAGTGTGGCGATCACCTGGTTGAGGGATCCGGCATCCATCGGGAGCGGGACAGTTGTGCCGCTGACGGTGACGTAGGGATAGGGACGCGGGGGCTGCGGCAGGAGCACGGTGTCGCGTGCCCAGGCGAAGTCCGAGGGTGTGAGCGTGAGGTACTGGCACGGCTGGCCGTCGGCCCCGCGCGTGATGTCGGGATACATGGTCGGCAGAACCCGCGCTCCGGGAGCCAGGGGCAGGGACGGGACGACGCGTCCGTCTCTCAGGGTGCAGGCCGCACCGCCGAGACAGGCCGCGATCCGATCGAAGTCCGCGGGCAGTTGCCCGGTCCGGGCCTGCACGCCCGCCTGCACGGTGGGGTAGGGCTGAAGCACCCCGGCGGGCGGCCGGGTCAGGGGGCAGTTGTTCGACAGGGCGCAGGCCTGGAGGATCGAGGTGAAGCCGACGTCGTTGCCTCCGATGGTGAGGAGCACGAGGTCGGCCGCATGACCCTGGATCACCTGGGCCGCCTGCTCGATCTGCGAGGTCGCCTGACCGGCGGCGGACTGGGGGCCGAGGATCCCGCGAGCGATCGTGGCGCCTGAGCAGGTGACGTTGACGAGGGTGACGGATGTGCGAGGCGAGGACTCCTCGAGCGTCAGTGCGGCGCGTGACGGAGCGCCCAGGACGCTGCGGTTGCACGGATCGTCGTCCCAGTAGGGGGAGAAGGGCGCACCCTCCCTCAGCCAGGCCTCGACATTGCGCGGATTGCCCTCGCCGGAGGCGTACGAGTCACCGAGCGCGACGATGAGGATGTTGCGCACGTCAGCGCTCATCCGCGTGCGCGCGACCGAACCGGACGAGCGAACCTCGAGCGTGAGCGCGTGGCGCGACTCGGGCAGGGTCACCTCCTGGCGGCAGGTTCGTGCGTTCAGCGGACGCCACGGCGTGGTGCGCGCTCCCTCGCCGGCGATGCGCCACCGGAAGGACTGTCCGGTCGAGGCGCAGGCATCAAGCTCGACGGGATAGCCCCGGGGATTCAGGTACCACGAGAGCACTCCGTCGATGAGGCGCTCAGCTGGCTGGGCGATGCGGTTGCCGGCTCCCTTGTATCGCGCAGCGGGCTGCCGGCTCAGCGCGCCGGAGACGGGAACGCCTCCGTCGCCGTCGATCATGCCGTCGCCGTCGGTGTCCTTCGACTGGGGCACCATCGACCAGTCGCCACGGGCGACGGGTGCCGGTGCCCCGGAGGCGGGAGCGGGGAGGCCCAGCACCAGGGCCGCCATGGCGATACCGACGGCCACCGCCGCCCGAGACGTCATCTGTGCGGCGTTCCTCATGGCAGCAGCCTTACGGGAGTGTCGTCGATGGTGATCGCACCGTTGATGGCCGTGCAGGAGTTCGCGGTGTCGCACACCTCGGTGAATCCCATCGGTGGAGTGAGGGAGGTCGGGCCCGTATCCGACCATGCGATGAGGGACGACACGTCGTTCTTCGTCACATCGCAGATCGTGACGCCCGACGACGGTGTGCAGGACCCGAGCTCGCCGCCGACCAGCCACTGGTCGACGATGCGCAGGCCGGCGACCGCACCGGAGTCGTCGGTGAGCTGCATGCCAAGCAGGGGATAGGGCTCGGGTGTCCAGATGTACCAGTAGGTGCGGCTGATGCCGAGGGCGAGCGAGTCCATCGTCGTCTGCACGACCCAGTCCCGGGCACGGGATCCCCGGATCGTCTGGCGTGGGTTGTCGGCACCCGGACCGGCGAGTCCGTAGTTGAGCTCCGTGTCCCAGATGGGCAGATCGGGCGCTCCCGCGGCATCCAGGGCGTCCGTGACCTGCGCGATGAAGGCGGCCCGGGCGTCGGTGTCATCACGGCTTGCGGGATACAGGTGGGCGGAGAAGGCGTCGATGGGCCAGCCGCGTTCGGCCAGGGCCGCAAGGTAGCGGGGGAAGAAGCGATCGAAGGCTCCGGAGAGGCGCACGGTGGTGCTGGCGGCGACGATCGTGGCCGCCGGGTCGATGCGTGTGATGATCCGGTGGGCGCGTTCGGTGAGCTCCGCCATCTGCGCCGGCGTGCCGTCCCAGAACATCGACAGGCTCGCCTCGTTCCAGATCTGGTAGGCGCTGATGCGTCCGACGTAGCGCGTGGCCACGGCCTCGACGTAGGCGTCCCAGGCATCGAGATCCCGTGGGGCCGATGCGGCTCCGGGCGCGGGGTAGTCGCTCGCCGTGATGCGCGTGGCGTTCCAGGCGGGTGTCGTGCCGAGCACCAGCAGGACGTCGGTCATGCCGTTCGCCTCCGCCGTCGCGAGGGCCTCGTCCAGCTGCGCCCAGTCGTATCTTCCGCGCGTCGTCTCGATCTGTCCCCAGCCCGTCCCGGAGTCCCAGAGGCGCAGGGAGCCGAACGGCACATTGGCATCGGGCCAGGCGCCGTCCTGCACCCCGGCCACGTGCAGGCCCGTGATGGTGGCCGGCAGGGGAGTCGGCGTGCTCGTCGTCGGCGTGGCCGTGGATGCGGCCGTCGGCTCGGACGAAGACGAAGACGATGACGGGGATGACGGGGATGACGAGGAGGTCGCGGTCGGATCGGACGCAGCGGCCTCGGGATCCCCCGTCGAGCAGGCGCTGAGACCCAGGGCGCCGACGAGGGCTGCCGTCAGGAGGAGACGCATCGTGGTGTCGTGGGTCAGGCGCCGGGCGCCTGGGCCCAGTCGGTCGCGAGGGAGTCGATCCGCCGGGCGGCCTCCCTGGCATCCATGCCGCGGCCGACCGCGACGCCGAGCAGGTAGGTGGTGATGGGAGCCGCGGGGCGCTCGACGGTGTGAGCTGCCACCTTGGCGACGTCGAGGATCGCGGGCACGTCGACGGGGGTGTCCAGGTCCAGCTCGACCCGCACGGCCTCGACCCAGGTGTCCATCTCGCACCCTTCCGCGTCGGCTCCCTGCGGACGCGTCGCCAGCCTACGTGCCACGGCCCGACCCGGATCCGTCGGCGCGGCTGCTCTCGGCCGCGATGCGCGACCGGATCCGATCGAGGTCCCGGGGTGAGTCGATGTCGTCGAGGAGTGCCTCCTGTGCGGGCGTCAGGGGCACCTCATGCGCGTGTGCCGAGGTGAGCAGGGTGCGCATGGCTGCGCCATCGACCGTGTCGAGCTGGCGAAGGGCCCTGCGCAGGGCATCCGCTCGCCAGGCCGAGCACAGCGGCTGACGATGGCCGTCGGCGGTGACCGGCAGGGCGACATCGGCGCGGGTGTCGGCGGCGAGGGCGGCCAGCATCTCCCGCAGCACGGGCACCGCACGGGGCATGTCGACCGCGATCACGCCGACGATGTCGGAGGTGATCGACGGAAGCACGGCATGGATGCCCGCAACAGGCCCTCCTCGGGGCGGGTCCTCCTGGCTGAAGACCACGGGGCGTGGTGTGGGACGCGGCTCCCCGGCCACGAGCACCGGCAGCTCCTCCGGCAGCGCGGTCAGCACATGCGCGAGGAGGGTCTGCCCCTCGATCACGACGGTCGCCTTGTCGACGCCGCCCAGACGTCGGCCCGTCCCTCCGGCGAGGACGATCACGCTCGTGTCGTGATGCGCGGAATCCGTCACGCGCGCAGTATCCCGCCATGATCGTCAGGGGGCAGTGACGCGCCATCCCTCGGGCGCGATCGCCACCTCGCACCCGCGGTCACCTGCCTCGACGCACGACGCGAACGAGCTCCAGGCCGACGGCGACAACGCTGGCTCCGGACTCGAGATGCGCGCGTCCGTCACGATCGCGAAGGCCATAGACGCCTACCCGATGGCCGCCTCGATGCGCCGTCCTCGACGTGTCGAGGTGCGGCCGAGAACGGGGGTGGCGAGCGCCTCCCCGCGGCGCAGGAGGAGCAGGAGGGCACCGGCGAGGAGGAGTCCGAGGACGGCCCAGGTGCGTCCGCGCGAGCTTCGCGCCTCCGCCCGGCCGCCGGTCACGTCGGCACTGTAATGGCGGAAAGCGTCCCGGTGGGGGCCCGGAGGAGTCCGCCTCGATGGACGATCGCACCCGCCCTACTCATAGGATGTCCAAGTAATCCCGAGCGAAGGATCCTCGTGACCGAGTCCCTCACCCTGGCCGGTGACTTCCCTGCGCCCACGCGAGACCAGTGGCTCGCCGAAGTGGGTCGCGTGCTGCTGAAGGGCACCCCGGGAGCGAGCGAGGAGGACCTCCAGCGCGCCTACTCGGCGCGGCTCGTCTCGCGCACGGACGACGGCATCGAGCTCCAGCCGCTCTACACGTCCGCGGATGCGCCGAGGACCCTGCCCGCGCCGGGTCAGGCACCGTTCGTGCGCTCGACCCATGCGGCTCCCGGCCCCTGGGAGGTGCGGCAGCGCGTGTGGCCGACGGCGGCCGGCTCCTCCGGTGTCGTGGAGCTCGAGTCCGGCACGACCGGCCTGCTCGTGACCCTCGAGTCGTCGGCCGAGGGCGACATTCCCGAGCTGGTGGATCGCGCTCTCGATGGCGTCCTGCTGGAGCTCGCCCCGGTGAGTCTCGACGTGGACGGACCTGCAGCCCAGGTGCGAGCCGCTCATCATCTGCTCGCGCGCTGGGACGCGGTTGGCACTCCGGCGCACGATCGCCGCGGATGCCTCGGACTGGACCCGCTGGGGGCGTGGGCGCGCGATGGCGGCTCGTTCGATCTCGCGCGCACGGTCGCCGACGTCGCGAACGTGGTGCGTGAGGCGAGCGTGTCCTCTCCGCAGGTCCGACCGGTGCTCGTCGATGCGACGGTGTGGCATGAGGCGGGAGCGACCGAGGCTCAGGAGCTCGCCTGGGGAGTGGCCTCGGGAGTGTGGATCCTGCGGGCCCTGGCCGAGCACGGGATTCCGCTCGAGACCGCAGCGAGGGCCGTCGAGTTCCGGTTCGCCGCCACCGATGACCAGTTCCTCACGATCGCGAAGCTGCGTGCCGCCCGGCGCCTGTGGGCGCGCGTGCTGGAGGTGGCCGGCGCGGTCGAGGCTGACCAGGTCATGGTGATGCACGCGGAGACCTCCCGCGCGATGCTGACCCGGTACGACATCTGGGTCAACGCGCTGCGATCCACAGTGGCGTGCTTCGCGGCAGGCGTCGGCGGTGCTGACGCCGTCACGGTCCTGCCGCACGACGTGCTGCTCGAGGAGGGTGGCAGTTCCCTCGGACGTCGGGTCGCCCGCAACACCCAGACCATCCTGCAGATGGAGTCGCACCTCACCCGCGTCGTGGACATGGCGGGCGGTTCATGGTTCGTGGAGTCGCTCACCGATGACCTCGCCGTGCACGCGTGGTCGATCGTGCAGCAGATCGAGGCGTCGGGGGGTGTCGTCGCGGACCTCGAGAGCGGAGCCCTGCAGGCCGCCGCCGAGCAGGCACGGGTGGCGCGGCAGCAGGCGGTGGCCTTGCGTCGGCGTCCCATCACCGGCGTCAGCGAGTTCCCGGACATCGACGAGAAGCCGCCGGCGCCCCTGCCTTCTCCCCGGGCGAAGAGTTCCCGGTTCACGCCGGTGGCGCCGCACCGCCTCTCGGAGGAGTTCGAGGCGCAGCGGGCTCGCGCCGACGCGCAGGCGGCCAGCGGCGATCGTCCGGTGGTCTTCCTCGCCACTCTCGGGACGCCTGCGCAGAGCACCGCTCGCGTCACCTTCGCCAAGAACCTGTTCGAGGCGGCAGGGATCCGCACGGTCACCGGGGCGGTGGAGGCGTTCGACGGCGCGGGCGTCGTGTGTCTGTGCTCCTCCGATGCGGTGTACGCCGAGAAGGGTGCCGACGCGGTGGCGCGGCTGCGGTCCGCTGGAGCGCAGCGCGTGTATCTCGCCGGTCGCGGGGCGGATGTCCCGGGCGTCGATGAGGAGGTGGGCCTGGGATCCGATGTCCTGGACGTCCTCTCGCGCGCGCTCGATGCCCTGGGGGTGAAGCGATGACCGGCCAGCCGACCGTGCCCGACCTGTCGACGGTGGATCTGGGCGACCTCCCCTCGCCGCGCAGTCGCGAGGCGTGGGTCGACGCGGTCCGAGACGAGACGGGGCACGCACCGGAGGAGCTGGTCTGGTCCACCCCGGAGGGGATCGACGTCCCGATCCACTTCGACGAGAGTGATGTCGACCAGCTGGACTTCCTCGGGACCTACCCCGGCATCGCCCCCTTCCTGCGCGGTCCGTACTCCACGATGTACGTCAACCAGCCGTGGACGATCCGCCAGTACGCGGGGTTCTCGACGGCGGAGGAGTCCAACGCCTTCTACCGTCGGAATCTCGCTGCTGGGCAGAAGGGCCTGTCGGTCGCCTTCGACCTGGCCACGCACCGCGGCTACGACTCCGACCATCCTCGCGTGACCGGCGATGTGGGCATGGCGGGTGTGGCCATCGACTCCATCCTCGACATGCGTCAGTTGTTCGAGGGGATCCCGCTGGATCGCATGAGCGTCTCGATGACGATGAACGGGGCCGTGCTTCCGGTCCTTGCGCTCTTCATCGTGGCGGCGGAGGAGCAGGGGGTCGCCCATGACCAGCTGACCGGGACCATCCAGAACGACATCCTCAAGGAGTTCATGGTCCGCAACACCTACATCTACCCGCCGGAACCGTCGATGCGGATCATCTCCGACATCTTCGCGTACACGTCCGTCGAGATGCCGAAGTTCAACTCGATCTCGATCTCCGGCTATCACATGCAGGAGGCCGGAGCGACCGCTGATCTCGAGCTCGCTTACACGCTCGCGGACGGCATCGAGTACATCCGTGCGGGGCAGGCGGCGGGTCTCGACGTGGACGCGTTCGCGCCGCGACTGTCGTTCTTCTGGGCGATCGGCATGAACTTCGCGATGGAGGTCGCGAAGATGCGCGCCGCACGGCTGCTGTGGTCCAAGCTCGTGCAGCAGTTCGAACCGAAGAACCCGAAGTCGCTCTCCCTGCGCACGCACTGCCAGACGTCGGGGTGGTCGTTGACGGCACAGGACGTCTACAACAACGTGGTGCGCACGTGCGTGGAGGCCATGGCCGCCACGCAGGGCCACACGCAGTCCCTGCACACGAACGCCCTGGATGAGGCCCTGGCACTGCCCACCGACTTCAGCGCGCGTATCGCCCGCAACACCCAGTTGCTCCTTCAGCAGGAGTCGGGCACCACGCGCGTGATCGATCCGTGGGGTGGCTCGTACTACATCGAGCGACTGACCGCCGACCTCGCGGAGCGGGCCTGGGCCCATATCCAGGAGGTCGAGGAGGCGGGCGGCATGACCGCGGCCATCGAGGCGGGCATTCCGAAGATGCGCATCGAGGAGGCGGCGGCCCGCACGCAGGCGCGCATCGACACGGGCCGGCAGCCGGTGATCGGCGTCAACCTGTTCCGCCCGCAGGAGCAGGAGCAGATCGATGTCCTGAAGGTCGACAACTCGGCCGTCCGGGCAGAGCAGCTGGCCAAGCTCGCACGACTGCGCGCGGAGCGAGACGAGGCCGCCTGCCAGGCAGCTCTGACGGCCCTCACGGCCGCGGCCCGGGCTTCAGTCGACGGCACGCGACCAGCAGGCCTCGAGCACAACTTCCTCACGCTCGCGGTCAACGCCGCACGCGCCGGTGCGACCGTCGGCGAGATCAGCGACGCGCTGGAGGCGGTGTTCGGTCGTCACACCGCGACGATCCGTACGATCCATGGCGTGTACCGAAGCGAGGCAGGGGACTCCCCGAATGTCGAGCGCGTGCGCGAGCGTGCGGCCTCCTTCGAGTCCCGTCACGGGAGGCGACCACGCATCATGGTCGCCAAGATGGGCCAGGACGGCCATGACCGTGGCCAGAAGGTGATCGCGACGGCCTTCGCCGATCTGGGATTCGATGTCGACGTGGGTCCGCTGTTCCAGACCCCCCGCGAGGTCGCGCTCCAGGCGGTCGAGGCCGATGTCCACATCGTGGGCGCCTCCTCTCTCGCTGCAGGCCACCTCACCCTGGTGCCGGCGCTGCGTGATGAGCTCGCGGCGCTCGGACGTGACGACATCATGATCGTCGTGGGCGGCGTCATCCCGCCCCAGGACTTCGACGAGCTGCGTGCCGCAGGGGCGTCGGCGATCTTCCCGCCCGGCACGGTCGTCGCGGATGCCGCGATCGACCTCATCGATCAGCTCGACGCACGTCTGGGCTGAGGGCGTGGCCACCCCCATCGACCTCGACGCGTACGAGCGCGGGGTGCTCGCGGGGGATCGCACGGCTCTCGGGCGCGCGATCACCCTGGTCGAGTCGCGCCTGCCGGAGCACCAGGAGCTCGCGCAGGAGCTGCTGATCCGCCTCCTGCCGCACGCGGGCCGCAGCATCCGCGTCGGGATCACCGGCGTGCCCGGCGTCGGCAAGTCGACCTTCATCGATGCGCTGGGCACGCACCTCACGGGCTCAGGGCACCGGGTTGCGGTGCTGGCGGTCGATCCCTCGTCGACCCGCACCGGCGGCAGCATTCTCGGTGACAAGACGCGCATGGCCCGTCTCGCCATCGACGACCGAGCGTTCATCCGACCCTCTCCCACGGCCGGCACCCTCGGGGGAGTCGCAGCGGCGACCCGTGAGGCGATGGTCATCGTGGAGGCAGCGGGCTACGACGTCGTCCTGGTCGAGACGGTCGGCGTGGGCCAGTCGGAGACGACGGTGGCCAACATGACCGACTGCTTCCTCGTCCTCATGCTGGCACGCACGGGCGATGCGCTGCAGGGCATCAAGAAGGGTGTCCTCGAGCTGGCTGACGTCCTCGCGGTCAACAAGGCCGACGGGTCGCACGAGGTCGAGGCGAAGGCGGCCGCTCGCGAGTTGGCCAAGGCTCTGTCGCTGCTGCGGCCGGCCGGGGCCCCCTGGGTTCCCCCGGTTCTCACCTGCAGTGCCCTGAACGACACGGGCATCGAGGAGGTGTGGTCGCAGGTCGAGCAGCATCAGGCGGTGCTCGAGCGCACAGGTCTGCTGGCCGATCGACGTGCGCGGCAGCAGGTCGAGTGGATGTGGGCCACCGTCGAGGATCGATTGGTCGAGGACTTCCGTGCCCAGCCGGACGTGCGCCAGGAGGCCGAGCGGCTGGAGGTGCTGATCCGTTCCGGCGAGATCACCCCGACGACGGCGGCGCGTCGCCTGCTCGACCGTCGGGCGGACTGAGCGCGCAGGCCCGGGTCGGTTCAGGCCAGAGGGACCGAGAGCTCCCCGAGAAGCGCCGCCACGCGACCCCGGATCTCCTCGCGGATCGGCCGAACGTCATCCACCGACAGGCCGGCGGGATCCGTCAGTTCCCAATCGACGTAGCGCTTGCCGGGGAACACCGGGCAGGCATCCCCACAGCCCATGGTGACCACGACGTCCGCCGCGCGGACGATCTCGTCCGTCCAGGGCTTGGGAAACTCGCCGGAGATGTCGATTCCCACCTCAGCCATCGCGGCGACGGCAGCGGGGTTGACCTGGCTGCCGGGCTCGGACCCGCCGGACCAGCCGATGGCAGCGTCACCGGCCATGTCGCGGAAGAAGCCGAGGGCCATCTGCGAGCGGCCGGCGTTGTGGGTGCAGAGGAACAGCACGACGGGTCGCGTGTCGTCGCTCCGACCCTCGACTCTGGCGAGAGCACGCAGGCGCTCGCGTGCGAACCTCTCGGCGAACAGGGCCAGGTAGGTCTGGTTCGAGAGGCGTGGGGCGAATTCCGCGTAGGACGTCAGCAGGAAGCGCTCGATGGTCTCTGCGCCGAAGGTCCCTTCGAAATCCCTCTGCAGCAGCATGGAGGATGACCGAAGGGTCAACTGATCCATCTCAGGAATGTCGTCATGGTGGAACGTGCTCGTCATGGGGACTCCAGGATCACGAGGTTGAATCCCTCAATGGTTGCTGAGGAATTCTCCCGGTTCAACCGTGCTTCCAGGAGTTCACCGGCCTGTCACCTGATCGTCGGCCTCCTAGCCCACGACGAGGGTCTGGAGGTTGTCGACCACGAGTCGACCGTCGGTGGACCACAGCCGGCGCTGCTCACTTGCGAAGCCTCCATGCGCGGCACTGATGAGTCCGTGGTGGAGCAGCGGCTCAGCAGGATCGAGAGTCGACGGATCCGCGAGAAGGGACGCCGTGAAGTTCACGGTCGATATGGGCAGCAACTCGCTCATGGCCACGATCGTCACCGTGTACCAGGCATCGACGAGTGCGATCACCGACGCATCGGTGCGTGCCGTCGGGACGCGATAGTCGATCCACCCCGTCGTCTCGGGTCGGGCGCCGGAGAGCGGGATCCCCGCCACCACCCGGAAGTCCAGATGCTGCGTGAAGCGCGGGAACGGTGGGGGCGTCTGCGCGATCGGGATGTCCCGCCAGTCGGGTGCGGTGCGCGACGTCACGGCGCTCCACGTGCGCTCGTCCCGATCGACGGAGGAGGCCCGGGGAGCGGCCGTGATGATGCTGCCGACCGCGACCGTGCCATCGGTCTCATCCGCGACACGCACGAACCACGTCGACACCCCGGATCCGATACGCGTGGGCGTCACCTGCACGACGTGCGTGCCGACGAGGGCGGGTGCGACCAGCTGCAGGCTCACCGTGCGGACGGTGCGGGTGGTGTCGGGCTCGGTCAGCGTCACGGCGCGCACCATCGCACCGATGGGCAGTCCGCCCCAGGCCCCGCGGCCCTGCTGCCAGGTGTCGGGCACCGACCACCCGAACGTGCGTCCTCCCGAGTTCCCGGAGAGTGGCGTGAGCTCCGTGGCCTCGTCGAAGGAGGTCACGTGGTCGCCGGTGATCAGGAGACCCAGCGGCCGGCCAGAACCTCAGCCAGGTCGGCGAGGTCGGACTGCTGGGTCGCGGTGAGGGAACCGCGGCCGTTGATGTAGGCCACGGTCTCGATGATCGCGTCGCCCGCCTGCACGTAGATCGCCCGAACCACGGTCGTCGAGGGCTTCTTCAGGCCGCCGCCCGTCCAGGTGCCGGCCACGTCGACCCAGAAGTCCTGGTACTGGCCGCCGGGGTACGAGCCGGTCGTGACCGTCTGCTTGAGGTTGGGCCCACCCTGCTTGAGGGTCGTGGTGCCGTTGCAGGTGCTGGCCTGGCCGGACAGCTGGGCGTAGGCGTCTTGGGCGGCCTGTGCAGACTCGAACCTGTACACGCGCTCCATCACGTCGGTGTAGGTGCGCTTGTTCTTCGTCTCGATGTCGACGAGGTACTGCTTCGGCGGCGCCGTCACGCTGACGAGCGTCTGCCCCGAGGCGTTGTCGCAGATGCCGATCCGCTTGCCGATGATCTTCTCGTCGAAGTCGCGGCTCGTCGGGGTCCCGAACGACGCGGGGACGTCCTTCTCCGTCATCATCCGCGCCTCGGCGGTGTCGGCGGCGAGAGCAGGAGTCGCGGTGACGCCCAGCAGGGCGGTGGCGGCCAGGGTGACGACTGCAGCGCGAATGCTCATGCCGGCAGCCTAGGGCACGAGCGTGACGGGCCAGCGCTCTCGCGAGAGGGCGTCCGGCGCGCGGTCCGCGGGGGTCGGCTTGCATGACTATACCCCGGGGGGTATAGTCATGCGGACGCACGACGTTCCCCGCCATCGATGAGTGTCCGAAGGGAGTACCCGCATGCCGAGCTCTGGTCCTGGGGGTGTTCCGCAGGTCACCCCCGCCGAGGCATTCGCGCTGCTGGAGAGTGGCGCCCAGCTTCTCGACGTCCGGGAGCAGGACGAGTGGATGGCCGGGCATGCCCCTGGGGCTGTTCACGTTCCGCTCGGTGACCTGGCGGCCGCTGTGGGCCTGGTCGATCGCGAACGGACCGTCGTGGTCATCTGCCGTTCCGGCCGCCGCTCCGACCTCGCCGCGGATGCTCTCCGCCAAGCGGGATTCGATGCCTGCAACCTCTCGGGAGGCATGCAGGCGTGGCAGCAGGCCGGCGGTGCGGTGCAGAGCAGTGCCGGACTCCCCGGTTCCGTCATCTAGTCATGGAAGGTCCTCGCATGGAATCCCTCGACGTCGTGTCCATCGACACACCCAACCTCGGTGATCGCAGCTACGTCGTGGGGCGGGGCGGTACCGCCATCGTGATCGACCCCCAGCGCGACATCGATCGGGTGCAGGAGGTCCTTGCCGACCGGGGCTGGACGGCCACTCACGTCCTCGAGACCCACTTCCACAATGACTACGTCAGTGGAGGTCGTGAACTCGCCAAGGTCGTGGATGCCGAGTACGTCGTCCCGGACGGCATGCCCATCGCGTTCCCCGCGCGGCAGGTCGTCGACGGTGATGAGCTCGAATCGGGAGCCGGGATGGTGCGGGTGCTCCATACGCCCGGGCACACACCGAACCATGTGAGCTTCGCCCTCCACCGGGACGGTCATGACGAGGCCCTGTTCACCGGGGGTTCCCTGCTCTTCGGCAGCGTCGGGCGTCCCGACCTCCTCGGCCCCGAGATGACCGAGCCGCTGGCGCGGGCCCAGTGGGAGTCGATGCGACGCATCGCGGGGGAGGTGAGTTCATCCGCGCAGGTGTACCCGACGCACGGATTCGGATCCTTCTGCAGCGCCACTGCCACGGTGGGCAATGCCTCGACGGTGGCAGAGCAGATGGCCAGCAACCCCGTCTTCGAGGTCGATCGGGAGACCTTCGTCGCAGAACTGATCGCGGGCCTGGATGCCTTCCCTGCCTACTACGCCCATATGGGGCCGGCGAACCAGGCGGGTGCCGGGCCGATCGATCTCAGCCTTCCTGCGCAGGCGACGGCCGAGGAGATCGCCCGCCGCATCCAGGCTGGCGAGTGGGTCGTCGACCTGCGGCATCGGAGGATCTTCGCGGCCGACCACGTGCGCGGCTCGCTGTCCTTCGATGTGCACGGCAACGCCGTCACGTACCTCGGCTGGATGATCGACTGGGGCACTCCCATCACCCTGCTCGGCTCTGATGTGGACGAGGTGCAGGAGATGCAGCGGGAGCTCGTGCGCATCGGAATCGATCGCCCCGCTGCCTTCGCCACGGGTTCCGCGGCCGACTGGGCGAGTGCATCCGCGCCCGTCTCGGCGTACCCGAGGCGCACGCACGTCGACATGGCTGCCGCCCTGAAGGAGAACCCTGCGCTGCCCATGCTCGACCTGCGCCGCCAGGGCGAGTTCGAGAACGGCTATGTCCGGGGGGCGAAGCACGTGCCGCTCCACGAACTTCGTGGACGCCGTGACGAGGTCGTGGCCTGGGCGGCCTCGTGCGGGGAACCCGTGTGGATCTACTGCGGCAGCGGCTTCCGGGCATCGGCGGGAGCATCCGTGCTCGAGGCAGCCGGGGTGGATGTCGTCCATGTCGACGACGACTTCCCGAACGCTGCGACGGCGGGCCTCCCCATCATCACGCCCCAACACGAGCATCGGCTGGGCGAGGTGTACGCCGACTAGCGTTGCCGCACACGTCCGAAGACGGCGATGCCCGACATGCCGTGCCGTCCCGACCCTGAGGTGAGGTCGCCCTGATCGTCGTCGAGGCACTCGTCGTCGGACTCGCCATCGGAGCCGTGCTGGGGCTCATCGGCGCGGGTGGCGCCATTGTCGCCGTGCCGGCCTTCCTGTACGTGTTCGGCTTCGATCCCCTCGCAGCGACCACCGCGTCGCTCGCGGTCGTGGCCGCATCGGCAGCGGCGGGTGCGATCCCGCGGCTGCGGCTGCGCGAGGTGCGCCTCAAGCAGGCGCTGACCTTCTGGCTGCTGGGCATCGTCGGCACCTTCGCCGGAAGTCGTCTGGCACCCATCGTTCCGGACATCGTCCTGCTCGTCGGATTCGCCCTCGTCATGGTGGGTGCGGCCGTCGCCATGTGGCGCAAGTCCTCGAGTCCGGAGTCCCTCGAGGTGCCGGCTCGGGCGACCTGGCTGCTGGTGCTGGTGGCCCTGGGTGTCGGAGCACTCACCGGACTGTTCGGAGTCGGTGGCGGCTTCCTGGTCGTCCCGGCACTCGTCCTCGTCTTCGGCCTGCCCTTCGGCCTCGCCACCGGGACCTCGCTCGTGGTGATCGCATTGAACAGCGTCACGGCGCTGCTCTTCAAGGTCTCGGCGTGGTCATCAGTCGACTGGAACGTTCCTGTGCTCGTGATCGCGGGCGGGCTCGTCGGATCGATCCTCGCCTCGCGATGGAACGGCGTGATCCCGCGGCGACTCCTGGAGCGCAGCTTCGCCGGGCTGCTGGTGCTGCTGGCGCTGTGGATGGTCCTCGAAGCCA
Source organism: uncultured Bifidobacteriaceae bacterium (assembly GCA_964597445.1). Lineage (GTDB taxonomy): Bacteria > Actinomycetota > Actinomycetes > S36-B12 > S36-B12 > UBA10649. The sequence continues at coordinate 2,880 of CAZQXO010000024.1, read as the reverse complement.
CGGTCCTCCCGGTGTAGCGCTCAGCTCCAGCCGAATTGCGGTACCGGCCCAAGCCGGACCCGCACCTCGCACTCGGCTGGTCACGACAGCCGAGTGCGACCGTTCGCGCAATGCTCCCGGCCGACGTACGGTCGGCACGTGACGACCTTCGCTCCCTCGATTCCTGTTGACCTGCCGCGAACGCTCGGTGCTCTCCTCGCCTCCGGCTACACGCCGCGTGGAGTGAAGGCCGAGATGCAGGAGAACCTGCTGCGTCGTCTGAGGGAGGGGCAGGTGTCCCTCCCGGGGATCATCGGCTTCGAGCAGACGGTCGGTCCGCAGGTGGAGCGGGCCATCCTGGCGGGGCACGACTTCGTCCTGCTCGGGGAGCGAGGCCAGGGAAAGACCCGCCTGATCCGGTCGCTGATCGGGCTGCTCGACGAGTGGATGCCATACGTCGAGGGATGCGAGATCAACGACGAGCCGATGGCACCGCTCTGCGCTCGCTGTCGGCGACTGTCCGCAGAGTTGGGGGATGACCTGCCGATCTCCTGGCGGCACCGCAGTGAGAGGTATGGCGAGAAGCTGGCCACCCCGGACACCTCCGTGGGCGATCTCGTGGGCGACATCGATCCGGTGAAGGTTGCCGAGGGGCGCAGTCTGGGTGATCCGGAGACGATCCACTACGGCCTCGTTCCGCGTACCAACCGCGGGATCTTCGCGATCAATGAGCTTCCTGATCTGGTGGAGCGCATCCAGGTCGCACTGCTCAATGTGCTGGAGGAGCGTGACATTCAGGTGCGTGGCTACAGCCTGCGCCTCCCACTCGACATGATGATCGTGGCCAGCGCCAATCCGGAGGACTACACCAACCGTGGCCGCATCATCACCCCGCTGAAGGACCGCTTCGGCGCTGAGATCCGCACGCACTACCCCCTGGATCTCGACGTCGAGGTGCGACTGCTGCGGCAGGAGGCACAGACCCAGGCCGTCATCCCGCGCCACCTGCTCGACATCGTTGCGCGCTTCACGCGCGGGGTTCGCGAGTCGACCGCGGTCGACCAGCGCAGTGGCGTCTCTGCTCGGTTCTCCATCGCGTGCGTCGAGGAGCTCTCGGGAGCCGCCCTGCGTCGCTCGGCCATCACCGGGGATGACCAGCCTGTTGCGCGGGTGAGTGACCTCGCCGATGTCGTCCCCTCCCTGCGCGGGAAGGTTGAGTTCGACGTGACGGAGGAGGGATACGAGGACGAGACCCTCGCCCTGCTGGCCCGGCAGGCGGTTGCGGACTCGTGGCGTGCCCACCTCGGGGGCCCAGGGGCTCGGCCCTTCCTCACCCGGCTCGTGGAGTGGTTCGACGAGGGCAACACCCTCGAGACGTCGGATGTGATGAGCTCGGCCGGCATACTGACGGCGATCGGTCCGATCGAGGGTCTGGGCTCCGTCGTCTCGATGGTCGAGCCGGACATGGATGCGTCCGCTGGGCTGACCGCCGCGGTGATCGAGTTCGCCGCAGAGGGGCTCTGGCTGACCCGTCGGATCGACAAGGACGAGTTCGACGGCACGGTGACGTATGCCAGCAGCCGAGCATTCGACGACGATGGTGAGGACGGACCGTGAGCGGCCGACGGCCCTACCGGCGAGGACGGTACGGGCGCTTCCGTGGCGGCCCCGACCCGCTCGCGCGGCGACCGGACGCCGCGTCTGCTGTCGACGAGGTCGGCTCACGCATCCTGGCGGGCGAGTCGGTGCGCGATGCCCTGCGCGATGTCATGCGGGCTGGCAGCCAGGGGCGGCGAGGACTCTCGCAGATGATGCGGGAGATGCGTCGACGTCATCAGGAGCTGCGCAAGTCCGGTCGGATGGACGGACTGCTCAGCGACCTGCGCGAGATGCTGTCCGATGCTCTCGATACCGAGCGTCGCGCCCTGTTCCCCGACCCGTCCGACGACGCCCGGTTCGCCGAGATGATGCTCGACGCCCTGCCGGACGACGTCCCCCGCGCGATGCAGGAGCTGAAGGACTACCCGTGGCGCTCCGACGCAGCCCGCGAGATCTTCCAGAGGATGCAGGACCGGCTGAGAAGGGACGTGATCGACCAGCAGTTCGCCGGGCTGAGTCGATCGGTCGAGAGCATGTCTGACCCGGCCACGCAGGCCGCGATGGCCGAGATGATGCGCGACCTCAACGAACTTCTGGATGCGCACCGTGAGGGCACGGCGACCGATGAGGACTATCAGACGTTCCTCGACAGGCACCGGAACTTCGTCCCCGATGCTCCGGACACCCTCGATGAGTTCATCGACGAGATGGCCCGGCAATCGGCTGCGATGGACCGCATGCTGGCGTCGATGACGCCGGAGCAGCGGGCGGAACTGGCTGAGGCGATGCAGCAGGCGCTGTCAGACATGGGGCTGCAGGAGCAGATGGCCCGCCTTCAGGGGAACCTGCAGGCCCTACGCCCGGAGTTCTCCCGACGTCCTGGCCCGGCACTGTCGGGAGACAGCCCGCTCGGACTGCCTGATGCCACGCGAGCCCTCGCGGAGATGGCCGACCTCGAGGCCCTCTCCGGGCAGATGGCCGACGCTGACGCGATGGCCGACCTCGATCAGATCGACCCGCAGGCCCTCGAGCGCGCTCTCGGCCGCTCTGCACGCGACGACCTTGAAGCCATGCAGCAGGTCCAGCGGGAGCTTCAGGAGCAGGGCTTCCTCCTGGGGGAGGGCGACTCGCTGCGGCTGAGCCCCAAGGCCGTTCGCCGCATCGGTCGAACCGCCCTGCGCGCGGTCTTCGACCAGATCGAGGCCCACGATCGCGGCGACCACGGCATGCGCCGCACGGGCGCCTCGGGCGAGGCGACGGGCACCCATCGCGACTGGCGCTTCGGCGACGAGGAGTCGATCG
>CAZQXO010000023.1:30008-32679 GCA_964597445.1 uncultured Bifidobacteriaceae bacterium | reverse complement strand
GTCGTGGCAGGTGCGCGTCGAGCGGGTCCAGGACCTCAGGACGCTCGCTGTCATGGCGGTGGGCACCGGTGTCGTGACCGAGGTGGATGTCCTCGTGGCGCGATGGACGGCCCCTGCTGACGGCTGGATCGGGCACCCGCGCCTTCCGGGTGTGACCGCTCTCTCGGTCGAGCCGGACGGTGCTGGCGTGCGCGTGCGACTGGTGCTCGCCGAGCCACGGGACGCGGCCACGGTGCTCGCCGGCTGCGTGCGCTGCCTCCTTCCCGTGGCGCGCGACATCGGTCCTCAGCTCACCTTCGCGCCGGGACTCCCCGCTGGTGCCGCGGTGCTCGCTCCGTTCCTGCACGACGTTCTCCCCGACAGCGCGCCGAGGGATGCGCACGTGCGCCGAGCTGACGTGGTCGTCACCCCGGAGACGGGGGTCGGACGCGCGATCGACGTCGAGCGCTCCACGACTCTGGTGATCGGAGCATCCTCATGGTCGCGTGACGGACTTGCCTTCGACGTCTGTGTGGACCCCTTCGTCCAGCGCCCGATGGGTCGTCGGTCGACCGGCTCGACAGACGTCGCGTCAGGCAGCGTGACTGGTGGCGTGGTGACGCTGGTCGGCCCCGAGGGTCGACTCGTCCTCGGTCGCACGATCACGGCCGCCGGAGCGCGGGCGCTGCGATCGATCGGCGCGGTCATCGCGCAGGATCTCCCGGGAGAGATGGTGCGACAGCTGCATGCCTGCGGGGTCCTCGTGCTCGACTCCGAGGACGACCTCCCCACGAGCGAGCTCGACTGGCAGGTGCGCAGCGTCCAGGAGCGTCGGCACGCCTTGCGTGCCTTCGGTCCTGTGGTGGCTCTCGACGCGTGGCCCACGGTGAGCGTCCTGCTCGTCACGCACCGCCCGGACTTCCTTGACCATGCCATGCAGCAGATCGGCCGGCTCGCCTACCCGCGTCTGGAGGTGGTCGTGGGCGTCCATGGCGACGCGGTCGACCCCGAGGTCGTCCGTGCGCGTGCCGCGTCCCTCCCGCACCCGTCGACCGTCGTGGCCATCGACGCGCATCGGACCCTGGGGGAGGCGCTTCAGCGCTGCTCGGAGCGGGCAGCAGGGGACCTCGTGACGAAGATGGACGATGACGACCTGTACGGGCCCGAGCACATCTGGGATCTCGTGCTGGCGCGCCAGTACTCCGGCGCGGAGATCGTCGGCAAGGCCCTGGACTGGGTGCACATCGTGTCGGAGGACGTCACGGTGTTCCGGCCCACGTACCCGGCGGAGAAGTACGCGCGTTTCGTCGCGGGCGGCACGATCCTCATCTCGCGGGGCGATCTCGCTGAGGTGGGTGGCTGGCGACCCGTGCCGAAGTCCGTCGATCGTGCCCTGCTCGACCGAGTACTCGACAACGGGGGCCTCGTCTATCGGACTCACGGCCTCGGCTATGTCTATGTCCGCCGACCGTCCGGTCACACGGCCAGTGTTCGTGACGAGCACTTCCTGACCAAGGTCACGGACACGCATCCCGGTCTCCTGCGTCATCCTGAGTTCGGGACGGATGCATGAGCGCCGAGGTGTGGCCACGCGTCTCGATCGTCATGACGGTTGTGAATGAGGAGCGGCATCTCGCGGATGCCATCGACCGACTGCTGGCGCAGGACTACCCGGGCCCGCTCGAGATCGTGGTGGCCGTCGGGCCCTCCCGGGACCGGACCCGTGAGGTCGCCGCTCAGGCAGCAGGCCGTCACGATCACGTGACCGTGGTCGACAACCCCAGCGGAAGGACTCCGTCTGGCCTCAATGCGGCCATCGCTGCCAGCTCCGGTGACGTCATCGTCCGAATCGACGGCCACGCGATGGTCCCGCGTGACTACGTGCGCATCGGGGTCCGCACTCTCGACGAGACGGCCGCGGACAATGTCGGCGGCATCATGGCCGCGGAGGGAACGAACGCCTTCGAGGAGGCTGTCGCCCGCGCCATGACCTCGGTGTTCGGGGTGGGTGGCGCCTCCTTCCACGTGGGAGGCGAGGCAGGTCCGGCGCTCACGGTGTACCTCGGATGCTTTCGACGGGCGGCCATCGATCGTGTCGGTGGATACGACGAGACGATGGTGCGTGCGCAGGACTGGGAGATGAACCTCAGGATCCGCGAGTCGGGGGGAATCATCTGGTTCACGCCTGACATGCGCGTGACGTATCGCCCCCGTCATGACTTCCGTGGCCTCGCCCGGCAGTACCACGACTACGGACGATGGCGTCGTGAGGTGGTGCGACGCCACCCCGACACCCTGTCGCTGCGCTACCTCGCCGCCCCGATCGCGGTCGCGGCTGTCGCGGCTGGACTGGTGGTGTCGGTGGCCGGGATCGCGACTGATCAGGCCTGGCTTGTCGCTCTCGGGCTCGTCCCCGTCGGAGGCTACGTGCTGGCCAACCTCATCGCCTCCGCGCTGTCGTCGCGGATCCCGACCCGACTGCGTGCTGCCGCGCTCGTGCGCCTGCCCGTCGTGTATGCCACGATGCACGGCTCGTGGGGTCTGGGCTTCCTCCGGGGGCTTCCGGCGCGCGAGCGGGGCGACGCAGCGAGGAGCAGCTGACATGCTCGGGCGTCCCGGGAGAACGTCGTGGACGTGGTCGGTGGTGGTCGCCGCTCCGCGGCCCCCGGCAGGAGAGCAGTGGGGCGACACC
>CAZQXO010000023.1:0-29908 GCA_964597445.1 uncultured Bifidobacteriaceae bacterium | reverse complement strand
GTCGGTGGTGGTCGCCGCTCCGCGGCCCCCGGCAGGAGAGCAGTGGGGCGACACCGTCTTCGCGCGCGACCTCGTGGCCGCCCTCGAGCGCGCAGGGCAGCAGGCGAAGGTGGTCTTCCGCCCGGGTGCGGAGTCCGAGGGCCGTGAGAACGACGACGTCGTCATCGTTCTGCGTGGACTGCGCCGCGTCGTGCCCCGGCGGGGGCGCGCGACGTGGCTGCTGTGGGTCATCAGCCATCCGGAGCTCGTGGAGCCCGACGAGCCCGCCGACTTCGACGCGGTGTTCGCGGCGAGTGCCCACTGGTCGCGAGCGGGTGAGTTCGGCGTGCCGGTCACGCCCCTGCTGCAGGCCACGGCCCCGGAGCGCTTCCGCCCTGACGCCGCAGCGCCGGACTCCGGTGCCGATGTGCTGTTCGTGGGGTCCACGCGTGGGGAGTATCGGCCGATCGTGCGGGCTGCCGTCGAGGCAGGCGTCGACGTCGACCTCCACGGTGTGGGCTGGGAGAAGTTCCTTCCGTCCGAGCGCATCTCGGGGGATTTCCTGGACCCGCGCGACCTGCCGGGCGCCTACGCGTCTGCGGGAGTCGTGCTCAACGACCACTGGCCCGACATGGCGCGCGAGGGCTTCCTGTCCAATCGGCTCTTCGACGCGGCTGCGACCGCGACGCGCATCCTGAGTGATCCGGCAACCGGCCTGGCGGAGGTCTTCGGCGACACCGTGCGCACCGCGTCGTCACCGGAGGGGATCGTGTCCGTTCTTCGCGGTGACCGTGAGCGAGAGTTCGCCGACCGCGCGACACGGCTGGACCTTGCTGCCCGCATCGCCCGTGACCACAGCTTCGATGCCCGGGCTGCAGTGCTCATCGAGCGGGCGCGCGACCTGCGCTGACGTTCGCTACAGGTGCGCGTTGGCCCGGCTCAGGTCCTCCTCGAAGTCGACTTCGACGGCGAAGAGGTCCTTGATGTCGTAGGGAAGCACGCGGGCCGCATCATTCTCGATCATCAGCTCGAGGCCCCGCTCGAAGTAGTCAGCGTCCTCGCACTGGGCGAGGCGGCTGATGAGGAGAGGCTTGTCCGAGGCGCTGACGTAGTTGATCCCGACGGCCTCGCCGAGAGCATTCGTCACCTGCTTCGAGAGTCGATCGACGAATCCATCGGCATCGACTGTGTACTTGACCTCCTCATCGCCGACAGCAGCCGTGTTGACGCAGATGAACGACTGCTCATCATCGATGAGGGGCTGCACGCGGGTGAGGACGGCGGGATCGAACACGACGTCGCCATTCATCCAGAGCACACCTCCGTCGCTGGACAGACGGAGTGCCTTGAGCAGGCTGCGGTTCGTGTTCGTCTGGTCGTAGACCTCGTTGTAGACGTAGGTGACGTCGGGGAAGGCCTCGAGGATGAGCTCGAGCTTGAAGCCCACGACGGTGGTGATGCGCGGGTCGCCGAAGGCTGTGCGGAGGTTCTCGATCTGCTGCTGCATGATCGTGCGGCCGTCGGAGAGCGGAGTGAGCGGCTTGGGCCACGGCCGCCCCAGGCGGGTGCCCATGCCAGCCGCGAGGATCACTGCCTGCACGGACACAAGGCGCTCCTGTCGTCGAGGGGGACGCGCGCCATCGTAGGACAGCCGCGGTGCGCACCGGCCGCGCCGAGCCGGTGACCGTCGGGCACCTGCGTACAGTGGGGCATCGTGCGAGGCAGGCAGCGACCATGAGCGATGCGCAGGAGCGCCCGGCTCGGCCGACCATCGCCGAGCTCCGGGCTGTCTGCCAGCCGCCGGCTGTGCGTGGTCGACGCAACTCCGAGCACTGGGTGGCCGATGCGTACCTGCGCCGGCTCTCGCCCTACCTGACGCGCGCCCTGCTGCGCACCCGCATCACGGCCAACGGCGTCACGTGGCTGATGGTCGCCACCGGGGCAGCGGCCGCGTTCGCTCTCCTCATCCCGGGCCTGCCGGGCGCCTTCCTCGCGGCTCTCCTCGGCCAGCTTCAGATGCTCTGGGACTGCAGTGACGGCGAGGTGGCCCGCTGGCGTCAGACGACGTCACCCAAGGGCGTCTTCATCGATCGGGTGGGCCACTACACGGCCGAGGGCCTCATTCCGATCGCTCTCGGCATGCGCGCGGCAGGCTTCCCCGACGCTGGCTGGCTGGACTCGCCCTGGCCGCTCATCGGGGCGCTCGTCTCCGTCATGGTGCTCTACAACAAGGCCCTCAACGACATGGTCCATGTGTCGCGTGCCTACAACGGCCTCCCGCGACTCGACGAGCGCAAGGAGGTGGGAGAGCCGAGTCGCAGCACGCTGCGCCGGCTGCGCTCCGCCGCACGCTTCGTGCCCTTCCATCGTGCGTACCACTCCGTCGAACTCACTCTGCTGGCACTCGTGGCCGCGATCGGTGACGCCATCCTGGGAGACCTGTCGGTGACGCGCGTTCTCGTCGCCGCCCTGGCCGTCCTCGGGCTGGTGACGATCCTGGGTCACCTCGCGGCGATCCTGTCGTCCAGCAGGCTTCGATGACCACTGCTTCCGACCTGCCGACGTTCGGCGTCGTCGTCCTGACGATGGGTCAGCGTCCGGATGACCTCGAGCGCGGTCTCGCGTCCCTGCTCGCGCAGGAGGGTGTCGTCTGCGACATCGTGGTCGTGGGGAACTCCTGGGATCCCGTCGGTCTTCCCGAGGGCGTGCGGGGCCTCCACCTCCCGGAGAACGTCGGAATCCCCGCCGGACGCAATGCGGGTGTGCCGCATGTCCGTGGCGAGTACCTGTTCTTCCTCGACGACGATGCGTGGCTGCCGGATCCCCACACCCTGCGCGCGATCGCCGATCTCTTCGCGGGGGATCCGCAGCTGGGGCTCGTGCAGCCGCGTGTCGTGGATGCCACCGGGCTTCCGTCGCCGCGGCGTTGGATCCCGCGGCTGCGCGTCGGCGATCCCGCTGCATCCAGTCCGGCCACGTCGCTGTGGGAGGGCGCCGTGGCGCTGCCACGCGATGTCTTCGCGTCCACGGGTGGCTGGCCGGAGGAGTTCTTCTACGCGCACGAGGGCATCGACCTGGTGTGGCGTGTGTGGGACGCAGGCCGCGTCCCGTGGTACGCAGCCGATCTCGTCGTGCATCATCCGGTGATCGATCCGGCCCGGCACGACGTGTACTACCGGCTCACGGCGCGCAACCGCGTGTGGCTCGCACGCCGGAACCTCCCGGTGATCCTCGAGCCGCTGTACGTGGGCACGTGGGTCGGGCTGACCATGGTGCGACTGCGCGATCGCGATGCGCGCGCCGCGTGGTGGTCCGGCCTGCGGGAGGGCATCGCCCGGCGTCCGTCCGGTCGCCGGCCCGTGTCGTGGACGACGGTGTGGCGGATGTCGCGGGCGGGGCGCCCACCGGTCATCTGAGGCCCGCGTGCCGGGCATGGGGCAGGCCCCTGACGACGGGGGAGACATCAGGGGCCTGCGTGCCGGAGCCTACTCAGGAGCCTGCGTGGTCGCCCACGAATGCCGGGGGTGCTGTGGGCATCAGGAGGCGCAGAAGTCCTCGTCGCCGGTGTTGACCTGGGCTGTGTAGTCCTGGGTGATGCCGAGCACCTTCACCGGCTGGACGGCGGTGAAGTCGCTGCCGACGATGACAGTGAGGATCGCGCCGTGCTTGCGCTCCCGTTGCGTCACCTCGGTGTCCATGGCGGCGGCCACCGTCTTGGCCGACTGATCCCAGCGGGGGTCGTAGACGACGGTCGTCTGGGCGTAGTCGGTCGTGTCGGCGTTGCCCACGTCGCGGACGACGAAGCCCTGCTGGCGGAGCTGCCGGGCCACCTGCTTGGCGAGCTTGGGCGTGGCCGTGCCGTTCAGGACGTCGACCTGGATGTCCTCCGGTGCCGTCTTCAGCAGCGGCGCTGCCTCGCCATCGGCCCGGGAGCCCTTCGGCGGCCACGGGGTGTCCTCCCGCATGGCCTTCCAGATCGGCGCCGCCTTCTTCGCGTTGACGCGCACGGTCGCACCGTCACCGTTCGGCGTCCAGGGCACGGTCGTGAAGGTGACGTTGCTGGGCTTGAGCTCCTGGAGGCTGAGGGCGAGATCCTTCAGGTTCGTGATGTCGGCCATCTGCGGGTCAGCGGTGAGCGACTCGGTCGCGGCATCGAGCACGCCGAGCAGGGCGGCCGGGTTGAGCAGGGTCCCGCTGGAGAGGACCTGGCGCATGAGCGAGGAGAGGAAGGCCTGCTGGCGACGGATGCGTGAGGTGTCTGAGCCGTCACCGAGGGTCTTGCGCGCGCGGACGAAGGCCAGGGCCTCCTCGCCCTGCACGACGTGGGTGCCCTTGGACAGATTGAGACCGCTCAGCGGATCGTTGACCGGCTTGCTCAGGCAGATCTCGACGCCGCCCACGGCGTCGACGATGCGCTTGAACCCGCGGAAGTCGACCATCATGAAGTTCGAGATGTCCAGGCCCGAGAGCTCCTCGACCGCCTTGACGGTGCACCCGGGACCACCGATGTCCATCGCCTCGTTGAAGCGACCCGTGCCGCCGCCGACGGTCGTGCCCTTCACCTTGCACGTGGGCAGGGTGATGATGGTGTCGCGCGGGATGCTGACGCCGATGGCTGACTGACGGTCTCCACTGATGTGCAGCACGATCGTCGTGTCGGAGCGCTCGCCCCCGAACTCCGCGGCGCTGCCGAAGCCGCCGTTGCCCTTGCCAGCACGGGTGTCGCTCCCCATGAGGACAACCGTGAGCGGTTCGTAGGCGCCCGTCGCGTCGTCGACGACGTTGAGAGGTTCGGCCGTCGTCGCGCCGTCGATGTTCTCGCTGATGTCGACCGCGGTGATGTTGCCCTGGAGCTGCCCCATGAGGACGGTCACGCCGGCACCGATGACGGTGAGCACGAGGACGGCGACCGAGAGGATGGCCAGCAGCACCCGGCCGACGTGGCGGCTCCTGCCGGTGCTGCTCATGCGCGGTTCGCTCCCTGGTTGCCATCGGATGATGGGGCTTAGGCACCACCCCGGGCCCGCCGACATGGTAGGCGCAGGCACCGGACTTCCCTGCGACGCGCGGCGCGTGGCGGCCGTTCCGGGGTCTGTGGCGAAAGTGATAGAAGTGACAAGAGTGAGTTTTGTGACACGCGGGTCCCTGAGGCATGCTGGAGCGACCCCTGTGGCACGGTGGGGGGACGTCCGCCTGCCCGACCCCTCCCGAGGAGCCAGACGTGACCGTCCGTCGCCCGCGACGCCGCCCGGTCACCGCGATCGCCGCGGTGCTCGCCGGGGCGGCCGTGCTCGTGGCTGCCGGGCCCGGGGCGCAGGCGGAGGAGGTGGCCGGACCGCCGGGGACCTTCACGCTGGAGGGGGCCGGATGGGGCCACGGTGTCGGCATGTCCCAGTGGGGCGCCTTCGGCATGGCCCGGGCGGGCCATGACGCGGCGAGCATCGTCCGCCACTACTACTCGGGCACCGAGGTGTCTCCCGTCCAGGACGACATGGACATCCGCGCGGCCCTGCTCTTCCAGGTGCCCCGCGCCCTCATGCGCGCGGAGCCCCTGGATCCCTCGGGAGGAGCGATCGAGGTCACGGTCGGCGCCACCGTCACGCTGGGCGGCCCCCTGGACGAGTTCGCCTTCACGGTCCGGGGCTCCGACGTCGGGGTGACCCGCACCGCGGGAGGCCAGGCCGTCGATCTGGGCAGTGCACCCACGGTCACGGTGCGCTGGGCCGGCACGCGCACCCCGGGCGCCGCTGCCGGGGGACCGACCCTGCTGAACGTCGCCCGGACGCGCGAGGGCCTGGCCTCGCCCGGGCACCGCTACCGCTACGGCTCGGTCGAGGTGGTCCCGGTGTCGACCGCGTCCGGCGTCCGGCTGAACATCGTCAACTCCGTGAGACTGCACGACGAGTACCTCTACGGGATCTCCGAGGTGTCCAGCTCGTGGCCGGAGGCAGCGCTGCAGGCTCAGGCGATGGCCGCGCGGACCTACGCGCTGAGCAAGGTGGCCAGCGGTGTGCGCCAGTCGTGCTCCTGCCACGTGGACGACGGCGGCGGTCCCTTCTTCGACCAGACGTTCACGGGATGGGCCAAGGCGAGCGCGGCCATGGGTGAGCGATGGGTCGCGGCCGTGAACGCGACGATGGCGTCGGACGTCGCCGGACTGGCGATCCTCCACCAGGGTCAGCCGATCCGGGCGTTCTACCACTCGTCGAGCGGAGGGGCGACGCAGTCGGTGCAGGACGTCTGGGGCGGAACCCTCCCGTACGTGGTCAGCGTTCCCGATCCGTGGATGAAGGTGCCGGAGAATCCCCATGCCTCCTGGCGCGTGGTCGTTCCCCAGGCGCAGATGGCCGCCGCCTTCGGCGTCCCGGCGGTGGCGAGCGTCGACGTCGTCGAGCGGAACCCGTCGGGTGCGGTCAAGGCCGTCCAGGCGACGACTCCGGAGGGTGCCGTTGTGCGTCGGACCGGGCCGCAGTGGGCCACGGCCCTCAAGCTCAGGTCCCGCTACGTTCGCACCATCGACGGCAAGGTCGGTCCGGCCCTGCCGGCCGAGGTGGCGCCCGCTCCTCCGGCGGCGCCGGTGCCCGCACCTGCCCCGGCCCCCGCTGCGCCGGCACCACCACCACCGGCCCCGACGCCGGACCAGGCGACCGTCTCACTCCTGACGCCTGCGGCCGTCACCGTCGGCAAGGGGCAGAGGTACAAGGTCGTCGGCGTCGTGCGACCGGCGAAGGGCAACCTCCGCGTGCAGCGACAGAAACTCGTGGGCGAGGCCTGGAAGACGCTCGAGACCGACACCACCAATGCCAAGGGGCGCTACCGGTTCGTGATCCGCGACGCGGGACGCAAGGCGCCGGGCACCTATCGCATCCTCGTCCTGCGCAAGGGAACCGTTCTGGGCGTGAGCCCGGAGTTCGGCGTCACGCTCAGCTAGGGGCCCGGCTCGCGTGCGAGTCGCGCGGTGACCTGCTCCTGATCAGCGATCGCGTCGACCGCATCGGCGCGGCCCCCGTCCGATGCGTCGCGCACGATGACGAGGGAGCAGTCCGCCGCAAGAGGCAGCGCGGCGCATGCCAGCCAGCCGTCGAGGTCCGTGCGATCGGCAGGCACCAGGAGCCGGCCACCCCTGCGCACGCCCATCGCGTCGGCGAGGTCGCGAGCCCGGTCGAGCACCTCCGCCTGGGTCGTGCGGGCGTCGCGCAGGACGAGCGCCGCATCGTCCGCGGTGCCCGGGTCGAACAGGAAGGCATCCGGCTGCTGCCGGACCACGATGGTGACGTCCTCGACCCGCGGAGGCAGGGGATCGGTGACGGGCAGTCCGAACGGGTGCAGGGAGGCGACCACGATCCGTGAGCGCGCCGCGTCCCAGAGCCCGGCGCGGCCGAGCGTCGTGACCGTGACGGGGGCATCGGATGCCGGCGCAGGGTCAGGTCGCACCGCGCATCCCGCGACCCAGCAGCCCAGGGACCAGGCGGTCCACTGCCAGTGGAGGGGCAGGTCGAGATTCACCGTCTCCCCGGGCTCGCAGTCGAACTCCCCGCGCAGGGCGTTGGCGATCTTGGCTGCCGCGTTCGCGACCGAGACAGCGGAGAGCTCCGTGCGCTCGCCGGATCCGGCGTCGACGAAGGTGACGAAGGGAGCCGCACCGGACGAGCGCACCCGCGACTGCAGCAACGACCAGGCATCGACCACAGGGTGACGCTATCCCCGGGTCACGCGAGCGCATGTGGCACCCTGAGGCGCGTGACTGAAGCCGTGCTCCTCGTCGGTGGCCAGGGCACCCGCCTGCGACCCCTGACCGTCCACACGCCCAAGCCCATGCTGCCCGTCGCCGGCGTGCCGTTCACGGTGCACCAGATCACCCGTGCACGCGATGCCGGGGTGTCGCGCATCGTCCTGGCGACCTCCTACAAGGCGGAGGTGTTCCGAGAGTTCATCGACGACGCCGACCTCGGCATCGAGGTCGTCATCGCGACGGAGGACGAGCCGCTCGGCACGGGCGGTGCCATCCGGCACGCGCTGCCGTTCCTGGAGTCCGGCTCCGAGGACCCCGTCCTCATCTTCAACGGTGACGTCCTGAGCGGGCTCGACATCGCCGGACTCGTGCAGCACCATCGCGACACGGCGAGCGACGTCACCCTCTACCTCACCCGGGTCGAGGATCCGCGCGCCTACGGGCTGGTCCCGACGGATGCCGATGGCCGGGTGACCGCGTTCCTCGAGAAGCCCACGACGCCCGAGGAGATCGTCACGGACCAGATCAATGCGGGCTGCTACGTCTTCCGACGCAGCATCATCGATGCCATCCCGGCGGGCCGGCCGGTCTCGGTCGAGCGCGAGACCTTCCCCGGGCTGCTGTCGTCGGGTGCCCGGGTGTCGGGTGTCGTGGACACCGGCTACTGGCTCGATCTCGGCACCCCGCTCTCGTTCGTGCAGGGATCCCGTGACCTCGTCCTGGGCCTCGCCCCGTCGCCTGCTGTTCTCGCGGTCGGACCCTCCCTGGTCCTGCCGGGAGCCGAGGTCGCGGCCTCGGCGCAGGTCGTCGGCGGCTCCGCGCTGGGTCGGGGGGTCGTCGTCGGTGCGGATGCCGTGATCGATGGGGCGGTCGTGTTCGACGGGGCCGAGATCGCGGAGGGTGCCCGGGTCACCGACAGCATCGTCGGTGCCGGTGCCGTGATCGGTGCGGGCTCGGTGCTGCGGGGCGCCGTGATCGGAGACGGTGCCGTCATCGGCCGCGGCAATGAGCTGCTCGACGGCGTGCGCGTGTGGCCTCAGGCGCATCTGGCCGACGGATCGGTCCGGTTCTCCTCGGACTCCTAGCGGTGCGAGGTCGGGAGGGTCACTCCCACCGAAGGTGGTCCGCGGCCGTGCGCTCGGGTCGATCCGAGGGCCCGTCCGCGGCGCGACCCACGGCCACCGCGCCGAGCGGCTGCCAGGTCGGGGGCAGTCCCAGGGTCTCGTGGACGGTCTCGGGGCAGAACATCGTCGAGGAGATCCACGCCGATCCGTAGCCCTCGGCTGCCAGCGCCACCATCAGGTTCTGCACGGCGGCGCCGCCTGCGACCATGAACAGGTCGCGCTCGAAGGACCGTCGACGTGCGTCGGGGTAGGCATGCGCGCCCTCAAGATCGAGGAAGGGCAGCACGATCACGGGGGCCTGGCGCAGCACGTCACCGCGTGCCAGCCGCCGGGTCACGGCATCCTGCGGGTAGTCGTCGATGCCGGTGAGGTCGGCGGCCCAACGGTCCCGCATCGCGTCCAGCAGTCGGGTGCGGGCCGGGCCCGGCCGCATGGCGACGAACCGCCACGGAGTCGTGTGGTGGGGTGCCGGCGCCGTGATCGCGGCCTCGACCGCCGAGGCGATCACCTCGTCCGGCACGGGCTCGTCGGTGAACCGTCGGATCGTGCGTCGCGTGAAGACGGCTGTGCGCCGGCCGTGGGCGATGGCCTCCTCGGTGCCGAGACGGAACAGGTCCTCCTGCGAGGGACGCACGACGGCACGAGCGCCGGGGCCGTCCTCCTCCGTGACGCGTGCGGCGAGACCGCGGACGAGGGCGACCGGGCGCTGTGCGGTCTTTCCCTTCGCGAGGTCCGCCGCGGCGGCGATCTCGTCCGCGACGGCGACGACGGTCATCTCCAGCGTGCGGCCGTACGCGTCCGATCGCCCCGTGTGGTCGTCGAGCACCTGGATCCCGGCCGCTCCGATCGCCGCGTCGGCGACCCCGAGACGCCACGGTCGCCCCAGGGTGTCGGTGACGACCACGCCGATCCGTCGACCCGTGATGGCCTGCAGCGCGGCGCGCAGGGACCGCGCCGACGCGTCCGGATCCTCCGGAAGGCGCACGACGAGACCCTCGGCGATGTTGCTGGCATCGACGCCGGCAGCGGCCATCACGAGACCGTGCGGGGTCTCGACGATGCGGGTCGTGCCCCGGGGTGTCTGCCGGGTGGCGACGATCCGCACGGTGTCGAGGTCGATGACGTCCTCCCGATCCGCGGCCGCGAGAACGCGACCCTCTGCCTTCGACACCACCTTGCTGGTCACGACCACGATGTCGTCGTCGGCCAGGCCGCTGCTCCCGTCGGGCCACGTCGTGGCACGGGCGGCCTCGGCGATCAGGGCAGCGAGGTCCGCTCCGGGCTGGATGTCGGGGATGCCCTCGGGGGCGACGACCTGCATCGCCTCAGGCCCGCGCAGCCTGGAGGCAGGTGCGCGCAAGGGCGGCCGCAGCGTCCTCGTCGGTCATGAGCGTCGGTGTCACGAGGACACGCAGGCCCTCCGCCTCGAGGTCGGGACGCGCCTCGGAGTCGACCGAGTCGACGATCCAGGCGTCGAGCAGGCCACCGCGCTCGCGCGCTCCGTAGTGCAGGCCGACGGCAGCCGCGGTGGTGGGCACGCCGATCGCGGCGAGGCAGGCATCTGCCATGCCGCGCACGGGTGCCCCGCCGATGATGGGCGAGACGCCGACGACCGGGGCCGACGTGCTGCGAACGGCGTCGGCGACTCCGGGCACCTGCAGGATCGTCCCGATCGACACGACGGGGTTGCTCGGCGGCAGGAGGACGAGATCGGCCTCGGTGATGGCGGCCAGGACGTCCGGACCGGGCTCCGCGTGATCGATCCCGACGAGCACGAACTCGTGAGCCGGCAGCTGTGCTCGGTACCGGATCCACCACTCCTGGAAGTGCAGGGCGGTGCGCAGGGGAGTGCCGTCGAGCCCGGTGGCCCCGGACGGGTCATCGACCACCACGTGCGTCTCGGCTCGGCCGTCGGTCATCGGCAGCAGGCGCACCCCGGGCTGCCATCGCCGGCACAGGGCGGCCGTGACCTCGGTGAGGGTGTACCCGGCCGCGAGCGACTGCGTGCGGATGAGGTGCGTGGCGATGTCGCGATCGCCGAGACCGAACCAGGTGGGCTCGACGCCGTAGACGGCGAGCTCCTCGCGCACCGTGAAGGTCTCGTCCTCGCGACCCCATCCGCGCTCGGCGCTGATGCCGCCTCCGAGGGTGTACATCACGGTGTCGAGGTCGGGGCACACGCGCAGGCCGTGGATCCAGATGTCGTCGCCGGTGTTCCCGATGACGGTGATCCGGGCGTCCGGCGAGAGGTCGGCCGCGGCCCGGCGCAGCCCGACGAGGAAGCGCGCACCGCCGATGCCGCCTGCCAGGACCGTGATCTGCACCGCGCAATCCTGTCAGAGGGCCCCGGTGCCGTGTCCGACGGTGAGGGGACATCCCGGGGGTGCGCGCCCGGCTGTCACGTCTGGTGCACGAGGGAAGGGACGGGAGAATGTGAGCCAGATCGCACTCTCAGGGCCGGGAATTCCCCGGGATTCGGGGGAAATGCCCGAATCGGGCTTGACGAATGCGAACTACACCCCTGTAATACACGCATGCCGACGGTTGTCGTCGGTCCGAGCAGGCCGGTGAGTGTTGCCGGGTCGAGAGGGTCGGCGGTTGTCGCCGGGGTCGAGGAGGACTCGCGTGATGGACATGGTGCTGCTGCCCCTGTCTGACGTCGAGGAGCTGGCGTGGCAGGAGCGCGCGCTCTGCGCGCAGACCGACCCGGAGGCGTTCTTTCCCGAGAAGGGCGGAAGCACCCGCGAGGCGAAGAAGATCTGCCTGTCCTGCGAGGTGCGACCCGAGTGCCTGGAGTACGCCCTCGCCTCCGACGAGCGGTTCGGCATCTGGGGCGGACTCTCCGAGCGGGAGCGCCGCCGCCTGAAGAAGCGCGCGGTCTAGCGCGTCCGTCGGGGAGCCGTCGGTGTCCCTGACCCGGGGGTTCGCGATCACGACGTAGGGTGCTGAGCGTGACCGATCACGAGCGGGAGCCTGACGTCGTCCGGGCGTCCGAGGAGCCGTGGTCGGCCGATCCGAACGAGGCGCCCGACCCGGAATCCCGAGCCGAGGACGTCACGGATGCACCGGACGCGCGGGAGGACGTCGCGTCGGTGGTCGTGGTCGATGCGGGTCCGACGGATCCCCCGGATGGGTCGGCCTCCGAGTGGTTCACGTGGGAGGAGGACGACTCCGATGCGGAGCCGTCCCTGCTGCCTCGTCGGCACCACCATGTGACCGCGGTCATCGTGGGCCACGACGGCGAGGTGTGGCTCCCGGCGGTCCTCACCACCGTCGCCCAGCAGCGCCGGCGACCGGATCTCGTGGTGGGGGTCGACTCCGGATCGTCCGATGGCACGCGCGCCCTTCTGGCCTCTGCCGCCCATCTCGACGCCCTGGTCGACGCGCCCGCGACGTCGGGCTTCGGGGCTGCGGTGGCGTCGGGACTGGCGGCCGTGCCTGCAGCGTCGGACGGCATCGACGCTGTCACGGGCGAGGACGAGGTGGCGTGGGTCTGGCTCCTGCACGATGACAGCGCTCCGGACGAGAACTGCCTCGCGCGACTTCTCGACACCGCCGATGATCATCCATCCGCGACGGTGCTCGGGCCCAAGATCCTCGGTTGGCATGACCGGCGGCTCCTGCTCGAGGCCGGCGTCACGATCACCGGGTCAGGGCGGCGGGTCACCGGGCTGGAGCGGCGCGAGCACGACCAGGGCCAGCACGACGGAACGCGCGACGTCCTGGCGGTGAGCTCGGCGGGCATGCTCGTGCGACGCGACGTGTGGGACCGGCTCGAGGGCTTCGACCCCTCCCTCCCGCTGTTCCGCGACGACTTGGACTTCTGCTGGCGTGCGCACCGGGCGGGGGAGCGGGTGCTCGTGGCGACCGATGCGGTCGTGCACCACCGCGAGGCGTCCGCGCACGGCCGCCGGGCGGATGACCTTGCCCCGCGGCCGCACCGGGCCGACCGCGAGGCCGCGGTCCACGTCCTGCTGGCGCAGGCGAGTCCGGTGGTCGCGCCCGTCGTCGCACTGCGCCTCCTGCTCGGCAGTCTCGCGCGATCCCTCGTGTACCTGCTCGGCAAGGACGTCGCTGCCGCGCGCGATGAGGTGGCGGCCGTCCTCTCCCTGGCCCTGCACCCCAGTCGCGTCCGCTCCTCGCGGGCGTTGATCCGGCGCACGACGACCCTGCCGGCGAGCGTCGTGCGTCCGCTGCGTCCGTCGGTCGGCTCCCAGGTGCGCCAGGTGTGGGAGACGGTGGCCGGAGTCGCGACGACCAGCTCCTCCGCAACCCCGTCCGCATCGGTGAGCGCGCTGGAGAGCGGGCCGGTCGGAGAGGACGCCGACTTCCTGGCCGATGGTTCCTCCAGTCTGCTGCGTCGGATCCTGACCGCCCCCGCCTTCCTCCTGGCGGCGCTGCTGACCCTCGCGGCCGTCATCGGCACCCGGGGACTGTGGTTCGGCGAGGGCGTCCTGCACGGCGGTGCGCTGCTGCCCCCGCCTCCCGGCGCCGGTGACCTGTGGCAGACGTACCTGTCGGCGTGGCACGACGTGGGCCCCGGCTCGACGACCCCGTCCCCTCCCTACCTCGCAGTGCTGACGGCGCTCGCCGTGGTGCTTCTCGGCAGCGCACCGGCCGCCGTGTCGGTCGTGCTGCTGCTCGGCATCCCGCTGGCCGGTCTCGCGGCGTACATCACCCTCCGCGGGCTCGTGCCGCAGCCGTGGATCCGCGTGTGGGCCTCGGCGGCCTACGCCCTCCTCCCCGCGATGACCGGCGCTGTGGCGTCGGGGCGACTGGGCACCACGATCCTCGCGGTGGCGCTCCCGTTCGCCCTCCGCTCGCTCGTCCGGATCAGCTCGCCTCGGGGGACCTTCCGCCGTGCTGCCGGCACCGCCCTGCTGCTCGCCGTCGTCCTCGCCGTCGCCCCGGCCGTGTGGCTCGTGCTGCTGATCGCCGGCGCGGTGTCCGCGGTGCTGCTCGCGCGTCGTGCGGCGGGGCGCGCCGTCCTCGGCCGGTTCGCGCTGGCCCTGCTCATTCCCCTCGTGCTGCTCCTGCCCTGGTCGGCCCACCTGCTGACGAACCCGGTGCTGCTCGTACTCGAACCCGGGGTGGCCGGCGGCGGGCTCGTCTCGGGCGAGGTCGAGCCCTGGCAGGTTCTCCTCCTCCACCCCGGGGGCCTCGGCATGACCCCGGCATGGATCGCGGCCGGCATTGTCGTCGCCGGGCTGGCGGCCCTGCTGCGTCGCGACAGCATCGCCATCACCGGCCGGTTCGCGGTGCTGGCCGGCCTCGCCCTGCTGGTGGGACTGCTGCAGTCCGTCCTCCTGGTGGTGCCGCCGGGCGCCGCAGACCCGGTGCGGCCGTGGCCCGGTCAGGCGACGCTGGTCATGGGCCTGGCCCTGATCGCCATGGCCGCCGTAGGCGTCCACGGACTGCGCGACCGGTTCATCGGCACGAGCTTCACCTGGAGCCAGCCGGTCGCCCTCGTCGTGGCGCTGGCCGCCGTCCTGGCGCCGTCGATGACGGCGGTGTGGTTCGCGATCGGACTGCCGACGGACCTGCGCAAGGCACCCCCGTCGCCGCTCCCCGCCTTCGTCGCGGCGGACGCGATCAGTGCGCAGGCACCCCGCACCCTCATGCTCACGACGGATGTGGCTGGACGGGTCGAGTACACGCTCGTGAACGGCACCGGTCCGACACTCGGCGATGCGGAGATGGGACCGCCCGAGTCGGCGTGGCAGGCACTGGACCCCTACGTCGCCGCCATGGCGTCCGGCCGCGGGGGCGATGAGGTGGACGCGCTCTCCGGCTACGGCGTGCGGTACGTGCTGCTCGCGCCCGGAAGTTCCCCGGACCTCATCCCGACGCTGGATGGCGAGCCGGGCCTGCGCCGACTGTCCAGTTCCGGGGGCGAAGTGCTGTGGCGCGTCGCGGGCGTCACCACGCGTGCCCGGGTGGTGGAGTCCGGGCGTCAGGTCCCGATGGGCGTCGCCCCCGACGGGACCGTGACGGCGGATCCCTACCTGAGCCAGGCCCTGCCGGAGGGGTCGGGCGACCGCGCGATGGTGATCGGTGCGTCCGCTGACGCCGGCTGGACGGCGACGCTCGTCGACGCCCAGGGCGCCACCACGGCACTGACCCCCGCCACGGTGGCGGGACTTCTCGACTGGTCGCAGGCCTTCGTCGTGCCGGAGGGTGCGCCCACGGTCGAGGTGCGATTCGACGGCAGTGACCGCAGTCGATGGATGCTGCTGCAGCTCATCGTCTTCCTCGCGCTGGTCGTTCTCGCCCTTCCTGAGCGCCGACGCGAGGATCCGGACCCGGACGCCGATGAGGACGGGCGTGCCGCCGCGTCCCCGCTCGCGACGGAGGTCACGCCATGATCGGCCGCTCCTCGCGACGCATCCGGCTGGAGGGCGAGACGCGCCGCACGCGTCGCGCCCCGTCGACTCCCTCGGCGGCTGATTCCCCCGAGCCGAGTGGTGCGGAGGAGCGGGCCTCCCGGGCCCGTCGCCCGCGGCGTCGACGCGAGGGCGCCGAGCCGGTGCTGATCTCCGGCCGCTGGCTCCTCATCGCGGTCGTGGGCGCGGCAGGGGCGACCCTCTTGGCCACCCTGGCGCAGCGCCCGATGCCGGAGGTGACCGAGGGCGCCGTCACGATCGAGCCGATCGGATCCACCGTGCTGCTGTGCCCCGAGCCGGGCGCAGCCTCGGACCTCGGCGTGCGTGTGACGGCCGCTGTCATCCCCGGCCAGCCCGGGCAGCAGGCCGGTGACGGAGCAGCAGGACTGCGCACCCTGCCCGGCAAGTCCAGCGCCGAGGCGCGGATCCGAGTTCCCGGGGGCCAGGCCCAGATCGAGGCCTTCGGCGCGACGCAGCTGCCGCCCATCGAGGCCTTCGGCGAGGACTCCCTGGCCCCGGGCCTGATCGCCGACCAATGGGGGCGCGATCCGGGCGGGGCCGGACGCAGCCTGGCCAGCACGTCGTGCGCGCCGGCGGCATCGCAGTTCTGGTTCGTCGGAGGCGGCGCCATCGCCGGACGCCAGACGCGCATCGTCCTCGTGAACCCGGACGAGACATCGGCCATCGTCGACGTCATCATCCGGGGGCCGGAGGGTGTCATCGAGGCGCCGGCGGGCCGCGGACTGGTCATCGCGGGACAGGATCGGCTCGTCGTGCGGCTCGATGTCCTCGCGCCGGGCGTCAGCGCCACGGCCGTCGAGGTGATCGCGCGAACGGGACGCGTCGGGGCCGCCGTCGACGACGAGCAGCGGTCCGGTCTCACCAACATCGGCAGCGACTGGGTTCCCCAGGCGGCGGCTCCCTCGACCCGGGTGCTCGTGCCGGGCGTGATCAACGGCGAGGGAGCACGCGTGCTCTCCCTCGCGGCCCCCGGTGACGAGGACGCGGTGGTGTCGGTGCGTGTCATCACCGAGGAGGGAAGTTACGTCCCGGCCGATCGTGCCCGGGTCGACGTACCGGCGGACTCCGTCGTCGCGATCGACATGGCCCCCATCCTGAATCGGCAGCCGGCCACGCTCGAGCTCACCTCGGACGTTCCCATCGTCGCCGGGATGCGCCAGTTCTTCGGCAACGAGACGTCGTTCAGCGCCGGCGCCCAGCCGCACACCGCCCCGGCCGCCGTCTCCGGGCTTCCGGTGCGCTCGGCCACCGAGCTGCGCATCGGCATCACGGCGCCGGAGACCGCGGCCACCGTCGAGCTCTCCCTCCTGCCGTTCCGTCCGGGGCGAGAGGCGGCGGAGCCCACCGGCGTGCGTCGCATCACCGTCCCGGCGGGCTCCCTGCGATGGGTCCGCGTGAATCCCCCCGACGGGGTCGCGTGGTACTCGGCTGTGGTCACCCCCGTCGACGGGTCGGGCCCGGTGGTCGTGGCGCATCGGCTCCGGGAGAAGTCCCGCTTCGGCGACCTGGTCACCGGGTATCCGTGGCCGTCCCTGCGCACCGAGGTCGTGGTCCCGACCGCGGTGCAGGACCCCGCCGTCGCCCTGCGCTGACGAACTCCCTCCGTTCCCCGGGTCGGAGTTCTCGCGAACTCCCTCCGTTCCCCGGGTCGGAGTTCTCGCGAACTCCCTCCGTTCCCCGGGTCGGAGTTCTCGCGAACTCCCTCCGACCGGCGTGCCGCCCCGGCCCCACACCCCGAAAGCACTAGCGTGCCGAGCGTGAGTCGTCGTCGGTGTTCCAAGCCCTCATGCAACGGCCCTGCCGTGTCGACCCTCACGTACGTCTACGCGGACTCGACCGCGGTGGTCGGCCCTCTCGCGACCTACGCCGAGCCGCACTGCTACGACCTCTGCCAGATGCACAGTGAGCGGCTCACGGCCCCGAAGGGCTGGGAGGTCGTGCGCATCTCGCCGGACCCGGACTCCCTCAAGCCGTCCAGCGACGACCTCGAGGCCCTGGCCAATGCCGTGCGCGAGGCGGCCCGACCCCGGTACGAGCCGGGAGCGCCGCTGCCGACCGAGGTCCCCGTCGGCTCGGTCGAGGTGGCACGCAAGGGGCACCTCCGCGTGCTCACCAGCGTGCAGGAGCCGGTCGACGTCCTCGACGCGGACGACGACATGCTCTTCCGCGATCTGGACCACTGACGTCCTGCGGCCGAGCCGTCACGCTCCTCCTGCGGCCGATAGCCTTGCCGGGTGCGCAACCTCGATCAGATCATCAAGGCCTATGACGTCCGTGGCGTGTACCCGGACCAGCTCGACGAGAATCTCGCCCATGCGGTCGGGGGGGCCTTCGTCCGTGTGATCGGGGCGGCCGCCCGCGACGGCGGCCCGGGTGCCGTCGTGGTGGGCCATGACATGCGCCCCTCGGGGCCCGACCTCGTGGCGAGCTTCGCCGAGGGTGTCCGGGAGCAGGGGTGCGATGTCGTCCTGATGGGACTGGCCAGCACCGACGGCCTCTACTTCGCCTCCGGCAGCCTGGGACTGCCCGGGGCGATGTTCACGGCCAGCCACAACCCCGCGCAGTACAACGGCATCAAGCTCTGTCGCGCCGGAGCCGCGCCCGTCGGCCAGGACACCGGCCTGCGCGAGATCCGCCGCATGATCGAGGAGGGGGTTCCGTCCTTCGACGGGCCCCTGGGCGAGACGCGCGAGCAGGACCTCCTGGTGGCCTACGCCGAGTTCCTGCGCGACCTCGTCGACCTCTCGGGGATCCGGCGGCTCTCCGTCGTCGTCGACGCGGGGAACGGCATGGGCGGGTTCACGGTTCCCGCGGTCCTGGGCGACGCGGCTGGACTCCCGGCCCTGCCGCTCGACATGGACGAGATGTACTTCGAGCTCGACGGGACGTTCCCCCACCACGAGGCCAATCCCATCGAGCCGGAGAACCTCCGCGATCTCCAAGCGCGGGTGCTCGCCGTCGGCGCCGACATCGGGCTGGCCTTCGACGGTGATGCGGATCGCTGCTTCGTCGTCGACGAGAAGGGCGGCATCGTGAGCCCCTCGACCCTGACGGCGCTCATCGCCCAGCGCGAACTCGCGCGGCACCCGGGAAGCGCGGTGATCCACAACCTGATCACCTCCAAGGCTGTCCCCGAGGTCATCGAGGAGAACGGAGGCACCGCCGTGCGCACGCGCGTGGGCCACTCCTTCATCAAGCAGACGATGGCGGAGACCGGCGCGGTGTTCGGCGGTGAGCACTCCGGGCACTTCTACTTCCGCGACTTCTGGCGAGCCGACTCCGGCATGCTCGCGGCGATGCATGCCCTCGCGGCGCTGGGTCAGACTCCGGAGGGCACGACGCTGTCGAGCATGCTCGCCCCGTTCGACCGCTACGCCATGAGCGGGGAGATCAACACCGAGGTGGCCGACGTCCCCGCCGCCACGGATCGCATCCGGCGTGCGTTCGCCGATCGCGCGCGGGACATCGAGGACTTCGATGGCATGACGGTGACCGGTGACGGCTGGTGGTTCAACGTCCGGCCGAGCAACACCGAGCCCCTCCTGCGCCTCAACGTCGAGGCCTCCGATGAGTCCAGCATGGCGCAGGTGCGCGATGAGGTCCTCGGGCTCATGCGGACGGCGTCCTGACATGGCGGCCACGCACGAGCGACCTGCTCCGCTGGGCCTCGATGCCGACCTGTGGGAGGTCCTCGCCTGTCCGTGCCCGGCGCACGGCGCTGTGCGCCCCGACGAGACGACAGGGCGCATCGTGTGCACCGTGTGCGGTCGGTCATTCGAGGTGCGGGACGGAATCCCCGTGCTGCTGCTGGACGAGAGCCGGGAGCCGGCGGAGGCCGGCGAGAGCGGGACGTGATCTGAATGCTGATCGTCCGCGGTGCGGTGAAGGACTACGACTGGGGTGTCGTCGACGGACTCCAGCCGTGGACCGGCCAGGCGACGGGTGGACCGCAGGCGGAGCTGTGGTTCGGCGTGCACCCGGGCGGTCCGTCCCCGCTGGTCGACACCGGCGGCCGGCCCACGGGCGAGCTACTGGCCGATCACTTCGACATCGAGGCCATCCCGCTGCTGGTCAAGCTGCTCGCAGCCGCCCGTCCGCTGTCGGTGCAGGTCCACCCGCCGCGCCGTCAGGCGGAGCAGGGGTGGCAGGACCAGCAGCAACCGAACGCGGCGGTCGTGTACTCGGACCCGTTCGAGAAGACCGAGATGCTCGTGGCGCTGGAGGAGTTCGAGGCGTTCGCGGGATGGCGATCCGAGAGCGAGGCCGCTGCGATCCTGCAGGCTGCCGGCATCCCCGAGCCGATCCTGGCCGCGGTGCGCACCCGCGATCGCGCGACCGCCATCCGGGGGCTGCTCGAGGCCTCGTCACCCGAGCGCATCGCCCTGCTCGCCGGTGCCGCGGAATCAGCCGGACTCCCGGCGGAGCAGGTGGCGGCCTATGCGACCGTCGCCGAGTTCTACCCGGATGATCGAGGCGCCCTCGTCACCCCACTGCTCGCCTACCTCAGCCTGATGCCGGGCCAGGCGGTGTTCGTCCCCGCTGGCGTTCCGCACAGCTACATCCGGGGCATCGGCCTGGAGGTCATGACCTCGTCCGACAACGTCATCCGGCTCGGACTGACGGGCAAGCCGGTGTTCGTCGATGACGCCCTCACCGCCCTGGACGATCGACTCGCACCGCAGTTCATGGACACGCGGCACGGGGACCTCATCTGGCCGGTCAGCTCGCCTTTCGTGGTGCGCATGCTGCGCACGGGCGGGGAGCGCATCCCCTCGGGTGCCTACCGGATCCTCCTGGTCATCGAGGGCACCGCGCGGGTCCGCTCGGAGTTCGGCGAGATCACCCTGACCCCGGGAACCGCCGCCGTCATCTCCTCGGACGATCCCGACAGCCACGTCGAGGCCGAGGGACTGGTGGCGATCGTCCAGTCCACGGCGCGCCAGGTGGAGTTCGTCCACGAGCGCTGGGACGTCGCGCGGCACGAGTACTGACTCGAGGGGGCCTCCCGTGGGCGGGTGCTCCGGTGGGGGCCCGCCCGCGCCGATGCGGCGCAATCGCCGATCCTCTGGCAGACTTGGGGGAGCCCCAGCGGTCCGGAGCCCTGGTTCCCGCGGTGGCCTTCCCTTGGGCGAACCATCGAAGCCTCGTGCCGTTCGCACCGACCTGTCCGCTCTCACGAGGAGTCCTGCATGTCCGTGTCCAAGCCTGACGGCACCCCCGACTACAAGGTCGCCGACCTGAATCTGGCCGAGTTCGGCCGCGACGAGATCCGCCTCGCCGAGCACGAGATGCCCGGCCTGATGGCCATGCGCGCCGAGTTCGGCGCATCGCAGCCGCTCAAGGGGGCCCGCATCACGGGCTCGCTGCACATGACCATCCAGACGGCCGTGCTCATCGAGACCCTGGTGGCCCTCGGCGCCGATGTGCGCTGGGCCTCCTGCAACATCTTCTCCACCCAGGATCACGCTGCCGCGGCCGTCGTCGTCGGCCCCCACGGCACCGTCGACAACCCGCAGGGTGTTCCCGTCTACGCCTGGAAGGGCGAGACGCTCCCCGAGTACTGGTGGTGCACGGAGCAGATCCTGATGTGGCCGGACGGCAAGGGTCCCAACATGATCCTCGACGACGGTGGCGATGCCACGCTGCTCGTCCACAAGGGCACGGAGTTCGAGGCGGCCGGTGTCGTGCCGCTGCCCGACTCCGACACCTCCGAGGAGTACGCGGTCGTCTTGGAGACGCTGCGCCGCTCGCTCACCGAGGATCCCCAGCGCTGGACCACCATTGCTGCGGGCATCAAGGGCGTCACCGAGGAGACCACGACCGGCGTGCATCGCCTCTACGAGATGATGCGCGAGGGCTCACTGATCTTCCCCGCGATCAACGTCAACGACTCGGTCACCAAGAGCAAGTTCGACAACAAGTACGGCTGCCGGCACTCGCTCGTGGACGGCATCAACCGTGCGACCGACACCCTCATCGGCGGCAAGGTCGCGGTGGTCTGCGGCTACGGCGATGTCGGCAAGGGCTCCGCGGACTCGCTCCGCGGGCAGGGCGCACGCGTCATCATCACGGAGATCGACCCGATCTGCGCGCTTCAGGCCGCGATGGACGGATACCAGGTCGCACGTCTTGAGGATGTCCTGGACCAGGCCGACATCTTCATCACGGCCACGGGCTGCTACGACGTCATCAAGGTCGATGACATGGCCAAGATGAAGCATCAGGCGATCGTCGGCAACATCGGTCACTTCGACAACGAGATCGACATGGTCGGGCTGCAGAACGTCGCGGGCATCAAGCGCAAGACGATCAAGCCGCAGGTCGATGAGTGGACGTTCCCCGACGGCCACTCGATCATCATGCTGTCCGAGGGGCGTCTGATGAACCTCGGCAATGCGACCGGTCACCCGTCCTTCGTGATGAGCAACTCCTTCACGAATCAGGTGCTGGCGCAGATCGAGCTGTTCACCAAGCTCGACGAGTACCCGCTCGGCGTGCACACGCTGCCCAAGCACCTCGACGAGAAGGTGGCACGCCTCCATCTCGACGCCCTTGGTGTCCGACTCACCGAGCTCACGAAGCCTCAGGCCGAGTACCTGGGTGTGGACGTGGCCGGCCCCTACAAGCCGGATCACTACCGCTACTGAGTCACCCGCCGAGGCCTGCTGGTCTCGGGGTCACCTCGTCAGGGGTGGTCCCGGAGCCGGCAGGTCTCGGCTTTTTCGCGGCCCGTGGACCTAGCATCGGGGCATGATCCCTGACTGGATGATGCACGTGATCGGCACCGGCGGCGCGATCTGCGTGCTGCTGGCCTACTTCCTCGTGTCGAGCGGGAAGGTGGGCTCCGCCTCCGTGCCGTTCCAGGTGATCAACCTCGTGGGCGCCGGCCTGCTGACGACCTATGCCCTCCTGCTTCAGGGTTGGTCACTTGTCTTCCTGAACGGCGTGTGGGCGATCATCGCCCTGGTCGCCCTTCTGCGCATCAGGCGCGCTCGCCGCTCCCTCGTCTGAGGCCGCTGCTGCCGCCTCCTCCTCCTCGGCGATGGCCTTCTTCGCCGCCGTGTTCGCCCGGTACAGGACGATGAATCCAGCGACGAAGAAGACGGCGCCGAGGGCCGCCCACCAGAGGTTGTTGCTCATGCTGCTGCCCTGCGCGACACCGATGCCCTGGAGGAACCACACAGCTCCGACAAGGTTGAGCACCAGGCCGATGGCCCGGTGCAGGGCGTTCATGCGGAACCAGGGGTTCTTCGAGCCGGCAGGAGAAGTCGACGTCATGCCCTGACGCTATCGCTCGTGGCCGTGCCGTGCTCCCCGGCTCACCTAAGGTGAGGACGTGCCCCGAGATGCTGCGCCAGCCGACTACGCCGGCTGTCCGGCGACCGTGACGCAGGCCATCGCTGATGGGGTCGTGCTGAGACCACCTCGGTGGGGACTCTGGGACGTCCTGATCGGGCTGGCCGGGACGGTCCTGATCGCGGCCGTCACGATCGGCATCCTCCTCATCGCCGACGCCCCGCTGGCCACCGAGATCCTCGTGGGAACCACGGCGCCGTGGCTCTTCCTCGCGGGATGGCCGCTCCTCGTGACGCGACTGAGAGGCAACGGAGCGCGCATCGATCTGGGACTCCGACTGACATGGTCCGACACGGGGTGGGCGCTCCTCGCGGGAGTCGTCGCCCTCATCCTCGCCGGCTTCACGGCTCTCGGCATGCAGCAGCTGGATCCGGACCTCACGTCGGCGGCGGGGGAGGCTGCGACGATGCTCGAGGAGCAGTCGGGCCGGGCGGCCATCGTCGCGTTCGCACTGCTCGTCCTGATCGGTGCCCCCATCGTGGAGGAGCTGTTCTTCCGTGGCCTGTTCTTCTCAGCGCTGCGCAAGAGGGGAGTGGGCCCGGTCCTGACGATCGTCATCACGTCTGTCGCGTTCGCCGGCTTCCACCTCGAACCCATGAGATTCCTGATCCTGCTGCCCTCCGGTCTCGTTCTGGGCTGGGTGCGGTGGAAGACGGGATCCACGGGGGCGGCGATGGTCACGCACGGGGTCATCAACGCCCCGGGAGCGATCGCGCTCCTCGTGGGCATGCCAGACGTGTCACCATAGGCGCATGACCGTGCCCCATGGCTCCCGTGGCCGCGTGCTCGTCGTCGACGATGACGCGGCCCTGTCGGAGATGCTCGGCATCGTCCTGAGAGGCGAGGGATTCGAGCCGGTGTTCTGCGCGGACGGAGAAGCGGCGCTGGGAGCCTTCCGTGATGCGCAGCCCGACCTCGTCCTGCTCGACCTCATGCTGCCGGGTCGTGACGGCGTCGACGTGTGCCGCGCGATCCGAGCCGAGTCCGGGACGCCGATCGTGATGCTCACGGCCAAGAGCGACACGGTCGACGTCGTCGTGGGGTTGGAGTCGGGTGCCGACGACTACGTCATCAAGCCCTTCAAGCCCAAGGAGCTCATCGCCAGGATCCGCGCGCGGATCCGCCGGCAGGATGAGCCCGCCACGCAGGCACTGGTGATCGGCGACCTCCACATCGACATCGTCGGTCACGTCGTGCGTCGGGGCGAGGAGGTCCTCTCGCTGACGCCTCTCGAGTTCGACCTGCTCGTCTGCCTGGCGCGCAAGCCCGGGCAGGTCTTCACGCGGGAGGTCCTGCTGCAGGAGGTGTGGGGCTACCGCCACTCCGCCGACACCAGACTCGTCAACGTGCACGTGCAGAGGCTGCGCGCCAAGGTGGAGCGCGACCCTGAGCGCCCGGAGATCGTGCTCACCGTGCGTGGCGTGGGCTACAAGGCCGGCCCGGCCTAGCGACGCTGGTGATTCGGTTCGCATGTCTGCGCTGATCCAGTCCGCAGGAGACGCCCTCCTCGCGGTGCCGCGGTGGATCGGCCGGGTGTGGGGACGCTCGCTCTGGGTGCGCGTCACCCTGACGACGCTCGTGCTCTCGATCATCGTCGTCGGAGTGCTGGGCCTGTCCCTGCTCTCCCGGGTGACCACCGGCCTGCTGGACGCCAAGGAGCGCATCTCCGTGGGCGAGGCATCCGCGGGTCTGGGTGAGGCCCAGCGCATCCTCGATGCCTCGGGCACGGGTCCGTCGGCCCCAGCCCCCGAGCGCATCGTCGACAGCGTGGTCAGCGCACTCGCGGCGCGGGCCGGATCACCGGCGACCTTCGACGTGCTGCTCCTGTCCTCCCAGGCCATCGCCGATGCACCCGAACGCGGCACGAACCTCGTGGCGGAGTCCTCCGTCCCGCCTGCGCTCCGGTCGGCGGTTGCGGGTTCAGGGCGGCAGTCGTGGACGTTCACGGACATCCGGTTCCTGGACGGACGCAGCGCACCCGGCCTCGTGGTCGGCGCGCCGCTCACGGTGCCGTCCGTCGGCCCGTATGAGCTCTACTACCTCTTCCCGCTCACGCAGGAGCAGGACACCCTCGACCTCGTGAGGTCGGCAGTCATCGTGACGGGCCTGCTTCTCGTCCTGCTTCTGGCGGGGATCGCGCTCCTGGTCACCAGGCAGGTCGTGGTGCCGGTGCGCGCGGCATCGCGCACGGCCGTGCGCCTGGCGGATGGCAACCTGTCCGAACGCATGCCGGTCAAGGGAACCGACGATCTCGCACGGCTGGCGATGTCCTTCAATGCGATGGCCGAGAGTCTCGCGAGCCAGATTCGTCAGCTCGAGGACCTCTCTCGAGTCCAGCAGCGGTTCGTGTCGGACGTCTCGCACGAGCTGCGCACACCGCTGACGACCATCCGCATGGCCGCTGACGTCGTGTACGACGACCGGGACATGCTTGATGCCCCGACCGAGCGCGCAGTCGAGCTGCTGCAGACCCAGCTCGATCGATTCGAGGCGCTGCTGGCGGACCTGCTGGAGATCTCGCGATTCGACGCGGGCGCTGCCGTGCTGGATGACGAGCGCGTGGACCTCGTCGGGCTGGTCGAACGCGCCATCAGCGCGGCCACACCGCTCGCCGACCACGCCGGACTCGACGTCCGCCTCATCACCGCCGATCGGGAGTGCGTGGTCGTGTGCGACCAGCGACGCGTGGACCGCATCGTGCGCAACCTGTTGGAGAACGCCATCGAACACGGTGACCTCCATGGCGTGGACGTGCGGGTGGCCCACAATGCGGAGGCCGCTGCGGTGACCGTGCGTGACTTCGGACTCGGCCTTCGACCCGGTGAGTCCAGCCTGGTGTTCAACCGCTTCTGGCGTGCTGATCCAGCCCGAGCGCGCACGACGGGAGGCACCGGACTCGGCCTGGCCATCTCCCTGGAGGACGCTCGACTGCACGGTGGGTGGCTCGAGGCCTGGGGCGAGCCCGGCAAGGGGGCCTGCTTCCGGCTGACCCTGCCGCTTCAGCGGCGGGCGCCCTTCTCCGAGTCCCCGCTCCCGCTCGAGCCGGATCCGACCGAGTACAGCCCTGGTGAGCGCGAGTCCGATGACGACGCGGCGACCCCGAGGGCCGTCTCGGGGGAGCGGACGACGACGAACTCGGCGGCGAGTTTCGTGATCACGGGAGTGGACTCGCCCTCATGATCCTGAGCAGAGAGCGCCGGCGCGCGATCGTGCTGGTCGCGGCATCGATCCTCGGCCTCGTAGCCGTGACCGGCTGCGCCTCGCTTCCGTCCTCCGTGTCGGCGCAGGTGCCCACGTCGGGACCCATCGAGCAGGGTCAGCTGGTCGGAGTGGAGCCGGAGGATCAGTTCATCCGCGTCATCGCGCGCGAGCCCCGTCCGGGCATGACGCCGACGGAGGTGGTCTCCGGGTTCCTCGACGCGTCCGCGTCTTTCGAGGGCGATCACGCGGTGGCCCGCACCTACCTGACGCCGGAGGCGAGCCGCACGTGGGACCCTGGCGCGGGAGCGACGGTCTACGAGGGCCTGCCTGCCCTCACGACGCTGGGCGCAGCCGTCTCCTTCCGCTCGCCCCATGCGGGCGACATCTCCTCTGCGGGCCGGTACACGGCGGCGGCTCCGGGATCGGAGATCCGCACGACCTTCTTCCTGCAGATGATCGATGACGAGTGGCGGATCAACCGACTGCCGCAGGGCCTCCTGCTGTCGCAGGCTGATGTCGACCGGGCCTTCCGCAGCTTCAACCTCTTCTTCTTCAACCCGGACTTCTCCATGCTCGTTCCCGACCCGCGCATGATCCCCGTGATCGGGCCAGGCCTGGCGACCACGCTCGTCCGCCGCCTGATCGACGGCCCGACGACGTGGCTGCAGCCGGCGGTCCGGACCGGCATTCCCCCGGGAGTGGGCCTGGCCATCGAGGCGGTCACGGTCGAGTCCGGCATCGCGCGCGTCGATCTCACGGCCAATGCCCTTGACGCCGACGACCGCACGCGCGAGGCGCTGTCTCAGCAGTTGGTGTGGACCCTGCGCCAGCTGCCGGACGTGCAGGCCGTCGACATCACCGCCGGGGGACAGCTGTTCACCGTGCCGGGAGTCGCCAATCCGCAGCCCCGCGACGCGTGGCCGGAAGTCGATCCCAACGGGATGCCCCCGGGATCGGTCGGCTACGTCACGCGACCCGAGGGTGTCGTGGCGATCGGGTCGCAGTCGGTCGAGCCCGTGGCAGGGGCCGCCGGGCTGGGCGAGGTCGTCCTAGTCGACATCGCGGTGGCCGCCAGCTCGTCCTCGGTCGCGGGCATCGACACGGAGGGCTTCGTGTGGCGGGCGCGGCTCGCGGCGGACGCCACACTCATCCGGGTGCGCGACACCGGAGTGGCCACATCGTTGGCCTTCGACGGGGATGACTCGGTCTGGGTCGTGGATGATGGCGAGGGTCTCGTCGCCGTCACGGCGGCGGGGCTGTCCCGAGGGATCAGTGTGCAGGGCCTTCCCGCGCGAGCAAGGCTGCTGGCCGCAGTGCCCTCGCGCGACGGCACGCGCGCAGCGTTGCTGGTCCGCCGGGGGCCGCGCACCGAGCTCCTGCTCGCGCGGGTCATCCGATCGACGCTCAGTGCCTCGGGCATCACCGTGGAGGCGCCCGTCCGCGTCGAGTCGCGACTGGCCGACGTCGTCGATGTCGCGTGGTCGGGGGCCGACAGTCTCTCCGTCATCGGCAGTGAGAGCGCCGGGAGCCTGCAGGTGGTCGACATCGACCTGGCTCGTGGGGCGCTCTCACCCAACGGCGCACCCGAGGCACCCGTCTCCGTGGGCTCTGCCCCAGGCCAGCCGACCCTGGTGGGCGCGGCGGATGGGCTCGTCTACGAGTTCGCCGGGGGCACGTGGGTCGAGCGCGTGCGTGGCTCGTCTCCCACGTACCCGGGCTGAGCCCCCCGGGTCTGATGGGCCACCGCAGCCACGGCCCCCACGTGCGTCCCACTGGCACGCAGGACCCGGATCGCCTCTCCCACCGTTGCTCCGGTCGTGACGACGTCGTCGACGACCACGACGGGCCAGGCGGGCATCCCGCGCAGGGCTGACGGTCGAGCGTGAAGCGAGTTCCGGACCGCAAGCCGCCTGCCCCGTCGGTCGAGGGACTTCAGGGGCCGATGTGCTCCGGTCTGCTGCAGGGTGCGCACGGTCACGCTGGGCATGCCACGACGCGCCAGGTCCACTTCGGTCCTCGCGACGATGCGGCCGAGGGCATCGAAGCCGCGCCGGGGACGTCGCGCGGTCGGGATCGGCACGAGGAGGACTCCGGGCTCAGCCGCGTCGAGCGTGCGCACGGCCGCGATGACGGCATCGGCCAGGAGGACACCGAGGGCAGGCGCCAGCGAGGTCAGGCCGTGCTCCTTGTAGCCGAGGATGAGCCGGGCTCCGGCGCCGCGGTACGCGAGCGAGAAGTGCAGGGCAGTCGGACCACGGGGATCGAACTCGCCGAGATATGCCGACTGGACACCCGGACGGCGTCGCACCGATGTCAGGCAGGAGCGGCACAGGGAGCGCCCGGGAGCCGCGCACAGCAGGCAGGCCCGACCCAGGACGAGGTCGGCCAGGTCGGTACCCCACGCACGGAGTTCCACTCGGCGACCATCGCGCTCCCGAGGTCGCGTGAGTGCCGGGATCGCGGGTCGGGGGAGGGTCGACCGCGCCTGTGGACCGTCACGCGGTGAGCGACACGAAGCCCAGGCGCAGGGCGCTGACCACGGCCTCGGAGCGCGACGAGACCTGCAGCTTCTCGAGGATGCTGCGTACGTGGTTCTTCACCGTGTTCTCGCTGATGCCGAGCTCCACCGCGATGCTCCGGTTGGAGGCCCCCTGGGCCAGCTGTCGTAGGACGTCGAGCTCCCGACGGGTGAGGTCCGGTCCGAGGTACTCGCGGCGCCCCTCGGCGTGACGTGCTGCGGCAGCGAGGTCCTGCGGGGTCAGCGTCCCCACCCAGCAGTCCCGTCTCTCGCCCCGCTGCACCCCGTAGGCGCGAAACACGTGCGCGGGGACCTGGAA
The DNA here is from genome assembly GCA_964597445.1 of uncultured Bifidobacteriaceae bacterium. Lineage (GTDB taxonomy): Bacteria > Actinomycetota > Actinomycetes > S36-B12 > S36-B12 > UBA10649. Next base: position 1,275 of record CAZQXO010000023.1, on the reverse strand, counting down.
CCCGGCTCGTCGAGCAGCCTCGAGTGAGGCGTCGTTGCCCGCGTACGCATGCCAGGTGACCACCTCGAGGCCCATCGCCGAGAACCCCCATGCACAGGCAAGCCGCAAGGCGCGGGCGGCATGCCCCGACCCCCGGGCCCAGGGAGCGAGCAGATAGCCGACCCCGGCTCCGCGGTCCCCGTCCGGGCGCAGGTCGATCGTGCCGCTCCAGCGCGGGTGGGGCAGCACGGTGATGGCCCAGACGGGGGCGGCGCCCCCGTCGGACCCATGGGCGGCCACGAACGCCTCGGCATCGGCGTGGGAGTAGGGCGTCGGGATCCCGGTCCAGCGAACCACCTGGGGATCCCGGGCGGCGAGGGCGATGTCCGGGACGTCCTGCTCCGTCAGGGGTCGCAGGCTCACGAGTCCGTCGCTGAGGACGGGGACCGCCTCGGGGACGTCGGAGGGCATGGCCTCAGTCTCCCACTGCCGCGAGAGGCGACCGGGGACCGCCATCTACGATGGGGGCGCGGTCAACCGTGCCGCGCACCCGACGTGCCCGTGCTGGGCCGCGGAGCTGCCTCCGGACGAAAGGTCCCACTGTGGGAGTGCTCGACAAGATCCTTCGCGCGGGCGAGGGCAAGACGCTGCGCAAGCTCGAGGGCATCGTCAAGGCCGTCAACGCCATCGAGGAGGACTTCGTCCACCTCACTGACGAGGAGCTGCGCGCCCTGACCGATGAGTACCGGGAGCGGCTGGCCCAGGGGGAGACCCTCGACGACCTCCTGCCGGAGGCCTTTGCGACGGTTCGTGAGGCGGCCAAGCGGACGCTCGGGCAGCGGCACTATGACGTCCAGATCATGGGCGGTGCTGCGCTGCATCTCGGCAACATCGCGGAGATGCGCACGGGCGAGGGCAAGACCCTCGTGGCCACGCTCCCCGCCTACCTGAACGCACTCGAGGGCAACGGTGTCCACGTGGTGACCGTCAACGACTATCTGGCCGAGCGTGATGCGGAGTGGATGGGGCGCATCCACCGCTTCCTCGGTCTCGAGGTGGGCGTGATCCTCTCGAAGATGAGCCCAGCGCAGCGCCGTGTGGCCTACAACGCCGACATCACCTACGGAACGAACAACGAGTTCGGCTTCGACTACCTGCGCGACAACATGGCGTGGTCCAAGGAGGAGATGGTCCAGCGAGGCCACCACTTCGCCATCGTCGACGAGGTCGACTCGATCCTCATCGACGAGGCCCGCACACCGCTCATCATCAGCGGTCCGGCCGACCAGCCCACCA
>CAZQXO010000022.1:14992-33420 GCA_964597445.1 uncultured Bifidobacteriaceae bacterium | reverse complement strand
GATCGAGGGTGTAGGAGGTGACGTCCTCCCAGTTCTTCGCCTGCTCGGCCATGGGGGCTCCAGATCCGTTGAGGGGGGATGGGTGGGGACTTCTCCGGAATCCTTGCAATAACCGGAGTCACTGTCTAGTTTCTCGCACGTGACCTTGGATACCCAGCAGATCAGCGACCGGATCGAGATCGACGACCTTCTGGCGAGGTACGCCCGAGCCCTCGACTACCGGAACTTCGAGGAGCTGGACGCCATCTTCACGGCTGACGCGACCTTTGACGCCGGCGGCCTCGGCAGCCCGACGGGGCCGGCGGCGATCCGGGAGATGATCTCCGGCACCATCGGCCACCTCGATGCCACCCAGCACCTCGTGGGCAAGAGCCTCGTGGAATTCTCGGCCGACGGAGACGAGGCGGAGGTCCGGACGTACCTGATCTCCCAGCACATCCGGGAGTCGGCACCCGGTCCGGTGAAGCACTACTTTCTCGGCGGCGAGTACTACGACAAGGTGGTGCGCACGCCCGACGGCTGGCGGATCGCCTACCGCCGGCTGGACCGCATGTGGAAGCAGGGCGATCGGGCCGTCATCTCCGGCTAGCACCCTCCACCAGCAGCACTCCGATCTGCGCACACCCGCCGAGCAGGACAGACCCGAGTTGAAGGAGCGTCATGGACACCTGGATCACTGACACCGAGCCGAGTGAGCGCTTCCCGCTCTATACCCGGGCCAACGCTGACGAGGTGGGCCCCGATCCGTTCACGCCGCTGAACTGGACCCTCACGTGGGAACAGGGCATGGTCCCGGGCACGGCCGATGCCTGGATCGCGCTCGGGACGTTCACCGAGGACGAGTTCCTCTGGGACCAGCCGGAGACGTACGGCTGCTGGGGCGGCTACTTCTACAACCAGGTCTCGCTGGGACGCGTCTTCGGCTACCGCATGCCGGGTGCGACCCCGGACGCGATCGACATCTCCTTCTTCGGGCAGAACCCCACGGTCCCTCCGTACAAGCATGACCCCCGGGACGACAACGAGGCGTGCTCCGCCAAGCTCGGGGAGTCCTTCGGCGCCATCCTGGGTGGCTCCCAGCAGAAGCTGAGTGACGAGTACGTCGCGCAGGCGGAGGCCTGGGTCGCGAGCCGTCCGGACCTCGCCTCGATCTCCGATGCCGAGCTCGTCGACTACGGACGCACGTCCGCCCGCTGGCAGCGCCCGGGCTGGGATGCCTACGCGCAGGTCGTCATCGGGGCAACCGTTGGACCGCAGATCGTGCAGGGCGTCGCGGATGCGGTGGGCAAGCCGGATCTTGCGATCCAGATCTTCGCCGCGCTCGGCGACGTGGCCTCGGCCGGTCTGCCCGAGCGGGTCTGGGCCCTGTCGCGCATGGTCGTCGCATCACCGGCCCTGAGTGCCGAGTTCGATGCCGGGGTCGACGGGCTCGCGGAGCGACTCGCCGCCAACGCCGACGCGGTCGCCTTCAATGCCGCGTTCACGGATCTCCTGCTGAGCTTCGGTCACCGAGGCGTCAACGAGTGGGAGATCAGCGCCGACACCTGGCTGATCAATCCGACCCTCGCGTACCAGATGATCGAGCGGGTCCGTCGCCAGGACGACTCGATGTCGCCGTCCGCACGTGCAGGGGAGGCAGCCAAGCGCCGTGAGGCCGCTGTGGCGGAACTGACGGCGGCCGTGGCTGGCGATGAGGCGACGTCGGGCCTCCTCGCGGCCGGAATCGCCTCGGGCCAGATGTCGTACCGGCTGCGCGAGGCCGGCAAGAACGCGACCGTCAAGCTGATGCAGGAGCCGAAGCTTGCCTTCCGCGAACTCGGCCGCCGCATGCACGAGCGTGGGCACCTCGCCGATCCGATGCACGTGTTCCAGCTGCTCGAGAGCGAGCTCGATGCGTTCGTCGCTGATCCGTCTGCCTTCACGGACACGCTTGCCCAGCGCCACGGCCAGTGGCTGACGCTCCGCGAGCTCGAGCCGCCCTACCTCGTGATGCGAGGTGAGCCGATTCCCCCGATCAGCAGCTGGGCCAAGCGCACGGCGTCCGCCGTGGGCGCCGCGGCTGCGGCGGGCACCGAGATGAAGGGCATCGGCGGCTCACCCGGCACGGTGACAGCGAAGACGCGCGTCATCCTCGACCTCGCCGATGCCGACTCCCTGGAGCCCGGCGAGATCCTGGTGTGCACGACGACGGATCCCTCCTGGGTGCCGCTGTTCATGATCGCCAGTGCCGTCATCTGCGAGATCGGCGCCCAGGCGAGCCACGCGGTGATCGTCAGCCGGGAGCTCGGTGTGCCGTGCGTGGTCTCGCTCGCCAACGCGAGCAAGACCCTGCCGACGGGTACGACGGTCGAGCTCGACGGGTCTGCGGGAACTGTGCGGGTGGTCGGTACCGCGTGACGGCCAACCGGCCCCCGGTCCCGCCGGAGCCCCCGTTCTCCGTCCGACGACCCTTCCTCCTGCTTGAGGAGGGCGTGACTCGGCTGACCCTTGCCCGGCACGCGCAGCAGGACTATCCGGTCGGTGAGGCCTTCGACTTCGCCAAGTGGGAGGACCCTCCGTTGAGCGGGCTCGGCCGCACCCAAGCCATGGCCCTCTCGGCCCTCCTCGGGGAGCAGGACGTCGACCTCGTGGCCTGCAGCACGATGAGGCGGGCCATGGAGACGGCTCAGATCGTCGCATCGCCGCACGATCTCGTGCCCGTGGTCCGCCCGGAACTCGTCGAGATCAAGTCCTACTGCGAGCTCGAGTCCGGAGAGGATCCGCAGTCGCTCGTCGACCCTCAGGAGTGGCGGGCGCGCGAGGAGGCCTTCACCGAGCACGTCCGGTGGGACTACATGTTCTTCGGCGAGGGCTCGGCGCGATTCCGTGCTCGAGCGGTGTCCGCGGTCGACGCTCTGGTCGCAGACCACCCGGGTCAGCACATCGTCCTGGTCAGCCACGGCGGCGTCATCAACGCCTACCTTGCCGACATTCTCGGGATCGAGGACGACATGTTCTTCCTGCCCAACCACTGCTCGATCAGCGAGGTGCTCATCAAAGGCTCCCGTAAGCGCATCCAGTCGGTGAACGAGCGCCAGCACCTTCACACCGCGATCCTGACCAACTAGAGTCATCTAGACGACTTGATCGACACGGGCGATCACGGACCGGGGAGTCACGATGACCGACACCGTCCCGCAGTACCTGGCCGGCAGCCATGCGGCGATGAGCCGTGATGAGGCCCTCGCGATCCTCGACCGACTCGTCGTGCACCTGCGCAACGGCACCACCGACATGGCGCCCGAGCAGATGCGGATCCCGATCTCGTACTACCTCGACCGCGACGAGTGGGAGCGGGAGATCCAGACTGTCTTCCATCGCATCCCGCTGCCGGTGTGCACGTCCGCCGAGTTGGCGAACGTGGGCGACTTCAAGGCGTTGCGGGTGGTGGGCAAGGAGATCATCCTCGTCCGCGGCAAGGACGGTCACATGCGGGCCATGCTCAATGTGTGCCGGCACCGCGCCATGAAGCTGCTGCCCGAGGGCTGCGGCAACACCCGCCACGGGTTCGTCTGTGGCTACCACTCGTGGTCATACGACACCTCCGGTCGGCTGACGGGTGTGCCCGGCGAGGACACCTTCGGCGACGTGCCTCGCGAGGACTACGGGCTCGTGCAGCTGGCCTGCGAGGAGCGCGCAGGGATTGTCTTTGTCTGCCTCACGCCCGGCACGGAGATGGACATCGACAGCTGGCTCGGCCCGGTGCTGCCTCACCTCGAGGCGCTGGAGCTCGACAAGTGCAGTCACTTCCTGACGAAGGAGCTTCCCGGCCCGAACTGGAAGGTGACCCTCGACGGCTACCTCGAGGGGTACCACTTCAGTTCGCTGCACGCGAACACCGTCGCGCTGACGAACCACTCCAACCGCATGACGAACGATCGTTTCGGTCCCCACGCGCGCAACGTGTTCGCCCTCAAGACGCTCGACGCGATGATGGAGAAGCCACGTGAGGAGTGGGACCCGGCGGCGGCAATGGGCCTCGTCTACTTCATCTTCCCGAGCATGTCGATCGCCGGAGGCATGCGCGAACGCACGGTCATCTCGATCATGCTGCCGGGCGACTCGTGGGGGGAGTCGATGACCTGGCAGACCACGCTCCTGCGAACGCCGCCGCAGACACCGGAGGAGTTCGAGGAGGCGGCCAAGACGGCGGAGTGGTTCTTCGCGGCCTTCCGCGATGAGGACTATGCCGCGCAGACGGATGTCCAGAACGGCCTGCCCTCGCTGGCCGACAAGCACATGATCATCGGTCGCAACGAGATCGCGGTCCAGCACGCCCACGAGTCCCTGCGGCGCCTGATGGCGGGGGAGCCCGTCCACGACTGAGGCTCGGCCCGTCGGGGGGACGAGAAACTGTCTGGATTTCCACGTATCGGGTGGTGTGACGCCGGACCGGGTGGCAGACTCCTGCGCGAGTTGTCCCCGACCCGAATGGACGTCCCATGGCTGAGAAGGCCTGGCTCACCGACACCGAGCCCAGCACCCGCTTCCCCGTCTACACCCGGCTGAACGCCGCCGACGTGATGGCCGACCCGATCACTCCCCTGGGCGCCACCCTGTGCTGGATCCCCAACGTCCTTCCGGGCTGGGCCTCCGGCTACGTCGAGGACGTCTGCTTCACGTCCGACGAGCTGTCCGAGGCCTCATCGGTGGCGGGGTTCATCTACGGCTACCTCTACGTCAACCAGAGCTCGGTGCGCGTGCTCGGCATCCGCAAGGGCATGACGGCCGAGATCATCGACTCGATCTTCTTCAACTCCCCGGGTGCGCCCCCGCACATCCCCTCGCCGACGGACGAGAACCCCGAGCTCTCCGCCCTGGGTGCTGCGCGCGCCGGCTGGGTGCTGTCGACCAGCAAGTTCGAGGGCGCCGATGAGGACGCCGCCATCGCCGACGACCTGCGTCGCAACCGCCCCAACCTCAAGGGAATGAGCAACCGGGCGCTGGTGGCGCGTGCCCGCGCCATGATGCCGTTCGAGCGGCTGGCCTGGCGCTCGGAGCAGATCGGCTCGTCCAACGCGGCGGTCGGTCCGGCCGTCGCCGGACAGATGCTGCCGCCGGAGAAGGCCCACCTGCTCGTGACGATCCTGGGCTACGCCGGTGACGTGGAGTCGGCGGCGCCGACCTACGCCCTGTGGAGCCTGTCGCGCACGGTGCGCGCCAGCGCCGACCTGACCGCCCTCTTCGACAGCGGGGTCGACAAGGTCGTCGCGCAGCTTCCGACGGCGAACGGTGGATTCTGGAGCGACTTCGCCGCCTTCATCGCGGAGTTCGGCTACCGCGGCCCGTCGGAGTGGGATCTCGGGACGGAGTCGTGGGAGTCGAAGCCCTCGCTGGCTCTCGCGCTCATCGACAAGATGCGACTCCTGGACGACTCCCAGTCACCGTCGGCGAAGCAGGCGGCGCACGCCGCCGAGACCGACAAGGCGATGGCCGAGGCCACCGAGGGCATGGACGCCGCCACCGAGGCGATGTTCCGCGGCGCCATCGGGTCCGCTCGCCGATTCGCAGGCTGGCGCGAATCGGGCAAGTCCTCCTGCATCAAGATCATGAACGAGGCGCGCATGGCGCTGATCGAGCTGGGAGAGCGTCTGGCCGCGGAGGGGGTCCTCGACCACTCGCGTCAGATCTTCATCGCCCTCGACAGCGAGCTCGACGCCCTCGCCCTGAAGGAGACGGCGCTGCTGCCGGCGCTCCGGCAGCGCGAGGCGGAGTGGAACGCGCTGAAGGAGCTGGACATCCCGACGTTCATCGATGCGTCCAAGCCCATCCCGACGATCGCCGACCTGCCTCGCAAGGGCTCCGGCTCGACGTCACGGGCGCAGGCCGGTGACGTCCTGCAGGGCGCAGCCTCGTCGCAGGGCATCGTCGAGGGCACTGTCCGGGTCATCCTCGGCACCGACGCCATCGGCGACTTCCAGCCGGGAGAGATCCTCGTCGCCCCGCAGACGGATCCGTCATGGACCCCGCTGTTCCTGGTCGCGTCCGGCGTTGTCGTCAACACCGGGTCGATGGGCTCGCACGCGATGATCGTCGCGCGCGAGCTCGGCATCCCGTGCGTGGGCGGGCTCGTCGGCGCGACGACCACCCTCAAGACGGGTGATCGGGTGCGGGTCGATGGGGCGAAGGGCACGGTCGAGGTGCTCGAGACGGTCTAGTCGGGACGGAGGATCGAGACGGTCTAGTCGAGACGGAGGATCGAGACGGTCTAGTCGAGACACAGGCTCACAACGACGCCGGCGCCGCCCGTAGGGGGCGGCGCCGGCGTCGTCTCGTGTCAGGGGGTGATGACCGCGCGGCCGGTGAGTCGACCCGCCTCCATGTCGGCGTAGGCGTCGAGCGCCGTGTCGAGGGAGTAGGTGCGGTACTCCGGGGTGATGAGGCCCTTGGCGGCGAGCGCCAGCACCTCCTTCAGCTCCGTCCGCGTGCCCCAGTAGATGGAGCGCATCGCGGTCTCGTAGGGCGGCGCGTACAGGTTGAAGGGGAAGCTTCCGCCCGCGACGCCGACCAGGGTGAGGTCGCTCTGGTACTTGCAGCTGCCCACGGCGGTGGCCAGGGTCGCGTCGGTGCCGACGAAGTCGATGACGACCTCAGCACCTCCGCCGGTCGCCTCCTTGATCTGGGCCGCGATGTCGTCGGTGCTGCCGTCGAGGACGACGTCTGCACCCGACTTGCGGGCGAGGTCGAGTGCGGCGGGCTTGACGTCGACCGCGACCACGTTCGCGGCCGTCATGGCCTTGATGATCTGGATGCCCATGTGGCCGAGGCCGCCGGCGCCGATGACGACGACAGTGGAGCCGGGGACCATCTTGTCGACCGACAGCTTGACCGCGTGGTACGGCGTGAGGCCGGCATCGGTCAGCGGGGCCGCCGCCACCGGATCGAGCGCGTCGGGGATCGGGACGAGGAAGCGCGCATCGGGTACGAGCATGTACTCGGCCTGGCCGCCGTCGGTTCCGAGGCCGCCGCCGAACGCACTGTCGTAGCCGTCGAGGGGAGCGACGCAGTAGGTGTCCTGACCGCGCCCGCAGGCGTCGCACCTGCCGCAGCCCCAGGGACCGTGCACCGCGACCGCCTGGCCGACGCTGACGCGATCGACGCCGGCGCCCACGGCGTGCACGTAGCCGGAGTTCTCGTGGCCGAGGATGAACGGCACATGCCACGGCAGCATGCCCTCCTCGAAGTCGTGCAGGAGGTGCAGGTCGCTGTGGCACAGGCCCGCGCCGGCGATCTTCAGGACGACCTGGCCGGGACCGGGGGTGGGATCCTCGACCTCGATCAGGACGGGCTCGGACTTCCAGTTCGGGAGCTGTACGGCCTTCATGGCTTCCTCTCGTGCCAGACGCCCCGGTCGGGCGGCTCGGGCGGGACGCTGGGATGCTATCCGCGCTCGATGCGGGGGTGAAGGGTTTCTTGAGGGAAACTGTGGAAACTTATGTCGGCATCTGAGATAGTTGGACGTCCACATGATCGCCACGGGGTGGCGATCGACAGCACGAACCGGAGGTAGGCATGTCTGAGGTGACCCTGACGGCGGAGCAGAGCGACGTCCTGGTCTCGCTGGTCGTGCGGGGCATGGCCCGCGGCGAGGCCTCAGCGGTCCAGCAGGGACTCGCCGAGGCCGGGCTCCTCCTCATCAAGGGGCCGATCATCATGCCGACTCCCGCGGGCACCGAGCTGGTCGGCACGATGCTGCGCCTGCCCGACGACGCTCCCGAGCGCGAGCGCATCATGGCCACGTTCCACCGATTCCTCCCCGTCAATCGGCAGCTCCGCGACCTGTGCACGGCGTGGCAGGTGCGCCCCGATGGCAGCGTCAACGACCACTCGGACGAGGGCTACGACGCCGACATCCGGGACCGCCTCGACGACATCGACGACGCCGTGGGTCCGCTCCTCAAGCGATTCTCCGAGGACATCCCGTCCATGTCGGGCTACCGGGCCCGTCTCACCGAGGCACTCGAGAAGCTCGACGAGGGTGACGACGCATGGCTGGCCTCGCCGCTCATCGACTCGTACCACACGGTCTGGATGCACCTGCACCAGCAGCTCCTGCTCACCATCGGCATGTCCCGCAAGGAGGACGAGGAGCTGGAGGAGCGTCTGGTCGCCGGGGGCGGCGCGTGAGCCCTACGTCGTGGGCCGCGCCCATCGACGATGTCGGACTCGTCCCGTTCGGCAAGGGGTTCGAGCGCGGACTCGACAGCCGTTCCCTGTGCACGCGGGGTGTGCAGCTGGAGACCCTCGCGGGCCTGGGACTCCCGGTGGGCGCCGGCCTGACCATCCCGGTGCCCAACGTGCCCGGATTCACGTCGCCGGATCGCGCCAAGGCCGCGATGAACCTGCTCGAGGGGATCGCGGGCCGCGCCATCAGCAGCACGACGGAGTCCGGCGGCCTCGTGCTCATGCGTCTCAGCGCCAGTGCCCCGGTGGACGCCGCGGGGCTTCCCCCCGACCTGGTCTGCCTCGGCCTCAAGCGCAGCGTCATCCCGGAGGGCCTCGGGGAGCGCGCCCGCACCGATCTCGCGGCCGCGTGGTGGAAGAGCGCCGCCTTCATCGCCGAGCATGCCCTCGGAGTGCCGAGCGACGAGCTGGGTGCCCTCGACATCGACTACCCCGATCCGCTCGAGCGCCTGGAACCGTTCCGACGCCTGTGCGAGGAGCAGGGAACCTCGCCCTTCCCCACGAAGAGGTCCCAGCAGGTGGCCGCGGGGGCCAAGGCCATGCTCGAGCGCTGGAACTCCCCGCGTGCGGCACGCGCCCGGAAGAAGCAGAACCTCCCGGCTGATCTCCCGCTGGCGCTGCACCTCGAGACCGTCGTGGTCACCGAGCACGACGACGAGGGGCACGGCTACGCCACGTCGCGCAACACCGACACCGGGGCGTTCGAGCCGAACGGGGCCTTCCGGCACGGCTTCCGGCTCTCCGGCGAGCGCCAGATGTCGGGGCATCCCCTGGATCGACTCCCGGGCGGTGTCGAGATGCTCACGGGCGTGCTCGCGGAGCTCGAGGGACGCCTGCGCAGGGCGATCACGGTGGACTTCGAGTACGGCCCCGATGGCCTCGCCCTCGTCGGGCTCGAGGAGTCTCGGCGTCCGAACGCCCGGGTGGCGACGAGCCTGGCCGTCGACCTGGCGATCCGCGGCATCATCGACGAAGCCGACGCGGTGGCATCCACCGACCCGGTGCACGTCGTCGAGCTCCTGCACCCGCAGCCGAAGCTGACCGGTGACGAGGTGCCGCTCGTGTCGGGTCTCGGGGCCTCGCCGGGCGCCGCCGTCGGGCACATCGCGCTCGACAGCGAGACCGCCGTCGAGATGGTCGAAGCGGGACAGTCCGTCATCCTCGTGATGAGCGAGACGACCCCGGGAGACCTCCCGGGCATGATGGCGGCCGCGGGTATCCTGACCGCGAACGGCGGATCCGCCTCGCATGCGGCCGTGGTCGCCCGAGGCATGGGACGCCCCGCGATCTGCGGAGCGTCCTCGCTCCGGCTCGACGCCGAGGCCCGCACCCTCACGGCGGGGGAGCACGTGCTCGCCGAGGGAGATGTCATCTCCATCGACGGCGCCACGGGCATCGCCTACGTCGGCGAGCTCGCCATCGAGCGACCGTCCACGTCTCCCAGTCTCTCGACCCTGCTCGCGTGGGCCGACGACTCCCGCCGACTCAAGGTCCGGGCCAACGCCGACAACGGGGTCGACGCCGCGTCCGCGATCGACAACGGTGCCGAGGGCATCGGCCTGTGTCGCACCGAGCACATGTTCCTGGGGGATCGGCTGCCCTTCGTCCGCGCCGTGATTCTGTCCCATGACGGCGAGGCGGAGGAGAAGGCCCTCGCGGCCCTCGCCGAGGCGCAGCGCGAGGACTTCCGCGAACTGCTCCGAGCGATGGGTGATCGCCCGGTGACCGTGCGCCTGCTCGATGCGCCGATGCACGAGTTCCTGCCCTCCTCCGCGGCGGAGCTCGAGGACGAGCACCAGGCCCGCATGCTCGAGCACCTCCACGAGGAGAACCCCATGCTGGGCGTCCGTGGCGTGCGGCTCGCTCTCATGCACGAGGGGCTCTACCCGGCGCAGGTCGAGGGCCTGTTTAACGCGTGGGTCGACGTCGTGCAGGCCGATGAGGCCCACCCGCAGCTCGAGGTCATGATCCCGCTGGTGTCCATCCCCGAGGAGCTCGTCATGGCCCTGCGGCTCGTCCGTCGGGTGAACCAGGAGGTCTCCTCCCGCACGGGCATGATCATCCCCTTCATGATCGGGACGATGGTCGAGACGCCGCGCGCCGCGCTGATGGCCGATCGGCTGGCGCAGTGGGCGGAGTTCCTCTCCTTCGGCACGAACGACCTCACGCAGTTGACGTACGGGTTCTCGCGGGACGATGTCGAGCGCCGCATGCTCGGCACCTACCTCGAGAAGGGCCTGCTCACGGCAAGCCCGTTCGCCGAGCTCGATCCCGAGGGCGTCGGCGCCCTCATGGAGGTCGCCGTGGCGAAGGCGCGCAGCGTGCGCCCGGAGATCAAGCTGGGCATCTGCGGCGAGCATGGCGGGGATCCGGCGTCCATCGAGGTCTGCGAGCGCATCGGCCTCGACTACGTGTCGGCGTCGCCGAGCCGAATCCCGGTGGCCCGCCTCGCGGCGGCTCACGCCCGCACCCAGAGCCATCCCGCCGGTTCCTGATCGTGACCATCAAATACTTGGAAGACCTTGCAATTCGAGGGGCCGTGGGTAAGGATCAGGCGTCCGTGAGGGAGGCAACATGACGACGGCGCTGTCGGTGCGGAACGCGACCAAGATCTTCGGGGCTCAAGTGGCGCTGAACGATGTCAGTATCGACGTCGAGCCCGGTGAGATCCGAGCGCTCGTGGGCCAGAACGGCTGCGGCAAGTCCACCCTCATCAAGATCCTCGCGGGCTTCCATGCGCCCGAGCCGGGAACCATGGTGACCGTGGCCGGTCGTGAGCTCGAGTTCGAGAACGCTGTCGCGAGCGAGGCGGTGGGACTCCGCTTCGTCCATCAGGACCTCGGGCTGGTCGGCAACCTCGACGCCGTCGACAACATGGCCATGGGCCAGGGCTACATCACCAACCCGACCAAGACGATCCGGTGGCGCAAGGAGAGAGCCCACGCCCGCGAGGCCCTCGCCGCCCTCGGGTACGACATCAACGTCAGGGTCCCGGTCGCCGGACTCCAGATGTCCGAGCGCACGGCTGTCGCGATCGCCCGGGCCATGTCGGACCGGGGCAGCCCGGTCACGATGCTCATCCTCGACGAGCCCACCGCCAACCTCCCCAACGCCGAGGCCCAGCGTCTTTACCAGCTCGTCCGCCGGGTGGCCGACACCGGCGTCGCCGTCCTGTTCGTCTCGCACCACTTCGACGAGGTCTTCGAGATGGCCGACTCGGTGACGGTCCTGCGCGACGGCAACCACATCGTCACGCGGCCGGTCGAGGGACTCTCGGAGGAGGAGCTGATCGAGCTGGTCGTCGGACGCAAGCTCGAGACCCACGACAAGGGTGACGGCGATGCTCGCGAGCACGGCCCGGAGGTCCTGACCCTCACGGGTGTCAGCGGTGGGTCCGTGTCGAGCCTGGACCTGACCGTCCATCGCGGAGAGGTCGTGGGGGTCGCCGGTATCACCGGCTCCGGTCGCGAGGTCGTCGCGGGACTCGTCTTCGGCGGTATCGAGCGGGGTGGCGGGATCACGGTGAGTGGGACGCCGCTGCCGCCCAATCGTCCCGACGTCTCCATCGAGCGGGGAGTCGCGCTCGTCCCGGCGGAACGGCACGCCAATGCCTCGCTCCTGGAGCAGACCCTCCGGGAGAACATCACCCTCGTCGATCCGGGGCGCCACATGACCCTCGGCATCCTGCGGCGACGCCCGGAGCGGGCGGACGTGCGCATCTGGCTGGACAAGCTGAGCGTCAAGCCGGCTGGCCAGACCGAGTACACGATGAACCAGCTCTCCGGCGGCAACCAGCAGAAGGTCATCGTCGCCCGCTGGCTTCGGCAGGAGCCCGACGTCCTGATCCTCGACGAGCCGACCCAGGGCGTCGATGTCGGAGCGAAGGCCGACATCCACCGGCTGGTCGATGAGGCCGCCGCCCAAGGTGCAGCGGTCCTGATCTGCTCGACCGATCACGAGGAGCTCGTGCGCGTGTGCGATCGCGTTGTGATCATGCGCAGGGGTCGCGTCGCCGAGATCCTCCGGCACAACCAGATCACCGCCGACGCGATCACGGCCGCGACCATCGGCCGTGACTCGGACGAGTCCGCGGCCTGACCACCTGACTTTCCAGTGAAGCCCCAGAGAAACCGGAGCCAGCCATGACCGACCTGCAGAACGCACCCCAGGCAGTTCAGCCGAGGCGCAGGATCAACTTCGGTTTCGACAAGTACAGCGGCCTGTACGTCTGGGCTGCCCTGGTCCTCATCTTCGCGCTGTGGATCCCGGATCTCTTCCTCCAGGTGAGCACGTTCAAGCAGGTCGTGACGTTCCAGGCCATCGCGGCCATCGTGGCCCTCGGACTGATCATCCCCGTCGCTGCGGGAGCCTTCGACCTGACCGTCGCGGGAACGCTGACGGTCTCCGTCTGCTGGACGGCCTGGGCTCTGGCGAACCACTACGGAGTGGTGGTGGCTGCTGGTGGTGCACTCATCCTCGGCGTCATCGTGGGCCTCCTGAACTCTCTAGTCGTCGTCAGGCTGAAAGTCGACTCCTTCATCGGGACGCTGGGCATGAGCAGCATCCTGATCGCCTTCGCCTACATGATCACCAACAGCAGCCAGATCGTCCTCAGCACGCAGGGGTACGCCCCCTTCTTCGAGTTCGCCCGCGAGGAGATCTTCGGCCTGCCGCGCTCCGTGTACTACGCGGCAGCCATCGCCGCCTTCTTCTGGTGGGTGCTCGAGTACACGCCGGGCGGTCGCTACCTCTACGCGGTCGGGGGAAACCCCGTGGCGTCCCGGCTCGCCGGCGTGCGCGTGGGCCGCATCGTCATGCTGTCGTTCGTCGCCTCGGGCCTGACCTCCGCCTTCGCGGGGATCGTCTACCTGTCGACGATCGGCACGGCGACGCCTGACTCGGGCAGTGGCTACCTGCTCCCGGCCTTCTCGGCTGTCTTCCTGGGAGCCACCCAGATCCGGCCGGGGCGCGTCAACGTCCTCGGCACGCTGGTGGCCATCTTCCTGCTGGCGACAGGTGTCACGGGTCTCCAGCTGGCCGGTGCACCCTCGTATGTCACGGAGCTGTTCAACGGCGCCGCGCTCATCATCGCCGTCGCCCTGGCCGCACGTACGGCCCGACGCCGAGGCTGACGGTCAGGGCAGCGGAATCTCCACCGGCGAGGCCTCGGCCTCGGCGTGTGCCTCGTCGCTGCTGACCCACGCGAGGGCATTGCCCAGCAGCAATCGGAACATCGGGTGCTCGAACGTGCGGGGACCGTCTCCCATGAGCAGGGTCGCCACGGGTGATCGCCCGGCGATGGTGGTCCAGCCCTGCAGGCGGCTGCCGCCGTGCAGTCCGCCGTCGCTCGGGCGACCGGCGCACGTCACGCCTGTCGAAGCCCCGTTCGTGACCTCGTCCCAGGTGTCCTGGAACAGGGCCCCGTCCATGTCGGCGTCCTGCTCGAGCAGCGGACGGATGCGGTCCTCGAGCACCGGGATGAAGTAGAGCTCGTCGTCGATCTCGAACGGGGTGACCCCGGACGTGATCGGATGATCCGCGATCGGCGACACCGTGAAGCGCCCGACGCGGTAGCCCGACGAGGGAAGGTCCTCCCCGCGCAGGCGACCCGGGCGGTAGAGGAAGCGGGCACCCGTGACCTCCGCCCATCCCTCCCAGCCGGGCCAGCCGGAGATGGCGTGGTGCAGGACCACGAGGCCCTGCCCCGCATCGAGCAGGTTCACGACATCCTGCGCGGTCGCGGCATCCGGCCCCTCGACCACGGGCTCCGTGCCGCGCTTGAGCCGCAGTCCCGGGATGTCGTGGAGCAGGATCGCGTCCCACTGCCCGACCAGCTCGTCGGTCAGCCAGCGCTGGGCGGTGGGCTGGGTCGCGTGCGCCCAGACCCAGCCACGCTCATGGCAGATGTCGGCGATCGCCCCGAGGAACTCGTCGAGGGCCACGCGGTGGCCTCCCGTGATCACGAGGATGCGGCGGATCACGGCGGCTCCCATGCAATGTACGTGGACGTCCTAGTTACTATAGTCTGCGTGCCGTAAGTGCAGGCTGATTCCATCGATCCGGGAGCTCCAGATGGCCACATCCACCGAAGCCGAGGTCACGCCGGCCACCCGCGACCTCGTCCTCGACCTGCACCGCCGCATGGTCCGGATCCGCCGCTTCGAGGAGTCGTCCGGCAAGCTCGTCGAGACGGGGGAGATGCCCGGCTTCCTCCACCTGTACGTCGGCCAGGAGGCTGTCGCCGCAGGGGTGATGTCGGTGCTGACCGATGAGGATCAGATCACCTCCACCCACCGTGGGCACGGCCACGCCATCGCCAAGGGCGCCGAGTTCCGGCCGATGTTCGCCGAGCTGTACGGCAAGACGACGGGCTACTGCAAGGGCCGCGGCGGCAGCATGCACATCGTCGACATGAACCGCGGAATGCTCGGTGCGAACGCGATCGTCGGTGGTGGCATCCCGATCGCGATCGGCGCCGGGTTCGCGTCCCAGTACCGGGGCGATGGCACGGTGGCCGTCACGTTCTTCGGTGATGGCGCCACGAACATCGGCGCGTTCCACGAGTCGATCAACATGGCAGCCGTATGGGACCTGCCGGTCATCTTCGTCATCGAGAACAACGGCTACGCGGAGTTCACGTCGCAGGAGCGCCACATGAAGCTCACCGACATCGCGGAGAGGGCGGCCTCCTACGGGATCCCCGGGGTGATCGTGGACGGCATGGATGCCCTGGCTGTGCGCCAGGTCGCGCAGGAGGCCGTCGACCGTGCCAAGCGCGGGGAGGGCCCGACCCTGATCGAGGCCAAGACGTACCGCTTCTTCGACCATCAGGGGATCAAGGGCATGCGCATCCCCTACCGGGATCCGGCCGAGGTCGAGGCGTGGAAGTCCCGCGATGCGATCCGCCTCATCGAGGCCATCGGAGTCGAGCGCGGTCTCGCCACGGCGGAGGACTTCGAGCGCACCTGGGCCGAGGTGGAGGCCGAGATCCAGGACGGCATCGACTTCGCCCGGGTCAGCCCGGACCCTGACCCCGCCGACATCCTCGACGACGTCTACACGGCCTGACGGCCTGTCCCGCACCGGCCGCTCTCCGCACTTCGGAAGGATCTCCCGTGACCACCCGTGAACTGACCTACGTCAAGGCCTTCAACGAGGGCATGCACCAGATCATGGCCGAGGATCCGGACGTGTTCCTGATCGGCGAGGACGTCGCCGGCTACGGCGGTGTGTTCCATATGTTCGACGGGCTGCTCGACAGCTTCGGCGAGGCGCGCGTCAAGGACACCCCCATCGCGGAGCAGGCGATCATCGGACTCGGTGTCGGTGCGGCGGCACGTGGGCTTCGCCCGGTCTGCGATCTCATGTTCATGGACTTCATCGGTGTCGCCATGGACCAGATCTTCAATCAGGCAGCGAAGATGAAGTACATGTTCGGCGGTGCCGTCTCCGTGCCGCTGACGATCACGACGGCCGGTGGCGCGGGCATGTCCGCCGCGGCCCAGCACAGCCAGAGCCTCGAGGCCTGGCTCGCGCATGTTCCCGGACTCAAGGTGGCCCTTCCGGCGACCCCGTACGACGCGAAGGGGCTCATCGTCGGCGCGATCCGCGACGACAACCCCACCATCGTCGTTCTGCAGAAGAAGATGCTGGGCGTCAAGGGCCCGGTCCCGGAGGAGCTCTACTCCATTCCCTTCGGCCAGGCCACGATCGCGCGCGAGGGAAGCGACGTGACGATCGTCGCGATCGCCCGCATGCTGCCCGAGGCGTTGAAGGCTGCTGAGGCGCTGGCGGGTGACGGCATCAGCGTCGAGGTGATCGATCCGCGCACGGTGCAGCCGCTCGACACCGAGACCATCGTGGCCTCCGTGCGCAAGACCAACCGCGCCCTGATCGTCCATGAGGCCGTGCAGTTCGGAGGGATCGGCGCGGAGATCTCCTCCCAGATCCAGGAGGAGGCGTTCGACTACCTCGACGCTCCCGTGGCGCGGCTCGCCGCCCCGTTCGCGCCGGTTCCCTACGCTCCGATCCTGGAGAACGCCTACGTCCCCGACGCCGCCCGCATCGAGCAGGCCGTCCGGCGACTCCTCGAGAGGAACTGACCGTGGCGATCGAGATCCGCCTGCCGAAGCTCGGCCTCACGATGGAGGAGGGCACGGTCGACGAGTGGCTGCTGGAGGATGGCGCTCGCGTGACCGTCGGCATGCCCCTGCTCCGACTCGCCACCGACAAGATCGATGTCGACGTCGAGGCGGAGGGTGAGGGGATCCTCCATCGGGCCGTGGGCAACGGCACGACCATGGAGCCTGGCGCCGTCCTCGGCTGGCTGCTGGCCGACGGGGAGGCGCCCCCCTCCGGTGGTGCACCTGCTGCCCCCTCTGCTCCGGCCGCAACGGTGGTCGAGGAGGTGGCCGTCATCACGACGGTCGGCGCCCGCGATGACGACGAGGTCGCCTCGGCTGACGGTCGGGTCTTCATCTCCCCGAATGCCAAGCGGGTGGCGGCTGAGCTCCGGGTCGACCTGTCGACGGTCCGCGGCAGCGGTCCGGGCGGTCGGATCGTGTCGGAGGACGTCGAGGAGGCCGCGGCCCGTGCTCCGCAGGCGAGCGGCCCGGCGAAGGTGGCCTCCCCGCTGGCCCGTCGTGATGCGCGTGATGCGGGCATCGACCCGTCGGCCATCTCGACTCCGACGGGATACGTGTCCCGCGGCGACGTCCGGGCTGCCGCGTCGACCCCGCAGGCGAGCGCGGCTGCGGCCATCGTTCCGACGTCGTCGGCCCCGTCCGCCTATGCGCAGGAGACCTCGTCGATCATCCCGATGAAGGGCATGCGCGGCACGATCGCGGCCCGGATGCAGCAGAGCCTCACGGAGATGGCCCAGCTCACGCACGGGTTCGAAGTCCGTATGGATGCCGTGGTGGCACTCCGGGCGACGATGAAGGAGCAGTACGCCGCTCTCGGGGTACCCGTCCCGAGCCTGAATGACTTCGTCGTGCGCGCCGCGGCCCTCGCCCTGCGCCAGCACCCGATCCTCAACGCGACCATCATCGATCGGGAGATCCACCTGCTCAGCCGCATCCACATGGGACTCGCCGTCGCTGTCCCGAACGGCCTCATGGTGCCCGTCATCCGCGATGCGGACCTCCTGTCGCTCCCGGAGCTGGCCCGCACCACGCGCGACCTCGCGGACCGCTGCCGGGAGGGCACCATCGGACTCGACGAGCTCGAGGGCGGCACCTTCGCGGTGACGTCCCTGGGCACCTACGGCGTCGACATGTTCACGCCGGTGATCAACCCGGGCAACGTGGGCATCCTCGGTGTCGGACGTCTCCGCGACTCGGGAATGTGGGAAGGCGATTCGTGGGTGCGCACGCAGGTGCTGACCCTCAGCCTGACCTTCGATCACCGAGCGGTCGATGGTGCTCCGGCAGCGGAGTACCTCCAGACGATGGCCGAGCTGCTCGCGCGACCGCTCGTCCTGGTCTCCTAGGAGCCACGCGTGCCGGCCATCGCGATCCTGCGTCACGGACAGGCGAGCTTCGGCACCGACGACTACGACCGGCTCTCCGACCTCGGCCGGGTGCAGGCGCAGGTCGCCGGCCAGGAGCTCGTGCGCCGGGGGCTCCGGTCGCCGGTCCTGGTCAGCGGCTCGCTGCTGCGTCAGCGTGACACGGCCGCGATCGCCGGCCGTGAGCTCGGCGTCGCCTCCGATCGCATCGATCCTCGGTTCGACGAGTTCGATGCTCATCGCGCGGTGGATGCCCACCTCGGGCGCGAGGGTGCCACCGATGGCATGTCGTCTCGCGAGTTTCAGGGTCACCTCGACGAGGTCATGGCGGAGTGGATGGCCACGGACGATGCGCGGTGGCGGCAGTTCGTCGACGGGGCCGTGGGCGGCCTCATCGATCTCGCCCAGTCCCTGCCAGCCGGACAGGACGCTGTCGTGGTGTCGTCGGCGGGAGTCACCGCGGCCATCGCCGGGCGCCTGCTCAACGCCGACGCGGCCGGGGTCATCGCGCTCAACCGGGTCAGCGTGAATGCCTCGATCACCACGGTCGTGTGGGGGTCACGGGGACTGTCGCTGGTGGCGTTCAACGATCACGCGCACGTGCTCGGTGCCACCGTGGACGGCGTACCGCTGCTCAGCAACCGCTGATCCAGGTCGATGGGATCAGCTGGCGCTGATCCAGCGCACCACGTCCGAC
>CAZQXO010000022.1:4459-14892 GCA_964597445.1 uncultured Bifidobacteriaceae bacterium | reverse complement strand
CGCTGATCCAGGTCGATGGGATCAGCTGGCGCTGATCCAGCGCACCACGTCCGACCCGTCCCAGTTCTCGGCCAGCAACGCGACCTTGTCGTAGAAGCCCTGCAGGTGCGGGGTGCCGACGTAGAGCTCGATGACTCCGCCGACCACGTGCCGGGCATCGTGGAAGCGGACCTCCATCCCGCTGGAGGAGGTGAGCGACATCGTCAGGGGCATGCCCTGCTCCACGAGTGCGGCGCTCGCGGCCTCGAGATCGTCGACGAAGCAGGCGACATGGTTCATCTGGCCGGGGGCGTCGTGCTCCAGGACCTCGCGCATGGATGCCGGCTCGCACTCATGCAGCTGGATGAGCTCGAGCATCACCGGACCCCACTGACCGAAGGCCGCACTGTGGTCGTAGACGGCCGGCTGGCCGTCGTGCGTGGCCGTTACCTCGAGGTGCGGACGGCAGAGGAAGGGTCCAGCCCCCACGCGGGTGGCCCACTCGTGGCACGCGGCCTCCAGGTCGGGCACGCGGTAGGCGATCTGCACGAGGCGGGAGGGGAGGGCGGACTGCTGCGGATTCGCGGCGTTCGGCATGCGGGTCTCCAGGAGTGGGGGCTGCCGGGAAAGTTACTGTACCCCGCATCAAGTTGTGTAGTCTTTGGGCCGTCCCGGACTTGTACGAGCGTCCAAGGAGTCGGCATGGCGAAGACCTACAAGCACCCGATCAGCAAATTCATCTACTCCGTCAACGAGGTGGGCCTCGTCCGGGTGGACGACCCGGCGACGGGCCGCTACGGCATCTTCGACGACAACGGAATCTGGTTCGAGGGCGAGATCGTGGATGTCGACCTCCAGGCGGCGGGCTGGGTCGGCCGCACTCCCGAGGCCCGTGCCCTGCGCGAGGCGAACTCGTGAAGCAGACGACCGCCGTCCTCCTGGCCCGCCGACCGGAGGGCACGAAGGTCGCCGAGGCGCTGACCCTCGGAACGATCGACCTGCCTGACCTGACGCCGGGCACGGCCCTCGTGCGGAACCAGTACATGAGCGTCGACCCGTCGACCCGGGGCCGGATGGATCCCGGGGAGAAGCAGTACACGACGAACTTCGAGATCGGCGGTCCGCTCGACGGGTCCGCCATCGGCGTGGTCGTGGAGTCCGAGTCCGAGCTCCTGCCGGTCGGGGCCACGGTCCGGCACCGATCCGGCTGGCGGGAGTACGCCGTCATCGACGACGCGGGCGCGACCGTCTGCGATCTCGAGAAGGCCCCCGCCACGTCCTGGCTGAGCTCGATGGGCCAGACCGGGTTCACCGCGTACGCGGGCCTGCTCCCGGTCGGAGGCCTGCAGCCGGGCGAGAGCGTGTTCGTCACCGGCGCCGGGGGCGCGGTCGGCAGCATGGCCGGCCAGTTCGCCCGGCTCATGGGCGCCGGTCGGGTCGTCGGCAGCGCGGGCGGTCCGGAGAAGTGCGCGTGGTTGACGGACGAATGCGGGTTCGACGAGGTCATCGACTACCGCACCGCCGATGTGCGTGCGGCACTCGGCGCAGCCTTCCCGGATGGCATCGACCTCTTCTTCGACAACGTCGGGGGCTGGCAGCTCGTCCACGGGCTGCACAACATGGCGATCCATGGTCGGATCAGCATGTGCGGAGCCGTGTCGAACTTCGGCACCAAGGACCAGCCCTCGATGGCGGAGCTCATCGAGACGGTCCTGCGCCGGGTCACGATCCGCGGCTTCATCGTTCGTGACTTCGAGGCCCTGCGTCCGGAGTTCGAGCAGCGCGTGAGCGGTTGGCTCGCCAGCGGTGAGCTCGTCGATCGGGCCACCATCGTCGAGGGCATCGAGAACGCCGGGGCCGGACTCGAGGGGCTCCTCAATGGAGCCAATCTCGGCAAGGCATTGATCCACCTGTCCGACTGATCGACCGAGACGAAGGGAGCGACGCGTGCGAGTCATCGACGAGAGCCTGTTCGCGTCCCTCGATCCAGTCGCACTTCAGGGCTCGGCGTGCGCCGCATGCGGAGCGCACGTGTTCCCGGCCATGGGCTCCTGCCCGATGTGCACGGGGGTCGATGTCTCCCCGGTGCCGCTTCCCACCGCCGGCGAGGTGTGGTCCTGGACGACGCAGCACTTCGAGCCCAAGCCTCCGTTCCGCACGGATGCCTTCGCGCCGTTCAGCATCGGCTACGTCGATCTGGGCCCGGTCATCGTCGAGGGCTGGCTCGTCGGCCGTACGACGTGGACGATCGGCGAGCCCGTCCAGCTGGTGCTCGCCCGGGCGTGGACCGACGGTGACGAGGTCGTGCACACCTTCGCCTTCGCGTCGGCGGAGGTGGCGCCGTGAGCACCCGGCACGATGACATCTACATCGTCGGCGCCGCCCGCACCGAGTTCGGTCGGTACGACGGCGAGGACAACGAGCTCGCCGAGCAGGCCATCCGGGGAGCACTCGCGGATGCAGGCATCACCTGGGCGGATGTGGACGTCGCTGTCGGAGGCACCAACGGCGAGACGAAGCCCGACAACCTCGTGTCGCGGATGGGCCTGACCGGCCTGCCCTTCGTCACCGTCAAGAACGGCTGCGCCACGGGCGGGGTTGCCCTCATGACGGCCCGGAACGCCCTGCTCGCCGACGGCTCCGACCTCGCCTGCGTCGTCGGCTACGACAACCATGCGCGCGGGGCCTTCAACGCCTCACCGACGCGCTACGGGATCGGTGACTGGTACGGCCAGACCGGGATGATGGTCACGACCTCCTACTTCGCCCTCAAGATCCAGCGCTACCTGCACGAGCACGGCATCGATCCGCGCACCCTGGGCTATGCCTCGGAGAAGGCCTTCTCTTACGCGTCCCACCATCCCTATGCCTGGCGCCGCAAGCCGGTCAGCGTCGACGAGGCCATGGACGCCGACATGATCAACGATCCGCTGACGCGGTTCATGTTCTGCTCGCCGGATGCGGGCGCGGTGTCGCTGATCCTGGCTCGCGGGGCACGCGCCTTCGACATGTGCGAGAAGCCGGTGCGACTGGCATCGGTGGCCCTGCGCGGACGGCGACCCGGGTCCTTCGAGGTCTTCTCGACCTGGCTCTCGCCGCGCGAGCGCACGAGCCCGTCGATCGATGCGGCCCAGGCAGCCTTCGCCGCCGCAGGCATCTCCCCGTCCGATGTCCAGGTCGCCCAGCTCCAGGACACCGAGAGCGGTGCGGAGATCATCCACCTCGCCGAGACGGGTCTCGTCGAGCATGGGGCCCAGACGCAGGGCTATCTCGACGGCGACTACGCGATCGATGGACGCCTGCCGGTCAACACCGACGGCGGACTGCTCGCCAACGGCGAGCCCGTGGGCGCCTCGGGCCTGCGCCAGGTGCACGAGATCGTGCGCCAGCTGCAAGAGCGCGCAGACGGGCTGCAGGTCCCCGGGGGGCCGACCGTCGGCTTCACGCATGTCTACGGAGCGCCGGGCATCAGTGCCTGCACGGTGCTCACGACCGAAGGGAACTGACGTGGCTGACCACGATCCGGAGCACCTGGCAGCCTGGCGTGCCGACGTACGTGCCTGGCTCGCCACTGTCGCGGCGCCGCGCACGGAGGAGGTGTTCGAGTGGGGTGTGGGCGATCCGCGCCTGCACATCTTCGTGTCGATGTCGCACGACGAGGAGGTCGCCTACCTCGATCGCGTCCGCGAGTACCGCCGTCAGCGGTTCGATGCCGGCTACGGCGCCATCTCCCTCCCGGAGGAGTTCGGCGGGGCCGGACTGCCGAGTGTCTACTCCGTGGCCTTCGCCGACGAGGAGCGGGAGTTCGCCGTCCCTCCGTCCTCGGAGATCATCTCCGTGACCACCGGCCTGGTGGGCGCGGCCGTCAGCGTCTTCGGTACTGAGGAGCAGCGCGAGCGGTTCGCCCGAGCCTTCCTGCGAACCGATCTGCTCTGTGCCCAGCTGTTCAGCGAGCCGGGCGCAGGATCCGACCTCGCCGGCCTCGCGATGAAGGCCGTGCGCGACGGCGACGACTGGCTCATCACGGGTCAGAAGATCTGGAGCTCCAACGCGCAGTTCGCGGAGTACGGGTTCCTGCTCGCGCGCACCAATCCCGATGTGGTGAAGCAGGCGGGCATCACTGCCTTCCTCGTCCCGCTGGACGCGGAAGGCGTGGAGATCCGACCGATCCGTCAGATGAGCGGACCCTCCAGCTTCAACGAGGTGTGGTTCGACCAGGTGCGCGTACCGGACACGCTTCGCATCGGCGACGTCGATGCGGGCTGGAAGGTTGCGCAGGCCACCCTCGGCTTCGAGCGCACGTCCTCGGGGTCAGGTCACCGGCGCAAGGGCGGAACGGCGGACGACCTCGTGGAACTCGCTCGCCATCTCGGCATCAGCGGCGACCCGGTCGTCCGGCAGCAGCTGGCCGATGTCTACATCCGCGCGCGGCTGCATGCGGCCATGGTCGCGAAGGTGGCACGCGCGACGGCCTCGGGTGACAAGCCCGGACCTGCGGGGTCCCTGGGCAAACTGCTGGCGTCGGACAACCTTGTCCGGATCGGCGACGCGGCCGCCTCCATGCTCGGCTCGGCGATGGTGGCCGATACGGGGGAGTGGGGGGAGTTCGCCTGGACGGAGCACGTGCTGGGAGCGCCGGGATACCGCTTGGCGGGTGGCACCGACGAGATCCAGCGCAACATCATCGCGGAGCGGGTGCTCGGGCTTCCGGCCGAGCAGCGGATGGACAAGGCACCCTTCAAGGACCTCGCGAAGTCCTAGTCGCGCAGAGGCGTGACGCCGCCGGCAGGCCTACCAGCCGAGCAGGTGCGCCACGCGCTCGCGGTGGACCGTCGCATCTCCGAGGAAGGCGGCGTCGTAGCGCGCGCGTCGGAAGAACAGGTGGGCGTCGTGCTCCCACGTGAACCCGATGCCGCCGTGCAGCTGGATGGCCTCCGCCGCGACGGCGTTGTAGGCGTCGGATCCCCACGCCTTGGCCACCGACGCCTCGGCGCCGAGGTCCTGGACCGGACCCCAGGTCACCTTCTCCAGGCCCGAGCGCGCCATCTCCACCAGCATCAGAGCGTCGGCCATCCGGTGCTTGATGGCCTGGAAGCTTCCGATCTCGCGGTTGAACTGCTTGCGAACCTTGATGTAGTCCAGCGTCATGTCGAAGCAGCGCTGGGAGCCACCCAGCTGGTCGGCGGCCACGGCGAGCAGGGCGAGGTCGACCCCCGTCGTCACGGCGGCCTCGCCTGCGTCGGCTCCACAGACAACGGTGGCGGGTGCGGAGGTGAAGGAGACAGTGGCGGACGGGCGCGAGAAGTCGAGGGAGTCGAGCGGGGTCACGCTCGCGTCAGCAGCGTCGACCACGGCGACGCTGATGCCCGCACCGTCGTGGCAGGCGACGACGAAGAAGGCTGCGGAGGCGCCGAAGGGGACGAAGCGCACGCTGCCGTCGACGGCTCCCCCGGCCAGTCGGCACGTGACCGAGGCCGGATCCCAGAGCCCCCGGTCGTCGGTGATGGCGGGTGCAGCGATCTCGCCCGCGGCGATGCGCTCCAGGTAGGGGGAGGCCGCAGCACCGCAGGCCGCGAGGATCTGCCCGGCGAGGACGGTGCTGCTCACGAACGGAACGGGGGCGAGGGTGGCACCCAGCTCCTCGGCGACCACGAGGATCTCGGCGAGGCCGCCGAGTCCGCCGACCTCGTCGGGGAGTCCGACCCCGGCGAGGCCGATCTCCTCGGCGAGCAGACGCCACAGGTCGGCGTCGAGGCCGGTGGTCGAGCCCTCCCACTGGCGGACGGCCTCGGGGTACCCCGACTCGGTCGCGGCGGAGCGGACGGTCTCGCGCAGCTCCCGGATCTCGGAGGCGTCGAGGGTCGCGAGGGGGAGGTCGGTCGGCATGGCACTCCGTGGGTCCGGGGAGGAGTCCCCATCCGGGGCTTTCCTTACGTCGAGAACAGTAAGTCTATCGCTCGCTCGGACGGTTGCCCGCTGCGCGTGATCGAACAGTAATGTGCGTGGGGGTCACAAATGTAGGACGTTCATGTAGATTGCGGCCCACCCGATCGTGGAAGGCGGATTCATGCGCAGGTCCCTCGTTGCAGCGGCGTTCGTCGCGACCTCACTGGTGCTGGCCTCGTGCGCCATGCCCGCCGATGATCCCAACTGGAATCCGGATGCCGAGGCCGAGGCTGTCTTCGAGGAGGACGCGGCCGCCGAGGAGGCAGCGGGAGGCGAGGCCGTCGCCGGGGTGGAGGCCGCGCTCGCGGCCCCGACGAGCATCGGGGTGGATGCCCCGTTGACGTCGGCTCCTGCGGCGGGGGCGCTGATCGTGAGCGTCCTCGACGGGTCCGAGTCCGATGCGCTCATGAGTGCGTCGATGGCCGAGGCGGCCGAGACCATCGGGTGGACGTACCAGGAGGTGTCGGGAGTCGACCCGGCCGACACCGTCTCGACCGCGCCGGCTGCGTTCGAGGAGGCGCTGGCCCTCGAGCCCGCGGGCATCCGCATCTCCGGCTCCTACGTCGATGCCATCGCGGACGGGCTTGCGGCCGCGGAGGCGGCGGGTGTCCCGGTGATCTGCACGGGCTGCTCCGGCGGTCCCGTGGGCGCCATCAAGGACACCAGCCTCGACGGCGACGCGCAGAACACGGAGTGGGCGCGGCTCCTGGCTGCCTATGTGTACGCGTACAAGGGCGCCGAAGAGGATGCTGCGGTCGAGATGTTCACGCTCCCGGTCCCGGCCCTCAACACCTTCGGTATCGAGTTCATCGGCCAGCTCGCCACCTTGTGCCGGGAATGCTCGGTGCTCGAGCAGCCGATCGATCCGTTGGCTCTCTCAGACGTCCCGCTCTTCGTCTCGGACGTCATGAGCATCAGCCTCGGGCGCTGGGCCCTGCTGCAGTCGGGCGATGTCTCGGCGGGCGTGGCCGACGCGCTGTCCACGGCGCTCCTCTTCGAGCCGTCGGTCATCATCGGTCGTGGTGCCAGCGCTGCCGACATCGCCACGCTCCAGGCGACCCCCCCCGCGGAGCTGCCGGATGTCACGGCGGAGGAGGTCGAGGCCGCCGCTGCGGCGGAGGACGCCGGTCCTGCGGCCGATGCCGCCGCGGCCGAGGAGATCGCTGCCGAGGAAGCGGGCACGTCCTTGGGCACCCCGGAGCAGGCCGCCGCACTGCAGGCGTGGACGGCCCTTCCGGTCCCGGTCCTCGGCTGGCGGGTCATCGACCAGTTCGCCCGGATCCTGGGCGGCGAGGCTCTCGCGGACGGTCCGCTTCCGTCCCAGCTGCTCACGACGACCAACGCCGGAGACGCCATCCTCGACGAGTCGGGCAACTACATCGGCATTCCCGACTACAGGGACCAGTTCGCCGCCCTCTGGGGAGTCCAGTAGTCCGGAATCGCGGTCGCGCATGCGTCGGGGGGCCCTCACGGGCCCCCCGACGCATGTCCAACTCAATTCGTCCTCCAGTATCTCCTCGCGTACCTACTCGCGGGTAACCCGCGGAATTCGGGGTGACGAAGAGAAAGTGACCAGAAAGTGATCAAAACCCCTTCCCATTCCTAGGACGTGCAGGTACTTTTGCCGGGCTCGGGTCATCAGGCCCTCGACTGGAAGAGAGATCCATGCGCAAATCCACTGCAGCCATCGCCCTCGTGGCGGCGGGCTCCCTCGCGCTGCTCGGCATGGCGCCGGCAGCATCCTCGGCCCCCTCAGTGGCTCCGGCCGCTAACGGTGTCGAACTGGCGAACAAGATCGTGGCGAAGTACAGCCCGAACCCCAAGAAGATCGGGCCGACCACGAAGCTGACCAAGGTTCCACCGAAGGGCAAGTACGTCGTCATGCTGTCCAACGGCGGTGACGAGAACAAGGTGCTCGACGAGAGCATCACCGAGGCTGCCAAGGTCCTGGGCTGGCGGACCAAGGAGCTCGTGGGTGCCGTGGACCCGGAGACTCAGCGGAAGCTGTTCGACCAGGCGATCTCGCTGAAGCCGAACTACATCCACATCTCCGGCATCGAGTCCTCGACCCTGTCCGACCTGCTGCCCAAGGCCAAGAGGCAGGGCATCGTGGTCATCTGCTCCGCGTGCATGAGCAAGCCGGTCTCGGCCCTCGAGGACACGCACATCGCCGGGCCGCGTCAGCTGGACCTCTGGGGCCAGATGATCGCCGCTTACACGGTGGCCAACACCAAGGGCAGGGCCAACGTGCAGGGAATCACCGTTCCCCTGTACCCGATCCTCGCTCGCTTCGACCAGTCCTACGTGAGGAACCTGAAGCGTCTGTGCCCGTCGTGCACCTACGAGGCCAACCCGCAGCAGCTCACGGACATCTTCGCGGGCAAGGTGCCCTCGGGCGTCGTCAGCATCATGAAGGCGAACCCGAGCACCAACTGGCTGGTCTCCGACCTCGGTGGCTGGATGACGGGCGTTCCGGCTGCTCTCGAGTCGGCGGGCCTGAACGGACGCGCTCAGATCGGTGGCCTCACTGCCGGCAAGGCGAACATCCAGGGCCTGAAGGATGGCACTGAGTCCGCATGGACCGGCTACTCCCTGCCCATCGTGGGCTGGACCGTCGTGGACTCGATGGCCCGCAACTCGATCGGCATGCCGTACGACACCAAGGACCTGCCCACGCAGATCCTGACCCCGCAGAACATCAACAACGCCGTTCTGACGCCCGAGGGTGACTACCTCGGCATCAAGGACTACCAGGCTCAGTTCAAGAAGCTCTGGGGCGTCAAGTAAGTCGCATCAGTTCCAACGGCGAGGGCCCGGTCCGGAGGGACCGGGCCCTCGTCTTTCCCCAGTATCTTTACTTGCGCTCCAGTATCTCCTGAGGCACAATCGTGGCACCCGCAGACGAGGAGCCCTCTTCCATGACTGAACTGGCGTCACCCCAGCGAGAGTCCGTCGAGCCGCCGTGCCCGCGATCCCCGGGCACCAGCGTGCAGGAGTACCTCGACGAGGATGCGCGTCCCGTGCCCGCGGTGCTGCGCTACGACATCAATGAGGACCTCGGAACGGCGCCGCTGGACGTCGAGCGCTACATCTCCCGCGAGTACCACGACAGGGAGGTGGAGAAGGTCTGGCGCCGTGCCTGGCAGTTCGTGTGCCGGGAGGATCACATCCCCGAGCCGGGCGACCACATCACCTACGACATCGCCAGCGACAAGCTCATCATCATGCGCCAGCCGGACGGCAGCATCAAGGCGCTCTACAACGTCTGCCTCCACCGCGGGCGTGCCCTGCGGCAGGAGGGCGGCCGGGTCAATGAGCTGCGCTGCCCGTTCCACGGGTTCTCCTGGAACATCGACGGCTCCATGAAGTACCTCCCCTGCGCGTGGGACTTCCCGGAGATCGACCCGACGAACTTCCCCCTGCCGGAGGCGAAGGTTGCCTCCTGGAACGGATTCGTGTTCATCAACATGGATCCGGATGCGGAGCCGCTGGAGGACTTCCTCGGCACCATGCTCAACGACTGGGAGCGCTGGGACTACACCGACCGCGTCGTGTACTCCCACTTCGGCGGGGTCGTCAACTGCAACTGGAAGGTCGCGGGCGAGGCCTTCATCGAGGGCTTCCATTCCCTCGCCACCCATCCGCAGATGATGGAGTGGCTCGGTGACGAGAACACCCAGTACGACGTCATCAAGGGCGAGAACTGGAGTCGGCAGATCGTCCCGCAGGGCGTACCCAGCCCCACCATCGCCAACCACATCACCGAGCAGGAGGTGCTCGACTCGTACTACGAGACGCGTGCCTTCTACACGGCGGGCAAGGGCCGCGATCTCGCGGCGGGTGAGGACGGCACCCCACAGGTGCCCGAGGGCTCGACAGCACGCCGCGAGCTGGCCGCCCAGATGCGCAGCGCCCTCGCGTCCATGGCCGGCACCGATCAGGATCACTGGACCGACTCCGAGCTGCTCGACGGCATCCAGTACTTCGTCTTCCCGAACTTCTACGTGTTCGCGGGGCCGCGCACGAATGCCGTCTACCGCTTCCGTCCGCTGGGCAACGATCCCGACAAGTGCATCGCCGAGGTGTTCCTGCTCGCCCAGGCGCCTGCCGACGGATCGCACCCCAAGCCGCCGGAGCCGCGGTGGCTGCAGCCGGGGGAGACCTTCTCCGACATCAAGGAGATCGGCCTGCTCGGCCCGGTGTTCGACCAGGACATGGCGAACATGCCGTACATCCAGGAGGGGCTGAAGTCCCTTCGGACGCCGGGCGTCCAGCTGGCGCGCTACCAGGAGAACCGGATCCGGCACTACCACGGGATCCTGGACGAGTGGATGGCTCGCCCCTGAGGAGTGAGCCCTGACGGCTACTGCTCCTCCGCCTAGCGGAGGACGTGCCTACTGCTCCTCCGCGTAGCGAAGGACGTAACTCACCCGGTCCATCCGTGCGCGCCGCGACACCCGCATCACCGCGGTGCCGCTCTCGTCCGCGGTGAGGCCCTCGCGGATGAG
>CAZQXO010000022.1:0-4359 GCA_964597445.1 uncultured Bifidobacteriaceae bacterium | reverse complement strand
ACACCCGCATCACCGCGGTGCCGCTCTCGTCCGCGGTGAGGCCCTCGCGGATGAGGAGCGGAGACCCGGGCCGCACGCCGAGGATCTCGGCGTCTTCCAGCGATGCCGCGTCGGCCATGATGGCGCGCCAGATCGGGTTGAGTTCACCCACCGCCTCGTTGAGCTGGCCATAGAGCCCCTCGACGGGGTTCCAGTGCCCCTCGGGATCGTCGAGCAGGTCGCGGGCGACATACGACCGCGACCACATCCAGGCCACCTCGGCGACGACAATCGCGTTGTCGATCCGCCACAGCGGGCCGGGCGGCAGGCGCAGCGAGGCACTGGTCGCGTCGTCGTCGACCTCGACGGCACGAAGGAAGACGTCCTCGTAGGTGTAGCCCTGCGCCGCGATCTGGGTCGTCATGCTCGAGACGAGGGAGTCTGTCGAGAGCTTCTGCGACACCGGCAGGCGCACGATGGGGGCGCTGACGTAGGTGCCCGAGCCCTGGCGCGACTCCACGACACCGGCGCGGGCGAGCTCCTCGATCGCCCGGCGCACGGTCAGACGATTCACGCCGAGGTCCTCGGCCAGCCGTGATTCGGATGGCAGCCGCTCGCCGGGGGAGTAGGTGCCGTCGGTGATGGATGCGGCGATGGCCTGGCGCACGCGCTCGTAGAGGGGAAGTTCACCCATGGCGGGACCGTATCGGGCGTCGTGTGTGATCGATGCGACCGCCGCAGCACCGGCTAGTTTCTTT
This sequence comes from uncultured Bifidobacteriaceae bacterium, assembly GCA_964597445.1. Lineage (GTDB taxonomy): Bacteria > Actinomycetota > Actinomycetes > S36-B12 > S36-B12 > UBA10649. The sequence goes on along the minus strand of CAZQXO010000022.1, from coordinate 3,622 downwards.
AGAGTGCCTACAGTACGATCCTCGCGTGACTGACAGCCTCGAGCGCCGTGTGCAGCGACTCGAAGACCGCCTCGAGATCGGGGAGCTCGTCGTCCGTTATGCAACCCTGCTGGACGATGCCCAGTGGGACGCCCTTGGTGAGCTCTTCACACACGATGGTGTCTTCGGGTCCCCGCACAGCACGACCGCGGGGCGGGCGGAGGTCGTCGAGAACTTCCGGGTCAAGCACGCCCCGTTCACCTGGACGTGGCATGACCCGCACGGGCATGTCGTCGAGTTCGTCGATGACGATCACGCCCGGGGAACCCTGATCGGCTACGCCGAGCTCGGCAACGCGGAGACGACGATCGTCACCTCGATCCGGTACCAGGATGAGTACCGGCGCGAGGAGGGTCGCTGGCGCTTCGCGCGACGCACCGTCCTCAGCCTCTACGGCCTGGCCGAGGAGGACCGCAGGGACGGCGGTCTGCAGCGGGAGGAGCGCAGGCGCTGGCCGGGGCGCCCCGCGGGTGTCGCCGAGCTGCCCGACTACGACCGACGCCATGGTGGGTTCCCCGGATGAGCGTCACCCCCGCAGAGTCCCCGATGCAGCCCCGACGCGTGGAGCTCGGAGGCCTGTACAACGTCCGGGACCTCGGCGGCTATCCCGGTCGCGATGGGCGCCGGGTTCGCACGGGGATGCTCTTCCGGTCCTCGAGCCTGCACCGGTTGGACGATGAGCAGGCCTGGCGGGAGTTCGGCGCCCGGTGCGTCGTCGACCTTCGCTACGACCGAGAGCGCGAGGCGTTCCCCCTGCCGGAGTTCATCACCCACGACACGCACGCTCCGATGCTCCCGGACCACTGGCGCTCCGACGAGGAGGCCAAGAAGGGGCCGGCGGACGAGTTCCTCAGCAGCGTCTTCCACGACATGCTGGAGCTCGGCGGGGATTCCGTCCGGGATGTGCTGCACGCCCTCGCCGAACCCGATGCCTACCCCGCCGTCTTCTTCTGCATGGCGGGCAAGGATCGCACTGGCGTCCTCGCTGCCATCCTCCTGTCGCTCCTGGGAGTCAGCGAGCAGGACATCACGGCTGACTTCGAGCTCAGCGGTGACGAGGTCGTTGCCCTGGTCGAGTACCTTCGCACCCGCGAGGACTTCGAGGACCACCCGATGATGAACCAGCCTGAGCCGATCCTGCGGGCCCCGCGGGCGGCGATGGAGCGCTTCCTCGCTGAGGTCGACGTGCGCCACGGGGGCCTGACCGGCTACGTGCGCTCCCTCGACATCGACGAGACGACGGTACGGGCATTGCAGGACCTACTTCTGGAGGCATCGTGATCGAGCGGCGTGACCTGTACATCGACGGCGACTGGGTGACTCCGGGCACCACTGACGTCATCTCGGTCGACGAGGCTGCCACGGGCGACGTCATCGGCACGGTCCCCGCAGGCGACGCGTCCGACGCCGAGCGAGCGATCCTCGCGGCCCGTCGTTCGTTCGAGGCCTGGTCGAGCGTCCCGATCGCCGAGCGTGCGGATGTCGTCACGGCCATCGCCGCCGGCCTCACGGCCCGCCAGGAGGAACTGGGCCGGATCATGGCGCAGGAAGTGGGCACGCCGATCACGCTGTCCGCGCGCGTGCAGGTGGGCCTGGCCGTCTCCGTCTTCGAGACCACCGCGGAGGCGGCGCGCGAGCTGCCCGCGGAGGAGCGCATCGGGCACTCCGTCGTCATCCGCGTCCCGGCGGGGGTCGTCGGCGCGATCACTCCCTGGAACTACCCGCTCTACCAGCTCGCCGCCAAGGTGGGCCCGGCCTTGGCCGCGGGATGCCCCGTCGTCGTGAAGCCGAGCAGCGTCGCTCCCCTCGCCACGTTCGCTCTCGCCGAGATCATCGACGAGCTGGGACTCCCGAGCGGGGTGTTCAACCTCGTCTCGGGGCGCGGCGCCCTCGTCGGCGACGTGCTCGCCTCGCATCCCCAGGTCGACATGGTGAGTCTCACGGGTTCCACCGGTGCCGGCGTCCAGGTCGCGCACGCTGCTGCGGGCACCATCAAGAAGGTGGCCCTGGAGCTCGGCGGCAAGTCCGCCTTCCTCATCGCTGAGGGCTCTGACATGGACGCGGCCATGGATGCGGCTATTCGCAGCTGCTTCGTCAACAACGGCCAGACGTGTGCAGCGACGACGCGCCTGATCGTGCCGCGGGCCCTTCTGGCCGAGGTGGAGGAGCGTGCCGCGGCCATGGTGAATGCGATGGTCATCGGCGACCCGCTCGATCCGCAGACCACGCTCGGACCGGTGGCCTCCGCCGCTCAGCACCGCACGGTGGCGAAGTACATCGAGATCGGCATGAACGAGGGCACGCTCATCGCCGGCGGTCCCGGTCCCGTGCCGGGGCTGGACCGCGGGTACTTCGTCAAGCCGACGGTCTTCAGTCGGCTTGATCCCGGCGCGACGATCGTGCAGGAGGAGATCTTCGGCCCGGTGCTCGCGATCCTGGCGTACGACGGTGGAGTCGAGAACGGCATTGCCATCGCGAACGACAGCGAGTTCGGCCTCTCCGGTTCGGTGTACGCCGCAGACATCCCGACAGCGGTCGGCATCGCTCGTCAGCTGCGCACCGGCCAGGTGGCTGTCAACGGTGGTCGTTTCAACGCGCGCGCGCCCTTCGGCGGATTCAAGACGTCCGGTGTCGGTCGGGAGCTCGGACACCACGGCCTGATGGAGTACTTCGAGATGATCAGCCTGCAGTTCCCGTCGGCTGACGACATCGACGGCTTCGGCCACGCGGTCTGACCCCGGGCGTCGACACTGACCATGACTGCCGCCTGCGAGGTCGTCCTCGTCCGTCATGCCCTTCCGAGTCCGGACGGCACCCTCGATCCGGGCCTCGGCGACGAGGGCCGGGCTCAGGCGAACGCGCTCGTGCGACATCTGGAGGGAATCCGCATCGACGCGGTCTACTCCAGTCATCTCAAGCGTGCCGTTGAGACGGCGGAGCCGCTCGCGGCCTCGAGGGGGATGCAGGTACGTGTCGATGAGGGGCTGCGGGAGTGGATCTCCAACGCGACCCACTACACGGGCACCGAGAACATGGTTGATGGCGCGCGCACGCGCGCGTTCATCGAGGGGCGGTTCGAGGACGAGTTCCTTCCCGCGCACAACGCGGATGAGCTCCGGACAGCCATGGTTGCCACGGTCGGGCGCATCGGCCTTGCGCATCCCGGTGAGCGGGTCGTGGCGGTGAGCCACGGTGGAGCATCCAACTCCTTCCTCGCCCACGTGGTCGACTCCCCGCGGCGCTTCTTCTTCAATCCGGGCTATGCGTCCATCTCCCGGGTCCAGGTGTGGCCGTCCGGTGACGGATTCCGATTCGTGCTCGTGAGCATCAACGAGCCGGTGGTCGCGGATGCCCGTCACATGGACCAGATGCCGGGAGGCTGAGCTCGTGATCGGCCTGGGCACCCTCATCAACGTCCTCGCCATCGTGGTCGGTGCCACGGCCGGTGTGCTGATCGGCAACCGCCTGCCGGATTCCACGCGGGCGACCGTCACGGATGCCCTGGGCCTGATCACGCTGATCATCGGCGCCCTGAACATCGTCGCGATCACGGACGCCGACTTCGTCGAGGTCGTGGGCTCGA
>CAZQXO010000021.1:24813-33515 GCA_964597445.1 uncultured Bifidobacteriaceae bacterium | reverse complement strand
GGCCCGGAGATCTGGCGCCAGACGGACGGACGCATCACGCACTTCGTCGCAGGCGTCGGCACCGGGGGCACGATCAGCGGCACCGGTCGCTACCTGAAGGAGGCGAGCGGAGGCCGGGTGCGCGTCATCGGCGCGGATCCCGTGGGGTCGGTCTACTCCGGTGGCACAGGTCGGCCGTATCTCGTCGAGGGCGTGGGAGAGGACTTCTGGCCCGAGGCGTACGACAAGGACATCTGCGACGAGATCATCGCGGTCTCGGATCGCGAGGCCTTCGCCGTCACCCGGCTTCTCGCACGGCAGGAGGGGCTTCTGGTCGGGGGCTCCTGTGGCATGGCCGTGGCAGCGGCTCGACGCGTGGCGGAGTCGGCGGGACCGGACGACGTCATCGTCGTCCTGCTGCCGGATGGCGGCCGCGGGTATCTGTCGAAGGTGTTCGACGACGGCTGGATGCGCTCCTACGGCTTCCTCGATGACATCGAGGAGCGCTCCCTCGGCGACATCCTCCGGGCCAAGCAGGGGGATCTTCCGACCTTCGTGCACATGCATCCCACGGAGACCGTGCGCGAGTCGATCGACGTGCTCCGGGAGTTCGGCGTCTCCCAGGTCCCCGTCGTGCGCGCGGAGCCGCCCCTCATGGCAGCGGAGGTCATCGGATCCGTCTCGGAGCGCACTCTGCTCGATGCGCTGTTCACCGGCAAGGCCCATCTGTCGGATCGCATCGACCAGCACATGGAGCCGCCCCTGCCGATGATGGGAGCGGGCGTGGCGGTGCGGGATGCGGTGGCAGGACTGGAGACGTCCGACGCGCTCATCGTGCTGGACGGGGGGCAGCCCATCGGTGTCGTCACCCGACAGGATGTCCTCGCGCACCTGTCCGTCTGACCCTCTCTGATCCCTCACCACCCATCCACCGTGGAGGACCCATGTCCGGCTTCGAGACCCGCGCCATCCATGCAGGGCAGGAGCCCGATCCGCTGACGGGCGCCGTCGTCCCGCCGATCTACCAGGTCTCGACCTTCAAGCAGGACGGGGTCGGCGGGCTCAGGGGCGGGTACGAGTACGCGCGCAGCGGGAATCCGACCCGAACCGCGCTCGAGACGTGCCTCGCAGCGCTCGAGGCTCCTGACCTCCCGGACGCGGTGGGCCTGGCGTTCGCCTCGGGCCTCGCTGCCGAGGACACGCTCATCCGAGCCCTGTGCCGTCCGGGGGATCACGTGGTTCTGCCGCACGACGCCTACGGAGGCACCTACCGGCTGTTCACCAAGGTCGCGGGCCCCTGGGGGCTGCACGTCACCCCGGTCAACGTGACCGACCTCGACCTGCTGCGCAAGGCGACGGTGCCCGGCCGCACGAAGCTCGTGTGGATCGAGACCCCCTCGAATCCCCTGCTCTCCATCGCCGACATCGCGGCCGTGGCAGAGGTGGCCCATGCGGCCGGGGCGCTGCTCGTGGTCGACAACACCTTCGCATCCCCCTACCTCCAGCAGCCCATCTCGCTGGGCGCCGACATCGTCGTGCACAGCACGACGAAGTACGCGGGAGGTCACAGCGACGTCGTCGGCGGCGCTCTCGTGGTGGCCGACCCGGAGGTGGGTGCGACCCTCGCGTTCCATCAGAACGCCCAGGGAGCCGTCGCCGGGCCGTTCGACAGCTGGCTCACCCTTCGAGGACTCAAGACCCTGGGTGTGCGGATGGATCGTCACAGCGCCAACGCGCGTGCCATCGCGGAGTTCCTCGTCGATCACCCGGCCGTCTCGACGGTCATGTGGCCCGGGCTACCCGACCACCCGGGTCACGAGGTGGCGGCGCGACAGATGCGGGACTTCGGCGGCATGGTCTCCTTCCGCGTCGCCGCGGGCGAGCAGGCGGCTCTCGACATCTGCGCTCGTACGCAGGTCTTCACGCTTGGCGAGTCGCTCGGCGGAGTCGAGTCACTCATCGAGCACCCGGGTCGCATGACGCACGCCTCGGTGGCGGGCAGCCCGCTGGAGGTGCCGTCGGATCTCGTCCGACTCTCGGTGGGCATCGAATCCCTCGACGATCTTCGTGAGGATCTGGCGGCCGCGCTGGAGGGCTGACGCCCGTCTCACGATCGGGTACCTGCACATCACTTGCACCTGCTGAGGGCGGTGTTGCGGCCTGCAGCTATCCCTGATGAAGTACCTCCAACATCCAGAGCGGTTGAGAGATCTGGCTCGTCGACACCGCAGCAACCCCCCGGGGTGCTAAGGCCAGAACCGATGTGAGAGGCATAGCCATGATGAGGAACTCCTGTAGGTCGCTCGCGATCACCCGCGCCGCTCGGGCCCTGGCCTCGGGCCGAATGCCCCGCTGATCGCGAGACCTCCGCACCACCCCCCGCACCTCTCCCTGCGCGCGTCCCTCGATGAGGGCGCTCGCGGCTACCGAAACCCACCCTCCCGAAGGATCACCATGTCGATCACCCTGGACTCCCGACTGCGAGCCCCCGCCTCGTCCGTGCGGCTGGACGACGTCACGAAGACGTTCGGCTCCGGCGCCGACGCCGTTCGGGTCCTCGCCGACATCACCCTCGCCGTGGAGTCAGGCGAGATCGTCGCCCTGCTCGGCCCGAGCGGCTGCGGCAAGTCGACCCTCCTGCGACTCGTGGCAGGACTCGAGACGGCCACCTCGGGATTCGTGCGCGTGGACGGCGAGGTCGTGACCGGTGTCGACGCCCACTGCTCCGTCGTCTTCCAGGAGCCGCGCCTCCTCCCCTGGCGCACCGTGCTGTCCAACGTGCGCCTGGGGGCGCGAGGCGGTCAGGGTGCGGACGAGGTCGATGAATGGCTGCGTCTCGTGGGGCTGGACGGCTTCGGCGGTCACCTGCCGAAGGAGATCTCCGGAGGCATGGCCCAGCGCACGGCTCTGGCGCGAGCCCTCATCGGCCACCCGGGTGTGCTCCTGCTGGACGAGCCCTTCGCCGCTCTCGACGCGCTCACCCGCATGCAGATGCAGGACCTGCTGGTCGAGGTGACCCGGCAGCTCGGCACGACCGTCCTTCTCGTCACGCACGACGTGGACGAGGCGCTGTACCTGGCGGACCGCGTCATCGTCCTCGGGCAGCGTGGCGAGGGCATCGTCGAGGAGCTCATCGTCGACGTGCCCCGGCCCCGCAACCGCAGCGATACCCGCCTGACCCCCCTGCGCGCCGCACTGCTCCAGCGGTTCGGAGTCCACATCTGAGACGCCGCACCCCAACCCGAACGTCATCCCTCACACAACCAAGGAGAAGAACGTCACCATGAAGAACCGACGCACTGCCCTGACGGGCATCGCCCTCGCCGCCGCTGCCTCGACCCTGCTCGCCGCATGTGCCTCGGGTGAGGGATCGACCGAGGCGGGAGGCGGCGCCACGGCGCTCAACCTCGACTACTCGTACTGGAATCCGCTCAGCCTGGCGGTCAAGGACAGTGCCTGCCTCGAGAACGCGCTCGGCGAGGACGTCCCGGTGACCTGGGTGCTCTCCACCGGCAGCAACAAGGCGAACGAGAACCTCAACGCGGAGGTCATCGACATCGGCTCGACCGCGGGCGTGGCGTCCTTCGTCGCGCGTGCCAACGGCGCCGCGATCAAGACGATCGGCGTCTTCTCGCAGCCGGAATGGTCGGCGATCGTGGTCCCGGCCGATTCGACGATCACGGACGTCGCTCAGCTCAAGGGCACGAAGATCGCTGCTACCAAGGGAACCGACCCCTACTTCTTCCTGCTTCAGGCTCTCAACGAGGCCGGACTGTCGCAGGCGGACGTGGAGATCATCAACCTGCAGCACGCGGACGGCCAGGCAGCGCTGGCCCGAGGTGATGTCGATGCCTGGGCTGGCCTTGATCCCATCATGGCCACGACCGAGGCGAAGGACGGCGCGAAGCTGATCTACCGGAACATCGACTTCAACTCCTATGGCGTCCTCAACGCTCGGGAGAAGTTCCTGCAGGAGTCGCCCGAGCTGGTCGATCAGGTGCTGGCCTGCTACGAGGAGGCGCGCCAGTGGATCAAGGACAACCCCGCGGACGCTGCTGCCCTGCTGGCCAGGGAGGCGACACTGGAGCCGGGCATCGCTGAGACGGTCCTGAACGAGCGCACGAACGTCGACGTGTCCCTCGTCCCCGGTGACACGCAGCGCGCCGTCCTCGAGACGGTCCTCCCGACACTCGTGGCCGAGGGCCAAGTGCGGTCGGAGGAGGAGGCCCGTGCGGCGCTCGAGACCCAGTACGACACCTCCTTCGCTGAGCGGGCGACGTCCGCGGGTGAGGGATCGTCGTGACCCTGCTCGACTCCGAGCGCAGCGAGTCCCAGTCCGACGTGACCGCGCCCCGAGGGGCGCGGTCACGCGGACCGAGCTGGTTCGGCGCGGTGCTCGTGGGCATGGTGCTGCCCGTCCTGCTGCTCCTGCTGTGGCAGTGGGCGTCGACGAACGGCATGTTCTCGGCGAGCCAGCTGCCGACGCCCTCCTCGGTGGTGTCGGCGCTCCTCGAGCTGATCGAGCGCGGCACCTTCTGGGGTCACGTGGCCATCAGCGTCCAGCGAGTGCTGCTGGGCTTCCTCATCGGAGCGTCCGCCGGCATCGTCATCGGCTCGCTGGTGGGACTCTCGAAGGGCGCGAGCCGGGTCCTGTCGCCGACCATCCAGGCGCTGCGTGCCGTGCCGTCGCTCGCGTGGGTGCCGCTGCTGGTCCTCTGGATGGGGATCTACGAGGGGCCGAAGGTGACCCTGGTCGCCATCGGGGCCTTCTTCCCGGTGTTCACCACCGTGGCCTCCGGATTCATGCACGCGGACCGTCGCCTGATCGAGGTCGGTCGGGCATACGGGCTGAAGGGAACGCGGCTCGTCACGGGCATCCTCCTGCCCGCGGCGTCTCCGACGATCTTCGCGGGGCTTCGGCTGGGTCTGGCGCAGAGCTGGCTGTTCGTCGTCGCAGCCGAGCTGATCGCCAGCTCGAAGGGACTCGGCTTCCTGCTCATCGACAGCCAGAACACGTCCCGAACCGACATCCTTCTGCTCTCCATCATCTGCCTCGCCATCCTCGGCAAGACGACCGACTTCATCCTCGCGACACTCGAACGCCGAGCACTTCGCTGGGTCTGATCACCAGGAGCTGACATGACTGACCGACAGTGGGGTTTCCGCACGCGTGCTTTGCATGCGGGCGGTTCACCTGATGCGGGCACAGGCGCCCGTGCCGTTCCGGTGTTCCAGACGACGAGCTTCGTCTTCGAGGACACCGCTGATGCGGCAACGCTCTTCGCCCTGCAGAAGTACGGCAACATCTACTCGCGCATCGGCAACCCGACAGTCGCGGCGTTCGAGGAGCGCATCGCCTCGCTCGAGGGTGGTCTGGGCGCTGTAGCCACGAGCAGCGGTCAGGCTGCGGAGTTCATCACGTTCGCCGCCCTCGCGGGTGCTGGCGATCACATTGTCGCCTCGTCGGCCCTGTACGGCGGCACCGTGACGCAGCTGGACGTCACCCTGCGTCGCTTCGGCATCGAGACCACGTTCGTCGACAGTGACGATGCCTCGGACTTCGCCCAGCACATCACGCCGCGGACGAAGGCGGTCTTCGCGGAGGTCGTCTCGAATCCCTCCTGTCGCGTCGCCGACATCCGGGGGCTCGCCGATGTCGCCCATGACGCCGGGGTTCCGCTCGTCGTGGACGCCACCACCGTCACTCCCTTCCTGTGCCGGCCGCTGGAGCACGGAGCCGACATCGTCATCCACTCCGCCACCAAGTTCATCGGTGGACACGGCACGGTGCTCGGCGGTGTCGTCGTCGACGGAGGGACGTTCGACTGGGGCAACGGTCGATTCCCGACCATGACGGAGCCCGTGGCGAGCTACGGCGGCATCCGCTGGTGGGACAACTTCGGCGAGTACGGATTCCTGACCAAGCTTCGGGTCGAGCAGCTGCGCGACATCGGGGCCTCCCTCGCGCCCAACAGCGCCTTCCTCCTGCTCCAGGGGGTGGAGACCCTGCCCCAGCGCATGACGGAGCACGTGGCCCATGCGCGGGAGATCGCCTCCCGGCTGGCAGCTGACCCGCGGGTCCCCTGGGTCAACTACGCCGGACTCCCGGGTCACCCGCAGTACGCGCGGGCCGAGCAGTACACGCCTCTCGGGCCCGGTGCGGTCTTCTCGTTCGGGATCGACGGAGGATTCGCGGCCGCCGAGACCTTCATCAACTCGGTCCAGCTGCTCAGCCATCTCGCGAACATCGGTGACGCTCGCACGCTCGTGATCCATCCGGCGAGCACCACCCACGCCCAGTTGAGCGAGGACCAGCTCACCGCCGCAGGAGTCCCGTCCGACCTCGTGCGCATCAGCGTGGGACTGGAGGACGTGGACGACATCTGGTGGGACATCGATCAGGCGCTCGAGCAGGCCACGGGGAGGACGTCATGACGTGGACCGCGCCCAATGCCCTGGAGCGGCTTGCCCTCCTGCGGTCCAGCCGGACGATCGCGATCGTCGGGGCGTCGAACAATCCGGCACGTGCCAGCTACTTCGTCGGCACCTACCTGCTGTCCAGCAGCGACTTCACCGTGTGGTTCGTGAATCCACGCGAGGAGACCGTCCTCGGACACGCGGCGTACCCGGACCTCGCCTCCCTGCCCGAGTCGCCGGACATCGTCGACGTGTTCCGCAAGCCGTCGGACCTCCCGGAGGTCCTCGAGGAGGCACGCGCCGTGTCCGCTCGAACCCTGTGGCTGCAGCTCGGCATCTCCGATCCGGTGATCGCGGAGGAGGCGTCTGCCGCGGGCATGAACGTCGTCATGAACCGGTGCGTCAAGATCGAGCACGCGCGCTTCCACGGAGGACTCCACCTGGCCGGCTTCAACACGGGGGTCATCTCCTCCCGTCGGGGACTGGGATGACCGCACCGGAGCTGAACGGCGATCGCTGGCTCGGCACCGGGGGTCGGTGGCTCAGCCTCGCGGACCTGCGTGGCCGAGTGGTCCTGCTGGACTTCTGGACGCTCTGCTGCGTCAACTGCCACCACGTCCTCGCCGAACTCGAACCGCTGGAGCGGGCGTTCGCCGACGTGCTGACGGTGGTGGGCGTGCACTCCCCGAAGTTCGAGCACGAGAAGGATGCCGAGGCGGTCGCGGGTGCTATGCAGAGGCACGGCATCGAGCACCCGGTGCTGAACGATCCGCGCATGTCGACCTGGCAGGCCTACGGCGTTCGCGCCTGGCCCACGCTGGTGCTGATCTCGCCCGCAGGCGAGATCGTGGGCCGGTACTCGGGGGAGGGGCATGCGCACGCCCTGGAGATCGCGATCGCGCAGGTGGTCGCGGAGGCCGAGGCGGACGGCAGCCTCGTGCGCGGTCCGAGTCCCTTCGTCGGGCTCGAGGAGCAGGTCACGCCGTACGTCCAGCCGAGCAAGGCGGTTCTCCTGGACGGCGAACGCATCGTGGTGTCGGACACCGGTCGCAGTCAGCTTGCGATCGCGCTGCTCTCTGATCCCAACGAACCGGGGGTCCGCGTCGGCAGCGGGCGCCGGGGCTGGTCCGACGGCTCGGCGGCGGAGGCCGAGTTCCGTGAGCCGAACGGCATCGTCCGTCTGCCGCCGTCCATCGCCGACGAGGTGGGCTACGACCTCGTCGTGGCCGACTCGGGCAACCATGTGCTGCGCGGAGTCCGTCTCGACGACCTCTCGGTGCGCACCGTGGCCGGAACCGGTCACCAGTGGATGCAGGGATCGCCGACATCGGGGGCCGCATCGTCCATCGACCTGAGCACTCCCTGGGACGTCGAATGGGACGGGTCCCGGGTCATCGTCGCCATGGCGGGTGAGCACCGACTGTGGTGGTTCGATCCGATCGACCGCACGGTCGGCATCTGGGCCGGCACCACGCAGGAGGGACTCGTCGACGGACCGCTGGAGTCGGCGTGGTTCGCTCAGCCCTCCGCCCTGGCCGTCGACAGCGACGGCGTCTGGGTCGTCGACGCCGAGACCTCCGCCCTGCGTCGCGTGACGGGGCAGTCCATCGTCAGTGTCGTGGGAACGGGACTGTTCGACTTCGGTCATGTGGACGGTCCGAGCGAGCAGGCGCTCCTGCAGCACCCGCTGGGATGCGCTGTCCTGGGAGACGGATCCGTGCTGATCGCCGATGCGTACAACGGCGCCCTGCGTCGGTACGACCCGACGGCGTCCCGTGTGTCGACCGTGGCCCACGGTCTCGCGGAGCCCAGTGACGTCGTGGTGGTCCCGGGCAGCGACGATGCGTGGGTGGTGGAGGCGGCGGCAGGACGCCTGACCCGGGTGTCCCTGTCGCAGGACGAGGAGCATCTCGGCGAGGCGCTGCGCACCCGGCGGCCGCCCCTGCATCTCGCTCCCGGCGAGGTGACGGTGGAGGTGGTGTTCACGCCGCCGGACGGCCAGAAGCGGGACGACCGCTTCGGGCCCTCGACCAGCCTCGAGGTGGGGGCGAGCCCGCCCGCGCTCCTGCTCGCGGGCGCGGGTGCCGGCACCGACCTCGTCCGGGTGATCTCGGTGGCGGGCGACATCGCCGAGGGAGTGCTGCACGTGGCTGCGCGGGGCGCCTCCTGCGACGTGGCGGGGGAGCACGCGGCCTGCCACATGCATCAGCAGGACTGGGGCATCCCGGTCACGATCGGCGCGGGCGGGGTGTCGACCGTGCGGCTGGAGCTCGCCGGCGCGTAGCGGGCGGAGCGCCGCAGGAGAG
>CAZQXO010000021.1:9629-24580 GCA_964597445.1 uncultured Bifidobacteriaceae bacterium | reverse complement strand
CGGGCGGAGCGCCGCAGGAGAGCCGGCGCGTAGCGGGCGGAGCGCCGCAGGAGAGCCGGCGCGTAGCGGGCGGAGCGCCGCAGGAGAGGCGATGGGTGTGTCAGGTTGACCATTTCCTATCAATTCGATAGGAATACGTTCCATGTACGGACTTCTCGCGGTGGCCCTCGCCGGTTTCGGCGCCCAGCTCGTCGACGGCTCGCTGGGGATGGGCTACGGCCTGACCTCCTCGACCCTGCTCATCGCCATCGGCCTGGCCCCGGCGGTGGCGTCGGCATCGGTCCACCTCGCCGAGATCGGGACGTCTGCGGCCAGCGCCTACTCCCATGCGCGGCTGGGCAACGTCGACAAGAAGGTCCTGAAGCGCATCGCCCTTCCCGGCGCGGTCGGCGCCTTCCTCGGCGCCACCGTGCTGTCGAACCTCTCGACCCAGGCGGCGCGTCCGTGGGCGAGCACGCTGCTCCTCATCCTCGGCGTCTACGTCCTCATCCGCTTCCTCCGCCATCGCGCGGTCGTCCTCAAGCGCGGTCGTCCCGGCACCCGGCTGCTCGCCCCGCTCGGCCTGATCGGCGGATTCGTCGATGCCACGGGAGGTGGAGGCTGGGGTCCGGTCACCACGCCCGCCCTGCTGGCCAACGGTCGGATGGCGCCGAACCGGGTCATCGGCACCATGAACGCGGCCGAGTTCCTGGTGGCTGTCGCGGCCAGCGCCGGCTTCATCCTCGGGCTCGGCCTCGCCGCCCTGGACTGGCGGATCCTCCTGCCGCTCATGATCGGCGGCATCATCGCCGCTCCCTTCGCAGCGTGGGTCGCGCATCGCCTTCCGATGCGGATCATGGGGGTCACGGTCGGCGGCATGATCATCTTCACCAACGCCTTCACCCTCATGCGGGTGTTCGAGGTGCCGGGCGACGTCGTGGCCCCGGTGCTGATCGCGCTGGGCGTGCTCTGGATCGCGCTGGTGGCGCTCGTCACGTACCAGCACTTCCAGAAGCGAAACACCTCGCCGGACGGTGAGTCCGACGAGGTGTCCCGTGAGATGAGCGCTTAGAAGGCCTCTTCGGCCAGCTCCATCAGGTCGAGCGTGGTCGCCTCGGCGATCGCACGCTCCGCCGCCAGCAGCGGAAGTCGGTTGCGTGCGAACCACTTGGCTGTCTCGACCTTCGTCTCGTAGAAGACGCGGTCGCGCTCCGGGGCGCCGTCGGCAAGGGCCTTGATGGCGACCTCGGCCTGACGCAGGAGCAGCCAGCCGATGATGAGATCCCCGGATGCCATGAGCAGGCGGGTGGAGTTGAGCCCCACCTTGTAGATCTCGCTCGGGTTCGTCTGGGACTCCATGGCCCAGGTGCCCATGACGCCGACCATGGCCTGGACGTCCTCAAGGGCCTTGCCGAGGAGCTCGCGCTCGGCCTGCAGGCGACCGCTGCCCTCATCGCCCTTGACGGTCTCCGTCATCTGGGCGGCCAGGTGGAAGATCGCCTTGAACTGGTCCTTGATCATCTTCCGGAAGAAGAAGTCCAGGCCCTGGATGGCAGTGGTGCCCTCGTACAGCGTGTCGATCTTCGCGTCGCGCACGTACTGCTCGAGTGGGTAATCCTGCAGGTAGCCCGAGCCGCCGAAGGTCTGGAGCCCGACGGCGAGCATCTCGTACGAGCGCTCCGAGCCGACGCCCTTGACGACCGGCAGGAGCAGATCGTTCATGCGCTCGGCGAGGTCAAGGTCGACGCCCTCCGGAAGAGGGGCGCCCTCGGCGCCCATCTGGACGAGGTCCTGCCAGTAGGCGGTGTAGGCGATGAGCGCCCGCATGCCCTCGGCGTACGACTTCTGCAGCATGAGCCCGCGACGCACATCCGGGTGGTGCGTGATGGTGACGCGGGGGGCCGTCTTGTCGGTCATCTGCGTGAGGTCAGCACCCTGGACGCGCGTCTTCGCGTAATCGAGGGCGTTGAGGTAGCCCGTCGACAGCGTGGCGATCGCCTTCGTGCCCACCAGCATGCGGGCGTACTCGATGACCTTGAACATCTGGGCGATGCCGTTGTGGTCGTCGCCGAGCAGGTAGCCGATCGCCGGGTCGTCAGGATCGGCGCCGAAGGTCATCTCGCACGTGGTCGAGGCCTTCAGGCCCATCTTCTTCTCGACATTGGTCGCGTAGACACCGTTGCGCTTGCCCAGCTCACCCGTCTCGGTGTCGAAGAGGAACTTCGGGACGATGAAGAGCGAGAGTCCCTTGGTGCCGGGACCTGCTCCCTCGGGACGCGCGAGAACCATGTGCACGATGTTCTCGGTCATGTCCTGCTCGCCGTTGGTGATGAAGCGCTTGACGCCCTCGATGCGCCAGGTGCCGTCACCGTTGTCGATGGCCTTCGCCCGACCGGCACCGACGTCTGATCCGGCGTCGGGCTCGGTGAGCACCATGGTCGCGCCCCAGAGGCGGTCGATCATGATCTGCGCCCAGCGCTTCTGCTCCTCGGTGCCGTAGTGGTCCATGACGGCGGCCATGCTCGGTCCGTTCATGAACATCATCGCGGCCGGGTTCGAGCCGAGCAGGAGCTCGCTCGCTGCCCAGCGCAGCGAGGGCGGTGCACCCGTGCCGCCGATGTGCTCGGGGAGGTCCAGGCGCCACCACTCGGCCTGCTCGAGAGCGCGGAAGGCAGCCGTGAAGCTCTCGGGCATGACGACCGAGGTCGTGGCCGGGTCGTAGACCGGTGGCTGGCGGTCGTTCTCGGCGAACGGGGCGGCCAGGGGTCCGGTGGCGAGGCGATCCACCTCGTGAAGGACCTCCCGCGCCGTGTCGGGGTCCATCTCGGCGAACGGGCCCTGGCCCAGGCGCTCGCCAGCGCCGAAGACCTCGAAGAGGTTGAACTCGAGGTCGCGCAGGTTGCTCTTGTAGTGGGTCATGGCTCGTCCTCCGGGGCGGCGGTCTAGTTACTCACCAGTAACCCCATGATGCTACTCACCGGTAGGAATGGCAAGCCCTTGCGCGCGAGCACCCCGTGCCACGCGCCGGACCCGCCGCGGGACCACAATGGGCGCATGTCCGCGCCCTGGCTGGAGTCGAAGACCCCGGTCGCTCCGCCGACCGCGGCCAACCCGACCCTGCGGCAGATGGCCTACGCCGGCGTCGTCACGGGTGCCTGGTCGGGGATCCTCAGTCTCGTCCTCTATCTCATCGGACGTGTGGCGGGCTCGGACTTCTCGCTCGTGTGGTGGGGCGGTGGCGACCCGACGCCGATGCCGTGGTTCGTCTTCCTCCTCCTGCCTCTCGCGGCCGCCCTCCTGTTCTCCCTCCTCGCCTCGCTCACGCGCGGCCGCGCGCACGCCCGCGCTCTCACCTACTGGGTCGGGACCCTTCTGGCGCTGGCCTCCCTCTACCCGGCCGTCACGCAGCCGGCCCTCGGCTGGGGCACGCGCACCCTGCTGGTGCTCATGCACCTCGTCACCTGGTTCCTCGTCGTGCCGCAGATCGCCCGCATCGTCGGTGACTCCGAGCCCGGCCAGCACGAGGAGCGGGATGCCTGAGACCGCCGCCTCTGCTCGGTCCGTGCCGGTGGCCCTCGTGGCCGCCATGCGCCCGCGGCAGTGGCTCAAGAACGTCCTCGTCTTCGCCGCACCACTCGCGGCCGGATCCATCTTCGAGCTCGACGTTCTCCTGCCATCGCTGCTCGCCTTCGTCGTCTTCTGCCTCATGTCGAGCGCGACCTACCTCATCAACGACATCAAGGACGTCGCCGCGGATCGCGCTCATCCGACGAAGCAGTTCCGTCCGATCGCCACGGGGGAGATCAGCGTCTCCCTCGCGCTGGTCACGGCTGTCGCCCTGGCTGTCTCCTCGCTCGCCATCGCGATCGCGGTCAGCGTCTCGCTCTTCGGCATCGTCCTGGCCTACGCGGTGTTCACGCTCGCCTACTCGCTCTTCCTGAAGCACGAGCCGGTGATCGAGCTTGCCCTGCTGTCCCTCGGCTTCCTGCTCCGCGCCATCGCGGGCGGTGCGGCAGCCGACCTGCCGATCTCCC
Source organism: uncultured Bifidobacteriaceae bacterium (assembly GCA_964597445.1). Taxonomy (GTDB): domain Bacteria; phylum Actinomycetota; class Actinomycetes; order S36-B12; family S36-B12; genus UBA10649. The sequence goes on along the minus strand of CAZQXO010000021.1, from coordinate 20,567 downwards.
CGTGGTTCCTGATCGTCGCCGCGTTCGGATCGCTCTTCATGGCCGCGGGCAAGCGCTTCAGTGAGCTGCAGCGTGCGAACGACGACGCTGACGCGCCCCGGCGTCGCAGCCTCGCGGGATACACGCCCACCTACCTGCGCTTCGTCTGGGGCCTCGCGGCCGCGGTGACGATCACGGCCTACTGCCTGTGGGCCTTCGAGGTCGGCCTGGCCGACTCGTCCTTCCCCTGGTCGCAGTGGAGCGTGCTGCCGTTCGTGCTCGCCATCCTGCGGTACGCCCTCGACGTGGACCGTGCGGAGGCCGAGGCGCCCGAAGAGGTCGTCCTGCGCGATCGTGCGCTGCAGGTGCTGGGCCTGGCCTGGCTGGTCCTCTTCGGTCTCGGCGCGCTGGGAGTATGAGGCCATGACGAGCAGCGCGTCGCCCTTGAGCCTTCGGGAGGGGGAGCAGGTCCTCACCGGCTGGGGACGCACGTCGCCCAGTTCCGCCCTGGTGCGTCGCGTGCGCAGCACGGAGGACATCCGCGACGCCATCGGCTCCGCGGGGCCACGCGGCGTCCTGGCCCGCGGGCTCGGTCGCTCCTACGGCGATGCCGCCCAGTCCGGTGGTGCGACCGTGCTGGATCTCTCCCTGCTCAGCAGCATCGAGCTCGATCCCGATGCCGGCACGGCGACCGTGGGTGCGGGGGCGAGTCTGGATTCCGTCATGCGGGCTCTCGTCCCGCACGGCTGGTTCGTGCCGGTCACGCCCGGCACCCGCATGGTCACCGTCGGTGGAGCCATCGCGGCCGACGTGCATGGCAAGAACCACCATCGCGACGGCACGTTCGGCTCGCACGTGCAGTCGATGGTGCTCGTCGACGGCAGCGGTCAGGTGCGCACGCTCGATCCTGCGACCACTCCGGACGCCCACTGGGCGACGATCGGCGGCATGGGCCTGACCGGCATCGTCACGCAGGCCACCTTCGATCTCATCCCGATCACCAGCTCGCGGATCAGCGTCGACACCGAGCGCACGCGGGACCTCGACGACGTGATGGCGCGGATGATCGAGGGCGACGACGCCTACCGCTACAGCGTCGCGTGGGTCGACAGTGTGCATCCGAGCGGTCGCGGGGTGCTCACGCGAGGCGATCATGCGACGCGCGATCAGCTGACGGGCAAGGATGCCGCGGATCCGCTGGGCTTCGAGCCCAAGGTGCTCGCCACGGCGCCCGCGATCGTCCCGAACGGACTTGTCAACCCGCTCACCATGCGGGCGTTCAACGAGGCCTGGTTCCGCAAGGCGCCGGCCCACCGGGTGGGGGAGGTTCAGCAGATCTCGGAGTTCTTCCACCCGCTCGACATCGTCCAGGACTGGAATCGCGTGTACGGACCGCAGGGATTCCTGCAGTACCAGTTCGCGGTCCCTGACGCCGCCGGTGCCCTGGTCGGCCGTGCCCTCGCGGCCCTGCGCCGCGTGGGCGCCCTGTCGGCGCTCACCGTCCTGAAGCGCTTCGGCGCCGCGAACCCGGCACCGCTGTCCTTCCCGCAGCCGGGATGGACCCTCGCCGTCGACGTGCCGGCAGGTGTCGACGGTCTCGGTGACGTACTGGACCAGCTCGACGAGGAGGTGGTCGCCGCCGGCGGCCGTCTCTACCTGGCGAAGGACTCGCGGATGTCACCGGCGATGATGGCCGCGACCTACCCCCGCTTGGCCGAGTGGCAGCGCCATCGTGATGCCATGGACGTCGACGGCGTGTTCACCTCCGACCTGGCAAGGAGACTGTCCCTGTGATGGATGCACTCGGAGAACCGCAAGGAGTCCTCGTCCTCGGGGGCAGCAGTGAGATCGCCCTCGCCACGGTGAGGGCCCTGCCGCGTGGGCGGCTGCGCCGCGTGGTGCTCGCAGGACGTCCCTCCGCCGCGCGTGATGAGGCCGCGGCGGCACTCACGCAGGCAGGGATCGCGGGAGTCGAGACGGTCGACTTCGATGCGGCCGACACGGCCTCGCACGCCGCGGTGATCGATGCCGTCTTCGATGCCGGCGACATCGATATCACGCTGCTCGCCTTCGGTGTGCTCGGTGACCAGGCAGAAGCGGAGGCTGACCCTGATGCCGCTGTCGCCGTGGCCACCGTCAACTACACGGGAGCCGTCAGCGTCGGCCTCCGGGTCGCCGCGCGACTTCGTCAGCAGGGGCATGGCACGCTCGTCGTCCTGTCGAGTGTCGCGGGCGATCGCGCACGTCGGTCGAACTTCGTCTACGGCTCGACCAAGGCCGGGCTCGACGCCTTCGCGCAGGGGCTCGGTGATGCCCTGCACGGCACGGGCGCGCGTGTCCTGATCGTGCGACCGGGCTTCGTCCGCACCCGCATGACGAAGGGCATGGAGGAGGCGCCGATGACGATCGATCCGCAGGACGTCGCGGTGATCATCGTGAAGGCCCTGCGCAAGGGCAAGGAGACCGTCTACGCGCCAGGGCCCCTGCGCTTCGTCATGGCGGGGCTGAAGACGGTCCCGCGACCGCTGTTCCGCAAGCTCCCCATCTGACCCTCCAAGGCGCGAGGCACGCTCGAGGGCCGAACTTGCGCCCCATGTAGTTGAACACTAAACTACAGGGGACGAAGGAGGAGCCATGCCGGCGATCACCGCTGACACCCTGACCCTGCCCCGACTGTCCGCCCTGCCGGTCGAGACCGGCCGGACGGTCACCTCCCTCACTACCGCCCCGCGCGGCTTCGAGGGGGAGGGCTTCCCGGTGCATCGCGCCTTCGCGGGCGTCCCGCTCGACAAGCTCGATCCCTTCATCCACATGGACCAGATGGGCGAGGTCGAGTACGGCGCCGGCGAGCCGAAGGGCACGCCCTGGCATCCCCACCGCGGCTTCGAGACGTTCACCTACCTCATCGACGGTGAGTTCATCCACCAGGACTCGAACGGCGGCGGCGGGCGCATCCGACCCGGCGGCACGCAGTACATGACGGCCGGTGACGGCATCCTCCACATCGAGACCCCTCCGGAGGAGCTGGTCGAGGCCGGTGGCCTCTTCCACGGACTGCAGCTGTGGATCAACCTTCCCCGGGAGAAGAAGCGCATCGCCCCGCAGTACCAGGATCTGCAGGGCGCGGACTTCTCCCTGCTGTCCTCGACGGACGGCGGCGCACTCGTGCGCGTCCTCGCCGGATCCGTCGACGGCCACGCGGGCCCGGGCATCTCGCACACGCCCATCGCGATCACTCACATCACTGTGGCGCCGGGCGCGCAGGTCGTCGTCCCGTGGCCGCGGGAGTACAACGCCCTCGCCTACGCCCTTGCTGGCCAGGGCACGATCGGAGCCGAGCGCCGTCCCTTCTCCGCTGGTCAGCTCGCCGTGCTGGAGCAGGGTGACTCGATCGTCATCACCGCAGATGATCGTCAGGAGTCCCGCTCACCGAGCCTCGAGGTGTTCCTGCTCGGTGGTGTTCCGCTGCGTGAGCCCGTTGCGGCCTACGGCCCCTTCGTCATGTGCACGAGGGCCGAGCTGGTCGAGGCGTTCGAGGACTATCAGGCCGGTCGACTGGGCACGATCCCTGCCGACGCGATCCAGCCGCACCGGCCCAGCTGACCCCTCAGCCCGTTCGCTGTCGGCGGTACGACTCCAGGTCGAAGTAGTCCCGCCAGAGGGCCACGCGGCCGTCGCGCACGACGAACACGGCGGCGATCGGGATCTCGACCCAGCGACCGTCGACGAGGAAGCGGTCGGTGCGCTCGTTCATGACGGTGTCGCCTGACTCCACCTGGCGATGCACGACCCACTCCACCTCGGACGCCGCCGCGGTGACACCGCCGGAGAGCACGGAGCGGACGCCGTCCGGACCATGGACCTTGCCGATCGGCACGTTGTCGTACTCGATGTCATCGGTGACCAGCGCGCACACGACTTCGAGGTCGCGTCGCTCACAGGCCTGCACGAGAGCGGTGACGACCTCCCCAGGTGTGGGGGCTGTCATGCGGAGCGTCGGTGAACGCGCACTGGCACCTCGATCATGCCCCGCAGCCCGAAGCTCGGCCCGAAGCGCAGGGCGCCGGGGTCGACGACCTCCAGTGCAGTCACATTGTTCGCGAGGGCGCGCAGTGCGGACGCCGCCTCGATCCGCGCGAGACCCGCTCCCACGCACACGTGGATGCCGTGGCCGAACGCCAGGTGCTCCTTGACGTTCTCGCGCAGGGGATCGAACGTGTCGGGATCCTCGAAGATCTCTGGGTCCCGGTTGGCGGAGCCATAGGCGAGGAACAGGGTCGAGCCCTCGGGGATCGTGACTCCGCCCAGTTCGGTGTCGCGTGTCACGCGCCGCCACAGGCCCATGACGGGCGAGGAGAAGCGGATCCCCTCCTCGACCAGCCCCTGGCGGAACGCCTCGTCGTCACGAATGCGATCCCAGATCAGGGGATCCGACCCACGCATCTCGTCGATGCGGACGATGGTGTCGGCGAGGGCGCGGATCGTCGTCTCGTTGCCGGCCACGACGAGCTCGCGCACGAGCCAGACGAGCTCGGCATTGGTCAGGGGAGTCTCCCCCTCCTCGGCCTGCACGAGCTGGGACAGCAGGTCGTTGCCCGGGTGAGCCCGGCGGTCGTCGAGGATGTCGCAGAACACCTGCTGGTACTCCAGCACGTCGCGCTCGACCTCGAGCCAGCGCTCCGCTGAGAGCTTTCCTCCCAGGGCAGCGTTGGACGAGTCCGACCAGCGCCGCAGGTCGTCGCGGTAGCGGTCATCGACACCGAGGATGCGCATGATGGCCCACACGGGCAGCGGCACCGTGATGTTCTCCATGGCATCCACCACCTCGCCGTCGGGCAGGGCAGCGGCGATCTGGTCCGCGACCTCGTCGACGAGCGGCTCCATCCACGCCAGGCCCCGCACGGTGAACGAGCGGTTGACCATCTTGCGGTAGCGCGTGTGATCCGGCGGATCGTTCGTGCCGAGGGCCGGGCGATAGGGGTAGCCCTGCGCCCGCAGCGCCTCGACCTCGGCGGCGACCTCCGGCGGTGGGGTGTCGCGCCGCGCCGACGGCATGTGGTTGCTGAACCGCTGCGGATCCATCAGTGCCTCGCGCACCAGGGCCCAGGTCGTCACGAAGAACAGCCCGGGCTGGTCGGGGATCTCGTAGACCGGCGCCTGATCCCTCAGGAGGGCGTACGTCGGGAATGGGTCCTGGTAGAAGGCGTCGGTGTGCGGGTCGATCCGGGGCATCGTGTCGGTCACGCTCTGACGGTAGGGGAGGGCGACCTCCACGGCAATGGCTATGCGGGATCGCCCGGAGCCGCCTAGCCTCGCTCCCATGGATCAGTCCACGCAGGCGAACGTCCTCGGGGAGCCGCTGGAGGTCTGCAGCGTCGAACCTCTCACCGGCTTCTATCGCGACGGCTTCACCACCACGGGGCCGGACGACCTCGGATCCCACACGGTCTGCACGGTCGTCACCGAGGAGTTCCTCGCCCATCAGCGTGCCGTCGGCAACGACCTGTCGACCCCGATGCCCCATTACGGCTTCCCCGGCCTCAAGCCCGGAGACCGCTGGGCCGTGTGCGCCGGACGCTGGCTGCAGTCCTATGAGGCAGGCGTCGCCGCACCGGTGGTGCTCAAGGCCACCAATGCCGCTGCACTCGACATCGTTCCCATGTATGCCCTCGAGGAGCACGCCGCGGACGTGCCCGACGACCCCGGGGCCCTGCTCACCTGAATCCCGCGTGCCTCCACGGCGCCCGGGCCGAGCGACTCTAGGAGACCGGCACGGCGCGGACGGTGGTCGGGGACGTGGTCTCCCGGGGTATCGGAGGGGAGTGTCGGACACGGGAGCCCGCGCCTGACACCATGCTCGGGTGAAGCGCATCCTGACGGCCGTCCTCGTCCCTGCCCTCCTCGGGAGTCTGATCGTCGCGTCGGGTGCGCCGGCCACGGCCCGGCCGGGAGAGGGAGCGGGGAGCGAGCGCCTCCTGCCCGCGGCGGAGAAGGCGACGATCTCCGGCACGGTGGCGGAGTTCATCCAGCGGATCCCGGCGGTGGAGCCGATCAAGGCGGGCTACAAGGGGACGTCCTCCTTCATCCCGCCTGCGGTGGTCAAGGGCAAGGACAGGCGCGGCTGCAACCTGCGCCAGCGGATGCTGATCGAGTCGGCCTACGTCAAGCCCAAGATCGGTCGCTCGTGTGCCCTCACCGGGGGAGTGTGGTGGGTCGACCAGGGCACGAAGAGGGTGACGAAGGCGAAGGACGTCGCCTTCACCCCGATGCTGAGCCTCGCCGACGCGTGGGGACAGGGCGCCTCGCAGTGGACTCCGGCGCAGCGTCTGGCCTGGGCCACGCAGGTGGAGCGCCCTGGTCCGGCGACACCGCAGACCCGGGCGAGGAGTGTCACCGGACAGTCGGCGACTCAGCAGCTGGTGTCAGCCGCGGAAGCGAAGAGGTTCTCGGAACTGGCTGACCTGGCCAGCAAGACGAACGTTGTCGTGGCCTCGATTTACGCGACCTACTGCAATCGGGGCCTGCTGACCCTGCAGGCTCTCGCCACGACTCCGTTCCTCATCGCTATCTGCTCTCAGTCACGGGAGTTCATCCAGTCCGTCGCTGACGGGTCGCGTGAGTTTCAAGCCTTCTGCTCGGCCCAGGCCAGTCGCCTGATGAACGCCGTCAGTTGGGGCCTATCCCTCTCACCTGCCGACCTAGAGTTCTATGCGTCCATCAGCGACAGGTGCAGCTACCCGTTCCTCACGTACGTCATTGAGGACTCGGCGCAGAGGAACGGCGTCATCAGGATCCCGCCACCCACGCTCGTGCCTAGTGCAACCGCTCCCCGGAAGTTCGCCTGGCTCACCCCGGACAGGCTCTACACGCTCCCCTTCAGCGGTTACGGCGCAGCCCCGACCGCGGGTCCCGTGGGTCGTGAGCTCTTCGGTGTTGCTGCTCCCGTGGACTGGGGCGACCCGGGAGTGCCGACCGGCTACCTGCGGCTGTGGGATGCGGGAGTCTCGTGGCGGCAGATGCAGCCGGCAGCGGACAAGCCGATCGACTGGCAGAAGCTCGACCAGACGATGGCGATGGCGAGCCGCATCGGCGCCAAGGTCTCGTACGTCCTCGGTGACACGCCGGGCTGGGCGAACGGCGGCAAGAGCGGAGCCGTGCCCCCCACGAACCTCGACGACGCGGCCAAGTTCATCGGGCAGATGTGCGCTCGCTACAGGACGACACCCATCACCTCGTTCGAGGTCTGGAACGAGGGCAACCTCACCACGTTCTGGACAGGAACGATGGAGGAGCTCGCAGAGCTGACGAAGAAGGTGCGCGATACCGTGCGCGCCTGCGGCTCAGGTGCCCAGGTGCTCGCCTCGAGCACGGGAACCCGTGCGAGCAATGCTTTCGTCACGAACTTCCCTGCCTACCTCAAGGCTCTGGAGGCGAGGGGCTGGCCGGTCGACGGCTACACCGTCCACTCGTACCCGGCTGCTGATGGCGGCCCCACGCAGCGGATCGAGGAGATCGCCCAGTTCAAGACCCTGCTCGCCCAGAACGGCGCGCCGGTCAAGCCGATCCTCGACACCGAACTGAACTACGGGCTGGCGGGCCTGGGTCAGGATCGTCGGGTCATCCCCCCGAGCACGGGTGCGGCCTACATCTCGCAGTCCTTCATCCAGTCGGTGCAGTACGGCGTCGACTCCCTGTTCTGGTTCCTGTGGACGCAGGCCGACTACGACAAGCTCGGCATCCAGCTCAACGCCGGTACGCCGCAGACGATCCAGGCCTGGAAGCAGACCCAGGAGTGGCTGGTGGGTCAGTCGATGACGCGGTGTGCGATCGGTGATGTCCTGCAGGCCTGCCAGATGAGGGGCCCGAAGGGCGAATACACGCTGCTGTGGACCACAGGCCCAGAGGTGTCCGTCGACGTGACGGGACTGGGCAGCACTGTCCAGTACCTCGACGGCACGTCACTTCCGATCGGTGCCTCGAACAGGATCGGCCTGGGAGTCGCGCCGGTAGCTGTTCGGCAGTAGCGCATCCCTGCCATAGTTGCGGCCATGGCTCCGACCACGATCATGTTCCTCCGCCACGCGGAGAAGCCGGCCGACAGCGGGACCCCCCTCGGTGTCGACCAGCACGGGCACAACGACCCGCACTCGCTCTCGGTGCGCGGATGGACGCGAGCGGGAGCCCTCGCCGCCCTGTTCGATCACGTGCCGGCCCCGAACCGACCGGGTCTTGCACGCCCGGGCCTGATCATGGCGACGAAGCCGACTGACGAGTATCGAAGCAAGCGGGAGAAGGACACCGCCACGCCGACGGCCGGGCGCCTGGGCCTGACGATCGACGACTCCTTCACCCACCATGACGCCGCTGCCGCGGCGGCCAGCATCCTCGCGCAGGATCAGGACGTCCTCGTGGTCTGGCACCACGGCAGCATGCCGAAGCTGCTGCACCACTTCCCCCTCGCCGATGCCGGCCAGATCCCCCAGGCGTGGCCGGAGGACCGCTTCGACCTGGTGTGGGTGCTGAGCCGGGAGAGCACCGGGACATACGCGTTCAGCGAGACCAACCAGGACCTGCTCTCGGACGACGCCCCCTTGGCGTCCTAGGCATCAGGCAGACGCCGTCACTCGCAGGCGACGCCGTCTCCGTCGCGATCCATGTGACGGTTGGCGGCGTAGAGGGCTGGGTCCGTCGCCTTCCGGATCGGGGTGACGCCAGCGGCCCGCGCTGCCGTGCAGTTCTGGTATCGCTCGACGCCGAGCGGACTCGTCGACCCTCCCGCTGAATCGCCGGACGACACCGCCGGCGCAGGATCGGGGAGGGTGCCGTCGGTCGGGATGCGCTGTCGCGGGCAGGCCTGCAGCACGCGCTGGATCGCTGCCTTCTCCGCCGAGGTGACCCAGAGTCGGTACTTCGCCTTGACCGCCACCTGACGAGCGACGTAGGCGCAGCGAAAGACCTTGTTCGGCGGCAGCCACGTGGCCGCATCGCCGTCCTGCTTCTGCCGGTTCGCGGAGGCGGACACGGCGAGAAGGTTCAGCGGGTCGTTGGCGAGATGGATACGTGCGGTCGGGCCGATGCCCTGTGCTCCGGTCGCCCACGCGTTCCCGAGCGCCACGACGTGGTCGATGTCGACCACGCTCCTGCCGCGCACGTACGTCAGTGGGGCCCCCGTGAAGGGATCCGGGTAGAGCACTCCCGACATCACGCTGCACCGGCTGCTCATGACCCGCTCGACGAGATCGCGTCGCAGGATGTCCGAACGGGTGTCGCAACCGTTCCCGTCCACGTCCGTCCAGTCCCCGCCGAAGAGATCGCGGCTGTAGCCGGTCATTGGGGCCCGACCCTTGACGGGCAGGGTGTCGAGGACGGCGAGCGCCGTCGGAGCGGGAGCTGCGGAGGCCGGGGCGGAGAGAAGGGGCGCGAGGGGGCCCGCGACCAGGGCCACCAGGAGAGCCGTCACCCAGTTGGTTTTGGCCGCTGCCCGACGACGTTCCCCCATGGTGCTCGCCAGTATGTCAGCGACACTTCGACTCACCGGTTTCGGCCAAGGCGCCCCGCGAGGGGACTCGGTCGGTGCACCATGAGGTCCATGGAGATCACCAGCACCCTCCTTGACCCGGAGACCGCCGCCTGCCCCTTCGCCCACTACGACGAATTGCGGGAGAAGGCGCCCGTCTACCGGATGCCGGAGACCGGCTTCTACATGATCACGCGGTACGAGGACCTCCGCGCGATCGTCGCGGACCCGGAGACGTACTCGAATGCGATCGAGATGGAGGCGCAGGCCGGGGAGAAGGACGACACCGGACGCAATCTCGGTGAGGTCTATGCGGAGCATCTCGCGGAACTCGGGTGGGGAAGGGTGCGGACCCTGCACCGCACGGATGCCCCCGAGCATGGCCGCTATCGCCGACTGATGAACCGCGCCCTCACCCCGGGCATGGTTCGCCGCATGGTGCCGGACGTCGAGCGCATCGCCGATGATCTGATCTCCGCCTTCGTCGATCGCGGGTCATGCGAGTTCATCAGTGAGTTCGCCTTCCCGCTCCCGGGAAAGGTGATTGCCCATCTCATCGGCATGGATGACGCCGACATCACGACATTCAAGCGCTGGGCCGACGCCATGCTGTCCCCGGCGCAGGGCCTCCTTGTCGACGAGGAGTCCGCTCGTCGGTACGCCGCAACCGAGGCGGAGGCGCAGCACCACATGGCGGCGGTGTTCGAGGAGAGGCGTCGCAACCCGCGCGACGACCTGATGTCGGCGATGATCGCTTCCCCGGACGACGGCGATGAGCCATTCACCATGCATGAGCTGATGGACCTGATGAACCAGCTGATCACTGGTGGCTACACCACCACGGCAGATGCGATCGGCAACGCGATGCTCCTGCTCATCCAGCACCCGGACCAGCTCGCCCTGCTGCGGCAGGATCGATCCCTCCTGCAGAACTTCGCGAACGAGGCCCTCCGGCACAGCACCTCGGTGCAGGGGCTCTTCCGCCGGACGACGCGCGATGTCACCCTCGCGGGCGTCGATATCCCGCAGAACTCGATCATCCACATCCGGTACGGAGCGGCGAACCGTGATCCGGAGATGTTCCCGGATCCGGAGACCTTCGACATCACGCGCGAGAACGCGAGCAAGAATCTCGCCTTCTCGCGAGGACCGCACTTCTGCGTGGGGCAGCCGCTCGCCGTCCAGGAGATGGTCGTCGCCTTCGATCGCCTGCTCGACCGGACCGACGACTGGGCGCTGGCGCCGGGCTTCGTCCCGCAACGCGCCCCCGGCTTCTTCCTCTACTCCCTGACCCAGCTGCCCATCACGTTCACCCGTGTCTGACAGGGCCACAGCGCTCCACTGGCGCGATCCGAAGCGCGTGCTCTGGCTGGTCGCTCTGGTGATTCCGCTGCTCCCCTTCGCGGCGATGGTGCTGTTCTCGTGGACGCAGATGGCGGTGT
>CAZQXO010000021.1:8038-9529 GCA_964597445.1 uncultured Bifidobacteriaceae bacterium | reverse complement strand
GCCGGCTACGCCGGGATGATCCTGCTGGCCCTCGTCCCACCGCTGTGGCGCCGTGTCATGGATCCACGTGTCGCTGACCACTACGACGGCGACCTCACCCGGGCGAACTGCACTCCACGCATGCGACGCCGCCTCGAGGTGACCTCGCCGACGCCCGCGCCCGTCACGGGCCAGGAGCGGGACGCCGACCGCGGTGGCGCAGACCTCACGTCAGCGCACGCGTGGCGCTGCCCCGTCTGCTCCTACACCTACGACGAGGCCGAAGGCGACCAGCGTGAGGGGCTGGCAGCAGGAACGGCGTGGGCCTGTGTCCCGGACACCTGGTGCTGCCCGGACTGCGGAGTGCGGGAGAAGGTGGACTTCGTCCCCGTCATCGCGGGACCAGCGTCCTAGATCCCTGATCCGGCGGCTCCCGCCGGTCGGTCATTGACCATCCATCGTCCGTCGCCGGTCTCCCCTCAGCGTCGTCGATCAACCACCCTGATTCCGTGATGCTCACGAGCGGAGGTGGCCGGCATGAATCTCGTCCCTGTCATGATCCTGTTCGCGGCGGGAGCCGTCTTCTTCGGCTCCCTGTGGACCCTTGACGAGATCGTCTGGCGCAGACAGGAGAGTCGCCGTGCGACCCGCATGAGGGCAGGCGAGGACGTCTCGTCCCGCCCGTCGGACGGGGCGAATGCGTGGCGCCGAACGGGGTCGGTGAGCCTGTAGTCTCGCGAAGGTCATCACTCCGATGACCGCGCTGAGAAGGGACGACTCCGTGTCGAGAATGTTCATGGCCCATGTGGCTGCCATCGCGGGTGCAGGCATCGTGGCCTCCTCGCTGGCACTGGCCGCACCCGCGGCGGCATACAACGGCAAGACGACCCTGGCCGCCAGCAACGGAACGGTCGGCGTGAACCAGGTGCTCACGGCCACCTACGTCGCCAACGACGCCACGACGTCCTGCGACGACGAGGCCGGGCTTGTGAGCTTCGACTTCCAGCTCGGCAACGGCAACGACCTGGGCACCATGGCCGGCACCTGCACTCCGGTGAGCAATGGGTCCTTCACTCCCGTTGCCACGTGGACCGCGACGATGAACTGGACACCGACATCGAGCGGTTCCGTGACCCTCGTGGTGAATGCGCAGCAGCAGCTGATGGGTGGCACCCCGATCGTGGGTCAGCAGTCCAGGCGGGTGAACATCGCGGCGGCGCAGCCATCGGGTGCCCCGTCCAAGCCGCAGAACCTCAAGGTCACCGGCGTCTCCACGAACGCCGTGTCCCTCAATTGGAACGCCCCCAGCAGCAGCGGTGGCTCCGCCATCTCCGGCTACATCGTGAAGTGGACCGGCCCGACGAGCGGCCAGCTCTCCGTCCAGGCCACGAACGCCAACGTCGGAACGCTGTCGGCCGGATCGACCTACACGTTCAGCGTCTCCGCGGCCAACGCGCAGGGGTGGAGCGACTGGGTGAGCGTCACGCAGAACACCGCGAACGCGCCGACCCC
>CAZQXO010000021.1:0-7938 GCA_964597445.1 uncultured Bifidobacteriaceae bacterium | reverse complement strand
GGCAGGACATCCGGGATCACGCTCACGAGGTGCTGCTGCCAGTCCACGACCCAGACGGCGATGAGCAGATCGCGGGCATCCTTCGTCGTCGCAAGTGGCGCGAGGGTCGGATAGGTGAGTGTCGGGACGGCGCCGAGATCCTCCGGCTCGCGGGAAGCAGGGTCGATGTGATCGGCGAGTGCCGACCAGCATCGGTCGCTCGCATCGCGTGCGGCGTTCAGCGACCTCTGCAGTCCAGGGTGATCGATGCCGAGGGGGTAGGTCCGGGTGAAGTCGCCGATGAGGCGTGCCACGGTCTCGACGAGCATCGCGAGGTTGAGCGCGGGGATCCACTCCCGCACCTCCTCGGCCGGACCCCGCTGCACGGTGGCGACGTCGAACGTCTCGCCCGTGCGATAGATCTCGCCGAGGGCGGCAGCGCGCAGGCTCGGCAGCTCGCTCTGGGCCGAGGCGTCGCCGAAGGCTGTCACGGCGGCTGCGAGATGGGCGGTGGAGGCGCGGATCGAGGTCGCGAGGCTCGTGCGGAGGTAGGCGGCCGCGCCCCGAGGCCAGAGCAGGAGACCGACGACGAACGCCACCGCAGCACCGAGGGCGATGTCCTCGACGCGCACGAGGCCGATGGCGGGATCCGGTGGCCAGTTCAGGATGCCGAGGGCCACGAGCACCATCGCGGTGAAGGCAGCCTGACCGGAAGGGAAGTTGACCGCGGACCCGGCCCACGCTGCCGCGAACGTCAGCAGCGGGAGCAGGATCCACAGTCCTACGGGGCTCGAGTCGACGGCCGCGATGAGAGCGAGCCCGACCAGAACGCCCACGGCGGTGCCGACGATCGCGAAGAGGGCGAACTTCCGCGTGCCCACGGCGTCGAAGCGGAGAACGGAGATCACGGCGAGGAGAACCCAGAATCCGTGGTCGACTCCCGTCAGGTTCATCACGAGGACGCCGAGGCCGAGGCCGACAGCGCTGCGGATGGCGTTGCGCATCCAGGGGCTCTGCCAGTTCCACTGCGCACGCAGCATCTTCCAGGGCGACTGAGTGGGGATCGGCGGCCGCACGGCGAGATCCTCGACGTCTCCGCCATTGGCGACGCGTGCCATCTCGACCATGCGCTCGACGAGAAGGGCGAAGATGCGCATCTGGTGGTGCGACGCGATCTGGGCTGAGACATCTGCCGGGGCCATGCCCATCGCCGCGGACTCCATGGCCCAGCGATCGATGCCGTCACTCAGCGACGAGCGAGCCTTGTCGACGGCCGCCGCGCTGATGAGCAACGTCGGATCCTCCATGGCCTTGGCCAGTGATTCGAGGGCCTCGACGATGGAATCGGCCAGTTCTGCCCGAGGCGGGAAAGGAATCGTCGACTCAGGTGGCTGAGTCCGACTCGCCTGATCCACGAGAAGACGCACGCTGGCGAGCTGGTTCGACAGCATGCTGATCATCCCGTCACGTTCGGTCACGCCCTGCGTCCGGAAGGGCTGATCGGCGATGTGCGTTGTCATCGCATCGATCGCGGTGTCGAACTCGGCCACATGCTGCGCCAGGGCCTGATCGTCACGAACGCCGACCCAGGCGGCGCGCGCTGCCTGCGCTGCTGCCGTGAACGCCTGTGCCATGAGTGGTCGAGTCGTGGGGCGCATGCGACGCGGAAGAAGCACCAGGGCCGTCACGGTGCTGACCGCGACCGCGATCCACCACCCGAACAGATAGTGGGGCACCTCGGTCGCCGAGCCACCCACGCACACAGCGAGCACGTAGAGAAGAAGGACGGCACCGGACGCCGTCGACACCGCTCCGCGGAAGATGCTGAGGAAGGTGAGCCCGAACGCGGCGACCGCGGTGACCAGGACGGCCGAGATGAGACTGAGGGAGGCCGCCCAGCCGACCAGGATCGCGATGCTCCCGGCCACCCCGGTCAGCAGGTAGGCGCCGAGGCGGGCTCGCACAGACCCGGCGAAGTCGGAGTTGATCAGCAGGCCCACCGTGCCGAACACGGCGAAGATCGCCCCCGTCTTGTCGGCGAGGGGATACATGACGAGGGCGATGCTGATCGGGAGGGCCACCGCGGCACGGATCGCCCGTCGCGTCGCGATGAGGTCCGGATCGTGCGCACGCAGGGCCACGTGGTGAATGTAGTCCGGTAGCCTCATGCCGTGCTGCTCTCCGACCGCGACCTCAAGGCCGAGATCTCGTCCGGACGCGTGGGTGTCGAGCCCTACGCCGAGACGATGGTCCAGCCCTCCAGCATCGACGTGCGCCTCGACCGCTGGTTTCGCGTGTTCGAGAACCACAAGTACCCGCACATCGATCCGAGCGTCGAGCAGCCCGATCTGACCCGCCTGCTGGAGCCTGAAGGCGATGAGCCTTTCGTGCTGCATCCCGGGGAGTTCGTCCTCGGCTCCACCTATGAAGTGGTCACCCTGCCCGACGACATCGCGGGGCGCCTCGAGGGCAAGTCGTCGCTCGGCCGCCTCGGCCTGCTCACCCACTCGACCGCCGGGTTCATCGATCCGGGCTTCAGCGGTCACATCACGCTCGAGCTCTCGAACGTCGCGACGCTTCCGATCCTGCTCTACCCGGGCATGAAGATCGGGCAGCTGTGCCTGTTCCGGCTGTCGTCACCCGCCGAGCACCCGTACGGCTCGGAGAAGTACGGCTCGCGCTACCAGGGGCAGCGGGGCCCGACCCCGTCGCGCTCCTACGCGAACTTCCATCGCACCCACATCTGACGCGGCCATGGGAATGCCCCCGGAGTCCGAGCTCGAGACGTTCACCTACGAGGACTTCGGCGTCGGCATCCGCTGGCTGGCCGAGCAGCTTGTGGAGCGCGACTGGATTCCTGACGTCATCCTCGGCGTCGTGCGCGGAGGGCTGTTCGTGTCGACGGCGATCGCCTACGCCCTCGACATCAAGGACGTCCGGCACGTGAACGTCGAGTTCTACACGGACGCAGGCGAGACCCTCCCCGAGCCGGTCCTCATCGGCCAACCGCCCTACCTTGCGGATCTCGCGGGCAAGCGCGTCCTCGTCGCCGACGACGTCGCCGACACGGGTGCGACCCTGCAGTTCGTGCGCGCCATGCTGCCTGACGACGCGATCGTCCACGTGGCAGTGCTCTACGAGAAGCCGGGCACGACGTACGCACCGGACCTCGCCTGGCGCTCCACTGATCGGTGGATCAGGTTCCCGTGGATCCAGGTCCCTCCGCTGCGCATCGCCGAGGCGGGTCGGTCCTCTGTGTGACGGCCACCGTGCAAGCGGCGTCGTTCGCGAGGATCATGCAGGGATGAGGTCATCGTGAGTGCACGCGGCTGGACCCTGGTCACCGGAGCCACCGGCTACGTCGGTGGACGGCTGGTGGGCCAGCTGCTCGCCCACGGGCACCGGGTGCGCGTGCTCGTCCGCTCCTCGGCGAAGCTCGCACACAACGACTGGCGCGCGGACGTCGATGTCGTCGAGGGCGATGCCCTGGATCCGGTGGCCCTCGCGGCGGCCATGGACGGGGTCGGCACCGCCTACTACCTGCTGCACTCCCTCCAGCAGGGGAGTTCGCTGGAGTCCGCTGAGCGCACGATGGCGGAGGGATTCGCGCAGGCGGCACGCGAGGCGGGGATCGATCGGATCATCTACCTCGGCGGCCTCGCCCCCGACCTGCCCATCGACCGCATGTCGCCGCACATGCGTTCGCGTCATCAGGTGGGGGACCTCCTTCGGTCATCCGGCGTCTCGGTGATCGAACTGAGAGCGAGCGTCATCATCGGTTCGGGGTCAGCGTCGTTCGAGATGCTCAGGTACCTGACCGAGCGCCTCCCCGCAATGATCACGCCACGATGGGTGCGCACGCGCACGCAGCCGATCGCCATCCGTGATGTCCTGCGGTACCTGATCCTCGCAGCGGACATCCCCCTCGAGGTGAGCCGGGCATTCGACATCGGTGGGCCAGAGGTGCTGACGTACGAGGAGATGATGCATCGCTACGCGGCTGTGGCCGGTCTGTCGCGTCGCATCATCCTCCCGATCAACGTCCTGACGCCGGAGCTGTCCAGTCACTGGGTCAACCTCGTGACGCCGGTGCCGCGTTCGATCGCCCGGCCGCTCGTGCGTTCACTGCGTCACCCGGCTGTCTGCCGTGAGCACGACATCGCCCGATGGATCCCTGATCCCCCGCAGGGGCTCATCGACTTCGACGAGGCCGTGCGACTGGCCCTGTCGCGCGTGAAGGAGGCGCGGGTCGCGACGCGGTGGTCGGATGCCGCCACCCCCGGTGCTCCGAGCGAGCCGCTGCCCAGCGACCCGACCTGGACGGGTGGCACGCTCTACACCGACGTGCGTGAGGTCCGGACGTCGGCGACGACGAAGGATCTCTTCGCCGCTATCGAGCGCATCGGGGGAGAGTCCGGGTGGTACTCCGCCCAGTTCCTCTGGCGGGCCCGTGGGTTGATCGACCGGCTCGTCGGCGGGGTCGGGCTACGTCGTGGACGCCGCAACCCGGATCGCCTCGCCGTGGGAGACGCCGTCGACTTCTGGCGGGTCGAGGAGTACGTCCCGGGGGAGATCGTTCGCCTGCGCGCGGAGATGCGCATGCCCGGTCGTGCGTGGCTGGAGTTCACGGTGCAGGACGAGGGCCGCACGCGCCTGCTCCGCCAGCGGGCCGTCTACTGGCCGCACGGACTCGCCGGCCACGCCTACTGGTGGTCCGTCGCGCCTTTCCACGCCTTCGTGTTCCCCCCTATGGCCCGCCACATCGTTGAGCATGCTGAGGAGCGCAGCGCGGAATCGACTGCCTCCGCCTGAGTGCCGAAGGCCCGGGTCCGGTCGCGGCTCGCCGGTCGAGGGTCTACCGTCCCCCCATGGTGGCCGCGCTTCTTGGTGCTGATGCCCGGCTCCGCGCCGGCGTCGTCCTGCCTGTGGCCGCGGCTGTCCTGGTCGCGTGGATCGTCGTCGCTCTCGTGACCGACCATTCGTCCGTCGGCACATTCACGTTGATGTGGGTCGCGATGTCGATCGCGATGATGCTGCCGACGGTGACGCGTCCGATGATGAGGGCCGCGGAGGGATCGCCGGGTCGCGCATGGACGTTCCTCGCCACCTTCCTCGTCGTGTGGCTGGTCGCGGGTGTTCCCGCGTACTTCCTCATGAATGCGATTCAGTGGACCCCGTTCTGGATCGCCCTGACCTGGATCGTGGCGGGGCTGTACCAGGTGCTTCCCGTTCAGCATCGGCTCGCGCGATCCTGCAGCTCGGTCTCCTATGCGGGTGGGGCTGCTGACTACGGCGTGCGCCAGGGACTGCGCAGCCTCGCCTCCTGCGCTCCGATCATGCTCGCGGGCATGGTCACGGCGATGACGCTCCCCGGATTCATCGCTCCGGTCGCCCTCCTGCTGGGCATCACCGTGCTCCTGTGCTGGGAGCGGGAGCCGTCGACTCCGCGTCAGGCCGTGGTGGGCGTGGGCATGGCCATGATGCTTCTGGCCGTCGTGGTCGTCATGCTCGCTGGGTCAGGAGCCGGCCACCTGCACACGTGACCCGGGCACGCCCGGCATCACGGGTGATCCAGATCTGCCCCGTCGGCGACGTCCCCGACCTCCACGAGCACGATGTCGTCACGACCTCGAAGGAGACGCCGAGCGCCTTCATCTCCGACAGCCACCTCGATGGCCTCGTCCCACAGGTCACGGGCCAGGCACACGGGGTGCCCGCGCTCTCCGTCGTAGGTGCATTGGGCTGCGGGAGCCGACGCGGACGAGGCCATCAGGCGGTGCACGGCCGACGGCGTCAGTCCTGGGAGGTCGACGAGGGTGATCACCGCTCGGTCGGCGTCAGTCTCATCGCGCAGGTGGGCCAGGCCCGTGCGCAGTGAGGAGCCCATCCCCTCGGGCCAGCTGTCGTTCATGACGATGTCGGCCCCCTCGACGTGGCCGACCCAGGCACCGAGGACGACGACGATGGGGTCGCACCCGGCCTCCTTGAGCACCCGAACCGCGCGATCGACGAGGCGCTCTCCCCCGACGACGACGGGGGCCTTGGGCTGACCGAACCGCGTGCCCGAGCCCGCGGCGAGGATGAGACCGGCGACGGTTTCGCTCACTAGCGCGGCGCCCCGGGATGGATCGGGCCCTGCGTCGTCGCGAGGTGCGCACCGCTGCCGCCCCAGCGTGACTGGATGATCTCGGCCGCGATCGAGATGGCGGTCTCCTCGGGCGTGCGTGCCCCGAGGTCGAGTCCGATGGGGGAATGCACCCGCGCGAGCTCGCCGTCGGTGACCCCGGCCTCCTTCAGCCGAATGAGTCGATCCTCATGCGTGCGCCGTGAGCCCATGGCGCCGATGTAGCCGGCATTCGTCTTGAGCGCCTCCTTGATCGCAGGCACGTCGAACTTCGGGTCATGGGTCAGCACGGCGATCACCGTCCTCGAATCGACCTCCTGCCCCGACAGCCACCGGTGCGGCCAGTCGACGATCACCTCGTCGGCATCGGGGAAGCGCTTGGCGGTCGCGAACACCGGTCGTGCATCGACGACGGAGACCTTGAAGCCCAGTAGTTTTCCGACACGCACGAGTGCGGCGGAGAAGTCGATGGCACCGAACACGATCATGCGCGGCTTCGGCGCGAAGGACTGCACGAAGACATCGAGCCCCTCACCGAGACGCTCGCCCTCCGGGCCGTAGCGCAGGAAGCCGGTTGTCCCTGACTCGAGCATGCCGATGGCGTCCTCACGCACGGTGTCGTCGAGCCGCGCGGTTCCGAGTGATCCCTCGGTGCGGTCCTTCCGTACGACGAGGTGGCGACCGACGTGGTGCGGACCCGACACGATCGTCGCGACTGCGACAGGTTCCTCGGCAGCGATGCTCGTCGCGATGCCCTCAAGCTCTGGCCACGTGTGCTCGTCGACGCGCTCGACGAAGACGTCGAGGATGCCCCCGCACGTGAGGCCGACGGCGAAGGCGTCGTCGTCGCTGACGCCGTAGGTCTCGAAACGCGGCTGCCCGTCGGCGAGGACCTCTTGGCCCAGATCGAACAGTGCTCCCTCGACGCAGCCCCCACTGACGGAGCCCACCGCCTCGGCCTCGTCGGTGACGAGCATCGAGGCGCCTGCTGGGCGCGGAGCGGAGCGCCAGGTGCGCACGACCGTCGCCATGGCGGCCGCTCCGTGGCGACTGCGCACGGCCATCAGCTCCGGCAGCACCTCGCGCATGACCACTCCGTTCCCTGGGCCCATCCCTGACCTGCGGACAATAATGGCCCGATGGGCGAGATCCGGCTGGTCGAGGTGACCGAGCGCGTGCTGGATGTCCCCGCGCTGCAGGCCTTGGCCGACGATCCTCGGGCGGGCGCCGTCGTCACCTTCAGCGGCACGGTGCGCGACCACGATCACGGCCGCTCGGTCACGGCACTGACGTACGAGGGTCACCCCACGGCTGAGGCGGTTCTCCGGGAGGTCGCGCAGGAGATCGACTCTCGCTTCGACGTCCTCGCCCTCGTCGTGGCCCATCGGGTCGGTCCGATCCCGATCGGTGAATCCGCCCTCGTGGCGGTCGTCGCGACCGCGCACCGAGGCGAGGCCTTCTCGGCCTGCCAGGCCCTGGTCGACCTCACGAAGGAGCGGCTGCCTGTCTGGAAGCACCAGGTGTTCTCCGACGGCACGGACGAGTGGGTGAATTGCGCATGAGCACCCACCTGGGCATGCCGTCCTCCCTCGCCGCCGAGGCCTCGGGCACCCTCGTCGACTCCTACGGGCGAGTTCACCGGGATCTTCGCGTCTCCGTCACCGACCGATGCAACCTGCGCTGCACCTACTGCATGCCCCCGGACTTCGCGGACTGGATGCCCGGCGACCACCTGCTGAGCGTCGACGAGCTGATGACCGTCATCGAGGTCGCGATCAGTCAGGGCATCGAGTCGATCCGCCTCACGGGCGGTGAGCCGCTCGTGCGCCCGGACA
>CAZQXO010000020.1:0-34263 GCA_964597445.1 uncultured Bifidobacteriaceae bacterium | reverse complement strand
CCTGACCCCGGGCATGCACCCCGGCGTCCGTGCGCCCCGCGCACTGGAGCTCGACGGACTGGTGGAAGAGGTGGGAGAGCACCCGCTGCATCTCCCCCTGGACGGTGCGCAGACCCATCGGCTCCGGCTGGGCTGCCCAGCCGTGGAAGTCCCGGCCGTCGTAGGCGATGCGCAGGCGCAGACGGATCAGCCCGCCACCGGAGTCGGTGGCGGGCTGATCGGTGTCAGGCGTGAGGCTCAGGCCTCGTCCTTCTTCTCGTCGGTCTCAGCGGCCTCGTCAGCGACGATGTCGATGACCTCGACCTCCTCCTCGAGGACGGTGCCGTCGGCGTCGACCACCGCGACGTCGTCGACGATGATCTCCTCGACCACGTTGCCGTCGGCATCCTCGATGACCTCATCGACGACGGTCTCGACGACGACCGGCTCACCGGCGGCCTTGGCCTGCTCCTTGGCCGCACGCTTGGCCGCACCCGTCGCCTCGGCGACGACCTGCTCCAGCATGGGCTCGACGAGCTCGATCACGGCCATGGGCGCGTTGTCGCCCTTGCGCGGGCCGATCTTGGTGATGCGGGTGTAGCCACCGGGACGGCCGGCGTACTGCGGGCCGATCTCGGTGAACAGGGTGTGCACGACGGACTTGTCGCGCACGACGGTCATCACCCGACGACGAGCGTGCAGATCACCGCGCTTGGCGAACGTGATGAGCCGCTCGGCGAGAGGACGCAGGCGCTTGGCCTTGGCCTCGGTGGTGGTGATGCGGCCGTGCTCGAACAGCGCAGTGGCCAGGTTGGCCAGCATGAGCCGCTCGTGGGCCGGACCACCGCCGAGACGGGGACCCTTGGTTGGCGTAGGCATGAGTTCTCCTTGAGTGCTTTCTCGTCGCAGCCCTAGAGCTGCTCGTCCTCGGCGTACGCCAGGTCGTCGTCATCATCCGAGTAGTAGACCGCCGCGCCGGGATCGAATCCGGGCGGGCTGTCCTTGAGCGCGAGACCGAGACCGGCCAGCTTGACCTTGACCTCGTCGATCGACTTCGCACCGAAGTTGCGGATGTCGAGGAGGTCGGCCTCGCTGCGGGTGATGAGCTCACCCACGGTGTGGATGCCCTCGCGCTTGAGGCAGTTGTAGCTGCGGACCGTCATGTCGAGCTGCTCGATCGGGATCGACAGCTGCTCGGCGACGAACGCATCGGTCGGCGACGGGCCGATGTCGATGCCCTCGGCGTCGACATTCAGCTCGCGGGCGAGGCCGAAGAGCTCCACGAGGGTCTTGCCCGCAGACGCCACAGCGTCACGGGGCAGCATCGAGGGCTTGGTCTCGACGTCGAGGATCAGCTTGTCGAAGTCGGTGCGCTGCTCGACACGGGTCGCCTCGACCTTGTAGCTGACCTTGAGGACGGGGCTGTAGATGGAGTCGACCGGGATGCGGCCGATCTCCTGGCCCGCCTGCTTGTTCAGCACGGCCGAGACGTAGCCGCGACCGCGCTCGACGACGAGCTCGATCTCCAGCTTGCCCTTGTCGTTCAGGGTGGCGATGTGGAGGTTCGGGTTGTGCACCTCGACGCCGGCCGGCGGCTGGATGTCGGCTGCCGTGACCGTGCCCGGGCCCTGCTTGCGCAGGTACATCACGACCGGCTCGTCATGCTCCGAGGAGATGACCAGCTGCTTGATGTTGAGGATCAGCTCGGTGACGTCCTCCTTCACGCCCGGGATGGTCGTGAACTCGTGGAGGACACCGTCGACGCGGATGCTCGTGACGGCTGCACCCGGGATGGACGAGAGCAGG
This sequence comes from uncultured Bifidobacteriaceae bacterium, assembly GCA_964597445.1. Classification (GTDB taxonomy): domain Bacteria; phylum Actinomycetota; class Actinomycetes; order S36-B12; family S36-B12; genus UBA10649. The sequence goes on along the minus strand of CAZQXO010000020.1, from coordinate 32,478 downwards.
GTGCGGCGGAGCGAATTGCCGAGGGTGTAGCCGAAGCCGGGCTCCAGCGGCTCGAGGACGAACCGCGAGCGGAACTCGGAGATGGGCTCCTCGGTGAGGATGGGACGCTGACTGATGAGCACGATGGACTTCCTTCCGGCGACGACCGCTATTTGACGTCGCGCATCTCGGCCCCGGAGGACCAGGGACGGTTACTTGGAGTAGAGCTCGACGATCAGCTGCTCGTTGACCTGCGTGTCGATGACACCGCGGGACGGCAGCGAGTGGACGAGGATCCGCATCTGGGACGGGACGACCTCGAGCCATGCCGGCACCGGCCGCTCGCCGATCTCGGCGTGGGCGACGATGAACGGCGTGAGCTCACGGGAGCCCGGGCGCACCTCGACGATGTCGTTGGGCGAGACGCGGTAGGACGGGATGTTCACCTTGCGGCCGTTGACCGTGAAGTGACCGTGCGTGACCAGCTGGCGAGCCATGTCGCGGGACTTGGCGAAGCCGGCCCGGAACACGACGTTGTCCAGACGGGTCTCGAGGATCTGCAGCAGGTTCTCGCCGGTCTTGCCGGAGAGGCGCTGCGCCTCCTTGTAGTAGTTCGAGAACTGCTTCTCGAGGACCCCGTACATCCGGGTGGCCTTCTGCTTCTCACGAAGCTGCAGCAGGTACTCGCTGTCCTTCGAACGACCGCGACCGTGCTGGCCCGGGGGGTAGGGACGCTTCTCGAAGGGGCACTTCGGCGACTCGCACTTCGCACCCTTCAGGAAGAGCTTCATCTTCTCCCGACGGCACCGCTTGCAGTCGGCGTCTGTGTAACGCGCCATTGTCGTGTTTCTCCTAGATTCCGGTACGCGCGATCAGACGCGACGACGCTTGGGGGGACGGGTGCCGTTGAAGGGCGTCGGGGTGACGTCGGCGATGGAGCCGACCTCGAGGCCCGTGGCCTGCAGCGAACGGATAGCGGTCTCGCGGCCGGAGCCCGGACCCTTGACGAACACGTCGACCTTGCGCATGCCGTGCTCCATGGCGCGACGCGCAGCAGCCTCAGCCGCGAGCTGGGCGGCGAAGGGCGTCGACTTGCGGCTGCCCTTGAAGCCGACCTGGCCAGCGCTGGCCCAGGAGATCACGGCGCCCGTGGGGTCCGTGATCGACACGATGGTGTTGTTGAACGTGCTCTTGATGTGAGCGTGGCCGTGGGCCACGTTCTTCTTCTCCTTGCGGCGGACCTTCTTGGCCGCGCCGCCCTTGCCTGTGGGTGCCATGAGTTCAGTTCTCCAGATCAGAGGGGGACGCGGACTACTTCTTCTTGCCTGCGACGGTCTTGCGCGGGCCCTTGCGCGTGCGCGCGTTGGTGTGGGTGCGCTGGCCGCGAACCGGGAGGCCCTTGCGGTGACGCAGGCCCTGGTAGCAGCCGATCTCGACCTTGCGGCGGATATCCGCGGCGACCTCGCGACGGAGGTCACCCTCGACCTTGAGGTTCTCGTCGATCCAGTCGCGGAGGGCGACCAGCTGATCGTCGGTGAGGTCCTTGGACCTCATCTCCGGATCGATGCCGGTCGCGGCGAGGGCCTTGGCTGCCTGGGAGCGGCCAACGCCGTAGATGTAGGTGAGTGCGACGGCCATGCGCTTGTCGCGCGGCAGGTCGACACCAACGAGTCGTGCCATGTGGCGTTCTCTCTTCTCTCTTCACGCACGAGGTGTGGGTGCAGTACCAGCCCTGCCCGCCAAGGCAGGTCCCCGGCCTCGTGTCCGGGGGTGTCGTCCCGCCGTGCGCACGCGCGTGGCGGGGGTCGGGTACCGCGTATGGATTCGGTCGTCCGGGTTGTCTCCCCGGCGACCGCGTCAGGCCTGGGTCAGCCCTGACGCTGCTTGTGGCGAGGGTTCTCGCAGATCACCATGACGCGGCCGTGGCGACGGATGACCTTGCACTTGTCGCAGATCTTCTTGACGCTCGGCTGCACCTTCATGATGGCTCTCTCGGTCGGTTCGGTCGTTCGGTCGGACGTCGGTACTACTTGTAGCGGTAGACGATGCGTCCGCGGGTGAGGTCGTAGGGCGAGAGCTCCACGACCACGCGGTCGTCCGGGAGGATGCGGATGTAGTGCATGCGCATCTTGCCGCTGATATGAGCGAGCACCTTGTGCCCGTTGTCGAGCTCCACCCGGAACATCGCGTTGGGCAGGGACTCGGTGATCGTGCCCTCGAGCTCGATCGCACCGTCCTTCTTGCCCATGTCCTCAGCTTCCGTCGATCGGATGGAACGGCCCGGTTTCCGCGCGCACACGACCGCAGCCGCCGAAGCGGGGTTGGTGTGGAGGCGGGGAAGCCTGAAACCGACCTGCGTACTCTACGCGGCCGCCCCACGTGAGCAAAATCCGCCCCCCTGGCCGACCGGCTGGTCGCGAGGGGCTGGGCAGCTCAGCCTCCCGGGCGGGCGTACACCTCGAGCCCGTCGGCCTGCAGTCGCGCCTCGGCCTTCCGATAATCGGACTCGAACGCCTCGGGGTCGGGCACGCGTCCCCGCCACTTGTCGAGGCCCACCCGCTCCGCCGGCATCTGCCCGTCGAAGAAGGCCCGCATCTCGGGGGCATCCGCCAGGCCGAGGAAGTCGAGGACGGTGCGATAGCTGGCCTCGCGGTCGAGGACGACGAGGTCCTCGAGGCTCAGGACGAGCACGGACTCGGCGGGCACCCCTTGGAGCCCCTCGTGAGCCCGCCGCATCCGCGTCTCCCACCAGGTGATGGCCTCCGCGGGATCGTCCGGACCCCACCGCTCGGCCATGACCGACGCCGCGGTGCTCCGCCCATCGCGGACCATCCAGATGAAACGAGCCTCGGGCCAGAACCGGTGGATGCGGCTGGCGTTGGCGATGTTCGGCGGCGACGTGTCGATCCACCACGGCTCTCCCGCGTCACCGCGCTGCGCCCGGATCATGCCGGTGAGGAAGTCCCGCCCCGCTGCGACGGGGTCGCGGTCGAGCTGCGCGTCGAGCTCGGCGAGCAGCCGCTCCCGCTCGGACTCCTCCATGCTCAGGTGCAGGCCGCTGGCCCTTCCGAGCCTGTTGGTACGCAGCCACCACGGGCCACGCATGCCCTCCTCGAAGGCCACCAGCCGTGAGCGCGGGGTCCCCATTCCCCGGCGCAGACGCTTCCGCCCCGTGACCCCCAGGACCAGGTCGAGCAGGCCTGCGTCCTTGTTCACGAACTTGACCTCACGAGGCCAGCTGGCCCGCACGTCGGGATGGCGATGCAGCAGGCCGGCGATCACGGTGGTGCCACTGCGCCCGGTGCCACCGGCCATGATCGGCGTGACGGGCGCGGTCATCGAGGGACTCCTGGTTCGGTGCGACGATCGGGAGGGCGGGTCATCGCCGCGAGCATAACCGTCACAGGCCCTGCGTCCCCGCTACAGGCGGACGTCGTCCAGCGCCGTCAGGACCCACGGGCCGTCCTCGGTCACGGCCACCGTGTGCTCCCAGTGGGCAGCCACGCTGCCGTCGACGGTCGAGACCGTCCAGGCGTCGTCGAGGAGCATGACGTCCTCGTCGCCCAGCATGACCATGGGCTCGATGGCCAGGGCCATGCCCGCCCGCAGCACGGGACCCCGACCGGGTGCCCCGTAGTTGAGGATGTGCGGCTCCATGTGCATGTGCGAGCCGATGCCATGGCCGCCGTACTCCCGGACGATGCCGTAGTCGACGCCGGAGCCACGGCCCCCCTCGAGGATGGTGGACTCGACCGCGTGGCTGATGTCCGTGAGATGCCCACCGACACGCGCCTGGGCGAGACCGGCCCAGAGGGCCGCCTCCGTCACCTCACTGAGCCGATGCACCTCGGGGGCCACCTCCCCCACCTCGATCGTGATGGCCGCGTCGCCGTTCCAGCCGTCGACGATCGCCCCGAAGTCGACGGAGAGCAGATCGCCGTCGCGCAGGGTCCGGGGCCCGGGGATGCCGTGGACCACCTCGTCGTTCACCGAGGCGCAGATGACGCCCGGGTAGGGAACGGCTCCGTGCGCCTTGTATCCGAGGAAGGAGGACGTGGCTCCGTGATCCGCCAGCACGTCCCGCGCGATCTCGTCGAGCTGGCCCGTCGTGACTCCCGGCGCCGCCGCCTCGCGGATCGCCTGCAGGGCTCGCGCCACGACGAGGCCGGCCTGCCGCATCACGGCGAGCTGATCGGCCGACTTGATCTCGATCGCGCTCCTGCGCCCGAACACTGGATCAGGCCTGGAGGTCGAGCGCGACCACGATGCGGCCGGTGACGTCGGAGATCTCACCGAGACCGTCCACCTGCACCAGCAGGCCCTGGGAGCGGTACATCTCGATGAGCGGGGCGGTCTGCTCGAAGTAGACCTCGAGCCGACGGCGGATGACGTCCTCGGTGTCGTCGCTGCGACCCTGCTCGCTCGCCCGCTTGACCAGCCGGCCCACGACCTCATCCATGTCGACCGTGAGCTCGAGCACGGCATCGAGTCGCTGCGACGCACTGCTGAGCATGGCGTTCAGCTCACCGACCTGCTCCACCGTGCGGGGGTAGCCGTCGAGGAGGAAGCCCGGGCGGCAGTCCTCCTGCGTGAGGCGATCGCGCACCATCGCGTTCGTGACGCCGTCGGGGACGTACTCCCCCGCGTCCATGTACTTCCGGGCCTCGACGCCGAGCGGCGTGCCCTGGGACACATTGGCCCGGAAGATGTCGCCCGTGGAGACGTGCGGGATGCCCAGCATCGATGCGATCACCGCGGCCTGGGTTCCCTTGCCCGCCCCCGGAGGACCCATGATGACGAGCCTCATCGCAGGAACCCCTCGTAGTTGCGCTGCTGCAGCTGGGCCTCGATCTGCTTCACCGTGTCGAGACCGACGCCCACGATGATCAGCAGGCTCGTGCCGCCGAAGATGAAGTCGGCACCCACGCCCAGCGACCCGAAGGCGAAGACGGGCAGCACTGCGATGAGGCCCAGGTAGAGCGAGCCCGGTGCCGTCAGACGGGTCAGGACGTAGTCCAGGTACTCCGCCGTGGGTCGACCCGCGCGGATGCCCGGGATGAAGCCGCCGTACTTCTTCATGTTGTCGGCGACGTCCACCGGGTTGAACGTGATCGACACGTAGAAGTAGCAGAAGAAGACGATGAGGGCGAAGTAGATCGCGAGGTACCAGGTGCCCGTGCCCGTGCCCAGGTTCTGCTGGATCCACACGGCCCAGCTCTCCTGGCTTCCCGTGAGCTGCACCAGCAGGATCGGCAGGAACAGCAGGGACGAGGCGAAGATGACCGGAATGACGCCGGCCATGTTCACCTTGAGGGGGATGTAGGTCGAGGTACCGCCGTACATGCGGCGGCCGACCATCCGCTTGGCGTACTGCACCGGCACGCGACGCTGGGCCTGCTCCACGAAGACCACGAAGGCCACGACCGCGAGGCCCACGAGCAGGGTCATCGAGAAGGTGAAGATCCCGCGGCTGCCGTAGATCGAGGCGAACTGCGCCGGGATCGTCGCGATGATCGAGGTGAAGATCAGGACGGACATGCCGTTGCCGACACCGCGCTCGGTGATGAGCTCGCCGAACCACATGACGACCGCCGTGCCCGCCGTCATGACCGTGATCATGACGAGGATGACCCAGATCGAGTCGTTCGGGATGACGGCCTCGTTGCAGCCGCTGAACAGGGCGCCCGGCGTGCGTGCCAGGGAGATGATCGCGGTCGACTGGAGGATGGCGAGACCGATGGTCACGTAGCGGGTGTACTGCGTGATCTTGGCCTGACCCGCCTGACCATCCTTCTTCAGCGTCTCCAGCCGCGGGATCACGACCGTGAGCAGCTGCAGGATGATGCTCGCGGTGATGTACGGCATGATGCCGAGCGCGAACACGGAGAGCTGCAGGAGCGCCCCGCCCGAGAACAGGTTGATCAGGGCGTAGACCGAGTTGTCCTGGACCACATCGATGCATCGCTGGATCGCCGCGTAGTCCACGCCGGGCGTGGGCAGCACGGAGCCGAGGCGGTAGACCGCGAGCAGCCCCAGCGTGAACAGGATCTTCTTGCGCAGATCCGGCGTACGCAGCGCAGCCCCGAACGCACTGATGTGCACTTAGCCTCCTGCTGGTCCGTGAGTCCGTCGGTCTCGATCGGGCACCCGGGGGTGCCGCCTGGTCCTAGAGGACCGTGGCGGTCCCACCGGCTGCGACGATCTTGTCACGGGCCGAATCGGAGAACGCATCCGCGCTCACCTTCAGGGCGACCGAGAGGTCGCCCTGCCCGAGGACCTTGACCGGCTGACCCTTGCGGACAGCACCCTTGGCGACCATGTCGGCCACGCCCACGGCGCCCCCCTCGGGGAAGAGCCGTCCTAGCATGGCGACGTTGACGACCTGGAACTCGACCTTGGCCGGGTTCTTGAACCCCTTCAGCTTGGGCAGCCGCATGTGCAGCGGCATCTGCCCGCCCTCGAAGTTGGCCGGGACCTGGTACCGGGCCTTGGTGCCCTTGGTGCCACGGCCCGCGGTCTTGCCCTTGGATGCCTCGCCGCGACCCTTGCGGGTCTTGGCGGTCTTGGCGCCCGGAGCCGGGCGCAGATGATGGACCTTGAGAGTCATGGTCAGTCGACCTCCTCGACGACGACAAGGTGCGACACCCGGTTGACCATGCCGCGGATCTCCGGGCGGTCCTCCTTGACGACCGTGTCACCGATGCGCTTCAGGCCCAGCGAGCGCAGGGTGTTCCGCTGCACGCTGGTGCCACCGATCTCGGACTTCTTCTGGGTCACCTTCAGCCGAGCCATCACGCACCCGCCTCCGCACGCGCCCGCAGGAGGGCGGCCGGGGCCACGTCCTCGAGGGGCAGGCCACGACGAGCCGCGACCGCCTCCGGCGACTCGAGGCCCTTGAGGGCCGCGACCGTCGCGTGGACGATGTTGATGGCGTTGTCGGAACCCATCGACTTGCTCAGGATGTCGTGGATGCCTGCGCACTCGAGCACGGCGCGCACGGGTCCGCCGGCGATGACGCCGGTACCGGGCGACGCCGGACGCAGCATGACCACACCTGCGGCCGCCTCACCGACGATCGGGTGAGGGATGGTGCCCTGGATGCGCGGCACGCGGAAGAAGTGCTTCTTGGCCTCCTCCACACCCTTGGCGATGGCGGCCGGCACCTCCTTGGCCTTGCCGTACCCCACGCCCACCATGCCCTCCCCGTCACCCACGACGACGAGAGCGGTGAAGCTGAAGCGACGACCACCCTTGACGACCTTGGCGACGCGGTTGATGGCGACCACACGCTCGACGTACTGCGACTTCTCCTCGCGGGGGGCGCGATCCTTGCGCTCCCGACGATCGCCACCGCCACCGTTGCGGCGCGATGCTTCTGACATCTGGACTACCTCTTCCTGGAAGTTCGTACGTCGTTAGAGGGACAGGCCGGCTTCGCGAGCACCGTCGGCGACGGCTGCGACTCGACCGTGGTACTTGTTGCCGCCACGGTCGAAGACCACAGCCTCCACGCCTGCCTTCTTGGCGCGCTCTGCGACCAGTTGCCCCACCTTGCGGGCCTTGGCCGTCTTGTCGTCCGTCGCGCCACGCAGGTCGGCCTCCATGGTCGAGGCCGACGCGATGGTCACGCCCTGGGTGTCGTCGACAACCTGGACGAGCATGTGACGCGCCGAGCGCGTGACGACCATGCGGGGACGCGTGGCCGTGCCGCTGACCTTCTTGCGCACGCGCAGGTGGCGACGGGCACGACCCACGGTCGTGCGGGTACGGGTCCCGAGCTTCGGGGCGAAGGCACTCATCACTTACCCGCCTTTCCGGCCTTGCGGCGAACGACTTCGCCCTCGTACCGCACGCCCTTGCCCTTGTAGGGCTCGGGCTTGCGGATCTTGCGGATGTTGGCGGCGACCTCGCCGACCTTCTGCTTGTCGATGCCCTTGACCTTGAACTTGACCGGGCTCTCGACCTCGAAGCTGATGCCCTCCGGCGCCTTCACGACGACCGGGTGGCTGAAGCCGAGGAGGAGCTCGAGGTCGGTGCCCTTGGCCGCCACACGGTAGCCCGTGCCCACGATCTCGAGGCCCTTCTCGTAGCCGGTGGTCACGCCGGTGACCATGTTGGCCACGAGCGTCCGGGTCAGGCCGTGACGGGCCTTCGCATCGCGCTCGTCATTCGGTCGGGTGACGACGAGGCTGCCGTCCTCCTGGGACACGATGATGGGCTCGACGATGGTCAGGCTCAGGGAGCCCTTCGGGCCGGTGACCGTGAGGTCGCGGCCATCGATGGTGGCGGAGACCCCGGCGGGGATCTCCACAGGCTGGCGTCCGATACGCGACATGGGTGCCTCCTACCAGACGTAGGCGAGGACTTCCCCGCCTACGCCCTTCTGTGCTGCCTGACGGTCCGTGAGCAGGCCCGACGAGGTCGAGATGATCGCGATGCCGAGGCCACCGAGCACGCGCGGGAGAGCCGTGCTCTTCGCGTACACGCGCAGGCCCGGCTTGGACACGCGTCGGAGGCCGGCGATGGAGCGCTCGCGCGACGGGCCGTACTTGAGGTTCAGGGTGAGTGCCTTGCCCACCTCGGCGTCCTCGACGGTCCACCCGGCGATGTAGCCCTCGCGCTGGAGGATCTCGGCGATGCTCGCCTTGATCTTCGAGTGCGGCATCGACACGGTGTCGTGGTACGCGGAATTCGCGTTGCGCAGCCGCGCAAGCATGTCCGCAATGGGATCGGTCATCGTCATGTTCTTGGCCTACGGCCTTCCTCGCTGCGGTTTCCGCTTCCGCGGACCTTCAGCGTCGTGGTTTACCAGCTGCTCTTGGTGACGCCCGGCAGTTCGCCGGCGTGCGCCATTTCCCGGACGCACACGCGGCACAGTCCGAACTTGCGGTACACCGAATGCGGACGTCCGCACTTGGTGCACCGGGTGTACGCCCGAACCTTGAACTTCGGGGTCTTCTGCTGCTTCTGGATCAGCGCTTTCTTCGCCATGTGGCTCAGGCCTCCTTGAAGGGGAATCCGAGAAGGCGAAGCAGGGCGCGGCCTTCCTCATCGTTCTGCGCGGTCGTGACGACGGTGATGTCCATGCCGCGCACGCGATCGATCTTGTCCTGGTCGATCTCGTGGAACATCGACTGCTCGTTGAGGCCGAACGTATAGTTGCCACGCCCGTCGAACTGCTTCGGGGACAGGCCACGGAAGTCGCGGATGCGGGGCAGGGCCACCGACAGCAGGCGGTCCAGGAACTCCCACATGCGATCACCGCGCAGCGTCACGTGGGCGCCGATGGGCTGGCCCTCGCGGAGCTTGAACTGGGCGATGGACTTGCGGGCCTTCGTCACCTGCGGCTTCTGCCCGGTGATCTCGGTCAGGTCGCGGATCGCACCCTCGATCAGCTTGGAATCACGGGCGGCGTCGCCGACGCCCATGTTCACGACGATCTTGGTCAGCGTCGGAACCTGCATGACGTTCGCGAAGCCGAACTCCTGGCGCAGGGCCGGAGCGATCTCCTCGCGGTAGCGCGCCTTCAGGCGCGGCGTGGTGGTCTCAGTGGTCGCAGTCATGTCAGTCCTCAGATGTCCTTGCCGGTGCGACGGGAGATGCGGACGCTGCGCTCCGCCTCGTAGGTCGAGCCGTCCGAGCGACGCTTCTCGACCTTCTCCTTGCGGTAGCCGATGCGCGTGGGACGGCCGTCCTCGGGATCCACGATCATCACGTTGGAGGCGTGGATCGGGGCCTCGGTGGTCACGATGCCGCCGGTCTTGGCGCCCCGGCTGTTCTGGCCCACCTTGGTGTGCTTCTTGATCCGGTTCACGCCCTCGACGATGACGCGCTCGGACTCGGGGTACACCTCGATGACCTTGCCCTTGACTCCACGGTCCTTGCCCGTGATGACCTGGACGAGATCGCCCTTGCGGATGTTGAGCGCCATGACTACAGCACCTCCGGGGCCAGCGAGATGATCTTCATGAACTTCTTCTCGCGCAGCTCACGCCCGACCGGGCCGAAGATGCGCGTGCCACGAGGCTCCCCATCACCCTTGAGGATGACGGCAGCGTTCTCGTCGAAGCGGATGTAGGAGCCATCCGCACGGCGGCGCTCCTTCTTGGTGCGGACGATGACGGCCTTGACGACCTCGCCCTTCTTGACACCGCCGCCGGGGATGGCGTCCTTGACGGTGCACACGATGACATCGCCGATGCCGGCATAGCGACGGCCGGAGCCACCGAGGACCCGGATGACAAGGACCTCCTTGGCACCGGTGTTGTCGGCGACTCGAAGTCGCGACTCCTGCTGAATCACTGCATTCTCCTGATCGTCTGCCGGTTCTCGCGAGAGCCTGGCGGAACTGTGGGGGTCGTTACTTGGCCTTCTCGAGGATCTCGACCACGCGCCACCGCTTCGTGGCGGACGTGGGTCGGGTCTCCATCAGCAGGACGCGGTCGCCGATGCCAGCGGTGTTGGCCTCGTCGTGCGCCTTGAGCTTGCTCGTCCGTCGGACGACCTTGCCGTACAGCGGGTGCTTGAAGCGATCCTCGACCGCGACGACCACCGTCTTGTCCATCTTGTCGCTGACCACGAGACCCTCGCGGGTCTTGCGGTAGCCACGTGCTGACTCGTTCACGCCTGCCTCATTCGCGCTCATGCGACACCTGCCGCGTCGTCCGTGATCTCAACCGGCGTGATGCCGAGCTCCCGCTCGCGCAGGATGGTGTAGATGCGGGCGATGTCCTTGCGAACAGCGCGGAGCCGTCCATGGTTCTCGAGCTGCCCCGTGGCGCCCTGGAAGCGCAGGTTGAACAGCTCCTCCTTGGCCTCGCGCAGTTTCGACGTCAGCTCCGCGTCATCGAGATTGCGGAGTTCGCCGACCTTGGTGCCTGCCGACATCAGTTCTCACCTGCCTCATCGCGCCGAACGATCCGGCACTTCATCGGGAGCTTGTGCATGGCGCGGGTGAGCGCCTCGTGCGCGACCTTCTCATCGGGGAAGGACAGCTCGAACATCACGCGACCGGGCTTGACGTTGGCCACCCACCACTCGGGCGAGCCCTTGCCGGAGCCCATGCGGGTCTCAGCCGGCTTCTTGGTCAGCGGCCGGTCCGGGTAGATGTTGATCCACACCTTGCCGCCACGACGGATGTGCCGGGTGATGGCGATACGCGCCGACTCGATCTGCCGGTTGGTCACGTACGCCGGCTCGAGGGCCTGGAGGCCGTACGTGCCGAAGGTCACCTCCGTGCCGCCCTTGGAGACACCACGACGCGTGGGGTGGTGCTGCTTGCGGTGCTTGACCCTGCGGGGAATCAGCATGACTAGCCCTCCTGGCCTTCGGTCACGGGCTCGACCACGGCTTCGCCGGTGGCGGCCTCAGCTGCCTGCTCGGTCGCGGCCACGGCCACGGCCTCGTCCTCACGACGCGGGCGGCGCGGGCGATCGGGGCGGGTGCGCGGACCGGACAGCCGGGCCTGAGCTGCAGCAGCCTCGCGCTCGGCGCGGGAGCCGAGAGCCTCGCCCTTGTAGATCCAGACCTTGACGCCGATCCGACCGAACGTGGTGCGGGCCTCGTAGAAGCCGTAGTCGATATCGGCGCGGAGCGTGTGCAGCGGCACCCGACCCTCACGGTAGAACTCCGTGCGCGACATCTCGGCGCCACCGAGGCGACCCGAGACCTGCACGCGAATGCCCTTGGCGCCGCTCTTCATGGTCGTCTGCATGCCCTTGCGCATGGCGCGACGGAACGAGACACGGCTGGAGAGCTGCTCGGCGATGCCCTGCGCGACCAGCTGCGCCTCGATCTCCGGGTTCTTGACCTCGAGGATGTTCAGCTGCACCTGCTTGCCCGTGAGCTTCTCGAGGTCTCCGCGGATGCGGTCGGCCTCGGCGCCGCGTCGGCCGATGACGATGCCGGGACGAGCCGTGTGGATGTCGACACGGACGCGGTCACGCGTGCGCTCGATCTCGACGCGGGCGATGCCGGCCCGCTCCATGCCCTTCGACAGGAGCTTGCGGATCTTGACGTCCTCGTCCACGTAGTCGCGGTAGCGCTGGCCGGGCTTGGAGCTGTCGGCGAACCAACGCGAGTTGAAGTCGGTGGTGATGCCGAGGCGGAAGCCGTTCGGATTGATCTTCTGGCCCACGTCGGTCAGCCCTTCTGCTCTGCTGTGGCGCCATCGGAGACGATGACGGTGATGTGGCTGCTGCGCTTGCGGATGCGGTAGGCCCGACCCTGCGCGCGGGGGCGGATGCGCTTCATCGTCGGCCCCTCGTCGACGTAGGCCGCGCTCACCACGAGGGAGCGGGGGTCCATCGCATGGTTGTTCGTCGCATTGGCAATGGCGCTGTCGAGCACCTTGCCGATGGGCTCGCTCGCCGCCTGCGGCGCGAACTTGAGCATCGCCTGGGCGTCAGCTGCGTTCATGCCTCGAATGAGGTCGATGACGCGGCGCGCCTTCATGGGCGTGACGCGGACGTACCGCGCCTGGGCCCTGGCTTCCATGTCGTTCCCCTTGCTTTCGTGTGATGCGGTGATGTCTGGTGGTGTGTGGCGTTTGGTCGACCCGGCGGTCGGCTAGCGCCGCTTCGCCTTGCGGTCTTCCTTGACGTGACCCTTGAAGGTCCGGGTCGGGGCGAACTCGCCGAGCTTGTGTCCGACCATGTTCTCGGACACGAAGACCGGGACGTGCTTGCGTCCGTCGTGCACCGCGATGGTGTGGCCGAGCATCGCCGGGACGATCATCGAGCGCCGCGACCAGGTCTTGATCACGTTCTTGGATCCGGTCTCGTTCTGCGCCTCCACCTTCTTCATCAGGTGGTCGTCGACGAACGGGCCCTTCTTCAGGCTGCGAGGCATCTGCTATCCCTAACGCTTCTTGCCGGACTTGCGGCGACGGACGATGAACTTGTCGCTGGCCTTGTTGGCCTTGCGGGTGCGACCCTCGGGCTTGCCGTTCGGGTTGACCGGGTGACGGCCTCCCGACGTCTTGCCCTCGCCGCCACCGTGCGGGTGGTCGACCGGGTTCATGGCCACGCCGCGGACGGTCGGGCGCTTGCCCTTCCAACGCATGCGGCCTGCCTTGCCCCAGTTGATGTTGGACTGCTCGGCGTTGCCGACCTCGCCCACTGTCGCCCGCGAGCGGAGGTCCACGTTGCGGATCTCGCCCGAGGGCATGCGGAGCTGGGCGTAGGGACCGTCCTTGGCGACGAGCTGGACGGAGGCGCCGGCCGAGCGGGCGATCTTCGCTCCCCCACCGGGCTTGATCTCCACGGCGTGGATCACGGTGCCGACGGGGATGTTGCGCAGGGGCAGGTTGTTGCCGGGCTTGATGTCGGCACTGGGTCCCGTCTCGATCGGGTCACCCTGCTTGAGCTTGTTCGGGGCGATGATGTAGCGCTTCTCGCCGTCGGCGTAGTGCAGCAGGGCGATCCGGGCGGTGCGGTTCGGGTCGTACTCGATGTGAGCGACCTTGGCCGGCACGCCGTCCTTGTCGGCCCGACGGAAGTCGATGACGCGGTAGGCGCGCTTGTGGCCACCACCCTGGTGCCGGGTCGTGATCTTGCCGGAGTTGTTGCGGCCGCCCTTCTTGGGCAGCGGACGCACCAGTGACTTCTCCGGCTCCGACCGGGTGATCTCGACGAAGTCGGCCACGCTCGAGCCACGACGGCCCGGCGTTGTCGGCTTGTACTTGCGGATTCCCATAGCTGTCTTTCCGTCTCGTGAGTGGAAGGCCCGTCAGATTCCCGGTCAGGAGACCGGGCCTCCGAAGATGTCGATGCGCTCGCCTGCGGCAACCGTGACGATGGCGCGCTTGGTGGACGCGCGACGCCCGAAGCCGAAGCGGGTGCGAACCCGCTTGCCCTCGCGGTTGTTCGTGTTGACGCTGGTGACCTTGACGCCGAAGACGTCCTGCACCGCCAGCTTGATCTGCGTCTTGTTCGCGTCCGGAGCCACCAGGAAGGTGTACTTGTTCTCGTCGAGGAGCGCGTAGCTCTTCTCCGAGATGACCGGGGCGATCAGGATGTCGCGGGGATCGGCGATCTTCATTCCGCGGCCTCGCTTTCGGTAGCAACGGCCTTCGAGGACTTGCCCGTCGCCGGGCCGGCCAGGAAGGCGTCCATGGCGGCCGACGTGAAGACCACGTGGTCGCTGCACAGGACGTCGTAGGTGTTGAGCTGGTCGACGTAGAGCACGTGGACCCCGGCGAGGTTGCGCAGGCTCAGGGCCGACACGTCGTCATCGCGATCGATCGCGATGAGCAGGTTGCCCGACAGGCCCAACGACTCGATCGCCGTGGAGGCGGCCTTCGTCGACGGGGTCTCGCCCGACACGAACTCGGTGACGACGTGGATGCGTCCGTCACGAGCGCGATCCGAGAGAGCGCCGCGCAGGGCGGCAGCCTTCATCTTCTTGGGAGTCCGCTGGGCGTAGTCGCGAGGAGTCGGGCCATGCACCACGCCACCGCCAGCGTACTGCGGTGCGCGGATCGAGCCCTGACGGGCGCGGCCCGTGCCCTTCTGCTTGTAGGGCTTCTTGCCGCCACCGCGAACCTCGGCGCGCGTCTTGGTGTCGTGCGTGCCCTGGCGAGCCGCCGCCAGCTGCGCGACGACGACCTGGTGGATCAGCGGCACGTTGACGGGCACATCGAAGATGTCGGCCGGCAGCTCGACGCTGCCCGACGCCTTGCCCGCGGGAGTGCGGACCTCAACGGCGGTCATGTCAGGCCTCCTTCACGGCGGTGCGGACGAAGACGAGGCCGCCCTTGGGGCCGGGAACGGCGCCCTTGATCAGCAGCAGGCCGCGCTCGGTGTCGACACCGGCGACCTTCAGGTTCTGGGTGGTCTGGCGTGCCCCGCCCATGCGCCCCGCCATGCGCATGCCCTTGAACACGCGACCGGGGGTGGCGCAGCCGCCGATGGACCCGGGTGAGCGGTGCTTGCGCTGGACACCGTGCGAGGCGCGCAGGCCGCCGAAGCCATGTCGCTTCATGACGCCCGCGAAGCCCTTGCCCTTGGTCGTGCCGATCACATCGACCAGCTGGCCGGCCTCGAAGGTGTCGACCCCGATCTCCTGACCGAGCGTGTACTCGGAGGCATCGTCCGTGCGGATCTCGACGAGGTGACGACGCGGCGTGACACCGGCCTTGGCGAAGTGCCCGGCCTGCGGCTTGGTCACCTTGCGCGGATCGATCGCACCGAACGCGATCTGCACGGCGGAGTAGCCGTCGGTCTCGGGATTGCGCACCTGCGTGACGACGCACGGCCCGGCCTTGACCACGGTGACGGGGACGACCTTGTTGTTCTCGTCCCATACCTGGGTCATGCCGAGCTTCTCGCCCAGCACACCCTTCACGTTGGTACCCATCAGTGTTCCTTGCCTCGTCGTCTACAGGTCAGAGCTTGATCTCGATGTCGACACCCGCGGGGAGGTCGAGTCGCATGAGCGAGTCGACCGTCTTCGGGGTCGGGTCGAGGATGTCGATGAGCCGCTTGTGGGTTCGCATCTCGAAGTGCTCGCGGCTGTCCTTGTACTTGTGCGGAGAGCGGATGACGCAGTAGACGTTCTTCTCCGTCGGCAGCGGCACCGGGCCCGCGACCTGCGCTCCCGTGCGAGTCACCGTCTCGACGATCTTCTTCGCCGAGGAGTCGATGACCTCATGGTCGTAGGCCTTGAGCCGGATGCGGATCTTCTGTCCCGCCATGGTGGCTTGGTGTCCTTACTCATGTAGTGCCGCTGTGAACGTGGCGTCCTGGTCGTGCTCCTGCAGATGGTGCGGGTCGTGCTGGTGGTGCTCCCCGATTCGTGGGGGGCAGCGGGTCGCGCCGCCCCCCACGAAGCTCGGGATCGTCCTACTTCAGGATCTTCGTGACGCGACCGGCGCCGACGGTGCGGCCACCCTCGCGGATCGCGAAGCGGAGGCCGTCCTCCATGGCGACGGGCTGGATCAGCTCGACCTTCATGTCGGTGTTGTCGCCCGGCATGACCATGTCCTTGCCGTCCGGCAGGGTCACAACGCCGGTGACGTCCGTCGTGCGGAAGTAGAACTGCGGGCGGTAGTTGTTGAAGAACGGCGTGTGACGGCCGCCCTCGTCCTTGGACAGGATGTAGACCTGAGCCTCGAACTCGGTGTGCGGGGTAACGGAGCCGGGGGCGCAGCAGACCTGGCCGCGCTCGACGTCCTCACGCTTGACGCCGCGGATGAGCAGGCCGACGTTCTCGCCCGCCTGGCCCTCGTCGAGGAGCTTGCGGAACATCTCGACACCGGTGACGGTGGTCTTGGTGGCCGGGCCGGGGCGGATGCCCACGATCTCGATCTCCTCGTTGACCTTGACGATGCCGCGCTCGATGCGACCGGTGACGACGGTGCCACGACCCGTGATCGTGAAGACGTCCTCGACCGGCATGAGGAAGGGCTTGTCGACCTCACGCTCGGGGGTCTGGATGTACTCGTCGACCGCGTTCATGAGCTCGAGGATCGAACCGGCCCACTTCTCGTCGCCGTTCAGCGCCGGGAAGGCGGCCACGCGCACGACGGGGATGTCGTCGCCCGGGAACTCGTAGGAGGACAGCAGCTCGCGCACCTCCATCTCGACGAGCTCGATGAGCTCCTCGTCGTCGACCATGTCGCACTTGTTCAGCGCGACGACGATCGCCGGAACGCCGACCTGACGGGCCAGGAGGACGTGCTCCTTGGTCTGCGGCATGGGGCCGTCCGTGGCGGCGACCACGAGGATCGCGCCGTCCATCTGGGCCGCGCCGGTGATCATGTTCTTGATGTAGTCGGCGTGGCCGGGGCAGTCGACGTGGGCGTAGTGACGCGCCTCGGTCTGGTACTCGACGTGCGCGATGGAGATCGTGATGCCGCGCTGACGCTCCTCAGGAGCCTTGTCGATCATGTCGAACGGCGTGAACGGGTTCACGTCCGGGTAAGCATCGTGCAGCACCTTGGTGATGGCAGCCGTCAGGGTCGTCTTGCCATGGTCGATGTGACCGATGGTGCCGATGTTGACGTGCGGCTTGGTGCGCTCAAACTTGGCCTTCGCCACTTGAGTTCTCCCTTGTTGTCAGCCGTCCGGCGGTAACGCGGATCGGGTCTTCTGTCGTGTTCTGTTGTGTTTCAGTGATCCGCGACTACTCGCCGCGAGCCTTCGCGATGATCTCCGTCTGCACGTTGGAAGGAACCTGTGCGTAGGAGTCGAACTGCATGCTGTAACTGGCGCGCCCCTGCGTGCGGCTGCGGAGGTCTCCCACGTAGCCGAACATCTCGGAGAGCGGCACCAGGGCCTTGACCACCCGCGCACCGGACCGCTCCTCCATGGCCTGGATCTGGCCACGGCGGGAGTTGAGGTCACCGATGACATCGCCCATGAAGTCCTCGGGCGTGGTGACCTCGACGGCCATCATCGGCTCGAGGATGACCGGGCCCGCCTTGCGGGCCGCCTCCTTGAACGCCATCGAACCGGCGATCTTGAAGGCGAGTTCGGAGGAGTCGACGTCGTGGTAGGCGCCGTCCTGCAGGGTGACCTGCACGTCGACCATGGGGTACCCGGCGAGGACGCCGTTCTCCATGGCCTCCTGGCAGCCGGCATCGACCGAGGGGATGTACTCGCGCGGGATGCGACCGCCGGTGACCTTGTTCTCGAAGACGTAGCCGCCCTCGGCGTTCTCGCTGGGCCCGATGTCGATCTGGACCTTGGCGAACTGGCCCGAGCCACCCGTCTGCTTCTTGTGGGTGTAGTCGACCTTCTCGACCTTCTTGGTGATGGTCTCGCGGTAGGCGACCTGGGGCTTGCCGACGTTGGCCTCGACCTTGAACTCGCGCTTCATGCGATCGACCAGCACCTCGAGGTGCAGCTCGCCCATGCCGCCGATGATGGTCTGGCCCGTCTCCTCGTCCGAACGGACGTGGAAGGTGGGGTCCTCCTCGGCGAGGCGCTGGATCGCGACGCCGAGCTTGTCCTGGTCGCCCTTGGACTTGGGCTCGATGGCGATGTGGATGACCGGGGCCGGGAAGGTCATGGACTCGAGCACGACCGGCTTGGCCGGATCGCACAGGGTCTCGCCCGTGGTGGTGTCCTTGAGGCCCATGACGGCGACGATGTCGCCGGCGCCCACCGAGTCGATCTCCTCACGCTTGTTCGCGTGCATCCGGTAGATCTTGCCGATGCGCTCCTTGCGGTCCTTGACGCTGTTGAGCACGGCTGTGCCGGTCTCGAGGCGGCCCGAGTACACGCGGATGTACGTGAGCTTGCCCAGGTGCGGATCCGTCATGATCTTGAAGGCCAGGGCGGCGAAGGGCTCCGAGTCACTCGGGGCGCGCTCGATGATCTCCTCCTCGTTGCCCATCTTGTGGCCCTCGATGGCCCGGATGTCGAGCGGTGAGGGCAGGTAGGCGACGACGGCGTCGAGCATGGGCTGAACGCCCTTGTTCTTGAACGCCGTGCCCGTCAGCACCGGGGTGAGCTTGTCGGCCAGGGTCGCACGACGGATGGCCGCCTGGATCTCCTCGACCGAGAGGTCCTCGCCCTCGAGGAACTTCTCCATGACGGCGTCGTCGGCCTCGGCGAGGGTCTCGAGCAGCTTCTCGCGGTACTCGGCGGCCTTGTCGGCGAGATCCGCGGGAATCTCCTCGACCGCGTAGTCCTCGCCCTTCTGGGTCTCGCCACGCCACGTCAGGGCGCGCATGCCCACGAGGTCGACGACACCGATGAAGTCCGCCTCGTTGCCGATCGGCAGCTGGAGCACGAGCGGCGTGGCCCCGAGGCGATCGACGATCATGTCGACGCAGCGGTAGAAGTCCGCGCCCGTGCGATCGAGCTTGTTCACGAAGCAGATGCGCGGGACGTTGTAGCGGTCGGCCTGGCGCCAGACCGTCTCGGACTGCGGCTCGACCCCCGCCACGCCGTCGAAGACCGTGACGGCGCCGTCGAGAACGCGCAGCGAGCGCTCGACCTCGACCGTGAAGTCCACGTGACCGGGGGTGTCGATGATGTTGATGGTGTGGTTCTTCCACTCGCAGGTCGTCGCGGCGGACGTGATCGTGATGCCGCGCTCCTGCTCCTGCTCCATCCAGTCCATGGTGGCTGCGCCCTCATGAACCTCACCGATCTTGTAGTTGATCCCGGTGTAGAAGAGGATCCGCTCGGTGGTCGTGGTCTTGCCCGCGTCGATATGCGCCATGATCCCGATGTTGCGGACCTTGGCGAGATCGAGACTCGTCTGGGTAGACACGCTGCTGTTCTCCGTTGACTCGTAGTGAGGGGCCGACTACCAGCGGTAGTGCGCGAAGGCCTTGTTGGACTCGGCCATCTTGTGGGTGTCCTCGCGCTTCTTGACGGCGGCGCCGAGGCCGTTCGAGGCGTCGAGGATCTCGTTCATGAGGCGCTCGGTCATCGTCTTCTCGCGACGCTGCCGCGAGTAGCCGATGAGCCAGCGCAGGGCCAGCGTGGTGCTGCGGCCGGCCTTGACCTCGACCGGGACCTGGTAGGTCGCACCGCCGACTCGACGGGAGCGCACCTCCAGGGTCGGGCGAACGTTGTCCAGGGCGCGCTTGAGCGTCTGGACCGGATCGGTGCCGGTCTTCTCGCGGCAGCCCTCGAGGGCGCCGTAGACGATGCGCTCGGCGGTCGAGCGCTTGCCGTCGAGGAGAACCTTGTTGATCAGCTGCGTGACGATCGGCGCGCCGTAGACGGGATCGTTGACGATGGTCCGCTTGGCAGCGGGGCCCTTGCGAGGCATCAGCCCTTCTCCTTCTTCGCGCCGTAGCGGGAACGCGCCTGCTTGCGGTTCTTCACGCCCTGGGTGTCGAGCGCACCGCGGATGACCTTGTAGCGCACGCCCGGGAGGTCACGGACGCGTCCGCCACGGACGAGGACGATGGAGTGCTCCTGCAGGTTGTGGCCGACGCCCGGGATGTAGGCCGTGACCTCGACGCCCGAGCTCAGTCGCACGCGGGCGACCTTGCGCAGGGCGGAGTTCGGCTTCTTGGGGGTCGTCGTGTACACGCGCGTGCACACGCCACGGCGCTGCGGGCTCCCCTTGAGGGCCGGAGCCTTGTTCTTGGAGACCTTGTCCTGCCGACCCTTGCGGACCAGCTGTTGGATGGTGGGCACTGTCGCCGTCCTGCCTTCTCTAGTTCGTCGTCCTGCGGTCGTACCGGTCGAGCTCACTGCCATCATGCTGTCCGACCCACGCGGTCGGGCGTGTCGCGCGGCCACCCGTGCCGAACGACATCCAGAGTGCGGATGATCCCGGGCGCGGACCACGAGGGTCCCTCGCCGATGCGCAGCTCACGGGGAAGAGCGCAGGTCGGGTCGTGCCCCCATGACGCGGGCACGGCGGCCTAGGCTACCCGCCCCGGTTCCGGAGAGTCAAAACGGGGTCCGCCTCCCCCTCCGGGAGGGGGTCCGAGCCCTCGCCGGGAGGGGGTCAGGCCGAGCCGGCGACGAGCGCCAGCACGAGGAAGAAGCCGCCGATCACGAGGATCGCAGCCCAGAAGCCGATGTTGATCCAGGAGATCACCTTGGCCGCCGTGACGAGGCCGCCCCCCTGCACCCGGCCCTGCCCGGCCGCGATCTCCTTCTGCGCGGAGGCGGCCAGCACGAGGGCCACGATGGCCGGGATGATGGGGCAGATCGCCCAGGAGAGGATCGACAGGACGAACGCGATGATCGCGTTCGTCGAGGTGGGCGGTGCCGGGGCGTACATCGGCACGGCTCCCGGAACGCCGTAGGCCGGCGGGTATCCCGGGGCGGCACCGGGAGGGGCCGGAGGCACGAGCGGGGCGGCAGCGCCCTGATCGGCCGGCACCGCAGGCGCCGACGGCCACTGGGCCGGGGCCTGGGCCGTGCCCTCCCCCTCCGAAGCCGGCACGGGGGTGGCGCCTGTGTTCGGGACGGTCGGATCGGAGCCGGGCTCTGCGGGATTCTGGTCGCTCATGACATCAGGGTAATCGCCGGGGCTCGCGGACGACGGCGCGGCCCGGGCCCGAGAACGCGGAAGGCGCCTGCCCAGGGGGCAGGCGCCTTCCGGCGCTCGACCTGCCGCGTGGCAGGCCGGGGGTGCTAGTAGCCCCGGTAGTCGAACTCCTCCAGCGGGACCGCCGCCCCTGACGTGGCGCCGAAGGCGCTGTAGTCGAGGTCGTCGTAGCTGCCGAAGCTGGCGTACATCGCCGCCTTGGCCTCCTCGGTGGGATCCACCTTGACGTTGCGGTACACCGGCATGCCGGTGCCGGCCGGGATCAGCTTGCCCAGGATGACGTTCTCCTTCAGGCCCAGGAGCGGGTCGCTCTTGGCGTGGATCGCCGCATCCGTGAGGACGCGGGTCGTCTCCTGGAAGGAGGCGGCCGACAGCCAGGACTCCGTGGCCAAGGACGCCTTGGTGATGCCCATGAGCTCCGGACGACCCGAGGCCGGCTGACCGCCCTCGGCCACCACGCGGCGGTTCTCCGCCTCGAAGTGGGACCGCTCGACGAGCTCACCGGCGAGGAAGCCGGAATCCCCGGCCTCGACGATGATCACGCGCTTGAGCATCTGGCGGACGATGACCTCGATGTGCTTGTCGTGGATCGACACGCCCTGGGAGCGGTAGACGTCCTGCACCTGATCGACCAGGTGCTCCTGCACCTTGCGCATGCCCAGGATCCGCAGCACGACCTTCGGGTCCACCGCACCGGCGACGAGCTGCTCGCCGACGGTGACGTGGGCGCCATCCTCGATGAGGAGCTTGGCCCGCTTCGACACCTGGTGCGCAATCTCCTCGCTGCCGTCGTCCGGCACCACGATGATCTTGCGCGCCTTGTCGGAGTCCTCGATGCGAGCGCGACCGGAGACCTCCGCGATCGGAGCGTTGCCCTTGGGCGTGCGCGCCTCGAACAGCTCCACGACGCGAGGAAGACCGTGCGTGATGTCCTCGCCCGCGACACCGCCCGTGTGGAAGGTGCGCATCGTCAGCTGCGTGCCCGGCTCGCCGATGGACTGCGCCGCGACGATGCCGATCGCCTCTCCGACGTCCACGAGCTTGCCTGTGGCCATCGAGCGGCCGTAGCACATCGCGCAGGTGCCGACCGAGCTCTCGCAGGTGAGCACGGTGCGGACGCGGATGGTGTCGGCGCCCTGGGCGACGAGCTCCTCGACCCGCGGGGTCGTGAGCTCCTCGCCGGCCTGCGCGATCACCTTGCCGTCGACCTCGACGTCGCGCGCCAGCGTGCGGGAGGTCACCGAGGTGTCGATGTTGTCGACCGGACGCAGCACGCCGTCGACCCGCTCACCGATGACGATCTGCGCGCCGCGATCGGTGCCGCAGTCGACCTCGCGGATGATGACGTCCTGGGAGACGTCGACCAGACGCCTCGTGAGGTAGCCCGAGTCGGCCGTCCGCAGGGCGGTGTCGGCCAGACCCTTGCGGGCGCCGTGGGTGGAGATGAAGTACTCCAGCACGGACAGTCCCTCGCGGAAGTTCGACTTGATCGGACGCGGGATGATCTCGCCCTTCGGGTTCGCCACCAGTCCACGCATGCCGGCGATCTGGCGCACCTGCATGTAGTTGCCGCGCGCACCGGAGTCGACCATCATGTGGACGGAGTTCGTCCGCGGGAAGTTCTCCTGCATCGCCTTGGCAACCTCATCGGTGGCCCTCGTCCAGATCTCGATGAGCTCCTGACGACGCTCGGCGTCGGTGATCAGGCCTCGGTCGTACTGCTTCTGGACCTTGTCGGCCTTCTCCTCGGCATTCGCGAGCAGCTCGGCCTTCGCGGGCGGCGCGATGACGTCCGAGAACGAGATGGTCACGCCCGAGCGGGTCGCCCAGTGGAAGCCCAGGGCCTTGAGGTCGTCCAGGGTCTCGGCGACATCCACCTTGGCGTAGAGCTCGGCAAGGCGATTGACCGTCTGGCCGAGCACCTTCTTGTCGACCTGGACGTTGACGTAGGGGTAGTCCTCCGGCAGCGCCTCGTTGAACAGGGCGCGACCGAGCGTCGTCTCGAGCAGGAAGGGATCGCCCGGCTCCCAGCCCTCGGGTGCGACGAAGTCGGCCGGGGGCAGGCCCTCGGTCAGGCGGATCCACACCTTCGCCTGCAGGTCGAGCGCTCCGGTCTCCGACGCCATGATCGCCTCGGCCACAGAGGTGAAGGAGCGACCCTCGCCCTCCGCGCCCTCGGTCATGGTGGTCATGAAATAGATGCCGAGCACCATGTCCTGCGTCGGCGTCGTGATCGGACGACCGTTCGCCGGCGAGAGGATGTTGTTGCTCGAGAGCATCAGGATGCGCGCCTCGGCCTGCGCCTCAGCGGACAGCGGCAGGTGGACAGCCATCTGATCACCGTCGAAGTCGGCGTTGAATGCCGTGCAGACGAGCGGGTGGATCTGAATCGCCTTGCCCTCGATCAGCTGGGGCTCGAAGGCCTGGATGCCCAGACGGTGCAGGGTCGGTGCCCGGTTCAGCATCACCGGATGCTCGGCGATGACCTCCTCGAGGACGTCCCAGACGACCGGACGGGACCGCTCCACCATGCGCTTGGCGCTCTTGATGTTCTGAGCATGGTTGAGGTCGACCAGGCGCTTCATGACGAACGGCTTGAACAGCTCCAGCGCCATCTGCTTCGGCAGTCCGCACTGGTGCAGCTTGAGCTGCGGGCCGACGACGATGACCGAACGGCCGGAGTAGTCGACGCGCTTGCCGAGGAGGTTCTGGCGGAAGCGGCCCTGCTTGCCCTTGAGCATGTCGGACAGCGACTTGAGCGGGCGGTTGCCCGGTCCGGTCACGGGACGACCGCGACGACCGTTGTCGAAGAGTGCGTCGACAGCCTCCTGAAGCATGCGCTTCTCGTTGTTGACGATGATCTCCGGAGCACCGAGGTCGAGCAGTCGCTTGAGTCGGTTGTTGCGGTTGATCACGCGGCGGTAGAGGTCGTTGAGGTCGCTCGTGGCGAAGCGGCCGCCGTCGAGCTGGACCATGGGGCGCAGGTCCGGCGGGATGACGGGGATGGCGTCGAGCACCATGCCGAGCGGCGAGTTGGTGGTGTTGAGGAACGCCGACACGACCTTGAGGCGCTTGAGCGCGCGAGCCTTGCGCTGCCCCTTGCCGGTCGCGATGGTCTCGCGCAGCGACTCGGCCTCGGCCTCGAGGTCGAAGGTCTGCAGGCGCTTCTGGATCGCGGCGGCGCCCATGCCACCGTCGAACCAGCGGCCGTAGCGGTCGCGCATCTCGCGGTAGAGGATCTCGTCGCCCTCGAGGTCTTGGACCTTCAGGGTGCGGAAGCGATCGAAGACCTTGTCGAGGCGCTCGATCTCGTTGTCAGCGCGACGGCGCACCGAGGCCATCTCGCGCTCAGCGGACTCACGCACCTTGCGGCGGACATCGGCCTTGGCGCCCTCCGCCTCGAGCTCGGCCAGGTCGGCCTCGAGCTTCTGCGCCCGAGCCTCGATGTCGGCGTCACGGCGCTTGGCGATCTTGGACTTCTCCACGCCGAGATCGGCCTCGAGGCTGGGCAGCGCCTCGTGGCGACCCTCCTCGTCGACGCTGGTGATCATGTAGGCGGCGAAGTAGATGACCTTCTCGAGATCCTTGGGAGCGAGGTCGAGGAGGTAGCCGAGACGGCTGGGGACGCCCTTGAAGTACCAGATGTGCGTCACCGGAGCCGCGAGCTCGATGTGGCCCATGCGCTCACGGCGGACCTTGGCGCGGGTCACCTCGACGCCGCAGCGCTCGCAGATGATGCCCTTGAAGCGCACGCGCTTGTACTTGCCGCAGTAGCACTCCCAGTCCCGCGTCGGGCCGAAGATCTTCTCGCAGAACAGGCCGTCCTTCTCCGGCTTGAGCGTGCGGTAGTTGATCGTCTCCGGCTTCTTCACCTCACCGTACGACCACGTGCGGATGTCGTCCGCGGTCGCCAGGCCGATGCGCAGCTCGTCGAAGAAGTTGACGTCAAGCACTGTGGTGTCCTTCGTTCGTGTCGGTCGTCAGGTGGTTTCGGGTGCCTGTCGGCTACAGCTCCTCGACGCTGCTCGGCTCACGCCGGGACAGGTCGATGCCGAGCTCCTCGGCTGCGCGGAAGACGTCGTCGTCGGAGTCGCGCATCTCGATGGCCACGCCATCGCCGCTGAGGACCTCGACGTTGAGGCACAGCGACTGCATCTCCTTGACGAGAACCTTGAACGACTCCGGGATGCCCGGCTCGGGGATGTTCTCGCCCTTGACGATGGCCTCGTAGACCTTCACGCGACCCAGCACGTCATCGGACTTGATGGTCAGCAGCTCCTGGAGGGCGTAGGCGGCTCCGTATGCCTCGAGCGCCCACACCTCCATCTCACCGAAGCGCTGGCCGCCGAACTGCGCCTTTCCGCCCAGCGGCTGCTGGGTGATCATCGAGTACGGCCCGGTCGAGCGCGCGTGGATCTTGTCGTCGACCAGGTGCAGCAGCTTCAGGATGTAGATGTAGCCCACCGTGATGCGGCCCGGGATGGGCTCACCACTGCGGCCGTCGAACAGCTGCGCCTTGCCGTCGGCACCCACCAGGGTGAGTCCGTCGTCGGTCTTGCGAGTCGACTCCAGCACGAGCGAGAGCTCGTCCTCGCGCGCACCGTCGAACACCGGGGTGGCGACCTTGGTTCCGCGAGGAACACTCTTGACCTCGTCGGCCATGCGTGCGGCCCGCGGATCGGACGCGTCGACCTCCCAGCCGGTCGCGGCTGCCCAGCCCAGGTGCGTCTCGAGGATCTGGCCGATGTTCATGCGACCGGGAACGCCGAGCGGGTTGAGCACGACATCGACAGGAGTGCCGTCCTCGAGGAACGGCATGTCCTCGGGGGGCAGGATCTTGGCGATGACGCCCTTGTTGCCGTGACGGCCAGCGAGCTTGTCGCCCTCGGTGATCTTGCGCTTCTGCGCGATGTAGACGCGCACGAGGCGGTTGACGCCCGGGGGCAGTTCGTCGCCCTCGTCGATGTCGAAGACGCGGACGCCGATGACCTTGCCGGACTCGCCGTGCGGGACCTTCAGGGACGTGTCGCGCACCTCGCGGGCCTTCTCGCCGAAGATCGCGCGGAGCAGGCGCTCCTCGGGGGTGAGCTCGGTCTCGCCCTTCGGCGTGACCTTGCCGACGAGGATGTCGCCGGGGACGACATCGGCACCGATGCGGATGATGCCGCGCTCGTCGAGATCGGCGAGAACCTCCTCCGACACATTCGGGATGTCGCGGGTGATCTCCTCCGGACCGAGCTTGGTGTCGCGGGCGTCGACCTCGTGCTCCTCGATGTGGATCGAGGAGAGGACGTCGTCCTGCACCAGACGCTGGTTGAGGATGATGGCGTCCTCGTAGTTGTGTCCCTCCCAGGACATGAACGCGACCAGCAGGTTGCGCCCGAGAGCCATCTCGCCGAGCTCGGTCGACGGGCCATCGGCGATGACCTGACCGGCCTCGACGCGCTCACCCTGCGACACGATGGGCTTCTGGTTGAAGCAGGTGCCCTGGTTCGACCGGTGGAACTTCTCCAGGCCGTAGAGGTCGTACTCGCCGTCATCGGTGGCGATGGTGATGGCCTCGGCGGAGACCTCCGTCACGACACCGGCCTTGGTCGCCTTGATGACGTCGGCAGCGTCGTAGGCGGCACGGAACTCCATGCCAGTTCCGACGAGCGGGGCCTCCGCACGCAGGAGCGGCACGGCCTGACGCTGCATGTTGGAGCCCATGAGCGCGCGGTTGGCGTCGTCGTGCTCGAGGAACGGGATCATCGCCGTCGCGACCGACCACAGCTGGCGCGGGGAGACGTCCATGTAGTCGACCTCGGCCGGGGTCACGTAGTCGACCTCGCCACCCTTGCGACGGCAGAGCACGCGATCCTCGCTCATCGTGCCATCGGCGTTCAGGGGCGTGTTCGCCTGCGCGATGACGTGGAGGTCCTCCTCGTCCGCGGTCAGGTAGTCGACCTGGTCGGTGACCTTGCCCTTGACGACCTTGCGGTACGGGGTCTCGACGAAACCGAAGGCGTTTATGCGCCCGTACGTCGCGAGGGATCCGATCAGGCCGATGTTCGGGCCTTCCGGAGTCTCGATCGGGCACATGCGGCCGTAGTGCGAGGGGTGCACGTCGCGCACCTCGAAGCCGGCGCGCTCACGGGACAGGCCGCCCGGGCCCAGCGCCGACAGGCGGCGCTTGTGGGTCAGGCCCGACAGGGGGTTGGTCTGGTCCATGAACTGCGAGAGCTGGGACGTCCCGAAGAACTCCTTGATGGACGCCACGACCGGGCGGATGTTGATCAGGGTCTGCGGCGTGATCGCCTCGACATCCTGGGTCGTCATGCGCTCGCGGACGACGCGCTCCATGCGCGACAGGCCGGTGCGGATCTGGTTCTGGATCAGCTCGCCGACCGTGCGGAGGCGACGGTTGCCGAAGTGATCGATGTCATCGGTCTCGACAACGACCTCGCCGCGCGGCCCCTCCATCGTCTCGAGCCCGGCATGCAGACGCACGATGTACTCGATCGCCGCGACGATGTCCTCGCGCGTGAGCACGCTCTGCTCGAGCGGGAGGTCCAGGCCGAGTTTCTTGTTCACCTTGTAGCGGCCGACCTTCGCGAGGTCGTAGCGCTTCGGGTTGAAGTAGAAGTTGTCGAGCAGGTTGCGCGCGTTCTCCAGGGTCGGCGGCTCGCCCGGACGCAGCTTGCGGTAGATGTCGAGAAGCGCGTCATCCTGCGACTCGATGGTGTCCTTCTCGAGCGTGGCCATGAAGGTCTCGTACTGGCCGAAGCGCTCGACGATCTCCTCGCGGGTCATGCCGAGGGCCTTCAGCAGAACCGTGACCGGCTGCTTGCGCTTGCGGTCGACACGAACGGCGACGAGGTCCTTCTTGTCGATCTCGAACTCGAGCCAGGCCCCACGGCTGGGGATGATCTTGGCGAGGAAGACGTCCTTGTCGGAGGTCTTGTCGACAGAGCGCTCGAAGTAGGCGCCGGGGGATCGGACCAGTTGGGACACGACGACACGCTCGGTGCCGTTGATGATGAAGGTGCCCTTGTCGGTCATGAGCGGGAAGTCGCCCATGAAGACCGTCTGGGACTTGATCTCGCCCGTCTCGTTGTTCATGAACTCCGCGGTCACGAACAGCGGGGCGGCATACGTGAAGTCCTTCTCGCGGCACTGGTCGACCGTGTACTTCGGGGGCTCGAAGCGATGATCGCGGAAGGACAGCGACATCGATCCGGCGAAGTCCTCGATCGGGCTGATCTCCTCGAAGATCTCGGTCAGCCCGGACGCCTGGGGCACCTCGGTGTTGCCCCGGGCGATCTCGGCGGCCACGCGGGCCCGCCAGTCCTCACCCCCCAGGAGCCAGTCGAAGCTCGCCGTCTGGAGGGCGAGCAGATCCGGAACCGCCAGGGGCTCACGGATCTTGGCGAAGGAGACCCGGTTCAGGGCCGGGGACAGGGGCGTTGCGTCGGAACGCGTGCGGGCCAAGATCTGATCCTTCCACAGTGCGCTGCATCACAGGTGCGCTGCAGCCACGGCGGAGAGCCCTCACTGTCAAGTTCGCGAACGACCGAGACGGCGGGGCACAGGAGATGGATGGCAGCGCAAAATAGCAGTCTACCCACACGGGCACACCGCTGTCCAACCCCGGTGGCGCTCCCGTCGATCATCGTCCGGGACGGCCGATCGGAGGCTGACAGCTGCTGCCTCGTTCGGTGACGCCGCGGACCTCGTCCGACGAGGCCTGCACACGGGGTGTGCGGGAGCATCGTGACCCGCGGGCGCGCAAACGTCAAGCAGGGCACGGGGTTCGCGCTGCCATTCGTTATGCAGCCGTGATGCAGGCCCCTCTCCTGCGCCCGATATCCGGAACCTGGTCCGGAGCCGGACGCGCGCGATCCCGGGCGTCTGCCCCGAACATGACTCAGGGGCGGGCCCGAAGGCCCGCCCCTGAGTCGATCGATCAGGACTACTTGAGGGTGACGGTCGCGCCAGCGCCCTCGAGCTGCTCCTTGGCCTTGGTGGCCGTCTCCTTGTTGACCTTCTCGAGGATGGCCTTGGGAGCCGCCTCGACGAGGTCCTTGGCCTCCTTGAGGCCGAGGTTCGTGAGCGCACGGACCTCCTTGATGACGGCGATCTTGTTGCCGCCATCGGCCTCGAGGACGACGTCGAACTCGTCCTGCTCGGCCGCGGCGCCGGCGTCGCCGCCGCCCGCCGCGGGAGCAGCCACGGCCGCCACGGCCACCGGGGCGGCAGCGGTGACGTCGAAGGTCTCCTCGAACAACTTCACGAAATCAGAGAGCTCCAGCAGCGTCATCTCCTTGAACGCGTCCAGCAGCTCGTCGGTGCTCAGCTTCGCCATGATGGCGTCCTTTCGGTCGATCCGGCCGAGGGCCGGGTGGGCATCAGCCCTCGGTGGTGTCCTCGGTGGCCGCGGCCTCGGCGGGAGCCTCGGTCACAACCTCCTCGGTGTTCTCAGACGCCTCGGCGGGAGCCTCAGCGGGAGCCTCGGCCGGAGCCTCAGCGGGTGCAGACGCGGCGGCGGCCGAGGGGTCGGCCTCCAGCTTGGCCTGCAGGGCGCCCAGCGCACGGGCGGTCTTGGAGAGCGGAGCAGCGAACAGGGCAGCAGCCTGAGCCTGCTTCGCCTTCATGGCGCCGGCGAGCTTGGACAGGAGCACCTCACGGGACTCCAGGTCGGCGATCCGCTGAACCTCCTCGACGGAGAGCGTCTTGCCGTCCATGTACCCGCCCTTGATGATCAGGGCGGGGTTCTCCTTGGCGAAGGTGCGCAGCACCTTCGCGGCCTCCACGGCGTCGCCCTTGACGAACGCGATCGCGCTCGGGCCAGCCAGGAGGTCGTCGACACCGGTGACACCGGCGTCCTTGGCCGCGATCTTGGTCAAGGTGTTCTTGACGACCGCGTAGGTGACCGTGGATCCGAGGGTGCGACGCAGGCTCTTCAGCTGTGCCACGCTCAGACCCCGGTACTCGGTGAGCACTGCCGCATTGGACTCGCGGAAGTGGTCGGCGAGCTCGGCGACGGAACTCGCCTTGTTCGGCCGGGCCATGGGGCTCCTTTCCTTGGCCCCTCATGCAGAACGCCCCGGCGCAGGCGCACGGGGCGTGGACCGCCGGACAGGGTCCGGGGGTCGAGCTCGTCTCACCTGCGCGGGTCGCCCACCTGAGCGGGACCTTCGACCGTCGGCAGTCTCCTGCCGCCGGTGACCAGCGGTCTTCGGTAGGCCGAACAGTACGGCAGCCCAGGCCCCGGGCCAAATCCG
The DNA here is from genome assembly GCA_964597445.1 of uncultured Bifidobacteriaceae bacterium. Lineage (GTDB taxonomy): Bacteria > Actinomycetota > Actinomycetes > S36-B12 > S36-B12 > UBA10649. The sequence continues at coordinate 2,266 of CAZQXO010000020.1, read as the reverse complement.
GGGCCTGGGCCTGGGCGTGAACGGGTCAGGCCCGCCGCAACTGCTCTCCCCTCGGGGGGAGCAGCCACGACGGGCCTGCGGACCGTCCGGCTCCTACGGGAGCAGCTTGCGCGTGGGCGCGGGCTGCTTGTAGGTGGCCGCCTTGGCGGTGCCGGTCGAGGCGTTGCCCGCCAGGATCACCTGGTTGGCCTTGCCCTGGCGCACGAGCACGCCGTCGCTGTCGTACTTGCCCATCCAGTAGCCGGTGAGGCCCTGATGCGAGGTGGCCGTCGAGACGAACGGCACCGAGGCCGCCGACTTGAAGTTGCGGCCGTTCGTCTGCATCGCCTTGATCAGGCCCTTGCGGGTCAGGTTCGGGCCAGCCGCCTTGATCGCCTGGGCGAGCACGTAGGCCGTGTTGATGCCGTAGTACGTGTAGAAGTTCCACGGGAGGCCAGCAGCCTCGGCGAGGGTCTTCATCTGGCTCACGTACGGGTTGCCGAGATCGGTGATCGGGGTCAGGAAGCTCGGGGTGTAGACACCGTTGAGCGCGGCCTTCGCAGCAGCAGGGCTGCCGACGATGTTGCCGACGATCGTGGGCTCAGAGCCGACCGACGTGATCATCCATGTGGGCTTGAAGGACAGGGCTGCAGCAGTGCGGAACAGCACACCCGTGGCCGACGTGACGCCGAAGAACACGACGAGCTCGCAACCCGAGGCCTTGAGCTTGGTGACCTGGGCGCCGAAGCCCTGTGCGATCTGCGTGGGCAGGTAGGACGCCTGGGCGGCCCAGTCGGTCATGCCCGCAGCCGTGAAGCCGACGCCAGCGTTCTCGCCGAACTCGCCCTCCTGGTACATGAAGCAGCGCTTCTTGCTCGCCAGCTCAGGCGTGTTCTTGATGTAGTACGCCATCACCTTCGCCTCGACGAGGTACGAGGGGAAGTACGGGAAGGTCGTCGGGTACTTCTTCGGATTGTCGAACAGCGACGAGCCGGTGTTGACGAACATGTCGGGCATGCCCTGCTTGTTGAGCTCGTCAACCACGGCGAGGTGGTTGGCCGTGCCCAGCGCGCCGTACATCGCGAAGACCTTGTCGTTCAGGATCAGCTCATTGGTCTTCGTGACCGTGGTTGCCGGGTTGTACTGGTCGTCCTTGACGACCAGCTTGATCTGGCGGCCGTTGACGCCGCCGCTCTTGTTGACGTAGTCGAAGTACGCCTGCGCCGCGGCGGGGATGTCCTTGTAGCCGGGTGCAGCCGGCCCCGTCAGGGGCGTCGTAGTACCGATGACGACCTGGGTCTTGCTCACACCCGGGTCGGCGGCCTGAGCGGCTCCGGCCATGCCCACTGCGGCAAGACCGACGGCCGTCGTCACCGCAACGGTGCGAACTGCCAATGACTTGATCACGAAAACTCCTCACGGATCATCTGTTGAGAGGTGACTCCGCGAGGCACGTGAGTGACCCCCCGGTGAACACCATGTTGATCGCAGGCTACGGGGCACGCGCGCCGCAAGGTACCCGAATCCGACAATTCTCCAAGTCGTCTAGACACAAGTCGTCTAGACACCTCGGTGGCGGATCAGGAGGACGAGGACGTCCGGCGCGGGCGCAATCGCCGGGCCAGGTCACCCAGACCGCCCGTGATGCCTCCCGGTGCGAGCAGGACCACCACGACCACCAGCAGGCCGTAGAGGAGGTTCGGGGCGTTGTTGGTGACCTGGTCGGGCCACCCGCGGTCGGCGGACAGGGAGTCCACGAGCTCGGGCAGCCACACGAGCAGCACGGCGCCGATCACGGCCCCCACAAGGGAGAGTCGGCCACCGAGGACGACCCCGACGAGCAGCGACAGGGACAGGCCCAGACCGAAGGCTCCGGAGCCGACGAAGGTCAGGATCTGGGCCAGCACACCTCCGGCCAGAGCGGCGAAGAAGGAGCTGACCACGAAGGCTGAGACCTTCGCCTGCCCCGGGGCGATGCCCACGACGGCGGCCGCGACAGGGTCGTCACGCACGGCCTGCCAGACGCGACCCTGATGGCCGCGAACCAGATTCATGGCGAGGAAGCCGACCACACAGGCCACAGCGATGGCGACCGATGCCTGCCACTGCTGCAGGACGAAGCCGTCGAGCAGCCCTGCCGCGGCATCGAGGCTCTCCCCGTCGACCAGGACCTCATCGACCGGCATCTGGTCGACCGGCACGTCCTCGACCGCCACACCGGACTGCGCATCGTCCAGCGTCAGCAGATCACCCTCCGCCACACCCGACTCCGCCTCATCCAGCGTCA
>CAZQXO010000019.1:32573-35366 GCA_964597445.1 uncultured Bifidobacteriaceae bacterium | reverse complement strand
TCAGTTGCGCACCGGCAACTTCCTGCTTCAGGCAGCGGCTCGATCCCTGATGTCATCCCACGATGTCCACGTGCTCGTGTATGAGGGTGCGGGTCCTTCGATCGGCCACGGCTGGCGCGTCTCCGGCACGGCAGTCGCCGGCCCGATCGAGGTGCCGCTGGAGCTCACGATCACTGCGATCGGTCCGCAGGGAAGCACGATGACAGAGATCGACATCACAGGCAGCGCCAATGTGGGCACGGTTCACCTGCCGCTGCCGGGTATGGGCACCGTGGATGATTTCGGCTTCGACGTCGAGGCACGGCTCGCGATGACACCCCACTCACACTGACGACGCTGGGCCAGCACGCCGCGTGACGTACTGGCCCAGCGTCGTCGGGGAGTGCGCGGGTGTCAGATGTGGGACGCGGATGACGCCGCGGTGGAATCGACCTTCACCGGCACCGTCGTGAGTGGGGTGGAGCCACCGTCGACCCCTGCGAGCTTCGCCGCCTCGACCTCCTCTGCCGTGGGAACGTCGAGTCCTGCGGCCACAAGGATTGCTGCCCGCTCCTCGGGAGTCTCTGCCGCGAGCACACGGTCCCGCAGATCCGGGTCCTGGCTGAGTGCGGTCATGACGGCGGTGAATCGATCGGACATGCTGATCTCCATCTGTGGTGGCCTGTGGTGAGTTGGACGTGCGGTGAGGGAGCGGATCAGGTGGACGCCGCCGCCATGCTGCACTGAGCACACGCCACAACGCAGTCCGTGGTGGTCCACCCGCCGGCGACTCCGCTCAGTCGAGCGGCCTCGACCTCCTCGGCCGTGGGCAGCTCCAGCCCTGCAGCCGTGAGAAGGGCGGCACGCTCCTCCGGGGTGGAGGCGGCGAGCACCTTCTCCTGCAACTCGGCGTCGGCGGCGAGGGCGGCAAGCACGTTGTTGTAGGCGTTGCTCATGGGGAGGACCTTTCCGAGAGTCGGACCGGGCGAGCCCGGTGGTGCCAGGTCGCACCAGTATGTCGAAGCGGGGTGCGATCGATGGCCGGACTGTCACGTTACCCATGGCCGCTCCCGCTTCAGACGCCACGGTCCAGGGAGATCCCTCGCCCCTCGCGTGGTCGGATGGGGGCTGACCTTCGCCGCGCACCCCCTCGCGAGCGTCCGTAGGGTCACCCTGTGACCGACGGCCCGCTGATCGTCCAGAGCGACAAGACCCTCCTGCTGGAGGTGGACCACGCCCAGGCCAGCGACTGTCGCAAGGCGATCGCCCCCTTCGCCGAGCTGGAGCGGGCCCCGGAGCACATCCACACCTACCGGCTCACCCCGCTGGGCCTCTGGAACGCCCGCGCCGCCGGCCACGATGCCGAGCAGGTGGTCGACACGCTCCTGCGCTACTCGCGGTATCCCGTTCCGCACGCCCTGCTCATCGACGTGGCCGAGACGATGGCCCGGTACGGGCGCCTCCAGCTCAACAACCACCCGGTGCACGGCCTTGTGCTCCAGTCTCTGGACCCCGCCGTTCTGGAGGAGGTGCTGCGCAGTCGCAAGGTCGCGCCGCTCCTCGGTGTCCGCCTGGACGACGTCACCGTCGCTGTCCACCCCAGCGAGCGGGGCAACCTGAAGCAGGCTCTCGTGAAGCTCGGCTGGCCCGCTGAGGATGTCGCCGGGTACGTCGATGGCGAACGGCATCCGATCGGACTCAACACCGAGGCGTGGCAGCCGCGCTCGTACCAGACGGAGGCGGCCGAGGGCTTCTGGCACGGAGGCTCGGGCGTCGTCGTGCTGCCCTGCGGCTCGGGCAAGACCATCGTGGGCGCGCTCGCGATGGCGCTCGCCCAGGCCACGACTCTGATCCTGGTGACGAACACCGTGGCCGCCCGCCAGTGGAGGGACGAACTGCTCCGTCGCACGACGCTGACAGCGGACGAGATCGGCGAGTACTCCGGGGCTCGCAAGGAGATCCGGCCCGTGACCATCGCGACCTATCAGGTCATGACGACCAAGCGCCAGGGGATCTACCCGCACTTGGAGGTCTTCGACTCCCGCGACTGGGGCCTGATCATCTACGACGAGGTGCACCTGCTGCCCGCGCCGATCTTCCGCTTCACGGCCGACATCCAGTCCCGTCGGCGTCTCGGGCTGACGGCGACCCTCGTGCGCGAGGATGGTCGTGAGGGTGACGTGTTCTCGCTCATCGGGCCGAAGCGCTACGACGCCCCCTGGAAGGACATCGAGGCGCAGGGCTACATCGCGCCGGCTGACTGCGTTGAGGTGCGCATCACGCTCCCCGACTCCGATCGCATGACGTACGCGATGGCAGAGCCGGAGGATCGGTATCGACTGGCCTCCTGCGCCGCAGAGAAGATCCGCGTGACGGACGCGATCGTGGCCCTGCATCCGGACGAGCAGGTCCTGGTGATCGGGCAGTACCTCGACCAGCTGGCTGAACTGGGCGAGCACCTGGACGCACCGGTGATCACGGGCGAGACCTCGGTCAAGGAGCGCGAGCGACTCTTCGAGTCCTTCCGTCAGGGCGAGACCCGCGTGCTCGTCGTGAGCAAGGTGGCGAACTTCTCGGTAGACCTCCCGGAGGCCGCGGTCGCGATCCAGGTGAGCGGCACCTTCGGGTCACGTCAGGAGGAGGCCCAGCGCCTCGGCCGTGTCCTGCGACCCAAGGGCGACGGACGCGCGGCGCACTTCTACTCGATCGTGACGCGGGACACGGTCGACGCCGACTTCGCCCAGCACCGTCAGCGCTTCCTCGCCGAGCAGGGATACGCGTACCGCATCGTCGATGCCGAGGACGTGAACCGGC
>CAZQXO010000019.1:0-32473 GCA_964597445.1 uncultured Bifidobacteriaceae bacterium | reverse complement strand
CTCGCCGAGCAGGGATACGCGTACCGCATCGTCGATGCCGAGGACGTGAACCGGCTCCGGGATCCGTCCTAGTCAGTCCTGCAGCAGCGCGGCCAGCAGGGCGGCACGCTCGGCCATCGCCGGGACGCTCACCCACTCGTGGTCGGCGTGGGCCCCGTCGCCGACGGCCCCGAGGCCGTCGAGGGTCGGGTGGCCCGCCGCCGCCGTGAGGTTGCCGTCGCTCGCGCCGCCGACCGCCCGACCATCGAGGGCGGGCAGCCCCAGGATCCGAGCAGCGCCCTCCGCGCGCGCGAAGAGCGCTGCGGACGAGGAGGCCTCGAGAGCCGGCCGATCGATGCCGCCGCCGATGGCAAAGGTCGCTCCGTGCGTCGCCGACCACGATCGAAACGCACGGTCGATGCGCTGCTGCTCCGCCGCCGTCCAGGCGCGCACATCCACGGTGAGTGCCGCCGCCGCCGGAACCGTGTTCGCGGTGGTGCCGGCTCGCAGGAGGGTGGGAGTCACGGTCGTGCCCTCGGAGGCGCTGCCCCAGGAGCTGCAGGCCGAGGCCAGGTCAGCGGCGGCGAGGAGGGCATTGATCCCCTTCTCGGGATCCAGTCCGGCGTGGGCCGCCCGGCCCGTGAACGCGACCTCGTACCAGCTCGTGCCCTTGCGTGCCGTCTTCAGCGCGCCATCGATGGACGGCTCGAGGACGTAGGCGGCCTCCACCTGGGCGGTCGCATGGGCGATGATCGCGCGGGAGGAGTGGGAGCCGATCTCCTCATCCGTCGTCAGCAGCATGCCCACACCGTCGGCCTCGGAGAGCCTGGCGAGGGCGATGGCGGCCCAGCCCTGCACGATCCCGGCCTTCATGTCGAAGCAGCCCGGCCCGGTGAGGCGATCGCCGTGGTGGGTGAAGGGATGTCGGTCGAGCGACCCCAGCGGCCAGACGGTGTCGAGATGCCCCAGCAGCAGGACGCGCGGCTGATCCGGGCCCCAGCGCCAGACGGGACGTCCGCCGTGCTGCTCGATCCGTGCCGGCTCGGGAACCCACCCCTCGAAGATGCCGACGGCCTCGTCGGCCACGGCCCCGCAGGCATCGACATCGTCACTGGGGGACTCGACGGTCACGAGCGCCTCGACGGCATCGACCATCGCGGGGAGCAGGTCACGCGCGCCGGCGAGAAGATCGGAATCCGCCATGCCGCTCTCCTCCCTCGCTACGGTGAACCGGTGGTTCACTCCGCCGACGACGATCGGGCGCGCGCTGAGGCGCATGCCGATGTCGAGATCCGGCTGCTCCTCGAGCCTAGTGAACTGACGGACGCCCAGGGGGTCTTCGACGAGGTGTGGCCCTCGGCTGACGGCTCCACTCAGCTCGCCACGAACCTCATGCGTGCGATCGCGCATTCCGGCGGCTACTGCAGCGCGGCCTATCGGGACGGACGTCCGATCGGTGCCGCCTTCGGGTGGGTGGGGCGCCACCGCACCCCCCACGGCTGGCACACCCACCTGCACTCGCACATGGCCGCGGTGCTCGACGCCCATCGTGATCAGCACATCGGCAGCGCACTCAAGATGCATCAGCGCGCCTGGGCTCTGGGGGAGGGGATCGACACGATCGTGTGGACCTTCGATCCGCTCGTCCGCCGCAATGCGCGACTGAACCTGCTCAAGCTCGGGGTCGACGTCGACGGCTTCGAACCGGACTTCTACGGGCGGATGGATGACGGGATCAACACGGGTGATCCCACGGACCGCCTCTTCGCCTGGTGGCGTCTCGACTCCGACCGCGTCCGTGATGCCCTGGCCGACGGAATCGACGAGATCGATGTGGCTGCTCTCGCCATGACGGGACGCGATGTCCGGGAGATCGAGCTGCCCGACGACATCGTCGCACTGCGGCAGCGCGATGCGGCCGGCGCGCGCGCGTGGCGACTGCGCCTGCGGGGCGACCTCGAGTCCTCGTTCGCGGCGGGCTATCGCATCATCGGCGTCTCGACCGAAGGTGGCTACGTGATGGAGAGGACACCATGACGATCGAACTGTTCCGGCTGCATCGCCTGAGCATCCCGCTGGTGCGTCCCTTCCGGACGAGCTTCGGCACCGAGCGCGTCCGCGACGTGATCCTCGTCGAGGCGGTCTCGTCGGATGGCATCAGCGGGTGGGGTGAGTGCGTCACGATGTCGTGGCCGGGCTACAGCTACGAGTACGGCGACGCTGCTGTCGATGTCATGACCCACCATCTGCTTCCGGCACTCGTGGAGGTGGCCGATGCGGATGATCCGCGAGATGTGCGCGCGGCCATGGAGGTCGTGGCGGGGCACCCGATGGCCAAGAACGCGATGTCGACGGCGATGCTCGACGTCTGGCTGCGGCGTCGTGGCGAGTCGCTGGGCAGCTATCTGGGCGCCGTGCGCACGCATGTCGACTGCGGGGTGTCGGTGGGCATCCCCGTGACCGGGTCGATCGACGAGCTGCTCGACGAGGTGGGCGGCTACATCGACGAGGGGTACCGGCGCATCAAGCTCAAGATCCAGCCCGGCTGGGACATCGAGCCGGTCCGTGCCGTCCGTGAGTCATGGCCGACCATCCCATTGCAGACCGATGCCAACCAGGCCTACGAGCGGTCGGACGCCGCGCACCTCGCCCGCCTCGACGAGTTCGACCTGCTGCTGCACGAGCAGCCGCTCGAGCAGGACGACTGGTACGGGCACGTGCTGATGTCTCAGGCGTGCACGACCCCCATCTGCATGGATGAGTCCATCCACTCCGTCATGAGTGCGGACTCGGCTCTGCAGTTCGGCGCCTGCTCGATCATCAACATCAAGCCCGGCCGTGTGGGCAGCTACCTCACGGCCAAGGAGATCCACGACCTGTGCCGCGATCGCGGTGCACCCGTGTGGGCGGGCGGCATGCTGGAGACGGGCATCGGTCGGGCGGCCAACGTCGCTCTCGCAGCGCTGCCCGGATTCACGCTGGCCGGAGACACGAGTGCCTCGCGTCGCTACTACGAGGTCGACGTCACGGAGCCCTTCGTCCTGCAGGACGGGCAGTTGCCCGTTCCGACGGCCCCGGGCATCGGCGTGCAGCCGTTGCCGGACGTGCTGGCCGATCTGACCGTGTGGTCGACCGAGCTGCGCGTGGGCTGACGCCCGCGTCAGGGGGTGTCGGCCTCGGGAGCACCCGCTATCCCGGTGATGCGGGAGACGGCGAAGGTGCGCACCGCGTTCAGGCGGTGATCGAACGCTGTGAGGACCCCCGCGGACAGGCGGATGGGGTCGACGATCTGCTCGATCACTCCTCCATCGGTGTCGGCGTACCCCACCCACAGCTGCTGGTTGTCGGTGATCGCCTGCCGCAGGGAGGTCGTGATGGCAGTCGAGGTGAGGCGCGGCGCACCGGTCCCCGTGGCTGGGCCTGCGACGACGGATGCACGGGGTCCGTGGGTGCGCTCTCCTGCTCGCAGGGTCCGGACTGCTGCGGAGACGAGGGCCTCCTCAGGTGCACGTGCGGTGATCGGTGAGGCCGCCTTGGGGGCGCGAACGCGACGATCCTCGGGACGCCGGATGAGCAGTCCGCCGCTGGGGTCCTCGGCGGCCGGGGCGTAGCCCGCGGCGCGCAGGGCGGTGATCGCCTCGGACGTCGGCGCGGCGGAGATGAGCACGGTCGGGGCAATGCGGTGCAGGCCGAGCGAGGCCAGGCGCCGGTCCTCGAGGATGAGCGTGAGCGTCTCCGGCGCATCGCAGCGCAGGTAGGCGAGGCCGGTCCCCACGCGCACGGCCCCGTGCCGGCGGGCGACGTCATCGACGAGGTAGCCCAGGGCCTGCGGGACGGGTGTTCGCGAGACGTCGGCCAGGAATGCATGGATGCCCTCGGCGTCCATTCCTGCATCGAGAGCGCGGCGGAGGGACGACTCGCTCACCCGGTAGACGGTCGCGTGCCCGCGCGACTCGGTGTCGGCCAGGAGCTGCAGGCGCCGGGCGATCGCGGCCGTCAGCGGGCCCGGAGCGGTGATCGTGAGATCACCCTGGATGAGCACATGGTCGACGTCCGGCGGCATGGCCTCAGCCAGGGCGGCGGCGACGTCCGCCACAACGGCACTGCGCTCGCGTGCTCCCCCCTGGTGGGGCTGGAGAAGGATGCGTGCGGCCGTGCTGAGAGCCCCGAAGCCGAGGAGCCCGATCTCCTCGGCCTCCTGCAGGGTCGCTCGGACGACCTGCTCCCGCAATCGGCTGGACTGACGCGGACGTCGGTGATCGAGGATCCGCAGAAGGGTCTCGGCCTCGGGTGCGGCCCCCGCTGACTGCTCCGCCAGCAGGTCGAGGACCGCGCGCCGGTGGCCGATGACGGCGCGTCGATCATGCTCGCTCGTGAGCAGGCGGGACTTGGCATCCGCCAGGGAGGGCAGTCGGGGGAGGGCAAGCCAGCCCTCCACGAGCAGGATCCACGCGGCCGCGGGGGAGGCCTCAAGCCAGCCGTCGCAGAGATCGGTGGGCACCCAGCTCGGGCTCTCCTCCTCGTCGTCGGCGATGAGCCGAGCCGCCTGCGCGACCTCGATGGTGAGCGCCGCGCGCGACCAGTCGGCGTGCAGCAGGCCGCGTGCCGCGGCGAAGTCCCGCACGGCGAGACCTCCGCTGCGCAGGACGATGGGCGGCGCGATCGACCAGGCATCGATCAGGTCGCGGGTCAGGGCCACCGTCTCGCGAGCGCGCAGGCCGGCGTGCCGGTCCACGTCCGACACGTCTCGAAGGGGCGCATCCTCCAGTCCGGGAGCGGGCCAGGCGGGCTCGGCCACGTGGGCCACCAGATCGGCGACGGCGGCCACCGCACGAAGGGCATCCCCTGACCCCCAGACGAGTGCGCGGTCGCGGAGGTCCTCAAGCGCCGCCTGGCAGGCACCCTCGGCCTCGGACGGCAGGCCCTCACGCGCGAGGCGGACGAGGTCGTCGGCTGAGGCGGGCCCCTCCGAACTGCGGGCGGCCACGATGCGCAGGACGTGCAGGTGCAGGGCATCGAGGGTGTCCAGGCACCGGGAGAGTGACGGGCCGGCCGTCGCCCGCGAGGCCAGCGCCGTGAGGTCCGGGGGCACCGGGTGAAGCAGGTCAGGACGGGCGCGCAGCAGGTGCGCGATCGCAGCGTCGTCACGACCTCGGAGGTCGTCGGCGAGACTGCGTGGACTGCTCATCCGACCCACGCTACGCGGTCGGCTCGCCAGCCGCGTCCGGGCCGTGCGACGGAGGTCAGGTGCGGCGTCGGCGCTGGCGGGCGCCCTGAACGAGGCCGATGAGCACGATGAACAGCCCGACCCCGGTCAGCATGGCCAGGAACCAGAACACCCCGGGCAGCGCGAGGTCCGGGAGGACGAGGGGCAGCATCGCGATGACCGTGAACGCCAGACCCACGAGGGTCACGACGGCCCCGATGCGCAGGGTGCGGTCGGCAGGGGAGTCGGATCGGGCCACGGGGTAACCTTCTCAGGCGCGGGGGACGCCCGTGCGGCGGCTCCCGGCCGCGTGACAGGAGTGGGTGAGGCGGCCGTGCCAACCGGAACCGTGAAGTGGTACGACACCGAGAAGGGGTTCGGATTCCTGGCCTCGGACGAAGGGGACGATGTCTTCGTCCATGCCTCGACCCTGCCGGCCGGCGTGACGACCCTGAAGCCCGGCACGAAGGTGGAGTTCGGCATCGTCGACGGCAAGCGAGGCAAGCAGGCCCTCTCGGTGACGGTCCTCTCCGCGGCGCCGTCCGTGGTCAAGGGCAAGCGCAAGCCGGCCGACGACATGGCCGTCATCGTCGAGGACCTGATCAAGCTGCTCGACGGGGTCTCGAACCAGCTCCGACGGGGCAAGTACCCGCCGGACGCGGCCGCGCAGAAGGTCGCGGCGGTGCTGCGTGCGGTCGCCGACGATCTCGACGTCTAGGTGCGCGGCCGGCCTCAGGCTGAGCCCGGAACGAGCTGGTAGATCCACACGCCCCGGGTGCCCTCGTCGTTGCCGGCGATGATCTCCAGCGCGAGCCCCTCGTCGGTGAACTCCTGGAAGTCCGGGAAGGTGAAGCGCCAGTAGGTCGTCGTGAGCGGCTCGGCGACGAGCTGCTGGCTGCCGATGCGGGGGATCCAGCCGACGTCGGCCACCTGGGGTTCCACGCTGATGCCGACGACGGTGCCCGGGATGACCGGCAGCGAGTTGAGCTGGGCACCGCTGGCAGCGTCCTCCATCAGCTTCTGCGCGCACGCGGTGGGGTCGATGGGGGCCTCATCGAAGGACCAGCACGCGGCCTCGGCGTGGACCGAGGTGGTGCCGGAGAACACCGTGGCTCCGGGGGCCGGCTTGGTGCACCCCGCCAGGGCGAGGGGGAGGACGACGACGGCAGCCAGGGCCAGGCGACGAGTGCTCATGGCGCGACCTTACTTCCCCCCGGCGCGACTCCCCCGGCGAGCCGGGGGGAAGTGGGGTGAGACACAATCCCCCCATGACCTCCCTCGTCTCGTCGCCGGACGTCAAGCGCGACACCGCCCTTGTGGCGGCCGTCGCCGAGGCGCGCGCGGCGGTCGTGGAGGAGGCGGGGCCGGACATGGTCGGGGATCACCTCGGGGTGGTCATGGAGGCCGAGCGGCTCGCCACCCATATGTTCGCCTGCCTGAATCCTGCCTATGTCGGCTGGCAGTGGGCCGTCACGGTGGCGCGCGCCCCCCGGGCGAAGTCCGTCACGATCAGCGAAGTGGTCCTCCTCCCGGGGCCCGAGGCTCTCGTCGCGCCGGCCTGGCTCCCCTGGAGTGAGCGGGTGCGTCCGGGAGACCTGGCCCCGGGTGACGTCCTGCCGACGCCGGTGGACGATCCCCGGCTGGTGCCGGGCCTCTCCGGGGTCGATGACCTCGAGGCGCTCTCCTCGGCCTCCCCCCTGCAGCCGGGCTCCTGGGAGATCGGCCTCGGGCGTGAGCGGGTCCTGTCGCTCATCGGCCGCGACGACGCCGCCGATCGCTGGTCCGAGGGGGAGTTCGGGCCCGGTGCGGCGATGGCCAAGCACGCCACGCTGGACTGCTCGACGTGCGGCTTCCTGCTCCCCATGGGCGGCCCCATGGGCCAGCTCTTCGGCGTGTGCGCGAACGAGATGAGTCCAGCAGACGGTCGTGTGGTCACGCTGACCTACGGATGCGGCGCCCACTCCCAGGTGATGATCGCCCCACCGGAGGCACCGGCGGCCGGTGATCTCGACGTCGCTGCCGTGGAGGGTGCCGACGTCCCCGACGGGGATGCTGCGGCGGCGGAGACCATCGATGCGCAGGTCGATTCCGCTGACGACCCGGTCGTTGATCTGGCCGTCGACGCGACGCCCGACGAGGACGCTCAGGCCTGAGCGTGCCGGCGCTTGCGCCACCGCAGGAACAGCAGTCCGAGGAGACCGCTCAGAAGGCCCACGGCCGCAACACCGATCACGAGCGCATCGATCTCCGCGAAGCTCGGACGCAGGAGCAGCAGCACCACGAGTGCGACGGCCCAGGCGGCGGTGCCGATGGCGACCGGAAGGATCCCGTCCGCGTCGGACTGGTCGGCTCGCGACATGACAGAACCCTCTCACGACGGCCCGGATCCCGTCGCCCCGTACGCTGACGCCATGGATCCCCGCACGCGACGATTCGTCACGCTCGCGGTGCTCGTCTCCCTCGTCGTCGTGGTCCTGATCGCGGCCCTGCGCGGCTGACGTGGTGCGCATTCCCCGTCGGCGGGGTGCCTCCCTCGCAGCGTTCCTCGCCACTGTCGCCGTCGGTCTCTCGCTCGTGACGCCGGTCCAGGCGCGGGACGGCGTCCGTGAGGTGTGCCGGTTCGCCGACGACCGCTTCACGGAGATCAGCGGCATGACCTACTCCCAGCGGCACCCGGGTGTCCTCTACCTGCACAACGACTCCTCGGGTGGCCCGCTCGTCTACGCGGTCGATGCGCGAACCTGCCGCACGCGGGCGACCCTGACCATCGCAGGGATTCCGGCGCGGGATCTTGAGGGCATCGCGTCGGGGCGCGATCCGCGTGGTCGCCCGGTCCTCTGGCTCGCAGACATCGGCGACAATCGGGACTCGTGGCCGCACGTTCAGGTGCATCGCATCCGGGAGCCGCGCCGACTGGTCGACCAGACCCTGCGAGCGGGGACGTACCGGTTCACGTACCCGGATCGTCCGCACAATGCCGAGGCGATCCTGGCGGATCCGCGCTCCGATCGGGTCTGGGTCGTCACGAAGCAGTCGGCCCGCGGACGCCTGTACGCCCTTCCGTCCCTGCGCCGGGATCGTGTGACCGTGGCACGCCCCGTGGCCGACGTCGGCGCGTTCGTGACCGATGGGGCGGTGAGCCCCGACGCATCCCGGTACGTCCTCCGGGACTACGTCGACGCGGAGGTCTTCCAGGGCCTTCCTCCTGGCCGCAGTCCACGCACGATCTACCTTCCCGTGCAGTTCCAGGGTGAGGCCGTCACCTGGACGTCGGATGGAACGGCCCTGCTCGTGGCGAGCGAGCGCGATGACCGGCTCCTCCGCGTGGAACTGCCCCGCCCCTGATCGGCCGCGTGCGCGCGGAGAGTCAGGACGCCGAGGAGGGTGGGACCGTCGCCAGCACGGGTGTGCGATCGGGCTTGATGAGCAGGATGGCGAGGGCGATGCCCAGCATGGTCGGCACCATCAGGAACGCCCAATGGAAGCCGATCGCATCCGACAGTGCGCCGAGGACGAATGGTGCGCTCGCGATCGCGAGGCTGCCGTACACGGAGGCGAGGGCGCTGGCGCGATCCGTCATTCCCCCGGATGCGTGCACGGCGCGCGCGACGCCGAGCGGCCAGTGCACCCCCAGGCCCAGCCCGGTGATGAAGAGGCCGATCAGCAGGACGACTCCATCGGTCGAGGTCCATGCCACGGCGAAGCCGGCGAGCGCGATGACGACGGAGATGCGCAGGACCCGGTCGCCCTCCCAGCGCTCGGCCAGTCGTGAGCCCACGAAGCGTCCGATGGCCATGCCTCCGGTGACGGTGGCGAGGGAGGCTGCTGCTGCAGCGGCCCCGTAGCCTGCGCGCTCGCGGAGGAGGTCGGCGCTCCAGAAGACCATCGAGAATTCCGTCCCGAGGAAGCACATGATGAGGGCGAACGTCCAGTAGATCCGCCGGGGCAGGGGTGCGGCTCGGTGCTCTGCGTGCTCGGCTCCTCCGGGCGTCCCGAATCGCGAGGTGTTGCGTCCGCGCAGAATCTCGACGATCACCAGACCCACGGCGACGACGAGCAGGCCGGCCCTCCAGCCGAGAACAGTGGCGGCTCCGGCACCGACCGCGAGCGGTGCGATCAGGCCACTGACGGAGGCGAGAGCGTTGGCCTCGGTCAGCGAGGCAGGCCCGGCACTGCCCTGATGGCTCAGCAGGAAGGCATTGACCGCGATGACGATGAAGGTGCCCGCGAAGCCGGCGAGGAATGCCGCGCCGAGCGTGACGGCATACGGAGCCGAGGGCCACGTGTAGAGCACGACGGCGAGGATCCCCCCGGCAGACGCCAGCCGCAGGACGACACCGCGGCCGAGCCTCTCGATGAGCCGCGAGGCGAGGACGCCGGCGATGATGCCCGCAACGGCGAGGGCACTTCCGTGCAGGCCGGCAGCGGCCCGGCTGGTGCCCTGCTCGTCCCGCACGAGCGCGACCGTCGCCCCGAAGGCGTACATGAACCATGCCCACATGGCGAGCTGTCCGTAGCTCAGCCAGGTGATCCCGTCCCGCACCGGGCGAGCACCCCGCGGGGGTGCCCCGGTGGTCACGTCAGCTGCGAGATGACGAGGTCGATGCAGCGGGTCAGCGCCCGGACATCGTCCGGCTCCACCGCCGGGAACACGGAGACGCGGAGCTGGTTGCGGCCCAGCTTGCGGTAGGGCTCGGTGTCGACGATGCCGTTCAGGCGCAGGGCCTTGGTGATGGAGGTGGCATCGATCGCATCGTCGATGTCGATCGTTGCGACGACACCCGAGCGCTGAGCAGGATCGGCGACGAACGGGGCCGCGACATCGCTGGCCTCCGCCCAGTCGTAGAGGATGCCGGACGACTCCGACGTGCGCGCCACGCACCAGTCGAGGCCGCCGTTGGCGTTGAACCAGTCGACCTGCTCGGCCATCAGGAGGATGGTTGCGAGAGCCGGAGTGTTGTAGGTCTGGTCGAGGCGTGAGTTGTCGATGGCGGTCTGCAGGTCGAGGAAGTCCGGGATCCAGCGCCCGGACTCCGTGATCTCCGCCGCGCGGGCGATGGCCGCGGGGGACATCAGGGCGAGCCACAGGCCGCCGTCGGAGCCGAAGCTCTTCTGCGGCGCGAAGTAGTAGGTGTCGAAGTCGGCGGCGTTGACGGCAAGACCGCCGGCGCCCGACGTGGCGTCGATGATGACGAGGGAGTCCGCATCGGCGCCGGCCACACGGTACGGCGTAACGGCGACGCCGGTGGAGGTCTCGTTGTGCGGGGAGCAGTAGGCGTCGATGCCGGCCTCGGCCGCGAACACGGGGGCGGAACCGGGATCCGCCTTGATGATCGTCGGCTCGCCGAGGTGCGGAGCCTTCCTCGCCCCGCTGGCGAACTTGGCGCCGAACTCGCCGAAGGACAGGAACTGGGCGCGATCGCGGATGAGTCCGAAGGCCGCGACGTCCCAGAAGGCCGTCGATCCGCCGTTGCCGAGCACGACCTCGTAGCCGTCGGGCAGGGCGAACAGCTGGGCCAGCCCGGACCGAAGCCGCCCCACCTGCGACTTCACGGTCTTCTGCCGGTGCGACGTGCCGAGGTACGTCTGCCAGACACCCGCGAGCGCGTCCACCTGCTCCTTGCGGACCTTCGACGGGCCGGCTCCGAAGCGACCGTCGGAGGGCAGCAGATCGGCGGGGATACGGATCTCTTCGGGAGTGGCAGCCACGGTGGTCTCCTGACTAGGGGGCTTACAGAAGAACCCTAGTGCGGTGCCGATGGGCCTCAGGACGCGGGCGTGTAGCCCGTCGGCGCGACCATGGCCGGATCCCAGCCGGGAACCTGATCGGGTCGACGGGGTCCCGCACCGACGTACTTCGCCGACGGGCGGATCAGTCGCCCGGTCCTCTTCTGCTCGAGGATGTGGGCACTCCATCCGGCCAGGCGGGCGCAGGTGAACATCGACGTGAACATCGGGGCGGGGACCTCGGCGAAGTCGAGCACGATGGCAGCCCAGAACTCCACGTTCGTCTCCAGCACGCGATCCGGCCTGCGCTCGCGCAACTGGGTGAGGGCGGCCTGCTCGAGGGCTTCGGCCACCTCGTAGCGAGGGGCGTTGAGCTCGCGTGCGGTGCGTCGCAGGACCCGTGCTCGGGGATCCTCCGCACGGTAGACGCGGTGCCCGAATCCCATCAGGCGCTCGTGGCGATCCAGCACGCCCCTGACGTAGGCATCGGCGTCGCCTGTGCGCTCGATCTCCTCGATCATCCCGAGCACGCGGGAGGGCGCGCCGCCATGCAGCGGGCCGCTCATCGCGCCGACGGCACCGGAGATCGACGCAGCGACATCTGCGCCGGTCGACGCGATCACGCGGGCCGTGAACGTGGAGGCGTTCATGCCATGCTCGGCCGCGGACACGAAGTAGGCATCGACCGCCTGGACGTGGCGGGGGTCCGGCTCCCCGCGCCAGCGGCGCATGAAGCGCTCGACGACGGTGTGAGCCTCGTCGATGTGGCGCTGCGGAACCATGGGCACGCCGATGCCACGCGCGGACTGCGCGACGAAGGACAGCGCCATCACCGAGACGTGCGCCAGGTTCTCGCGCGCGGTGTCGTCATCGATGTCGAGCAGGGGCTTCAGGCCCCATGCGGGCGCGAGCATGGCTATCGCGGACTGGACGTCGACGCGCACGTCACCGGAGTGCACCGGGATGGGGAAGGGCTCCGCCGGCGGCAGGCCCGGGTTGAACTCGTTGTCGACGAGAAGGCCCCAGACGTTGCCGAAGCTCACCTTCCCGACGAGATCCTCGATGTCGACACCCCGATAGCGCAGCACGCTTCCGTCGCGATCGGGCTCGGCGATCTGGGTCTCGAAGGCCACGACGCCCTCGAGTCCCGGGACGAAGTCGGACATCGGTCTCCTCACCTGCTGCTCGCGCGGGCCGTTCCCGCCGGGGATGATTCAACATGGTTGACCGATCCGTGGTGGGATCGGGGCATGAGCCTGTGGACCCCCCCTCCGGACGACTCACCGGCACGGCTGGCCGACCTCCGCGTCTCGTACGACGCCGGAGCCCTGGAGGAGGGCGACCTCGCCGCCACGCCGCTCGAGCAGTTCCGGGCCTGGTTCGACGAGGCGCTTCGCGTCGGCCTGCCGGAGCCCAACGCGATGATCGTCGCCACGGCCTCCACGGACGCCCAGCCGTCGGCTAGGACCGTGCTCCTCAAGGACGCGGATGCACGCGGATTCGTCTTCTACACGAACTACGGGTCACGCAAGAGCGGTGAGCTCGCCGACAATCCCGGCATCTCCTGCGTCTTCCCGTGGTTCGCCATGCATCGACAGGTCGTCGTCGTCGGACGCGCCTCGCGCGTCTCGCGTGAGGAGGCGAACGAGTACTTCGCCAGCCGGCCGCACGGCTCACGGCTCGGCGCCTGGGCCAGCCGCCAGTCGACCGTCATCGATGGCCGTGGATCGATCGAGGAGGAGTATGCGCGCCTCTCCGGTGAGTACCCCGAGGGCTCGGACGTCCCGCTACCGGATTTCTGGGGTGGCTGGCTCGTGCATCCGATGAGCGTGGAGTTCTGGCAGGGGCGTCAGTCGAGGCTCCACGATCGCCTGCGCTTCGTGGCGATGCAGGACGATTCCCGGATGGATGATGCGGCGGCGTGGAGCATCGAGCGCCTGTCTCCCTGACGGCACCTGCCGTAGCGTCGGCGCGTGGCCCGACTGTTCGCCGATCTGACCCCGTTGCGGGTCAGCGCTCCCTACCGGCGACTGTGGGCGGCTCTGGGCATTAGCACCATCGGCCAGCAGATGACGGCCGTCGCGGTCGGCCTGCAGGTCTGGGACATCACCCAGTCGAGCTTCATGGTCGGCCTCGTCGGGCTCGCCCAGCTCATCCCGCTGATCGGGTTCGGGCTCTACGGAGGTGCCCTCTCGGATGCCTTCGACCGACGCACCGTCGGCCTGCTGTCGGCGATCGGCCTGTGGTCGGCGTCGGTGCTCCTGCTGCTCCAGTCCCTCGCCGGCTGGGAGAACGTCTACGTCCTGTACCTCATCGTCGCGATCGCGTCGGCCTTCTTCGCGGTCGGGAATCCCGCGCGCCAGGCCATCATCCCCCGGCTGATCGAGCCGGAGCTGCTGCCCGCGGCGAACGCCCTGAGCATGATCACCTGGAATCTCGGCTTCACGCTCGGCCCCGTGCTCGGCGGTCTCATGGTCGCCGCTACGGGCACGGTCACATCGGCCTACGCGATCGACGTGGTCGCCTTCGCGCTCGTCGCCTGGGCGATGTTCCGCCTTCCCAAGATGCCGCCGATCATCGAGGAGGGAGCCGAGCGACCCCGGGCGGGCTGGGCCTCGGTGCGTCAGGGCTTCGAGTTCCTGCGCGGCAAGAGGAACCTGCAGATGACCTTCTACCAGGACATCGTGGCCATGGTCTTCGGCATGCCACGCGCACTGTTCCCCGCGATCGCTGCTCAGTGGTACGGCGGCACGATGGCGGAGATCGCACTCGTGCTGGGCCTCCTCTCGGCTGCTCCGGCGGCAGGCGCGCTCATCTCCGGTGTCCTGTCCGGCTGGCTGGCCACCGTGCGGTGGCAGGGTCGAGCGATCGTGGTGTCGATCGTGGTCTGGGGTGCGGCGATCACCGCCTTCGGACTCGTGCGCACCTTGGCGATCGCGCTGGTCCTGCTCGCGATCGCGGGCGCTGCCGACAACGTCTCCGCGGTGTTCCGGTCCACGATCCTGCAGGCGGCCACTCCGGACGAGTACCGGGGCCGACTGCAAGGTGTGTTCACCGTCGTTGTCGCCGGTGGTCCGCGGCTGGGCGATGTCGAGGCGGGCACCGTCGCCGCTCTGGCCGGAGAGACGGTGTCGGTCGTGTCCGGCGGCCTGCTCTGCATCGCGGGCGCCCTTGGTCTCGTGGCACGTGATCGAAGCTTCCTGAGGTACGACGCACGCCATCCCGTGCCGTGAGAGTCTCGTGCACCAGGAGAGGACGACGATGACGGACGCGACCTGGCTGCCTGACCCGGCAACGGTGGGTCGGACGCGCATGGCCGCGTTCCTCGGTGCGGCGGCCGAGCGTGCGGGCAGACCCATGGGGGCGACTCCTGAGCTGCACCAGTGGTCGATCGAGGATCCCGACGCGTTCTGGTCCCTCGTGTGGGAGTTCTTCGCCGTCATGGGCGAGCGGGGCGACCACGCCTATGTCCCGGCCACCCTGCCGCAGGCCACCTTCTTCCCCGGTGCGCGAGTCAACCTCGCGGAGAACCTGCTCGCACCGTGGACCGACTCGGACGAGCCGGCCGTGCTGGTGGGCGGTGCGGAAGGTGACAAGGTGGTGGTCCGTGCCTCCCTGAGCGGGCGTGACCTCGTGCGCCGCGTCGCCTCCGTGGCCTCGTTCCTGCGGGAGGCCGGTGTCACACCGGGGGACCGTGTGGCGCTGGTCATGCCCGTGGGCATCGACGCCCTCGCCTGCACGCTCGGGTCCCTGGCCGTCGGAGCCATCGTGAGTTCGGTATCGCTGGAGTTCGGTGCGCCGGCGATCCTCGACCGTCTGGGCCAGCTCGAGCCGGCTGCCCTGCTCGCGGTGACGTCCTACCCCTGGAACGGTCGACTCATCGACCGTTCCGCTGTCATCGAGGAGGTAGTCGCGGGACTGCCGTCCTTGCGCGTCACGGTCATCGACGGCACGCAGGCGATCATGGATCGCGAGGCGGCTCCCGACTATGCGCCGGTGTCCTTCGATCATCCGGCCTACGTCCTGTTCTCGTCGGGCACGACAGGGCGACCGAAGTGCCTGGTGCACCGGGGAGGTGGCGTCCTGCTGAAGCATCTGGTCGAGATCGGCCTGCATGCTGATGTGCGACCTGGTGACCGCATGCTCTTCTACACGACGACCAGTTGGATGATGTGGAACTGGCTCATCTCGACTCTTGCCCTCGGCGCCTCTGTGGTGCTCTGGGAGGAGTCGCCGACCTACCCGCGACCCGATGCCCTTGCCGAGACTGCGCGCCTCACGCGGACGACCCACCTCGGGGTGAGTGCACGGCTTCTGGATCACCTGCGCACGGAGGGAATCGCGCTGTCGGGGTCGGATCCGGTGCTGCGCGAGGTGCTCGTCACCGGCTCCCCCCTGAGCGTCACCACCGCGACCTGGCTTGCAGCGCAGCTCGGCCCACGCGTGATGATCAACCCGATATCGGGAGGGACGGACCTCGTCGGTGTCTTCGTCGGGGGTGACCCCACTCGGCCGTTCCATGCGGGGGAGATGACGGGACCGATGCTGGGCACGGCCGTCGACGTGTTCACCGATGACGGCATGCCCGCGGCGGTCGGCGAGCCGGGCGAGCTCGTGTGCACGCAGCCGTTCCCCACCGTCCCCGTCGGCATCTGGGGCGATGACTCAGGTGATCGGCTGAGGTCGACCTACTTCGACCGCATGCCCGGTGTCTGGGTGCACGGCGACCGAGCCATGCGCACGGAGCAGGGTGGGGTCGCGATCCTCGGGCGTTCCGATGCGACCCTCAACGTCGGTGGGGTCCGGATCGGGACGGCGGAGATCTACGCCGCGTTGGCATCCGTGCCGGACGTCGTCGACTCCCTGGCCTTCGGCCAGGAGTGGGACGGCGACACCCGCATCGTCCTGCTGGTCGTGCTGCAGCAGAGCGACACGGGGCTGACGGATGCGCAGGAGCGTGCGATCCGGGACACGATCCGCTCGCACTGCTCCCCGCGTCATGTCCCGTCCGTGATCCTCCGCGTGCCGGACCTCCCGCGCACGCAGACAGGCAAGATCTCCGAGCTCGCCGTCCGCGAGGCGGTCCATGGCCGTGAGGTGCCGGGCCGGGCTGCGCTGGCGAACCCGCAGGTGCTCGACGACATCGCGGCGACAGTCAGGTCAGCAGCGCGATGAGCTGCATCAACGCGAGGGGCGGTCGCGCAGGACCTCGACCACGACCTCGTCGACACTGATGCCGCGCCGCTTGGCCTCCTGCCGCACCGACTTCCGCAGGGACTTGGGCATCGTGATCTCGAGGGTGACGAGCTTGTCCTTGTCGGGGGTGCCGACCGAGTCCGCGGTCGATGAGCGACTCCGCAGCCAGCTCGGATCTGCCGAGGTAGAGGTGTCGCCCACGGGCGTGCTCGGATGGAGGTCGGCGTCGGGGGCCTTGCGCAGGCCCACCCGGGGTGTGTCGTCGGTGCTCATGCCAGGAACCTGCGGATCGAGACGCGAGGAGTCGGACGGGCTTCGCGCGCGGGAGGCACGAGGAAGTCGAGGAGGTCGTCCATGACCTCGGCGACCTCGCGGGACCCGGGGGAGTTCCAGGAGTGCAGCGGACTCACCGCGCGCTGCGATGCCGGAATGGCCGAGCAGTCGGGAATCGGAGGGTCGTAGACAAGGGGGCCGTGGTTCTCGCCCAATCGGTGCAGGTTGAGCAGGTGCTCGCGGTCGGCCGGGTCGAACCGGTTGACGACGACGGCCCGTGCTCGAAGGCGCGGGTTGGTGCTCCCGGCGATCACCTCGACGGCCTCAAGGGCCTCCTGCGCGCCGTGGAGCGAGAAGTGGCTGGGCTCGGTCACGATCACGGCGATGTCGGCTGCGCTCAGGGCATTGCGCGTGAGTTCGCCGAGTGAGGGTGGGCAGTCGATCAGCACGAGGTCGTAGTCACGCGGCACGGTGGCGAGGGCCGTCCGCAGGCGCAGGGCCGAGTGGGGACCCTGGGCCGTGGTGCGGTGCTCGAGCGACCGCTCGGACGGGATGAGGGCGACTCGCTCGTCCCAGCCACTGGTGACGATGGCGTCGACCGCCACGCCGGGCCGGGCATCGGCCAGGACGTCGCTGGTGGTGAAGACCGCTCCGGCGGGGTCGAGGGCCATCGTGGCATTCGCCTGCGGATCGAGGTCGATCATGAGGCTGCGCCATCCGCGATCCCACGCGGCACTGGCGAGCCCGAGGGCGACCGTGGTCTTGCCCACGCCGCCCTTCATGGACAGCACGGCCACGACGGTCATGCCCTCATCCTGTCATCGGCGTGGGCGTCAGCCGTGCAGGCGCGAGTCGGCTGGTGCGGTGATCCGTCAGGTGCCCTTGATGGCGGCGAAGTCGGCGAGAGCCACATCGCGCTCCGCAGCGTGATCGACGATGGGCTCCGGGTAGCCGTGGGCATAGCCGTCGAGGGCCTTCCACGGCTCGTGCACCGCCTTGCCCGGAAGGTGACGCAGTTCGGGGATGTACCTGCGGACGTAGTCGCCGTCCGGATCGAACTTCAGGCCCTGGAGGACGGGATTGAACACGCGGTAGAACGGTGATGCGTCGGTGCCGCACCCCGCCGTCCACTGCCACCCGTGGGCGTTGCTGGCGAGGTCGCCGTCGCGCAGCCACGTCATGAACTCCGCGGCACCCCGCTGCCACGGCAGGTGCAGGTCCTTGACGAGGAAGCTCGCCACGACCATGCGCACACGGTTGTGCATCCACCCCTCCGTGCGCAGCTGGCGCATCCCGGCATCGACGAAGGGATAGCCCGTGCGCCCCTCGCTCCAGGCCGACAGCAGGGCGGTGGCGTCCGCGCCCGTCGTCCACGGCATCGTGGTGTCGAAGCGGGGATCGAGCGACGCCCGCGCGCTGTCGGGTCGCTGGGCGAGCACGTCGGCATAGAACTCGCGCCAGGCGAGCTCCTTGCTGAAGGCCTCGTCGCTGGCACCGAGATCGGCGAGCAGGGACCTGGGGTGGATCTCCCCCCACTTCAGGTGATGCCCCATGGTGCTGGTCCCCGAGAGATCAGCCCGGTTGCGCAGTTCGGCGTAGTCGGCCAGACCCGCGCGGCGGAACTGCGCCCATCGCTCCCACGCCGCCTGCTCGCCCGCCGGGGGCAGCGTGAGGTCGCCGAGATCGGGCCGCGGAGGGCGACCCTGGCAGGCCATCGGCTCCCACCACTCGACATCCGCGGGTGGGTCCCCGGCAGGTGCTCGCCACCCGTGGCGCACCCACGCGCGCCAGAAGGGGGTGTAGACGCGGTAGGGCGTGCCGTCGTCCTTCAGGACGCGACCGGGGGCGACCGCATAGGGCGATCCCGTGCGCACGAGGGGTACGGGCAGCGCGGCCTCGATCTCCGCATCGCGCATCGCTCCGTAGGGGCCGAAGTCGGCCGCGATATGCACGCTCGTCGCTCCGGATGCCGCGACGACCTCCGGAAGGACCGTGCGGGGGTCGCCGTGGCGGATCATGAGGTGGCGATCGATGCTGGCGCCGAGGCTGTCGAGGGAATCGATCAGGTAGGCCTGTCGCACGGCCCCCGCCGGATCCCACAGGTGGGGGTCGACCACGAACAGTGGCACGACGCGACCGTCCCCGTCGGCGCGCGACTCCTCGATGGCAGCCAGGAGGGCGGGGTTGTCGCGGAGTCGGAGGTCCCGTCGGAACCACATCACGGTGGGCACGTCCGCAGGCTAGGCAGTAGGTTCTGGAGGAGCAAGCCAAGAGCGGTGGACGCGGGAGGAAGCACAGTGAGCGACCTCATCGACACCACGGAGATGTACCTCCGCACCATCTTCGAACTGGAAGAGGAGGGGATCCGGCCCATGCGGGCGCGGATCGCCGAGCGCCTGCACCAGAGCGGTCCGACGGTCTCCCAGACGGTGGCGCGCATGGAGCGTGACGGCCTTGTCGTCCTGGGCAGCGAGCGGCAGTTGGAACTGACGCCCCTCGGGCGCACCACGGCCACGCGTGTGATGCGCAAGCACCGCCTGGCGGAGTGCATGCTCGTCCAGGTCCTGCAGATGCCCTGGGAGGAGGTGCACGCCGAGGCCTGCCGATGGGAGCACGTGATGAGCGAGTCGGTTGAACGACGACTTCTCGAGATCCTCGGCCACCCGACCGTCTCTCCCTACGGCAATCCGATCCCAGGCCTGGAGGAGCTGGATGCCCGGGCCGTGGCCGAGCCGATCGACGTGGCGCGCATGGTTCCGCTCAGTGAGGCCAGTCGCGAGGACGTCTCGCGCGTGATCATCCGCCGGATCGCCGAGCCCATCCAGGACGACGCTGAGGCGATGACCCGCATGCACCGGATCGGGGTGACCCCGGGAGCCTCCGTCAAGGTCCACCGTTCAGCCGGCGGCGTCACCATCGGCAGTGGAGGCGAGTACGCGGAACTGCCAGACGACATCGCGGTGCACGTGCTGGTCGAGACCGCGGGCTGACCCGGCTTCTCGATGGGCAGGCGTCAGCCTTCGGGGCTGATCTGCATGACGACGGCCTTCGGCTCGGTGAAGAACTCCCGGCTGAAGTTGCCGCCCTCGCGACCCACGCCGGAGTCACCCACCCCGCCGAACGGTGCCCGAAGGTCGCGAATGAAGAAGCAGTTCACCCAGACGGTTCCGGCCTTGAGCTGCGCCGCAACGCGATGCGCCCGCGACAGGTTCTCCGTGAACACCATGGCGTTGAGTCCGTAGCGGGTGTCGTTCGCGAGGGCGATCGCCTCGGATTCCGTGTCGAACTTCGTGGCGACGGTGACAGGACCGAAGATCTCCTCCTTGACCACCCGGGCGGTCGCCGGCGCATCGGCGATGATCGTGGGCCGGACCCCCCAGCCCTCACCCACGCCACCGGTCACGATGCGACCGCCACCGAGGGCTTCGGGGCCGAGGTAGCTGGAGACCTTCGTGAAGTGCTCCTCGCTGGCGAGCGCGGGAGAGAACTGCGTGGCCGGATCCTTTGGATCGCCCACGACGAGGGCCTCGGCGGCGGCTCGGTAGCGGGTCATGAACTCGTCGTAGATGCCGCTCTGCACGTACAGCCGGCTTCCGGCGAGGCAGACCTGGCCCGCGTTGCGGAAGATCGCCTCCACGGCCCAGTGCACCGCGTTGTCGAGGTCAGCGTCGTCGAAGATGACGTTGGCGCCCTTGCCTCCGAGTTCGAGGCTCACGGGAGTGAGGTTTCTCGCCGCGACGGCGCTGATGACCTTGCCCGTGCCGGACTCCCCGGTGAACGTGATGCGGTCGACGTCGGGGTTCTCGGTCAGGGCGGATCCGGCCGAGTCCGGCCCGTAGCCGTGCACGACGTTCAGGACGCCGGGAGGGAATCCCGCCTCGATGGCGAGTCGCCCGAGGATCGTCGCCGAGACGGGGGTGTCCTCGGCGGGCTTCCACACCACGGTGTTGCCCCACGCCAGGGCGGGCATCACCTTCCAGGTGCCGAGCATGAGCGGGAAGTTCCAGGGCGAGATGGCGACCGCGACTCCGACGGGCTCCCAGCGACTGTAGGCGTGGTGGCCCGAGTCCATCGGGTAGGCGTCGGCGAGGGACTGTCGTGCATGGTCGGCGAAGAAGCGCACGTTGAGGATGGATCGCGTGACGTCGTGGTGCGACTGCGTGATCGGCTTGGCCATGTCACGCGTGTCGGCCATCGCGAGCTCGTCGCGATGCTCCTCCATGAGGTCGGCGAGTCGATGCATCAGCTGCTGGCGCTTCTCGAAGCCCATGCGAGGCCACGGACCGCGGTCGAACGCCTCGCGTGCGGCGGCCACGGCACGGTCGGCATCGGCCTTGCCGCCGCAGGCGATCGTGGCCCATGGCTCGCGCGTGTAGGGATCGATGTCCGGCATCGTCGCGCCATCGAGTGAGGGCACTTCCTCACCGTCGATGATGTGGCCGTAGAAGTCCATGGGCCGTCCTTTCGTCTGGGCGCGAGGCTAGGCACCTCCACGCCGGCCACGGTGGACGGTTCCCGAGGCTGGAACGACTGAGGTCAGGCGTGCGAGGTCATGAGGCCGGACAGCTTCTTGGCGGCGGCCTGCACGAGCCGGGCCTGGCGATCGGGATGATCGCCCAGTTCGCTCACGCCTCCCGTGATGGAGATCGCGGCGATCGCGATGCCATGGGGATCGAGGACGGGTGCGGCGACGGAGGCGAGGGACTCCATGAGCTCGCCCTGCGAGGTG
The DNA here is from genome assembly GCA_964597445.1 of uncultured Bifidobacteriaceae bacterium. Lineage (GTDB taxonomy): Bacteria > Actinomycetota > Actinomycetes > S36-B12 > S36-B12 > UBA10649. Next base: position 11,363 of record CAZQXO010000019.1, on the reverse strand, counting down.
GCGTACCCCTGCCGGCGGATGCGGTCGAGCTCGGCCCGGAACTCGGGGACGGAGGTGATGGTGTGCGCGGTGAAGGCGGGCAGCCCTGCCTCGAGGCGCGCGTGCGCTGCCTCCGGGTCGTAGGCGCAGATGGCCTTCCCCGATGACGTCGCATGGAGGGGCCAGCGTCGGCGGAACTGGTCCATCGCCTGCATGCCGCGCAGGGTCGCGAGGCGCTCGAGGAAGAGGGAGTCCGCCCCTTGGCGGATGGAGAGGTGGACCGTCCATCCGCTGGCCTCGCGCAGGTGCTCCAGCAGGGTCTTGGATCGGCGCCGGAGCTCCATGCGCTCGAGAGCCAGATGGCCGAGTTCGAACAGGTGCAGGCCCAGGCGGTAGCGCCCCGTCTCGGGATTCTGCTCGACGAGGTCGCGAGATACGAGAGTCGTCAGCAGGCGATGCGCGGTGCTCTTGGCGACTCCGAGGCGACGTGCGACGTCGGTGACCCCGAGCTCCTCGTCCTCGAGGAAGCAGTCGAGCAGGGCGAGCGCCGAGGCGACGGACTTCAGGCCGCCCTCGACCTCATGCGGGGCCACGTGCTCGGGCTGTCGCCGGGCCTACGCGAGTGCCGCGGACGCGGGCACCCGGTCGAAGCCGGGACGAAGCGGCATGCCGGAGCTGCCGCCCGGCCCGAGCTTCACGCCGAGCATCTGGTGCAGCTCGATCTGGTTGATGTCGAAGCCCAGGCGCGAGGCTGCCATGTACAGGCGCCAGACGCGGGCCGTGCCGAGGCTCGACTCCGCCACTGCAGCGTCCCAGTTCGCCTCGAGGTTCTCGCACCAGTGCTTCAGGGTCAGCGCGTAGTGCTCACGGAGGTTCTCCTCGTGGCGGATCTCGAAGCCGGCGGTGTTCATGGCGGTCATCACCTGCGACGGGCCCGAGAGCTCGCCGTCAGGGAACACGTAGCGGTTGATGAACGACTTCCGGAAGTGGGTCTGCCAGCTGTCGTTCGGCCGGGTGATCGTGTGGTTGAGCATGCGTCCCTCGGGACGCAGCTTCTCGTAGAGGAAGGAGAAGTACGAGGGGTAGTTCGCCCGCCCGATGTGCTCCGTGAGTCCGATGGACGAGACCGCGTCGAATCCCGACTCCGGCACGTCGCGGTAGTCGCTGAAGCGGATCTGGGCGACGTTGCCCAGCCCGGCGTCGGCGATGACCTGCTGCCCCCAGAGCGCCTGCTGCTGAGACAGGGTCACCCCGATGGCCGTCACTCCGTAGTTCTTGACGGCGTGGAGGACCATGCCGCCCCAACCGCAGCCCACGTCCAGCAGTCGCATGCCGGGCTGCAGGCCGAGCTTGCGGCACACCAGGTCGAACTTCTCCTCCTGCGCGGTTTCGAGCGATGCGTCGGCCGAAGGGAACACGGCGCAGGTGTAGGCCATGGACGGGCCCAGCACGTAGGAGTAGAAGCGGTTGCTGACGTCGTAGTGGTGGTGGATCGCCTCGGCGTCACGGTTCTTCGAGTGTCGGCGGCCGCCCAGACGGCGTTCCTGCGGCGGCGGGGCCGGGCGCTTCATGGCGAAGGGGGCGAAGGATCGGGCGAGCTCGAGCTTGTCGCGCCAGGTCAGGTGGTCCAGCGGCAGCGGGTAGAGCTTCGACAGTGCGGTGTAGGCGTCGCCGATGATCTCGAGATCGCCGGTGACGTAGGCGCGGGCGAGGCCGAGCTGGCTGGGCGCGCTGGCGAAGTACTCGACGGCTCGGGGGCTGCGGACGTCGAGGACCACCTCGGCATCGGCCGGACCGGCGCTCGACCCGTCGTAGGCACGGAAGCCCACTCCGCGGTCCGCGGGAACGATCATCGAGAACGCATCTGCGAGCTTCATTTGCGCTCCACCACCTTCGCGTAGAGATCCTTCAGGCGCGACTGAGGATCGTACTTCTCCTTGAGGGCCACGTAGTCGTTTCCGCCATAGATGGACCAGAACGTCTCGCGGTCGTAGAAGGCGGTCGAGTAGAGGGACTTGCGACCGTCGAGGGCCGTCACCACCTCCTCGATCCGGCGATTGACGCTGCCCTCCTCGGGCAGGACCCCCTCGGGCAGGGCGACGGTGGACCAGAACCCCACGTTCACGTAGAGCGTCTCGGGATCGAACTCGTACAGCGGCCACCGGGCCTCGGGGTCACGCTGCTGGAGCGGGCAGACCCAGACCGGCTCGATCCCCACCTCGCGGTGGAAGAAGTCGAGGAACTCGGGCAGATGATCGACCGGGACCTCGATGTCCTGGACGACCGGCTCACGCACGGGTCGGCCTCGGCGCTTGGCCACCCGGTTCGACAGGTCGTGCTTGCGCTCGATCGCCACGAGCTTCCAGTAGACGTCGCTGCGCAGCTTCGACTTCGGCCACAGGCGACGCACGGCCGGCTTCTGGGCTCCGAACGCCCGTGAGCACCAGAACCAGTCGGTGTCCCAGCGCCACAGGTAGTCGTGGATGGTGAGGACATCCACCGGCCTCGCCTGGATCGAGCGGTAGTAGATGCCCATGCCGGTGTAGTCACTGGGCGTCATCCCGGCGGGAAGCTCGTCGACCATCGTTCCGATCGTGAGGTACTGCTCCTCGGCCGAGAAGACCGTTCCGTCGAGGAAGTCGACCGCGCGTGACTCGAACGTGCGTGAGGAGGAGATCTCGCGAATGGCGTCCGTCATGGCCTGCGCCGTGCTGAACCGCACATGCCGGAGCAGGACGAAGGGCTTCACAGGCTCGAGCTCGATGCGCAGCCGCAGTGCGTAGCCGAGGGACCCGTACGAGTTGGGGAAGCCGTAGAACAGATCACGGTGCAGGTCCTCGTCATCGCCGGTGACCGTCAGGATCTCTCCGGCGCCGGTGAGGACGTCCATCTCGAGGACGGACTCGTGCGGGGTGCCGTTGCGGAAGCTGGCGCTCTCGATCCCGAGACCGGTCACGGCACCGCCCAGGGTGATGGTGCGCAACTGGGGTACGCAGAGAGGCATGAGGCCGTAGGGCAGGGTCGCATCGACGAGGTGCTCGTAGGTCGTCATGCCGAGCACCTCGGCGGTGCGGGACACCGGGTCGACGTGCAGGACGCCGTCGAAGGCCGCGACATCCAGTCCCGAGCCTGCCTCGGCAGCCCGGGGTCGGAAGAGGTTCGAGGTGCTCTTGGCCAGGCGGATGGGGCTCCCCGTGGGAATGGCCCGGTACTCGGAGAGCAGTCGCTCCCGCAGGGCCTCGTACCGGGCGCGCCACGGCGCCTCGTGCTGGACGGCTGTCACGGGGAGAACGCTAGACCCGGGCCGGGAGGCATCGGGGCCCGGCCCTGAGTGACAATGAGGTCATGAGCGGGGTGAGCAGGCGCCGATGGTTCGGGCCACTGGTCGGCGCCGTGGCCTTCGCGGTCACGCTGCTTCTCGTCGCCCCGGTGGTGGTGGTCACCGACGTGGCCGTGCGTCAGGTGGAGATGGCCCAGTTGGTCACGGAGGTCGAGTACTCCGAGGCCCAGATGCTGGCCGTCCAGGAGGAGATCCGGCGGGTCACCGACGATTTCGAGGCGATCCCGAATCCGACGGATGCCGATCGCGCCGAGTTGGTCGGGAGACTTGCGGACGTGGCGGCGTTCGGCCAGGAGGCGATCACGGAGGCCGGTGATGACCTCGCGGATGAGAGCTATCTGCCCTGGCACACCGCCCTCCAGCGGGCCCAGCGCGACTACCTGGCCCACAACCGGGCCTGGCAGGACTACCTGGAGCGGGCGACGGTCGACCCGGGGGAGTTCACCATCCCGCAGGATGAGGTGAACGACAGCTTCCTCGTCGCGGAGCGCTCTCTTCGATCGGCGCTGCCCCCGCTGGCCGATCGCGACCTGCGCCAGCGAGTGGACGCGATCTTCGCGGAGGGGGCTCCGGACGGCCAGGCTGCGTGAGGCCGATCTTCCTGGGGCATGGCGCTCCGCCTCTGCTCGATGACCCGGTGTGGGTCCCGGAGCTGCAGGCATGGTCGCGGCGGATGGATCGCCCGCGCGGCATCCTCATCGTGTCGGCTCACTGGGAGTCGGCTCCGGCCATGCTGTCGACGACCGACGCGGGCACACCGCTGATCTACGACTTCGGCGGCTTCGCGCCGCACTACTACGCGATGGAGTACGCGACGCCGGATGCGTCCGCGCTGGCGTCCCTCGTGGCCTCGGTGTTCCCGGACGACTCACCCGTGCTGCAGCATCCGAACCGCGGACTCGATCACGGGGCCTGGGTTCCCCTGAAGGTCATGTTCCCCGAGGCCGACATCCCGGTGCTGCAGCTCTCCCTTCCCGCGACCGATCCCGAACGGCTCATGCGGATGGGCTCCTGGCTGCGGCCCCTGCGGGATCACGGAGTGCTGATCATCGGATCAGGCTTCCTGACTCACGGGCTCCCCTTCCTGCGGGACTGGACGATCGGGGCGACGCCGCCCGGCTGGAGCGTCGACTTCGACCTGTGGGCTGCGGACGCCCTCGCCCGCGGAGACGTCGAGGAGCTTCTGGCCTTCCGTGACCACGCCCCCGGGATGCCCTATGCGCACCCGACCGTGGAGCACCTCGTCCCGCTCTTCGTGGCGCTGGGTGCCGCCCGTGACGCCGAGACCGTGCCGGAGACCGAGGTCGAGGGCTACTTCATGGGCCTCGCGAAGCGGTCCTTCACCTTCGCCTGAGGGCACATCGTCCGATCGCCCGGCCAGCTCGAGCGACTAGGCTCCGGCCGATGGACGAGACCTTCGACACTCTGGCCATGGCGTCGCTGATCTCCGTGGCGCTGGGTGTCTTCCTGCGTCAGCGCGGGTGGGGAATCGCCATTCCCCTGGTGCTCGTGGGAGCCTTCTTCGGCGCGATCCCCGCCGGCCCGGACTCCATCCCGGAGCCGGAGGTGATCCTCGTCGCGATCCTCGCGCCGCTGGTGTTCGGCGAGGCACTCGGGTCCTCGTTCTTCGACCTGCGCAAGGTCAGCCGTCCCGTCCTTGCCCTCGCGATCGGGCTGGTGGTCGCCACGACCCTCGCCGTCGGGCTCGCGGCGGCGGCGGTCGTGGCGATGCCCCTGGCCATGGCGTTCGCCCTCGGCGCGGTGCTCGCTCCGACGGACGCCGTCGCGGTCAGCTCTGTCGCACGCCGCGCAGGCCTGCCGCGCCGACTGGTCTCGATCCTCGAGGGTGAGAGCCTCGTCAACGACGGGTCGGGCCTGACGGCACTCAAGGTCGCCCTGCTCGCGGCATCGGCAGGATCGGTGACCCTCCTGCAGGTGGGCACGGACTTCACGGTTGCCGTCGTGGTGGGTGTCGGTGTGGGCCTCGTGGGAGGCCTCATCATCGGCTGGGTTCTCGGCCATGCACGAGATCTCATCTCGGCGAATGCCCTGACGCTCGTGGCCCCGTTCGCCCTGTACCTCTTCGCCGAAGCGTGGGAGGGGTCGGGCATCCTCGCCGTCGTCGTGGCGGCCCTCGTCATCGCCAACCGGCAGAACTCCGATCCGGGCCACGCGGGTCGGGTCCAGAGCGTGAACCTCTGGAAGCACATCACCTTCGTCCTGCAGTGCGTGGCCTTCTTCTTCGTCGGCCTGGAACTTCCTGAGGTCCTTCAACGGCTGCCGGGGGATGAATGGCGCGCCCTTGCCGTCCTCGTGCCGCTGGTCCTCGTGACCCTCATCGTGGTGCGCGCCCTGTTCGTCTTCGCGATGGTGGGGGTCGATCGACTCCGCGGCCATGGGGTGCCGAACGCTGTCCGGGGCGCTGTGATCCTGTCGTGGGCGGGTGCGCGAGGTCCGGTTTCGGGTCTGGCGGTGTTCTCGATCCCGGTGGCCTTCGCGGATGGCGTCCTCGTCCCGTCCCGTGACCTGATCCTCGCGACCACCTTCGTCATCATCGTCATCACCCTGCTGCTGTCGCTGACGATGGCGCCGCTCGCGAAGGCCCTGAAGATCGCCTCGGACGACGACGAGGCCCTGATGCGTCGCGTGGAGTCGAGGCTGGCGCGAGCAGCTCTGGACCGGCTCAACGACATCGAGGTCGAAGCGGCCGATGCGGGAACGCCTGTCGCGCCCGAGGTGACCGCGCGCCTGAGGGCTGAAGCGGAGCACCGTCTCGAGTCGGGGACGATGGAGGACGAGACAGTCCCCTCAGTCGACCTGCGTCAGCAGACCCTCGACATCGCGCACGCGATGATCCGGGCAGAGCAGGAGGAGCTCATCGGCATGCGTGACGCCGAGGGCCTGCCTGATGCGCTGGTGCGGCCGATGCTCCAGCGTCTCGATGTGCAGGCGCAGGGACTCAAGGCGCGAGGCGCCTGACCCTCTCGACCAGCCAGGCAGACACGGTGGCCGCCGTCGCCTGCCGGACGGCGATGCGGGCATCCTGGCCGGAGGCAGCCGCCCATGCGGCCAGTCCCATGCTCCGCAGTGAGGCGTCATCGAGCGTGATCTGCCCGCAGACGGCGATGACGGGGACCCCGGCACGGTGGGCGAGATCCAGCACGTGACTCACGGCCTTGCCCCGCGGGGTCTGGTCATCGAGCCGCCCCTCGCCGACGAGGACGAGGTCGGCCTTCCGCAGGAGTCGGGGCAGGCCGACCAGGTCCGCGATGGTGGCGGCCCCGGGGTGCAGGGTGGCACCGAGGATCGCCACGGCTGCCGCAGCCGTACCGCCCGCGGCACCGGCACCCGGCAGGGACGCGATGTCCCATCCGCACGCGTGGGAGAGAAGCCCTCCCCAGTTCCGCAGTCCGGCATCCAGGTCGACAACCTGATCCGGTGATGCGCCCTTCTGAGGAGCGAAGACGTATGCGGCACCGTCCGTGCCCTGCAGCGGAGCGGTGACGTCGGCGAGCACCTCGATCGTGCAGGCGTGAAGCCGCGGATCGAGGTGCGCGAGGTCGAGCGCATCGACCTGAGTGAGGGACCGACCGGCGGGCTCGAGCGGAAGGCCGTCCTCATCGAGGAGTCGTGCACCGAGCGCGGCCAGCATGCCCATGCCGCCGTCGGTCGAGGCGCTCCCCCCGAGGCAGAGGGAGATGCGGGTGGCTCCCGCGTCAAGGGCGACGAGCAGGGCATCGCCGAGGCCCAGGGTCGTGGCGTCGAGGGGCCTGAGGGGATGTGCGCCGGGAAGGGCGATGCCGCACACGCGTGCGAGTTCGATGACGGCGTGGTCACCCCGAATGGCGATGGCGGCCTCATGCCACTGCCCCGCGGAGTCGCGCACGGATACCGCCCGATGGTCGAACCCGACCGACGTGAAGGCCTCCAGCGAGCCGTCGCCCCCATCAGCCAGGGGCACGCTGGTCAGGGTGACATCGGGGAGAGCGGAGATGCCCGCTGCCATGGCATCGGCTGCCTCGCGCGCGGTCAGGGTTCCCTTGAACGCGGTCGGTGCGAGTACGACATGGACGGTGCTCATCGCTCGACCCACCGTAGTGGCACGAGGCGTGCGTCGACGGTGGGAGAGTATGAGGTCATGGCCTCGATCTCCCAGCCCGGCACCTCCTCGTCAGCCTCCGCCTCGCAGGAGACACCTCTGCTGGATGCCTGGCGTCGTGCCAAGCGCGCGGGCAAGCGGCCGATGCAGATCCCGGGCCACAAAATGCGCTACTCGAACGACGCCGGGGGCTGGGCCGCGGATCTCATCGGCGACACCGTCCGCGATGACATCGTCATGCAGGGTGGGGTCGACGACAACGCCTACTCCCACGACTACCTCGGCCAGGCCGAGTCGCTGTGGGCGGAGCAGGTGGGCGCGGACTTCTGCCGGTTCCTGGTCGGGGGGTCCTCTCAGGGCAACATCACGGCCGTGGGCATGGTGGCTGATCGCGGTGTCCCGATCGCGATCGACCGGACCTCGCATCGCAGCACCCAGGCCGCGCTCGTCATCAGCGGCGCCGTGCCCGTGTGGATCTACCCACGCCTGCATCCGGAGTTCCACCTGCCCATCGGCATGCACGCCGACGCCATCCGATCCGTCACGGCGGAGGTCAACGGCTTCTTCGCGACCTCCCCGAGCTACGTCGGGACGATGTCGGACGTGGCCAGCCTGGCGGAGGCCGCGCACGAGCGGGGCCAGGCACTCATCATCGATCAGGCGTGGGGCGCCCACCTCGACTTCCTTCCCGAGGGCGGAGCGATCCGCAACGGCGCCGACGTCAGCGTCACCAGCGTCCACAAGGCCCTCACCGGCTACTCGCAGACGGCCGTGGTGTCGATCCGCGAGGGACGGGGCTTCGTGCACCATGCGACGATGGATCGCTGGGTCGATCTCACGACGACGACCTCACCCTCAGGCACGCTGTTCGCTTCGATCGACGGCACGCGGGCAGCCATGGCGCGAGGTGGCCGGGAGCGTCTCGCCCTCATCATCGAGGCGGTGGAGGAGGCGCGTTGCAGGCTCGCGGCTGTGCCCGGACTCATCGTGCTCGATGACACCAACGCCGGCTGCCGGGTCGACCCGATGAAGCTCACGCTGATCCTTCCGGGCACAGGCGTCAACGGCACAGCGCTGGGCAACGCCTTGTTCGACATCGGCCACGGTCCTGAATCGGCCGACCTCGACACGATCGTCTTCACCGCCAGCGTGGCCGACGAACCTGAGTGGATCGGGGAGTTCACCGACCTGCTCATCGGCATGCTCGAGTCGATGCGTCGCGAGAGTCGCCCCATGGCACCTCTGGCCGTATGGCGGGTGGAGCCCGAGGTTGTCGTCACTCCCCGCGAGGCCTTCTTCGCTGATCGGCGACGCATCCGGCTGAGCGAGGCGATCGGCGAGGTCAGCGCCGAGCAGTTCTGCCCCTACCCCCCGGGAGTGCCGCTGCTGGCACCCGGTGAGCGGGTCACGCAGGAGACGGTCGAGGCGATCCACGCGGCGGCCAAGGTCGGTCGCGTCGCCTACAGCAGCGACCCGACACTCGAGACCATCGAGGTCATTGACTCGATGTGAGCCTCTCGCGGGCGAGGATGGCGGCATGGCCCTCGATGCGGTGTTCGATGCGATGACCACCGAGGTCGCCCTGCGCGACCTCCCCGCTGCGCAGTGCCCTGATGGTCCGGTCGCCACGGGTGTCACGGTGCTCGCCCGGACCGATGCTTTCGAGGTGGGCGTGTGGGAGCACGATGCAGGGCGATCGACGGATGTCGAGACTGACGAGGTGTTCGTCGTCATCTCCGGCTCAGGTCGTGTGATCCTCGAGGACGGCTCGGTGCTGCCGCTCGCCCCAGGGACCGTGGGCGTGCTCTATGCGGGGACGCGAACGGTGTGGGAGATCGAGGAGCCGCTGCGGAAGGTGTGGCTGGTGGAGCGCTAGCGCAATCCGTGAGCTGGTGGAGCGCTAGCGGAATGCGTGAGCTGGTGGAGCGCTAGTCAGCTCGCACCGAGCGCGTCGAGCTCCGAGACCGTGGCGTCGTCGAGCACGAGATCCGCACTGGCGCAGTTCTCCTCGAGGTGCGCGATCGAACCCGTGCCCGGGATCGGCAGCATGACGGGGGAGCGCTGCAGCAGCCAGGCGAGTGCGACCTGTCCGGGTGTTGCGCCGAGACGTGCCGCGATCATCGTGAGCGCGCTCCCGTCCTGCGCCAGGCCGCGGCCACCGAGGGGGAACCACGGAATGAAGCCGATGCCGTGCTGCTCGCAGTGATCCACCAGCGGCTCGGCACTTCGATCGGCGACGTTGTAGAGGTTCTGCACCGACACGACAGGGAAGTGCCGCTGCGCGTCGATGACGTCCTGGATCGTGACCTCGGAGAGGCCGACGTGTCGGATCAGGCCCTCGCGCTGCATATCGGCGATGACGCCGAACTGCTCGTCGGCCGGCACATGCGGATCGATTCGATGCAGTTGCCACAGGTCGATGCGCTCGACTCCGAGTCGTCGCAGGGACATCTGTACGCATTGGCGCAGGTACGCGGGCCGGCCCACGGGTTCCCACGCATCGGGTCCCTGCCGCGTCAGGCCGCCCTTGGTCGCGATGACGATCCCGTCATACGGATGCAGGGCTTCGCGGATGAGATCCTCGCTCACGTCCGGGCCGTAGGCGTCTGCTGTGTCGATGAGATCGACGCCAAGTTCACCTGAGCGACGCAGGACGGCGATGGCGGTGTCATGGTCAGCCGGTGGACCCCAGATACCCGGTCCGGTGATGCGCATGGCTCCGAAGCCGAGTCGGCGGACAGTCAGCGGATCGGACGATGCGGCGGCGAGGGTGAAGGTGGGGTCCATGAGCCCATCCAACCGCGCCCGAATGCTCCGTGCCCCCGCGGTGTCCGAGATCAGGCGGGGGTGATCAGATGACGAAATCAGGGCCGGCCGTGAGCCCGTGCTGGAACAGCAGCCCCGCCACCGCCGGGTAGTGGTGATCGGCGACCTGCTGCGCCACGCTCCAGAATCCCTCGATGTCCGGCCATGCGGCGATGTCATCATCAGTGAATCGGAGGAAGTGGAGGTGCCGGACGGCGTGGCAGGCAGAGGGGAGTGACTCGAGCTCCTCAGGGGTGCCCACCCAGGTGGTGTCCAAGGGTGAGTCGTCCTTCAGCACATGGATGAAGGTCAGGATGAGAGCATCGGCCTCGGCGCGCCAGGACGTCGAGTGCGAGAGCGCCTCGGGGTGCAGGCTGAAGCCCGTGCTCACCGGATCCGCGCCCGTCGGCAGTTCCACCCGGTCCAGTCGCAGATGCAGGCGATCCTGCTCCGATGACGTCACGGTGACGTGCTCGAGAAGGATCCGCATGAGAGCAGTGTGCAGGATGCCCCAACACGCTTCTGCACGCCCTGCGAGCCCCTAGGCTGCGCACGTGACTGCCACCGATCCGCATGCGTCCGGCTCTCAGGCATCCCAGGCGAAGATGCCTGTGAAGCGGCGCGTGATTCTGGTCCTCGGGATCGTCCTGCTGACCTTGCTCCCGGCCGTCGTGATGCTCCTCGTGACGTGGGTGGCCACGGGTGAGCCGCAGGAGGCCGCTGTCTGGGCCTCCATTCCGGCCATCGTCGGGATAGCAGCCGCATTCGCCGGCGGTCGCCATTACGCCGTGGTCATCGCCTTCGTGATGGGCTTCGTCGCCCCGCTCTCCATCGTCGCGGGCCAGTCGCCAGTATCGGGTGCTGCGCTCATGGCACTGATGTGCCTGATGGTGGGGCGCATGTCGCGCTTCGGACTTCACAAGTCCGCTCTGCTCGTACCCGTGATGCTGTCGTGGACCCTGATCAATCCACCGACGTGGGCGGGGGCCACGACCGTCGATCGGCTGGACACGACCTACCTGCTGTGGATGACCGTCATCTTCTTCGCTGGCGCCCTCATCCCAGCCCTGATCGTTCCGCGCCTCATGCGCAAGCGTCCGGCCCCGGAACTCCAGCCGCACACCCAGCGGGAAGCCGTCA
>CAZQXO010000018.1:38116-39526 GCA_964597445.1 uncultured Bifidobacteriaceae bacterium | reverse complement strand
GGCGACTTCCACATCTTCTTCAGGCCGAACTCCTCCACACGCGCCTCGTCCGGCGTGATGGTGGCGCACTTCACGCCTACGCCGTACTTCTGGATCGCGTGAGCCGCGTCGATGGTGACCTGGTCATCCGTCTCATCGCGGTACTCAATGCCGAGGTCGTAGTACTTGAGGTCCACGTCCAGGTACTTGAGGATGAGCTCGTCCTTGATGAACTGCCAGATGATGCGTGTCATCTCGTCGCCGTCGAGCTCGACGACGGGGTTCTCCACCTTGATCTTCGCCATGCGGGTTGCTTCCTTCGCTCGGTCGTGCTCGGTCACATGTCCTTGACGTCGGCCTGCTTGGCCTTCACGGCCTCGTAGGCCTCACCGAGCAGGACTCGCTCGGACTCGGTCAGCGGGGTCTCCACCACCTGGGCGATGCCCTGGCGGCCGATCTTGGCCTCGACTCCGAGATAGGCGCCGGAGAGCCCGTACTCGCCGTCAACCCAAGCGCAGACCGGCATGACGGCGCCGGAGTCCTCGTGAACGGCCTTGGCCATGCGGGCGGCTGCTGCCGACGGCGCGTAGTAGGCGGATCCGGTCTTGAGCAGCGCCACGATCTCCGCGCCGCCATTGCGCGTGCGCTCCACGAGCTCCGTGATCTCGGCCTCGGAGAGGATGTCGCTTAGGGGCTTGCCGTCGACGACGCAGGCCGAGGCCACCGGGACCATCGTGTCGCCATGCGATCCCAGGGTCAGCGTCGTCACCGAGGCGACGGGCACGTCCAGCTTCTCGGCCACGAAGTGCGTGAAGCGGGCGGTGTCGAGCATGCCCGCCTGACCGATCACGCGATGGTGCGGGAATCCGGTGACGATCTGGGCCAGGGCCGTCATCTCGTCGAGCGGGTTGGCCACGTTGATGATGACGCAGTCCGGTGCGAACTTGGCGATGTTCTCCGCGACATTGCGCATGATCTTGGCGTTGGTCTCGATGAGGTCCATGCGGCTCATGCCCGGCTTTCGCGGCAGGCCCGCCGTGATGACCACGATCTCCGACCCGGCGATGACGTCGTAGCCCTCCCCGTTGGGGCCCGTGGTCTGACCCACCATCGTGGTCTCGTAGCCCTCGATCCATCGGGACTGGTTGATGTCGAGGGCGATGCCCTCGGGCTTGCCCTCGATGACATCGGTCAGCACGACCGTCTCGAAGATGTCGTACTCGGCGAGCCGCAGCGCGGTCGTCGATCCGTAGAACCCTGCTCCGATGACGGAGACCTTGCCGCTGCGAGCCATGGACGAGCCCTTCCAGACGCGAGATGGGGGAAATCTTGACGTCAAGATATCGCAGCGCAACGAGGGGGGACGAGGCAGGAGCGACCCCTCGCGAGGGGTGTGCGACAGGTCACATCGCGACGGCGAGCGTCAGCTCG
>CAZQXO010000018.1:0-38016 GCA_964597445.1 uncultured Bifidobacteriaceae bacterium | reverse complement strand
CCTCGGTCGTGAGAGCCGGCGAGCGTCAGCTCGGCGGTGGAACCCAGAACGTGAAGACAGTGACGCCGATCCCCAGCAGGCCGAGGGTGATGACGTCGATCTTCTTCGTGCGCACAGCGAGCATGCCCGCGTCCTCGTCCGGCAGGAGGAGCCGGAGGAAGGCGGCGAGCAGAACGCTGGCGGACAGGACGACGCATCCACGGCGGAAGGAGTCGAGCGCGATGAGGATCATGGCGAGGGCGACGCCAGCGAGGACGAGGGTGATGGGCCACTCCCTCAGCCAGGCACGCGATCGTGACCGGCGGAGCGGGATGACGTTGTCGTCACCACCTCTGGCCGCCATGCCGCCATCCTGTCACGGGCGGGCCGCTGGGCTCAGGCTCCTGGGCCTGCCACCCAGTCCGCGGCGGCGGCGAGCACCTGATCATTCGCGGGCGGCTCGCCGACCGTGATGCGCACGCCCTCCCCCGGGAACGGCCTGACGCTGAGACCGCGGTCGGAGCAGAACTCGGAGAAGGCCAACGTGGAATCCCCGAGCCTCAACCACAGGAAGTTGGCCTCCGACTCCGCGGGGACCAGACCCAGACTCGTCAGGCCTGCCATGAGCCGATCGCGCTCCAGGGCGATGAGTCCCACGCGTTCGAGCAGCTCGGGTTCGGCCGCGAGGGAGGCGATGGCCGTGGCCTGCGCCACGGTCGACACTCCGAAGGGAACCTGGACCTTGCGCAGGGCCTCCGCGACCGGCTCATGCGCGACGCAGTAGCCGACGCGCAGGGCCGCGAGACCGTAAGCCTTGGAGAAGGTACGGAGGACGGCGACGTTCTCGTACTCCCGGTAGTAGTCCAGCCCGTCGGGAATGCGACTGGCGTCGACGAACTCCCGGTAGGCCTCGTCGAGGACGACGAGCACATCGCCGGGAACCGAGGACACGAAGGCATCGAGAGCCGCACGATCGACAGCGGTGCTCGTCGGATTGTTGGGGTTGCAGATCAGGACGATCCGGGTCGTGTCGTCGATCGCGGCCAGCATGGCTTCGAGGTCATGACGATCGTGCGCATCGAGCGGTACCGCCTGCGCCGTGGCCCCGGCGATCTGCGTCACGATCGGATAGGCCTCGAAGGAGCGCCATGCGTAGACGACGCCCGTGCCCGGTTCGCTCGTGATCTGGATCAACTGCTGCAGCAGGCCCACGCTGCCCGTGCCGACCGCGATGTCCTCAACCGGCACGGAGAAGTGCTGCCCCAGGGCCTCGACCAGCGCCGTCGAGGCGAAGTCCGGGTAGCGATGCAGATCGCCCAGGGCCTGCTCAGCCGCCCGAAGCACCGAGGGCAGGGGAAGGTGGTGATTCTCGTTGCTCGAGAGCTTGTACGAGGTCACGCCCTCCACCGAGCGAGCAGGCTTGCCCGCCTTGTAGGCGGGAAGCGAGTCCAGTGCTGACCTCAGACGCGGCTGCATGATGATGAGATCGTACGCACTAGCTCCTCATGCCGCTCCATGGCCAACGGGCGACGACGGTGGTCCGAATGGCGAGCCCCCCAGTGGTGGGCCCAGCGCCTTCATCCCTGTTCAGCCGCCTCGACGACGTTCGCGATGAGCATCGCCCGGGTCATCGGGCCCACACCACCGGGCATGGGGGCGACGAAGCCGGCGACCTCGCGCACGTCGGCAGCGACGTCCCCGACGAGCCCCTCATCCGTGCGGGTGATCCCCACGTCGAGCACGGCTGCTCCCGGCTTGACGACATCACCGGTGATGAGTCGCGGGACGCCGGCGGCGGCGACGACGATGTCGGCCGTGCGCAGGTGCGTCGCGAGGTCCTTCGTCCCGGTGTGGCAGAGGGTGACGGTGGCATTCTCCGATCGGCGGGTCAGGAGCAGTCCGAGCGGACGGCCGACCGTCACCCCGCGACCGACGACGACCACCTCGGCCCCGTCGATCGCGACGTCGTACCGGCGCAGCAGCTCCACGATCCCTCGGGGAGTGCAGGGCAGCGGCGCGGGTTCTCCCAGCACGAGGCGACCGAGGTTCATGGGATGGAGCCCGTCGGCATCCTTCGCGGGGTCCATCAGCTCGAGCACGCGGTTCGCATCCAGGTGCCGCGGCAGCGGCAGTTGCACGATGTAGCCGGTGACGGACGGGTCAGCGTTGAGGCGCCGGATCTCGTCCTCGAGCTCCTGCTGCGTGGTCTCTGCCGGAAGGTCGACACGGATCGACTCGACGCCGACCTCAGCACAGTCCCGGTGCTTGCCACCCACATAGGCGTGGGATCCCGGGTCATCGCCGACCAGGACGGTGCCCAGGCCCGGCGTGATCCCCCGTGATCTCAACGCCTCGACCCGACGGGCGAGGTCCGCCTTCACTGCTGCAGCCGTCGCCTTGCCGTCGAGAATCGTCGCTGTCATGCCGCTGATTCTTCCATCACCCCGAGGACGCCTCAGCCGCCGACGGTGCGCCGAGTGCCGATGAGCACGGCCACGAAGGCGAGGATGACTCCCAGGACGAGCCCCACGGTGAGGTGACTGCTGGCCGTCGGGAGCCAGATGTCGAGGGCGACTGCCGACGTGAGCTGGCCGGAGATCGCCAGCAGGGACGTCACCAGAACGCCGATCTTCGTCACGGCCCACGCAGCGAAGGCGATGAAGACGAGCCCGACGAGGCCGCCGAGGTACAGGAGAGGGTGACCGCCGCCGAAGGGTGAGATGTCCCCGCCCGTCAGGAGCGAGACGACGAACACCACGACCAGCAGAAGAGTGCCCAAGGCGAAGTTGAGCCACGTGGCCGACAGCGGCTGCCCGGATGCCACCGTGACACCTCCGTTGATGGCCTGCTGGAAGGCGATGAGCACACCCACCCCGAACGCAGCCACGATCGGCAGGACAGCGGCCACCCCCGCACTCGGGAGATCCGCACCGACGGCCACCAGCACCGCCAGGACCGCCAGACCCGCCGCCACGAGCCGAGCGCCCGACACGGCGATGCGACCGCGAGGGCCGACGCCGAGACGATCCACGAGCAGGGAATTGGCCGTCTGACCGGCCACGACCCCGACCGCGAATGCTGCGACTCCGGCCACGGGGACGATCGAGCTCTGCGCGAGGACGAACAGTCCACCGAGGAAGCCACCGATGACCTCCCACCATCGCAGTTCACCACCGCGCAGGGAGCGCCAGATCGTCACGATCCCCCGCCGCACGGGCGGCGACACGAGCATGATCAGGGTCAGCGCGATGAGACCCGTGCCGAAGCTGTAGACCGCCGCCTGCCGAGGGTTCTCCCACAGCAGGGCCAGGCCCCCGTTCATCCGCGACTGAACGGAGCTCAGGACGCCGATGCTGAAGGCGGCGAGGTACGGAGCCGCGCGACGTGCCCGCATCGACCGGGAGCGGGACGCCGGTCCCGGCGCAGCCTGCGACTCCATCGATCAGTGGAAGAAGTGCCGGGTGCCCGTGAGATACATCGTGGCCCCCGCCGCTCGTGCCGCGGCGATGACCTCCTCGTCTCGCACCGAGCCGCCCGGCTGCACGATGGCCCGCACCCCTGCCGCCGTGAGGACCTCGAGCCCGTCGGGAAACGGGAAGAACGCATCCGAGGCCGCGACCGATCCGGCTGCACGATCACCGGCGCGCTCGACGGCGAGACGGGCCGAGTCGACCCGATTCACCTGTCCCATGCCGACCCCGACCGCGCCACCCTCTCGGGCCAGGAGGATGGCATTGGACTTGACCGATCTGCAGGCACGCCAGGCGAACTCCAGGTCACGCAGGGTCATGGCATCCGCGGGCTCTCCGCACACCAGCGTCCACGAGGACGGATCGTCCCCGTCCGCCTCGATGGTGTCGACCGACTGCACGAGCACGCCCCCCGAGATCGTGCGCACCTCCATGCGGCGGCCCATGTGCGGACCCTCGACCTGGAGCACGCGCAGGTTCTTCTTGGCTGAGAGGACCTCGAGCGCTCCCGGCTCGTAGGCAGGAGCAACGACCACCTCGGTGAACACGTCGGCCATGACCTCCGCCATCTCGCGCGAGACCTCGCGGTTGGCCGCGACGACTCCCCCGAAGGCCGAGACCGGATCGGTGTCGAAGGCCTTGCGATACGCCTCGGCGATATCGATGCCGACGGCGATACCGCAGGGGTTGGCGTGCTTGATGATGGCGACAGCCGGCTCGGTGTGGTCGTATGCGGCACGTCGGGCCGCATCGGCGTCGACATAGTTGTTGTAGGACATCTCCTTGCCCTGAAGCTGCGCTGCTCCGGCAAGGGCGGGCTCGTGATGCGCGGAACGGTAGACCGCCGCGCTCTGATGCGGGTTCTCGCCGTAGCGCAGGACCTCACCCAGCCGCCATGCTGCGCCCATCCACGGCGAGAAGCCGTCCTGCGCCGGAGCCACCTCACGACCGAGCCACGATGCCACGGCGATGTCGTAGGTCGCCGTGTGCGAGAACGCCTCCGCCGCCAGTGCTGCCCGCTGCTCCAGGGTGAAGCCGCCATCGGCGACAGCAGCCAGGACGTCGGCGTACCGCCGAGGCGACGTCACGATGGCGACATTCGCGTAGTTCTTGGCCGAGGCACGCACCATGGCCGGTCCGCCGATGTCGATCTGCTCCACGCAGTCGTCGATCCCCGCTCCCGACGCCACGGTCTGCTCGAAGGGGTACAGGTTCACCACGACGAGTTCGAACGGGGTGATCCCGAGTTCGTCGAGCTGCTCTCGATGGGACTCCTTGCGCAGGTCCGCCAGGAGACCCCCGTGCACGTGCGGATGG
Source organism: uncultured Bifidobacteriaceae bacterium (assembly GCA_964597445.1). GTDB lineage: Bacteria > Actinomycetota > Actinomycetes > S36-B12 > S36-B12 > UBA10649. Next base: position 33,250 of record CAZQXO010000018.1, on the reverse strand, counting down.
AGTGTCTTGACCCGGCCATCCAGGCACTCGGGGAAGCCCGTGACGTCCCCCACTGGGGTGACGGGCACACCCGCAGAGGCGATGGTCGAGGCTGTCGAGCCCGTCGACACGATCTCGACGCCCGCGGCCGCCAGCCCGCGCGCGAGCTCCTCCAGACCGGCCTTGTCGTAGACGGAGACCAGGGCGCGACGCACAGGGCGCCGAGTGTCGTCACTCACGTGTTTCCTCCCACCAGGCCGGCCAGCGTCTGGACCAGCAGTTCGCGTTCGACGGTCTTGATGCGCTCGTGCAGTGAGGCCTCGTCATCGTCCGGACGGATGTCGACCGCGCGCTGCGCGAGGATCGGCCCGGTATCGACGCCGTGGTCGATCAGATGGACGGTGCAGCCCGAGACCTTGACCCCGTAGGTGAGGGCATCGCGCACCCCGTGCGCGCCGGGGAAGGCCGGCAGCAGGGCGGGGTGGGTGTTGACGATGCGACCGTGGAAGGCATCCACCACCTCGGCTCCGAGGATGCGCATGAACCCGGCGCAGACGATCCAGTCGGGCGCGAAGCTCGTCACCTGCGCGAGCAGGGCTGCGTTCCACTCCGAGCGATCGGGGAAATCACCGGGCTCCACGACGAACGTCGATGTCCCGGCCTGCACGGCCCGCTCCAATGCCCCGGCATCCGGGACGTCCGAGCCCACCGCGACGATCTCGCAGGGCAGCACGCCCGATCCCGCTGCATCGAGCACGGACTGCACCAGGGTGCCCGAGCCCGAGGCGAGCAGGACGAGTCGCGCGGGCACGACTCGACCCTATCGGCCGGAGAACGGCCGACTCAGGTGACGGGCTGGCCCTGAAGCTGGCGGTAGACGTGGGCGGTGAACAGGGCCGCGATGGGCAGGGTCACCAGCAGCGGGAGGCCGAAGAACAGGCCCCCGATCAACTCGAGGAGGGCGACGACCATGGCCACGATCGCCACCGGACCCAGATTCCGCGCGGCCATCGACGCACTCGTGCGAGCAGCCTCACGGATCCCCATGCCGCGGTCGAGGATGAGGTAGGGCCCGAACTGGAAGAAGACGAGGACGAGGAGTCCGGGGAGGATGCACAGGGCGAGTCCCACGAACATCGCGACCCGATAGAGGATGACGTAGCCGGCGAACGATCCGAAGTGCCGGGACTCGAGCATGTCGGCGAAGCTCGGGGACTGGCCTCGAGTGCGGCCGAGGGCTCCGCGCATGACACCCACCTGCGCCACGTACGCAGCGAACACGAGGACCACGGACAGCAGGACCGGAGCCAGTGACGAGGGGCTCAGGGCGAGAGCGCATGCGTTCTGCTGGCCTGGCGTCTGAGGGTTGATGCAGTCCAGCAGCAGATTCTGGAGCGACGTGGTGCCGATGCCCTGCGCCGCCGTGAGGACCACGGGGATGATCGCGAGAACGAGGAAGGCCAGCAGGTCCGTGCGCAGGGCCGTCATCGTCCAGGACACTGCTGCGCCCACCTGAACCCGCACGGGACCGATCGGATCGCTCATCGCCGCTCGCCGTCCCCGATACCCGTGTCGATGCCACCGGCGTCGACCGTCACCTCGTCACTCCCGTGCACCGCCGGGACATCGGACTGATCCGTCGGAGTGGCCACCTGGAGGCTGGGGCGTGCGGGCGGGCTCGGCACCAGCGCTGCGGGGACCGACCCGATCGAGACGAGCACGACAGTGAGGACCGCGACGACGGCGGGATCCGGGCCCAGCGCGGCGAGGGAGGCCGTGCCCAGCGACCCCGAGGAGAGCCACGCGAGGAGCGCCATGCCAGCCCCGGCGATGAAGGCCGCCGCACCCGCGCCGGCCACACGCACGAGCCGCTGCTCCTGCCGCAGTCGGCGGCCGATGAGGGCGCCCGCCAGGACTCCGGCCAGGATGCCGGTGATGGGCAGCAGCCAGGCCATCGGAGGGGCCTGCCCCGGGAGCGCGGCCAGGAGGGGGAAGGGCGGGAGGCTCACGGGAGCGCCCGCTGCCAGGAAGGGCGACATCGTCACGTCCGGCCCCAACGACAGGCCCGCACCGATCACGTAGGCGGCGCCCCACGTGGCGACGACGGGCACGTAGGCGATCCCGAGCAGAAGGAGTCCCACACCTCCGCCGATGCCCGGGCTCAGCGCCTGGGTCATCGTGATGGCATCGTCGATGTGGAGGACGAGGGAGATCGTGGCCGCCACGGCACCTGCCCCGGCGAGGACGGCCAGAGCCGCGAATCCCGCGCGGAGCGGGACGGTGACGACCGGGGGAATGCCCACCCGGCGCAGGGCACCGGATCCACAGACGGCACCCCAGGACAGCGCGACCGCGGAGAGGACGAGTGATCGCACGACGGCATCGAGCACATCGACCCGCGAGGTCGGCTCATAGGTCGCTTGGGTGACGGCGGCCGCGATCAGGGCATAGAGCACGGCACCGGGCACGACCACCCAGACCAGGCGCGGGATCCGCGTGACCCCGGACCTCCGCGCGGCCCAGCTGCCCGAGTAGCCGAGGAGCACCAGGGGGATGATCACCAGACCCCACGGCAGCAGGGTGATCGAGACGCCCGCGATCGCGATCTGGGCGCCGTTGGCGACCAGCCACAGGAGCCCGCCCAGTCGAAGGGCCTCCAGGGCACCGGTGTCCGCCGAGCCGAGCCAGATGACGACCATGGGCAGAGCCGCGAGGACGAGGCCGATGACGGCCGACCACAGCGCCGCCGCGAGGCCCAGCAGCCAGGGCTGGCGGAGCAGCCGCCCGAGACGCCCCTCCTGACGCGGACGACCGGGGGTCGAGCGCTCCTTCCACCACGCACGCACTCGAGTGATCGGGTCCTGGCGGCGATCGCCCGGCTCCTCCGAGACCGGGGGCTTGGTGGGCGCGCTCACCCGGACAGAATCTCAGGCGGCACCTCGTCGAGGACGCACCGCCACGCGAGCAGCAGGAGCCGGACTCGGGAGTCAGGTGATCGGCGACTCCAGATCCGGACGCTCGAGATCCCGCTGCCCGCCTCGCGCTGACGCCACGGCTGCCACCATCACGCAGGCGACGCCGATCAGGTCCAGGACTCCGGTCGACTGCCCCAGCACGGCGACCCCGACCATCACGGCGAAGGCCGGCTCGAGCGACATCAGCGTTCCGAAGGCGGACTTGGTGAGACGTCGGAGCGCGAGGAACTCGAGGGTCCAGGGAATCAGGGGCAGCAGGATCGCCGCTCCCAGCGCGATGAGGATGACGTCGAGCGTGAGGTTCCCCCACGCCTGCGGGACACCCACCACCGCCGTGACCAGTGCGGCCACCGGGATCGACACCGAGAGCCCGAACAGTCCCTCGAATCGGTCACCCACCCGCTGCGTGATGACGACGTACAGCGCCCAGCCGACCGCCGCGACGCCGGCGAACGCGATCCCCCACAGGTCCACCTCGGATCGCCACGGCTCGGTGAGCAGGACCACGCCGACGAGGGCGAGCGCGGGCCACGCGAGAGCACGACGACTGCGGCTGTTGAGCGCCGCCACCGTGAGGGGTCCCAGGAACTCGATCGCGACGACAGTGCCGAGCGGCAGGCGGTCGATGGCCGCGAGGAAGCTCAACGTCATGCCGGCCGACACGACGCCGAGCAGGATCGGGGTGCGCAGGTCGCGCACCGACCAGCGCCAGTAGCGCGGTCGGACGAGCAGGATCAGGACGACCGCACTGAGCGACAGGCGCAGCCATGCCGTGCCGCCGACACCGACGTCGTCGAACAGGTGTATCGAGACGGCTGCCCCGAACTGGACCGAGAGCATGGCCACGACGGCGAGCAGCCAGGCGGGCGTGCGCTCGAGCATCGTGTCGTCCTTCGCCGTCCGCCAGAGACGGGGCAGTGCTCTGGTGTGCGGACACTACGCCCCTGCGGGGGCTCAGCCGTGCACCACGAGCCAGATCGCCACGAGTCCGCTGAGTGCGAGCGCGATGTAGGTGAAGACCTTCTCATCCATGCGACGGAAGACGAACACTCCGATGAGGGCGCCCAGGACGATCAGGGGGCTGAGCCACAGGTCGAGCATCAGCGACTCAGGCGTGATCAAGCCCAGGCCACCGATGACGGGCACCTTCACCAGGTTCAGGATGAAGAAGAACCAGGCCGACGTCCCCATGAACGCGAGCATCGGCACCCGCATCTTCACCAGGTAGAGCGTCATCGCAGCACCGCCGGCGTTCGCGGCCATGGTCGTCATGCCTGCGAGCGTCCCGAAGAAGGCGATGCCCGCCCACGAGCGCAGGGGCGCGAGCTGGCCCCCGTGCCTCTCCTGCCAGCGACGCCAGAGCTCGAGGAGGACCGAGGCCAGGATCAGGACGCCGATGATGCGACCGAGCGCCTGCGTCGAGAGAAACGCGAACAGCACCGCGGTCACGGCGAAGCCGATCAGGACCCCGGGGACGAGCCGACGGATCAGGGACCAGTCGGCGTGCTGCCGGTAGTACGCGAGGGCGAAGAGGTCACCGAGGAGCAGGAGAGGCACCATCAGACCGGCGGCCTCCGTCGCGCCCAGTCCAGCAGCCAGCAGAGGCCCGGCGAGCACGCCCGCCACGGGCATCGCCGTCTTGGAGAATCCGTAGAGGAGCACACCGACCGCGACGACGCCGATGAGCAGCGGCGTCCACGTCTCAGGCATGCCGAGCTCCCCGATCAGCCGGTCAGCCGGTCAGCCGGTCATGATCTCCCGCATGAGGGCGGCCGTCGCGGACGGCGTCTTGCCGACCTTGACGCCCACGGCTTCGAGAGCCTCCTGCTTGGCCGCAGCGGTGCCCGCCGAGCCGGAGACGATGGCGCCGGCATGGCCCATCGTCTTGCCCTCGGGTGCCGTGAAGCCCGCGACATAGCCGACCACCGGCTTGGTGACGTTGTCCTTGATGAAGGCCGCCGCCCGCTCCTCGGCGTCGCCGCCGATCTCGCCGATCATGACGATCGCATCCGTCTCGGGATCCTCCTGGAAGGCCGCAAGGCAGTCGATGTGCGTCGTGCCGATGATCGGGTCACCGCCGATGCCGACGCAGGTGGAGAAGCCGATGTCGCGGAGCTCGTACATCATCTGGTACGTCAGCGTTCCCGACTTCGAGACCAGCCCGATCCGGCCCGCCTTGGTGATGTCGGCCGGGATGATGCCGGCATTGGACTTGCCGGGACTGATGATTCCGGGGCAGTTGGGTCCGATGATCCGAGTGGATCCGGAGTTCTGCGCGTACTGGAAGAACTGGGCGGTGTCATGAACGGGCACCCCCTCGGTGATGACCACCGCGAGGGGCATCTTCGCGTCGACAGCCTCGTCGACCGCATCCTTGGTGAATCGCGGGGGCACGAAGAGCACGCTGACATTGGCACCTGTCTCAGCCATGGCCTCAGCCACGGACGCGAAGACGGGGATGCCGTCGACGTCCTCGCCGGCCTTCTTCGAGTTGACGCCGCCGACGACGTTGGCGCCGGACGCGACCATGCGACGCGTGTGCTTGGTGCCCTCAGAGCCGGTCATGCCCTGAACGATGATCTTGGAGTTTCCATCGAGCCAGATAGCCATGGTGTGTCGTCCTCTACTTCCCGGCCGCGAGCTGGGCGACACGGCGGGCCGCATCGTCCATCGTCTCGACCAGCTCGATGAGCGGATGGTTTGCCTCGTTCAGGATGCGCCGGCCCTCGACAGCGTTGTTGCCGTCAATACGCGCGACGATGGGCTTGGTCAGCTCCACGCCCTTGCCCTCGAGCATCTCGAGCGCCTTGAGGATGCCGTTGGCGACCGCGTCGCACGCGGTGATGCCGCCGAAGACATTGACGAAGCAGGCCTTGACCTCGGGATCGTTCAGGACGATGTCGAGTCCGTTCGCCATGACCTCGGCGCTCGCACCTCCACCGATGTCGAGGAAGTTCGCCGGCTTCACGCCGCCGAACTCCTCCCCCGCGTAGGCGACGACATCGAGCGTGCTCATCACCAGGCCCGCCCCGTTGCCGATGATGCCGACCTCGCCCGAGAGCTTGACGTAGTTGAGGTCGAACTCCTTGGCTCGGAGCTCGATCGGATCGGTGTTGTCACGATCGATGAAGTCCTCGTGCGACGCATGACGGTAGTGCGCGTTGCCGTCAAGCGTGACCTTGCCGTCGAGCGCGAGGACGGTGCCGTGGGGATCGAGGATCAGCGGATTGACCTCGACGAGCGTCGCATCCTCCTCGACGAGCACCTCCCACAGCTTCTGGAGGATCACCACCACCTGGTCCTTGACCGCCTCGGGGAACTTCGCCGCGTCGGCGATCTCGCGCGCCTTGGCCTCCGTGCAGCCCTCGAGCGCATCCACGCGAATCCGGGCAAGCGCCTCAGGCTTGGTGGCCGCGACCTCCTCGATGTCCATGCCGCCCTCGACGCTCGCCATGGCGAGGAAGGCGCGGTTGGCCCGGTCGAGCAGGAACGAGACGTAGTACTCGGCAGCGATGTCGCTGGCCTGGGTGACGAGCACCTTGTAGACCGTGTGGCCCTTGATGTCCATGCCCAGGATCGCATCGGCCTTGGCCTGGGCATCCTCGGGCGTGTCGGCGAGCTTGACGCCGCCGGCCTTGCCGCGGCCACCCGTCTTCACCTGCGCCTTGACCACGACGGCCGAGCCGATCTTGCGGGCGGCCTCATGCGCAGCATCCGGCGTCGAGCACACCTCCCCGGGCGTGACGGGGATGTCGTGCGAGTCGAACAGGTGCTTGGCTTGGTACTCGTACAGATCCACGCGGTCTCCTCCGGTGCGCGTCCGGTGCGGGGGCACCTAGGTACTAGGACTTCCAAGTAAGTGATCAGGGCGGACGATACTCTGCCGTGGGGAGCACCCTGCAGCGACCCTCCCGGCTCGCACAGCCGTGATCCCCCCGGCTCCGTGACCGCCGAACGCTATCGCGCGCGGGGATGCCAGACTCGGACACGTGACGAACCCGACACTGCTGGCGCTGGGCGGCAGCACGACTCCCCTGTCGGCGACCGAACGCGCCCTGCGCATCGCCGCCGAGGCGGCCCCCGACGTCACGGTGACCTTCCTGACCGGTCGCGCGCTCATGCTCCCGATCTACGACACCGAGTCACGCCAGCGGACTTCCGAGGCGACGGCCCTCATCGAGGCGGCGCGCTGCGCCGACGGCGTGATCATCGCCAGTCCCGGCTATCACGGCGGCATCAGCGGCATGGTGAAGAACGCCCTCGACTACCTCGAGGACCTTCGCCAGGACGAGCGCCCGTATCTCGACGGCCGCGCGGTGGGCCTCATCGGCGTGGCCCACGGGTGGCAGACGGCTGTCGGCACGCTCCACCAGCTCCGGGAGGTGGTCCATTCGCTCCGGGGCTGGCCCACCCCGCTCGGCGTCGCGATCAACGACTCCGCCGGCCTCATCCGATCGAATGCAGCCGACTCCGATCCCCACATCGTGGACCAGCTGCAGACGCTGGGCAGGCAGGTGGCCGACATGGCGCACCGTCTGGCGCCGTGAGACGCGACTAGAGCTTCTCGACCGGCGCGTAGCGCAGCAGGAGCCGCTTGACACCCGACGAACCGAAGTCGATCGTCGCCTCCGCCTTGTCACCGACGCCGGACGTCGTGACCACGGTGCCGAGCCCGAACTTCTGGTGGGTGACCCGATCCCCGGGCGACAGCGTGGCCACCGGACCCGTGCCGATGACCCGATCGCCGAGCCTCAGGGCCGCGCTGCTGGATGCTGGCGACGAGCCATAGCCCCCGGAGTGGTCCGGGCCCATCCCCCCGCTGCCGCCGATCGGCTCCTCGCGCCGCCACTCCAGCACCGAGTCCGGGATCTCCTCCAGGAATCGCGACGGGGGGTTGAAGGCCGGCGATCCCCACGCGGACCGCGTGATCGCACGCGAGAGGTAGAGGCGCTCCCGCGCCCGCGTGATCCCGACGTAGGCGAGACGACGCTCCTCCTCGAGTTCGCGGGTGTCGCCCAGAGACCGCATGTGCGGGAAGACGCCATCCTCCATGCCGGTGAGGAAGACGACGGGAAACTCCAGCCCCTTGGCCGTGTGCAGCGTCATGAGGGTCACGACACCGCCAGTGCCGTCCGCGTCGGGGATCTCATCGGAGTCGGCCACGAGGGCGACCTGCTCGAGGAACTCGGCGAGGGATCCTTCGGGATTCGCCTCCGTGAACTCCTGGGCGACGGACTCCAGTTCGGCGAGGTTCTCGAGTCGGGTCTCATCCTGCGGATCCGTCGAGGCCTGGAGCTCCGACACGTATCCGCTCTGCTCGAGCACCGCCTGCAGAACCGTCGCCGGGTCGGAGCCGGACTCGACGAGGGTGCGCAGATCCTCGAGAAGCCGCACGAAGGCCTCGATCGACGTCAGGGAGCGGGTCGCGATGCCCGGCGCGTCAGCCGCACGCGTGAGGGCCGACCAGAACGTGGTGCGCTCGCGCTGGGCGAACGCCTCCACCATGGCCTCCGCGCGCTCACCGATACCGCGCTTCGGCGTGTTGAGGATGCGTCGCAGGGAGACCTCGTCGTCCGGATTCGCGATCGCTCGCAGGTAGGCGAGCGCATCCCGCACCTCCTTGCGCTCGTAGAAGCGCGTGCCCCCCACGACGCGATAGGGAAGGCCGACCCGGATGAAGATCTCCTCGAGGGAACGGGACTGCGCGTTGGTGCGGTAGAAGACGGCGACGTCGGACGCGGACACGCCGTGCTCGTCGGACAGCCGATCGATCTCGTTGGCCACGAAGGACGCCTCGTCGTGCTCGTCATCGGCGACGTACGCCACGATCGGCTGGCCATCTCCCGCATCCGTCCAGAGACGCTTCTCGCGGCGACTGGCGTTGCGGGAGATGACGGCGTTGGCAGCGGTGAGGATCGTCTGGGTGGAGCGGTAGTTCTGCTCGAGCATGATCGTGGACGCGTGGGGGTAGTCGCGCTCGAACTCCTCGATGTTGCGGATGGTCGCCCCACGGAAGGCGTAGATCGACTGATCCGCGTCGCCGACGACGCACAGCTGACCCGGGGGCAGGTCGGGGGTTCCGGAGCCCACGAGCTCCTTGACCAGGACGTACTGCGCGTGGTTGGTGTCCTGGTACTCGTCGACGAGCACGTGGCGGAACCGTCGGCGGTAGTGCTCGGCGACGTCCGGGAAGAGCTGCAGGACCGCGACGGTGCTCGAGATGAGGTCGTCGAAATCGAAGGCATTGGCCTGGCGCAGGCGACGCTGGTACTCCCGGTACGCCTCGGCCAACTGCTGCTCCGCCGGATTCGCCGCGCGAGCAGCGAAGGTCTCGTCATCGATGAGCTCGTTCTTCAGGTTCGACACCTGTGCGAGATAGGACCGGGGAGGGAACTTGCGTGGATCGAGGTCGAGGTCGCGCAGAACCATGGTCATCAGTCGCAGCGAGTCGGCGGAGTCGTAGATGGTGAAGGTGCTCCGGATGCCGAGGCGACCCGCCTCGCTGCGCAGGATCCGCACGCAGGCGCTGTGGAAGGTCGAGACCCACATGGCACGCGAGCGCGGGCCCACGAGCTCAGCCACGCGCTCCTTCATCTCGCCAGCAGCCTTGTTGGTGAACGTGATCGCGAGGATCTCCCCGGGCGTCGCGTCGCCCGTCGCCAGCAGGTGGGCGATCCGACGGGTGAGCACGCGCGTCTTGCCTGAGCCGGCGCCGGCGACGATCAGGAGCGGACCGCCGCGGTGCTCGACAGCCTCCCGCTGGGCCGGGTTGAGATCGGAGACGAGGTCCTCGGGTGACCTGACGTGAGCGGGTGCCTCGGCGAAAGTGGACGTCGGACGCGGCTCCCGGCCGGCAGGACTCCCGGCCGGCAGGTGGAACAGCGCGTCACTCACCCCCGCATCCTAGGCAGGACGGACGACACCGCCGCGGATCGGAAACCTGCCTCAGCCGCGCACCCAGCCGACCACCTGCACCCGCACCTTTGCCGCAACCGACGGGTGGATGACGACCTTGCCGTCGGCGCCGATCTCCGAGACGACCAGGCTCGCCTGGGGTCGCGTCGGATCGACCGGAGCCGATCGCGTGCCGGGTGCTGCGCGTTCGTGCCCGTAGACGCGCACGGTGCCCGAGTCGGGTCCCTTCGTCCGTGTGGTCACCTTGAGGATGACCCCGGTGACGCGCTTCGCCCGCTTCGGCAGCCCTGCGACACCGGTGATCGGCCCGACGACGAGGGGGGTCTCGGCTGCGAGGGCGCCCTTGGCAATGCGGCTGCCCGCTGCCTGGCGCACCTTGATGGGCGCATCGTTGACGGAGTAGCCCAGCACATCGACCCGCACGTGGACGGTGCCCTTGCCGGTGTTCGCCATCGATACCTGATTGCCCTGGACGGGCACGACCATGACCGTGGATCTGACCTGACCCTTGGGGAAGCGCATCGATGCCAGCTTCTGCTTGTCCGGGGTTCCGATCTGCACCGACCCGCGCTTCGTCGACTCGCGGGTCGTCATCATGACGAGCGCCGACGTGGCCTCGGCCGGGATCGCGTTCAGCCCGATGACACGACTCTCCTGCGGCTGGAGCGGGCCCTGCTCCGAGGACTCGTAGCCCGTCTCCGCCCCGACCGAGATGAACTCGTCGACCGGCTCCGGTGGAGCGGCCGGCTTGGGAGGCTCGGGGGCGAACGTCGGCGCCGGCGCCGGAGCCGCCTCCTCGCTCATGGGCACCGCTTCACCCGGCGTTCCCACGGTGGCGTTCGGAACGTCGCCCGGGCCGTACCAGCCGAGCACGTCGACCGCGACATCCGTCGCGCCGGCGCCGTTGGCCAGCGCGATCGTTCCGTCGGTCGCCACCGGGACGATGGCGGTTCCGGTCGCGTCCTTGTTCATCGGCACCTTGACGACGATGTCGCTTCGCCCCTCGCCCGGACCCCAGATGCGGATACGGGACGGGGCATTGGATCCCAGCGCTGTCACGTTCACCGCGACCGCTGCCACGCCCTCCGTGGGCACGGAACCCATGCCCGTGACCTTGGCGTAGATGCGCTTGCTGTCGCCCGAGATGGTGTCCTGCTGGAGACGGCATCGCTCCGGCACGCCCAGGGCACGTCGCGTCGCCAGCACGCGAACCGGCTCGATCGGCACCATGTCCGCCGCGCGCCCGGTGCTCACGAGCGAGGCGGATGAGCGCGCACGCGGACAGAAGGGCGCATCCATCGGGGTGCCGTCCCAGAAGGACGTGCGCCCCGACGCCCCGTCCCACGTCAGCGAGATGTGGATGTGGTCACGGTGGCAGACGGTGTCGCTTCCCGTGGTCGTCCGGGAGAAGCAGCCCTTCAGCTCCGTCCACCCGCGCTCGATGTCATAGCCACGCCAGATGCGGTCGTTCCAGCCGATGTACATCACGCCCAGACGCATGGCGTTGCCGTAGGGCCGGCCGAACTGGTCCGGTCCGAGCAGCCAGCCGAGGAACGACTCGGCGTCCGCGCGTTCCTGCATCGTGCGCACGCTGACCATCCAGTCGAGGGCGCGACCCTCCTTGTGCTCGCTCTGCCCGCCCACGTCGCAGGCCCGAGGGATCCACACCGTCTCGTCCTGCCCGTACGTGGCCTTGATGAGGTCCGCGAGCTTCTGCGTGCCGACCTTGGCCTGCGGGTCGCACTGGGCCTGGCCCTCGTAGGTGGGTGAGACGTCATAGCCCTCAGGAAGCGGCGTCGGGATGGCGGGGACGGTGGACGGAGGCAACCCGACGCCGGGGACGGGTGGACCCGCGACGGGCCCGGTCCAGGTGGATGGCTGCCAGGTGTCCCCGCTCGCGGTCGCCGTGGCCAGGGGGGCGGCCAGTGCCACGGCCCCGCACGCGACGAGCGCCGCCGCGGTCAGCAGGGGGCGCCCCGGTGAGGCGGATGCGCGACCGCCACGCCCGGGCATCAGGGCGCGGCGGAGCAGGGCACGGTCGCCGTGCCGGCGGGGAAGCACCCCCTCACTCTGTCACGAAAGGGCCGGGTGGGGCCAATGTGACGGATGTGAATAGCGGGCTCGGAGAGAAATGTCCGATTATCGGTTGAATCAGCGACGTCGCAGCAGGCGACGGGCCCGGCCCGTCACGCCGGCCAGGCCGGACGATCCGCCGTCCTCCTCCGCCCGGGTGGCGTCGAGGGCTCCCAGGAGGGTGCTGATGGCCGCGTCGATCGGGAGGTCCGGCACGTCGTCGACGGCCTCCTCCGGCCCGGTGAGCCGCTCGCGCAGGACCTGCGGATCACCGAGGATGCGGACCCCGGAGGCCTCGATCCGGTCGGTCATCGCCCCCGCGATCTCGGCCGCGCGGTCCAGGGCCCACTGGGGCGTGGCCAACCGGGCCTCGTCAGGCTCGGGTGCCCGCCCCTCGACCAGCGCCTTGACCATCTGGGCCTGGACCCGATTGGGGTACGCGCGCCAGCCAGCAGCGCCCCCGACCGCGACGTTGAGCCGGCGCAGGAAGGCCGCCTCCGCGAGCGTCATCGAGCGGTTGGACACCTCGCCGCGACGGTCGTACAGCGTGTTGCGCGGCAGCCCGAGCAGATCCTCGAAGTGATGGAAGATCCCCTCGCGAACCCGATCGTCGACGACGACGACCGTGACTCGATCGGCTCCCACAGCAGCGGCCCAGCGCTCGACGAGCTCGTCATGGCGGTGCCGTCGCCAGAAGATCGTGTTGCGCGTGGCCTCGTCCTCTGCGAAAAGCATGCGCTGGATCCACGGCAGGTAGGGGGTCTCGAACCCCGACTTCAGGTTCTGCTGCCAGGCTGAGGGCAGGATGCGCCCGAGATTGCGCAGGGTGACGACCACCTCGAGGTTCTCGGCGCCGACGTCGGACACGATCCGGCGCACCGTCTCCTCGGGCGACTCGGCGAAGAACTCACTGGAGATGACCGTCGTGCCCCGGTAGCCCCGGGCATCCGCGACGGTGCGCTCCCACAGACCGGGCTTGGGTGGCTTCGCCCCGTCGGTGCGCCACCCGAGCGGACGGCCCATGACCGAGGAGGCGACCTCCCGGTGGGCCATCAGACGTCCCGGGTAGCGCACGCTCCACTGGTCGAGGACGTCCCGGGAGTGGGCAAGCGCCGTCTGGACGGCGGTGGTGCCCGTCTTGTGAACGCCGATATGGAGCACCATCGAACCGGAGCCCGAACGAGCCGTCGCCGGGCGATCACTCATGACCTCAGGCTAACAGCGGGGACGGGCCTGACCCCGGAGCGCTCGGACGGCCCGCGCGCAGGGCGCCGAGGAGCAGCCGACGGCACGACGGGGCGGAGCGCCCGTCATGGTGACGTATTCTCGGGGCTCGGCGGTGGTGCTCACCCGGACCCGCACCGGCATCGACAGGACAGGCAGGAGTGGACGTGACCGAGGTGCCCCCGCGCCGGAAGGCTTCGGTCGTCCTCGCCTCGGTCCTCTCCGCTGCGGTCATGGTCGCCGGGATCGTCGCGGCCGGCATCCTCCTGCCGGACTCACCCATGGTCACGGCGACCTCGGCGGCGGAGGCCGACACCGGTCCCGGCTCCACCGATGCCTCACCCCTGACCGGCATCTCGAGCCAGCCTCCGGCCGAGTCGACCCCTGCCGAGGCCCCGGCCGTCGAGGGAGACGTCTCCCAGATCCGCAACGTGGTCGTCCTCATGGGCGATGACCTCGACTGGCGCCTGTTCAACGGCGTCCCGCGCCTGAGGGAGTTCATGGATCAGGGCACGACCCTGTCGAACTTCGTCGTCACCGAGTCCCTGTGCTGCCCGTCTCGCGTGTCGATCTACCGCGGCCAGTACGTCCACAACCACAAGGTCGTCTCCAACATGCCCCAGACCGGCGGCGGCTGGCAGACGTTCTACGACCTCGGGCACCAGAAGGACTGCCTTCCGGTGTGGCTGAGCCGCGCCGGTGTGACCACCTCGCATCTGGGCAAGTACCTCAACGGCTTCCCCGGCAAGGAGCTGAAGCCGACGTACACGCCTCCGGGCTGGGCGAACTTCGTCACGACGTCCCGGGGCAAGGTCGCCTACACGGGCTACAACTACACGCTCAACGACAACGGCACGCTGCGGAAGTACGGCCAGGCGCCGGGCGACTTCCTCGAGGACGTGCTCGCGGACAAGGCCACCGAGTGGCTGGCCCGCGCATCGTCACCCTTCTACCTCGAGTTCGCTTCCTACCTGCCGCACTCCCCCGCGCCCACCGCTCAGCGGTTCAAGGGAACGCACACCGGCGCCCAGGCCCCACGGGTCCCCAACTTCAATGCGTTCGGCACGAATGAGCCGGCGTGGCTCCGCAACGAGCCGGCCCTCGGCCCCAAGCGCGTCGCCAACCTCGATCGGCTGTGGGTGCGCCGTCTCGAATCGGCCGAGGCCATGGCGGACTCCTTCCATCGGATCATGGACCAGTTGCGCGCCAGTGGACGCGATCGCGACACTCTCGTCATCATCATGAGCGACAACGGCTACCACGTCGGCACGCACCGGATCGCCTCTGGCAAGCACACTCCCTACAGCGAGGATGCCGTCGTTCCGGCCGTCTTCATCGGCCCCGGCATCGCCAAGGGCGTCACCATCGACGCGGCCACGTCGACCATCGACCTTGCCCCGACGATCACATCCCTTCTCGATGCACAGGCCCCCGCCTGGCTCGATGGACGCAACCTCGTTCCCCTGCTGGTCGATCCCGAAAACACTCCCTGGCGCACGGGAGTCCTGACCGAGAACCTCGCCGCCACGACTCCGGATGATCCGGACTACTCCGGCTTCGAGGCACCGAAGTACGACGCACTCCGGACACCCGAGTGGCTGTACGTGAACTACGGCCGCGAAGGAACGGCGCTCTACGACCTGACGGCAGACCCGTACGAGATGAACAACATCGTGCGCTCGACGAGTCCGACTGTGGTCGGGCAACTGGCGGCCCAGACGCGAGCGCTTGCGGCCTGCCGAGGTGCCTCCTGTCGCGTCGCCGACAGCATGCCGGTGCCTCCAGTGCCCGGGGCGACTCCCCCGTCCGTGGCGTCGGACCCGACACCTGACCCCATGACGACGGCCGCTCCTACCGCGACGGCCATCCCGTGAGTCACGTCAGGGCCTGAGCATCACCTCGCGGATGACCCGCTCCGCGGCTCGTCCGTCGTCGTACTGGCAGAACCGCGCCCGGAAGGCCGACCGCAATGCACGTGCCTCGTCCCCGTCGTAGGCCCCACTGACGAGGATCTCGGTGAGCTGACGCTGATTGCGGGCGACGAGTCCCGGAGGTTCCTCGAGCAGGTCGAAGTAGGTGCCGCGGGTCTCGCGGTAGGTGGGCCAATCGTCGGCATAGGTGATCATGGGGCGGTCGAGCAGTGCGTAGTCGAACATCGTCGACGAGTAGTCCGTGATGAGGATGTCGGAGGCGAGGTAGCACGGGACGATCCACGGGACCTGTGAGCCGTCGATGACACGACCGGCCTGGATGAGCGCCTTCATGCGAGGCCCTGCAGTGGCCGTGTGGTGAGCCCGCACGATCACGACATGGCCCTCCGGGAGCGCGTCCAGCAGCGCCTCGACATCGATGCGCATGGAGGTGTCCCCGACCGCCTCGCGGAACGTCGGCGCATAGAGGATGGCCGTCGAACCCTCGGGCACACCGAGGAGCCTCCTCGCCGCAGCGATGTCCTCCTCGGTGGCATTGACGAGCGCATCGTTGCGGGGATATCCCGACTCCAGCCACGCGTAGTTGCACGGGTAGGCATGCGACCACATCTCGGTCGAGTAGGCGTTCGAGCTGATGGCGAAGTCCCATCGGTCGCTGCGTCGCAGGAGGTTCTCGAACTCGCGCAGCGACTTCGCCTCGTCGATCGGCACGACCTTGCCTCCGCTGCGGCGGGGCTGGCGAACAGGATCCACCGCCGTGCTGGCCACCGTGCTCGACATGACATCGAGTCCCACGAGCTTCAGCGGAGTGCCGTGCATCGTCTGGATATGGATCTGGCCCGGGCGCTTGACGTAGGAGCCCGCGAAGTTGACGTTGTTGACGAAGTACGTGGCCCGCGCGAACACCATCCAGCGCTTCCAGCCGCCTGGGGTGATGTAGCGCGTTCCGGGGGGCAGCTGGTCAGCCTTGGCCTCGTCGATGAGCCACACAGCCCGGAGATGGGGGGCGACCTCCGGGAGCCGCTCGAAGATGGCACGAGGGTTGCACCCGAATCCACTGCCCCAGTACTCCGAGAAGAGCACCAGGTCGGGATCGAGGGGCAGGAGCCGCAGTGCCTTGTAGTACAGCCGGCCGACAGAGCGCACGCGCTTGAGGGCGCGGCGTGCGGGCCAGTACACGCGGCCCACAGCACGGCGTGCGGGCTGGCGCCAGCGGTCGATCCGGTCGAACGACCTGAACGCGCGGTAGTTGCGGTCGAGGAACACTCGGGCCCGGATGTTGCTCGCCTTGTTCTGCTTGGCGACAGCGGACCAATCCCGCGTGTGCTGGCGGACGGATGCTCGCGCCTGATCGTAGAAGTCCGGACGCAGCGCCTTCGGCACACGGTCGCTGTGACGCAGGATCGTGACGTAATGATTGACCATGATGTCGTAGATGTGCTTGCGCACCGTGATGTCGACGTCTCGGCGGTCGAGCTCGGCGAAGACCTCGTCGTAGCGTCCGAAGATGTCGAAGTGGCGCGGGCTCCCACTGCCCAGAATGCTGCCTGCACGACGCTGGCGGTAGAGCAGCACGACACGATTGAGCGATACCGCGGTCTCGGCACTCAGCAGCACGGTGTACGTGAAGTGGATGTCCTCGTAGTAGCCCGTGGGAAACGTGACACCGAGGCGCTGCAGGAAGTCGCGTCGATAGACCTTGTTGCACGCAATGGGGAGCAGGTTGAACAGGCGCAGGTGCTCGCGAGGCACGAAGACCGAGGGGGAGAGCGCGGCGAGGATCTCGTCGGCCCAGCTCGTGGCCGTCCGGCCATCCCACCAGACCCGTGCGTAGTTGTAGATGAGGAGCTCCGGGTGCTCGCCGACCTCGAGACGATCGGCAATGGCCGCCAGCGACCCGGGGCTGAGGGTGTCGTCACCGTCCAGGAAGAGGATGTAGTCCCCCGTCGCTGCCGCGACACCCGCATTGCGAGCACCACCCAGGCCAGCGTTCTGCTCGAGGTGGATCACGCGCACCCGAGGATCAGCAGCTGCCAGCTCGTCGAGGATGGCGCCGCTGAGATCCGGCGAGCAGTCGTCGACCGCCACGATCTCGACGTCATCGAAGTTCTGGGTGAGGACGGAATCCACCGCGGCGCGGATGTAGGCCTGAACCCCGTACGCCGGCACGATCACGGAGAGCAGGGGCACGCCTAGCGAGAATACACATGGCACCCCGTGACTCCCCCGAGCCCGGAGCCGAGTCCCGCGAGCACTCGGCGGCCCGCTGAGCTGCCAACTCACCGTCCTCGCGCTCCGAGATGAGCGAGTCCGGACGGTAGGGTCATCGGGTGCCTGCAGCGAAGAATCCCGTGCTCATCGGCGGTACCGGCCGCAGTGGTTCGACCATTCTCGGTCGGATCCTCGCTCGCCATCCGGACCTCTACCTGACCGATCCGGAGGAGGTTCGCTTCATCGCGAACAATCCGGGCATGGCGACGGCCCTGGGCCGTCGCAATGCAGGTTGGCCCCGGAGCATGCGGGCCCGCGCCCTCGCCGAGAAGGCCGTCAAGCGCTCCCAGGGGGCGTACTTCAAGCGCCCCAACAACAGTGGCCTGCAGAAGTGGCTCACGATGGACGAGATGGTCGCCCTCGGAGACCGCTACCTCGCGCGCTTCGGCAAGGAGCCGCGTGAGGCGACGTGCGAATTCACCTACGCCGTCATGGACAAGGTGGCCGCGCCAGCGGAGGGCCGCCGCTGGGTCGATGGCACGCCCGCCAACGCACGTGTGACGGACTTGATCGAGCCGATCTATCCCGACTGCCAGGTGGTCGCCATCATCCGCGACGGCCGAGACGTCGCCGCCTCCTTCGTCGAGCAGACATTCGGACCCAGCGAGATCCTCGAATCCGTGCGCGAGTGGGGTCGGCGCAGCCTGCGCATGCACCAGGCCGTCCAGCGGTGCCGCCCGGGTCGGATCCTCACCATCGACATGCTCGACATGGTGCAGAACACGCGAGAGGAGAGCCTCCAGCAGATCTGCACCTTCCTCGACATCCCGCTCGACCCCGGCATGATGCAGTGGTTCGCCGACAACGTGAGCGTCGAGCGGGCCCACGTAGGGCGCTGGCGCACGCAGTTCGACACCCAGACGACCGAGCGGGTCGATGCGCTCTACCAGCGCATCGTGGCCGATCTCCGGCGCAAGGGCGTGCCGATCCCCCTCGCTACCTGATCAGTCCGCTCGCCACTCATCGCGATCAGCGTCGAGCACGTCCGCCCCGTCGTCGAGGCTGTCGTCCTCGTCGTCCTGCAGCGATCCACGACCCACGACGTCGATGGCCCCGGAGACGGAGCCATCGAAGACGACCCCACCATCGGCAAGGACGATCCCACGCGTGCAGAAGCGTTCCATGACTCGCGCATTCTGGCCACCGACCAGGAACGTCACGCCCTCGGACCTGAGCTGCTCGACATGCGCCCAGCCGACCTCACGGAATGACTCGTCCCCGACGATGAGGGACCCCTGAGTGGCGAAGGCCCGAGCCTGCGTGGCCATCGACACCGTCCAGACGATGCGGCGCCGCAGTTCTGGGGGGCAGGCACGCGCATAGCCGTCGAGCGCCTTGGCAAGTCCGGCTGTCTCGACGATCCACGCGAGCCGCGACTGGATCTCGTCCGGTGACATCCCCAGCAGGATGCCGATGACGAAGATGTTCTGCCGAACGGTGAGCTTGGCGTTCACGAGACCGGCTCGGCGCAGGATCGGCACCACGAGATCACGACGACGCACGTGACCGTGATCAGGAATGAGCGTGCCCGCCGCGAGACGCAGAAACTCGACCGTCTCCGTCCGGCGATCGCGAGCCAGAACGGCGACAGCCTCTCCCGGCTCCACGGCGAGGTTCAGGTCGACGAAGACCTCGTCCCGGACCTTGCTGGTCTCGCGCGCCAGCCGACGCAGCCGGTCACTGCGCCCCCCACCCTTGCGACGACGCGTGCGCTGCATCGTCAGGCTGACGTGATCGAACTCGAGGGCGTGGTCAAGGCTCGGATCGAGATGGATGCGCGCCATGGCTCAGGCCTCCTTCAGGATGCGGTGCTCGAGCCGACGGAAGGTGACGATGCCGGCCACGAGGCAGACCAGTGCGACGCCGAAGGAGATGGTGTAGCCGACCATCGGGACATGCTCCTCGGGCCACCAGCCGACGCGGTAGAGGGTCAGGATGCCGGCGAGGGGGTTGAGGGCAGCAGCCGACCGGGCTCCCTCCGGGACGAGTGCCAGGGAGTAGAGGACGGGACTCAGGTAGAACGCGGCCCTGAGCACGATGCGGACGATGCGCGCGAAGTCCGGGATGAGGACCGAGATCGAGGCCACCAGCAGGGACAGCCCGTACATCAGCACGAGCTGGATCAGGAATGCCACGAGGAAGAACCCGATGTGGATTCCCGGGAAGGTCCAGGTGACCAGCATGGCGAACAGGATCAGGGGCAGGGAGAAGAGGAAGTCGAACGTGCGGGTGATGAGCACCCGCACGACCGAGAACTGTGTCGGCAGAACACTCACGGGCAGTGTCCTCGAGAAGCCGACCAGCGAACGCGTCGAGGCCGATATCCCGCTCGTGAACCACCACCACGGCAGGATCGCGACGGTGAGGAAGAGGTAGTACGGCTGCTGCCCCATGTCGCGGCCGCCGAGGAGGATCTCGAAGACGAACCACATCGTGACGCTCATGCCGAGTGGCTCGAGGATGGCCCACAGGTATCCGAGCTTGAGCTTGCGGTACTTCTGCGACAGATCGCGTCGCACCAGCAGGAACAGTGCCTGCCGTGACCGCCAGATGCCCACACGCGCACAATACGGCCCCCGCATCCCACCCCTGCGGACCGCGACTCGTCAGGGAGCGAGGAGGAGCTGCTCCCATGTGTCCAGCACGACGTCGCGACGGAATCCCTCTGCGGCGATCCGAGCCTGAGCACCCATGGACCTGCGCATGGCTGCGTCGTCCATGAGACGCGCAAGTTGCCGAGCGAGGTCATCGGTATCCCCGCGCACCGCGAGCAGCCCCGTCACACCCTCCTGCACGAGGGCGCGCACCCCGGACGATGCGTCCGAGGCCACGACGGGAAGGCCGCAGGCCATGGCCTCCATCACGGCGAGCGGGAGCCCCTCCACCAGCGAGGGAAGCGCGAGGATGGAACTGCTGAGCAGGTAGGACTGCGGATGCGCCGTCGGCTCGACGAACTGCACGCGGGGCAGGGCGCGTGATCGAAGATCGTCCAACAGAGGCCCGGATCCCACGAAACGCAGGCGCCACTCATGGCGATCGACCGCCACCTGCTCCCACGCCTCCGCGAGGATCCCGGGAGCCTTCTCCGCGGAGAGTCGTCCGAGGTAGGTGACGACCGGATCCTCCAGGGGCGAGGGAGCCTCGGGCCAGAACGCCACGGGATTGGGCACGGCCACCACTCGCGTCAGGCCCCATGCCCGTGCCGTCTTCGCGTCATCCTCGGTCAGCATCGTGACGAGATCAGCGTCGGCATAGGACGCCAGCAGTCGATCGCGATCCCCGCTGCGCTCCGCGGCCTGCACTGATGAGTGGTACTGGCCGATCACGCGCCATCCGGGGTGCGGAACCCGGTCGAGCACTTCCTTGCACCACACCTGCGTCGTGATGATCGTCCCGGAACCGCACCGTTCCAGGAGCTCGGCGAGCCGAGTGTCGAGGAGGACGTCGGCCTTCGCGCGCTGCTCGGGATCGGAGAGCGAGGGAATCGGCGAGTCCAGGAGGGATGTGCACGGGACCGGGGTCTCAGACGGGAAGGGGTGCGGCTCCAGCGCGGTCTCGAGTCCCACGAGCTCCACCTGATGGCCCCGCGCGGCCAGCCCTTCCGCCAGCACGTGAGCGACCCGCGCAGCACCACCGAGCTCGGTGATGGAGTTCGCCATGATCACGACCGTGCTCATGCGCGTGACTCCAGGAGTGCCAGCAGACCGGAGCAGCCGGGGTCGTCCTGCTCACCGGCGCAGGCGGCGAGAGCAGCGTGGGCCGCTCTGTGGGCGTCGCCCACCTGCCAATGCGCATCACGCAGTTCTGCGATCGCCTCTCGGATGCCCGCGGCATCGGAGGCGAACGGACCGGGGAGCTCCACCTGCCACGGGAGGTACAGCCCCGGCCCCCGGGACAGCAGGTCACGAAGGTCGTCGGCGACCAGCACGATCGGTCGACCCAGGCGTGCCGCGACTGCAGCCCAGGAGGACGTGTCGGTCACGACGGCAGTGCAGGCCCCGATGAGGTCCTTCGGGTCGACTCGCGCCGAAGGAGCGAGCGCCACGACGCCGTCCATGGACGCGACGGACGACAGGATCGCCTCCTCATTCCCACGGTCGGTGAGCACCGCCACCACGATGGTGTCGTCGGCCAGGCCGAGGCGACGCAGTGCCACGGGCCGGGCGGGAACGCGATCCGGGAGGATCGAGACGGTGACAGGTGTCGCGGTCACGCCGAGCGCCGCGGCCTGATGATCTCCCCGCACCCGCGAAGGCGCTCCCACGAGGTCGATCTCGACCTCCGAGCGGATCTGGGCCAGCCGCTGCTGACGTGGGGTCATGAGCGGCCAGTCGACGACGTCGGAGCCCACCTTCTCGATCGACGGTTCCAGGAGTGCCAGCGCCGTGGTGTCGCGCCCACGCTCGAGGGGTCGCCCGACGGTGTCGGGGCCGGACACCCGCATGGGGAGCCCATCGGTGATCCACCACCGGCTGCGTGCCGCCAGGAATCGGTGACGCGCCGTGCCCGCGCGCACGGCGGTCGCCCAGCGCGGCACGCTCGAGGGGTCGTCCCGGTAGGCCCACACGACAGGGATCCCCTTCTCGTGGAGGAACTCGGTGAAGGCGAGGACGCTACCGCGGCAGGCGCCCGCTCCGTCGACCATCGCGCAGGCACGCCGGCGGGTTCCTCCCATGGCCCGGGCCCAGCGCCCTGCTCGGCGAGCCAAGCGGCAGTCCCAGCGTCGCCACCAGGCGCGCCATGCTCCACTCGACACGTCAGGAACCCTACGCGGTGACGGACCGACAGGCAGGTGTGCATCAACCGTGGGTGCGCTCGCCCGACACCCATGTGCCGAGGACATCGATGCCCTCGATCATCATCGGCTCCACGGCCCGTGGATCGGCGCCGAGGAGCACGAGGTCCGCCACCGCTCCCGGCCGGATGGTCCCGGCATCGTCGCGGCCGGCCTGATAGGCGACACCGGCGGTGTACGCCGTCAGCGCCTCGTCGACGGTCAGGCACTCCTCCGGCATCCACGTCTCATCTGCGGCACTCTCGCGCCGCGTCACGGCGACCTGGATGCCCGCCAGGGGCGAATACGTGGTGACCGGCCAGTCGCTGCCGAAGGAGACCACCGCACCGGAGCGCAGCGCGGACGCTATCCGGTACTGGCGATCCTGGCGCTCGTGGCCGAGGCGGGGCGAGGTGAGTTCCACCTGCCAGGAATCGAGCTTCGCCCAGTAGGGCTCGAAGTTCGCGATGACGCCCAGTTCGGAGAACCGCGGAAGATCATCGTCGTCGACGAGTTGATTGTGGGCGATCGCCCAGCGTCGATCACGTGACCGATTGACGCGCGCCGCGTGCTCGAGAGCATCCAGGGCCATGCGGACACCGCGGTCCCCGATGGCATGGATGTGCGGGGTGAAGCCCTGACGATCCACGTCCGCCACCGCGGCGCACAGCTCGTCCGGATCCCAGATCGGCATCCCACGGGAGTGCGGGCAGTCGCAGTAGGGCTCGAGCAGGGCTCCCGTCCCGGATTCGATGACACCATCGGCGAAGAACTTGACCGTCGTGGCGGACACGAGACCGGCAGCTCCAGCAGCCACGGCAGCACGGGATGACACGAATGAGTCGATCTGGTCGCGCCAGTTCTGCGCATCCGCCCACAGGGCAAGGTCGGCGCGCACCGCGAGCACCCCCGCATCTGCGGCCCTGATCCATGCCTCCACATCCGCCGGCTCGGACCATGCGTCCTGAACCCACGCGATGCCTGACGCGGCGAAGCCCGCCGTCGCCGAGCGCAGGGCTTCCGTGCGCACGGCGTCCGGGACTGCTGGCAGGAGTTCGTACACCCGATGCCATGCGCCCCATTCCCTCAGGGTTCCCACCGGCGTTCCGCTGGCGTCCAGCACGATCTCCCCGTCGACGGGCTGGGAAACACCCTCGACGAGCCCGGCGCGCTGCAGGGCCACAGAGTTGACCCAGACGGTGTGATAGTCCGCAGCGCGCAGCACGACCGGACGATCCGGTACCTGGGCATCCAGCCATGCGGCGTGGAAGACCCCGCCCGGCGCGACCGTCGGATCGAAGCCCTCGCCCCGCACCCACTCGGTGTCCGGATGGGCCCTCGCCCACGAACCGACGGCCTGCGCGATGAGCTCGGGGCTCGTCACGTCCCTGACGGGCGCGAACTGGGACTCCAGGCCACCGAAGAGCGGGTGGACGTGCCCGTCGGCGAACGCCGGCGCCACGAAGGCGCCTGGCGCCTCCACCACGACATCAGCGGGGATCTGTCGAGCCGCATCACCCAGCGCGATGATGCGCCCGTGGTGGAACAGGACGGAGTCCGTGGTGCTCACGGAGCCATCCGGCAGCCTCCTGCCGGTCCAGACCGTGGCACCGTCGATGCGGGTCGAGTTCATGCGACTCCCGTACGTCAGGCGCGCAGGGCCGACCCTGCGCGCACGCGTTCGGGTCGACACTAGCCTTGCCCCCGTGACTGTCCCGGACCGCGCGAACCTCACCCGCAACCTCGACGGTCGGGACATCGAACGCGTCCTCGCCGTGATGGCCCACCCGGACGACATCGACTTCGGCGCAGGCGGCACGGTGCGATCCCTGGTCGACGCCGGCGTGCAGGTCAGCTACGCGATCATCACCAACGGTGATGCCGGTGGATTCGATCCCGACGTGCCGCGCTCGGAGATCCCTCGAATCCGGCAGGAGGAGCAGCGGGCGGCGGGGGCGGTCCTCGGCGTCGACGACATCGTCTTCCTCGGCTATCGCGATGGGGAGCTCGAGGTCAGTCACGGCCTTCGACGGGACATCAGCCGACAGATCCGTCGCGTGCGGCCGGATCGCATGATCATCCAGTCGCCCGAGCGGAACTGGGAGCGCATCGCTGCCTCCCATCCTGATCATCTGGCCGCAGGTGAGGCCGCGATCCAATCCGTCTACCCCGACGCACGCAACCCCTTCGCCCACCCCTCCCTGCTGCACGACGAGGGGCTCGAGGACTGGGCCGTGCCAGAGGTCTGGGTCATGGGCGCCCCCACCCCCAACCGATGGATCGACGTCACCGACGTCGTGGACGCGAAGCTCGCCGCCATCCACGCGCACGCCAGCCAACTGCCGGATCCGGCGATGATCGACGAGCGGGTCCGCGGCTGGCTCATGGCTCAGGCCGAACGAGCAGGCCTCGCTCCCGGTCGACTGGCGGAGGCCTTCATGGTGGTCTCGACGGCCTAGGCCGCCATCACGCCGAGGGGTCCTCGTCGAAGTCACGGACGGTGAAGTACCACGTGTAGTAGATCGCCAGCGCCGGCCCGAGGATGATGATGAAGTACGGGACCACGCCGCCCGCGCCCTCACCGATGAGCACGAACCCCTGCCACGCCAGCGCGATGCCGATGACGATGAGGACGGCACTGAGAACGAGGTTCTGCGGCCTGCGCGCCGACCATGGCCGCAGGGACTCCTGGCCATCGTTCATCGAGCTACCTCCGAGGAGACGGTAAGAGTCCGAGCGGGATGAGCCGCGTCAGACGAAGACGGCGATGACCACGTTGGCCAGCGTCAGGAGGCCGATGGTGAGCCACAGCGCCGTCTGCGGGGGCTGCTTGCGCCGACCCACGGCAGCGAGGACGGCCACGATGATGACGATGACGAGCTTGATCGCGATCTTCGTCGTGTCGACCTCGGCCTTCTCGGCCTCGCCCATGGCTCCGCTCTCGAGCATGCCGACCATGATCAGGCCGGTGAGCAGCTGGGTCATGGCACCGTCGAACATCCAGCGCGTGACGGCCTTCTCCTTGGCCGTGATCTGCAGCAGGAAGGCGCCGAGGAGCATGGCAAGCCCCACGAAGTGCAGGACTACGACGATGTTGTAGACGACATCCACTCAGATCACTCCCACTCGATCGTTCCTGGAGGCTTGCTCGTGACATCGAGCGTAACCCGATTGACCTCCGGCACCTCGTTGGTGATGCGTGTCGAGATCCGAGCGAGCAGGTCGTAGGGCAGCCGTGACCAGTCCGCGGTCATGGCGTCCTCGCTCGACACGGGGCGCAGCACGACGGGGTGACCGTAGGTGCGACCGTCTCCCTGGACACCGACCGAGCGGACGTCGGCGAGCAGGACGACCGGGAACTGCCAGACATCGCGATCCAGGCCAGCGGCGGTGAGCTCCTCACGCGCGATGGCGTCAGCCTCGCGAAGGATCTCCAGCCGCTGCTCGTCCACCGCCCCGATGATCCGGATGGCCAGTCCCGGACCCGGGAACGGGTGCCGCCACACGATCTCCGGGGGCAGTCCCAGGTCGAGGCCGACCTGCCGCACCTCGTCCTTGAACAGCGTGCGCAGGGGCTCCACGAGAGTGAACTGGAGATCCTCCGGGAGGCCGCCGACGTTGTGGTGGCTCTTGATGTTCGCCGTGCCCGATCCCCCGCCGGACTCCACGACATCCGGATAGAGGGTGCCCTGCACCAGGAACTCGATCGACTCCCCCTGGGCGCCCGCCTCGGCGATGAGCTCGCGCTCGGCGGACTCGAACACGCGGATGAACTCGCGGCCGATGATCTTGCGCTTGGTCTCGGGGTCGCTCACGCCCGCGAGCGCGTCCAGGAACCGTCGCTGGGCGTCGACCACGACGAGGCGGATGCCCGTCGCCGCGACGTAGTCCCGCTCGACCTGCTCGGCCTCTCCCTTGCGAAGGAGCCCGTGGTCGACGAAGACGCAGGTCAGCTGATCGCCGACCGCCCGGTGGACGAGGGCCGCCGCGACCGCCGAGTCCACGCCACCGGAGAGTCCGCAGATGACGCGCCCGGACCCGACCTGCGCCCGGATGCTGGCCACCTGCTCGTCGATGACGTTGGCCATGGTCCAGGACGGCTGGCATCCGGCGATGTCGAACAGGAAGTGCTCCAGCACCCGCTGCCCGTGCTCGCTGTGCAGGACCTCGGGGTGGAACTGCACGCCGGCGAGGCGACGATCCCGGGCCTCGAACGCCGCCACCGGGGCTCCGTCCGACTCGGCGGTCACGAGGAACCCGGCCGGAGCCTGCGAGACAGAGTCGCCGTGGGACATCCACACGCTCTGCTCCGTCGGCAGGTCCGGGAAGAGCGAGCCCGGCGCGAGCACGCGCAGGGGCGTGCCTCCGTACTCCCGCAGACCCGTGCGCTCGACGGTGCCGCCCAGAGCCCGGGCCATCGCCTGGAACCCGTAGCAGATGCCGAAGACAGGGATCCCGAGCTCGAACAGCTCCGCGTCGAGGGCGGGGGCCCCCGGCTCGTACACGCTGGCCGGACCCCCGCTGAGGATGACCGCCGCCGGGCGACGCGCGGCGATCTCGGCCACCGTCATGGTGTGCGGGACGATCTCGGAGTACACCCGCGCCTCACGCACCCGTCGCGCGATCAACTGGGCGTACTGGGCGCCGAAGTCCACGACGAGGACGGTGGCAGGGGCGTCAGTCACCCCACGAGCCTAGACGGTGGGTCCCCGTGGCCCCGGGGGTCACGCCTGCAGGCGGATGGTGCAGCGCCCACTCGGGCCCTCGGCGACCACGTTCACGACATCGGGCCGGGAGGGCAGGGTGCGCCACGCATCGAACTCGCCCTCGCGGTTCGTCGTGCGAACGATGCGCTTCAGGACCTCGCCCGATGACGAGGAGAGCGTCACGGTCCATCGCTCGCGCGGCCCGGAGGAGACCTCGACGTCGGCCTCGCGCTGGCGCCCATCGGCCTCGAGCTTCGCCGTGACGAGGGCGGTGCCGCAGCGGACGCTCTCGACGTCGAGGACAGCGGCCTGCGCCGGCGCGGACGCCAGGAGGCCCAGGCCGGTGGCGACAGCGGCGGACAGGATGGTGGTGCGGACGACCATGCTCATGACACTCCTCAGCGGTAGGCGGACAGACCCTTCGGTGCTGCGCCAAGGTCTCCGCCGCCGAGGATCGGCCGACGCGCCGGGTTCGTTCGGGACGAACCGTGCTGACGACGCGCCGCGAGGGTGTACTCCCCTTGGTCCCACCACGGTACGTGCCGGATCCGGACGGCGCCACCCGAGTCCCGGCGGTCCGACACGGGCGGTCTACGAGGAGAAGGCCCCCAGGAGGAGGAGCACGGCGAGAAGGCCCAGATTCACGACCAGGCCCACGGCCACCGTCGCGAGGATCCAGCGGCGCGCGACCGCGGCGGATCGGCGCGCCGCAGGCTCGTCGCCCGCCTGCAGGGCCCGCGACGATCTCAGGCTGTAGACCACGGCGACCAGACCCAGGGGCAGGAAGCACAGGGCCGTGACAGCAGCAGCCCAGCCGAGGTGGGTGCGAACCGGCTCCTCGCCGGTCGACACCTCGGGCGCCAGCGGGTGCGGGTCGACGTCGGACATCAGCCGAACCCTAGCCCGGGTCGATTTCCCCGAATCCCCCTCCGCGGCCTTCGTCCTTGCCTAACGTGACCCTCATCACAGACCCCGCCCCCGGGGTCGACCACGCATGCGAGATTGGGGAACGGATGCAGCACATCTCCGTCACCGTTGACGGCACCCGATACGAATCCGACGTCGAGCCGCGGACCCTCCTGGTCCACTACCTGCGCACGGACCTGGGCAAGGTCGGCACGGTGGTCGGCTGCGACACGTCCAACTGCGGCGCCTGCACCGTGCTCCTGGACGGGCGCAGTGTGAAGTCCTGCAGCGTCCTGGCCGTTCAGGCTGACGGATGCGAGGTGACGACGATCCAGGGCCTGTCCACCGGCGACGAGTGGCACCCGGTCCAGACCGCCTTCAAGGAGTGCCACGGCCTCCAGTGCGGCTACTGCACCCCCGGCATGGTGATGTCGACGGTCGACCTGCTCTCGGAGAATCCGCATCCGACCGAGGAGGAGATCCGGGACGGGATCCACGGCAACCTCTGCCGCTGCACCGGCTACCACAACATCGTGAAGTCCGTTCAGTACGCCGCTGACCTCATGGGAGGCACCAAGTGACCGAGATGCTCGAGAGCACCGCCGCCATCGGACGCCCGCTGCGCCGCAAGGAGGACGCCAAGCTGCTCCACGGCCGCACCAACTGGACCGACAACATCCAGCTGCCCGGCACCCTGCACATGGCCCTCGTGCGCAGCCCCATGGCGCATGCGCGCATCACGAAGGTCGACCTCTCCGGCGCCCTCGCCCGGCCGAACGTCGTGGCCGCCTTCGACGCCGCGAGCCTCGGTGACCTCAACGCCGGGGTGCCCTGCGTGTGGCCGGTCACCGATGACACCGTCATGCCGCCGTTCCCCGCGCTGACGGGCGACAAGGTGCGCCAGGTGGGCGACGTCGTCGCCCTCGTCCTCGCCACCGACGCCGCGTCGGCAGAGGACGCCATCGCCTACGTCGACGTCGAGTACGAGCCCCTGCCCGCCGTCATCAACATGATCGATGCCCTCTCTCCCGGCAGCGAGCTCGTGCATGACGATGCGAAGAACAACACCTGCTACGTCTACGACCTCGGCGGGGGGTACGCAGAGGAGCTGGCGAAGCACCCGGACGCCGTCGTGGTCAAGCGCCGGTTCGTCAACCAGCGCCTCATCCCGGCCTTCATGGAGCCGCGGGCCGTCATCGCTGCCCCCATGGGCATGAGCGAGGAGATCACCGTCTGGTCCTCCACGCAGATCCCGCACGTGCTGCGCGTGCTGCTCACCCTCGTCACCGGGATCCCCGAGCAGAACCTGCGCATCATCGCGCCGGACGTCGGCGGTGGCTTCGGCGGCAAACTGCAGTGCTATCGCGAGGAGATCCTCGTGACCCAGCTGGCCAAGAAGCTCGGACGGCCCATCAAGTGGACCGAGACCCGGAGCGAGGACATGGTCGCCACGCACCACGGTCGCGACCAGATCCAGGACATCGAGCTCGCCTGCACCCCCGACGGCAAGATGATCGGCCTGAAGGTCGACCTCATCGCGAACATGGGGGCCTACCTGCAGATCATCACGCCGGGCATTCCCCTTCTGGGCATGTTCATGTACCCGGCCATCTACAAGATGAACGCCTACCAGTTCCAGTGCACCGGCGTGTTCACGAACACCACGCCGACGGACGCCTACCGCGGGGCTGGTCGACCGGAGGCCACCTTCGCCATCGAGCGCATCGTCGATGAGATGGCGGCCGAGCTGGGCATGGATCCGATGGAGTTCCGCACGCGGAACTGGATCCAGCACCACGAGTTCCCGTACACGACGGTGGCCGGCCTCACCTACGACACCGGCAACTACGAGGCGGCCACCGCCAAGGCGCTGGAGATGTTCGGGTACGACGCGCTGCGCGCGGAGCAGGCGGCTCGTCGGGCCTCAGGTGACCCGGTGCAGCTCGGCATCGGCATCTCGACCTTCACCGAGATGTGCGGCCTCGCTCCTTCGCGCACCCTCGGTGCACTGAAGTACGCCGCGGGCGGCTGGGAGCACTGCACGATCCGACTCCTGCCGACGGGCAAGGTCGAGCTCGTCACCGGCACCTCCCCGCACGGCCAGGGCCACGAGACGGCCTGGAGCCAGATCGCGGGCGACATCCTCGGCATCCCGGTCGAGGACATCGACGTGATTCACAGCGACACCGGTCGCTCGCCCTACGGCATGGACACCTACGGCTCGCGGTCGCTCGCCGTCGGTGGTCAGGCGATCAAGAAGGCGGCCGACCGCGTCATCGAGAACGCCCGGCCGATCGCCGCGCACCAGCTCGAGTGCGCGGCCGATGACCTCGAGTTCGCCAACGGCGCCTTCGCGGTCAAGGGTGATCCGGAGAAGTCGGTGACCCTCGGCGCCCTCGCCTGGGCGGCCTTCTCGGCCCACAACCTCCCGGACGGCGTCGAGCCGATGATCTCCGGCGAGGCCACCGTGGACCCGGAGGACTTCTCGTACCCCCACGGCACGCACCTGGCTGCCATGGAGGTCGACACCGAGACCGGCAAGGTGCGCCTGCGAAAGTACGTCTGCGTCGACGACGTCGGCAACCAGATCAACCCGATGATCGTCGAGGGGCAGGTCCACGGCGGACTCGCGCAGGGTATCGGCCAGGCCCTCTACGAGGGCGCTGAGTACGACTCGGACGGCAACCTGCTCACCGCCAGCCTCGCCGACTACCTGATCCCGAGCGCGGCGGACCTGCCGAGCTTCGAGACGGGCACGACGGTGACCCCCTCCACGACCCACTCCCTCGGGACGAAGGGCGTGGGCGAGGCCGGGGCCATCGCCTCGACCCCGGCGATCATCAACGGCATCGTCGACGCGCTCCGGCCGATGGGCGTCACCGACGTCCTGATGCCCGCGAGTCCGCAGAACGTGTGGAGAGCCATTCAGTCGGCGAAGGGAGTCCAGGCATGATCCCCGCGAAGTTCGATTACGTGCGCCCGAGCACCGTCGACGAGGCTGTGGCTGCCCTGGTCGCCGGAGGCGAGGACGCCAAGGTCCTCGGCGGCGGTCAGTCGCTCATGCCCGTCCTGCGGCTGCGCATGGGCGAGCCATCGGTCATCGTCGACACCACCCGCATCGACGAGATGAAGGGCATCACCGACGCAGGTGACTCGATCGTCATCGGCGCCGGAGCCACCCACGACGACGTCGCCAAGAGCCCCCTCGTGCGCGAGCACGTGGCCCTGCTCGCCAAGGCGACCGAGCACGTCGCGGATCGGCAGATCCGGCATCGCGGGACGATGGGCGGGGCGATGGCTCACTCCGATCCGGCCGGTGACCAGCCTCCGGTGGCCCTGGCCCTCGGCGCGTCCTTCACCATCGCGGGGCCGAGCGGGCGACGCACGGTTCCGGCATCGGAGTTCTTCGTGGACTACTTCACCACCGCCGTCGGACCGGACGAGATCCTCGTGAGCGTGAGCTTCCCGAAGCACACCGGCTGGGGTGCTCACTACGAGAAGTTCCAGCGCACGGCGCAGGCGTGGGCCATCGTCGGCGTCGCTGCCGCCGTGCGCATGGACGGAGGCTCCATCGCCGAGGCGAGGATCGGACTGACCAATATGGGTCCCGGCCCTGTCCGGGCCACCGCCGTGGAGCAGGCCCTCGTGGGAGCAGCCTCGCTCGATGCGATCGCCGCGGCAGCTTCCCAGGCGGCCGAGGGCACCAGCCCGAACAGCGACATCCACGCCGACGCGGACTACCGGGAGCACCTTGCCCGCGTCCTCACCCGGCGGGCGGTCGCCTCGGCGGCCGGCCTCTCCTAGCCACCGCATCGATGGGGCCCGGGACCGACTGGTCCCGGGCCCCATCGATGTCTCCCCCACGGTGATGCTGCGGGTGTGTGCGGCGTGCTGAGGGGTCCCTCCTGCGATAGCGTCCCGGCATGGCTCTCTACACCTGCGCTAAGTGCGGCATGTCCGTCAACACCACCTGCGGCCACTGCTCGGCCGACCTCGTCGATGCCTCCCTCACCAAGGACGACGGCACCATGGTCGAGATCTCCGAGTGCCCCAACGGTCACGGGAAGATCAAGTCGCCGCTGTGCTGCGGCGCGGACATGTCCTGCTCGATCTGACGCAGGCGCTCAGCCGCTTTCCCTATCTCCTGAGCGCGCCGGGAGCGTGGGCGGGCACGATGGGAGCGGCGGGCGCCACCGGGGCGACCGCCCGGTATCGGGAGCCCAGTTCAGGACGAGGGTCCGTCTGGCCCTGATTCGGCCACATGGCCATCGCTCGCTCTGCCTGCGCGGTGATCGTGAGCGAGGGATTGACACCCAGGTTGGCGGTGATCGCGGATCCATCGACGATATGGAGGCCGGGATGCCCGTAGACCCGGTGATAGGCGTCGATGACTCCGTGCTCCGGATCGGCGCCGATCGCGCACCCGCCGACGAAATGCGCGGTGATCGGGGCATCGATGTTCTCGAAGATACTGCCCGCCGCCACCCCGTCGATGTGCTCGGCCATGCGCCGCACCACCTCGTGCGCGACAGGAAGGTAGGTCGGGCTCGGCGCCGTGTCGTCCTGCTCGGTGGTGAGGTGCCATCGACCCCAGCGCCCCCGAACACCCGTGACCGTGAGCGAGTTGTCGACCGTCTGCATGACCAGCGCGATGACTCCGCGCTCGCTCCAGCGCCGCACATCCAGCAGGGAGGCGAACTCCGCCGGACGTTGGGCGATTTCGGAGAGCAGCACCTGCCAGCGCTTGCGACCGGGGCGCGGAGTGGTGAGCAGGGACTGCATGAGGCCCATCGAGTTCGAGCCCTTGCCGTAACGACAGGGCTCGACATGGGTGACGGCGTCGGGGTGGAAGCTCGAGGTGATGGCGACACCCCGAGTGAAGTCGTGATCGGCTGTGTCGGTGACCGCACCGAGGATGGCCTCGGAGTTGGTGCGCGTCTTGCGACCCAGCGCCGGGGAGAGGCCGGGCAGCATGCCGGTGGCCTTCATGCGATGGAGCAGGCGCTGGGTGCCGTAGGTGCCAGCGGCCAGCACCACCTCGGCCGCGGTAAAGGTCCGGCGGCGGCGCGTGCCGGTGCGGACGGTCTCGATGAGGTAGCCGCCCCGGGTTCGTGGCAGCAGGGCGGTGACCGTCGTCATCGGGTAGACGACGGCGCCCGCCCGCTCGGCCAGGTGCAGGTAGTTCTTCACCAGCGTGTTCTTGGCATTGTGGCGGCAGCCGCTCATGCACTCCCCGCACTCCGTGCAGCCGGTGCGATCGGGCCCCACTCCCCCGAAGAAGGGATCCGGCGAGGTCACGCCCGGTCCATCACCGAAGAAGACGCCGACCGGAGTCAGACGGAACGTGTGCCCCACGCCCATGTCGTCGGCGACCGCCTTCATGACCTCGTCACTCGGCGTCATGGTCGGATTGGGCGTGACGCCGAGCATCCGTGAGGCCTGGTCGTAGTACGGCGCGAGCTCGGTCCGCCAGTCGGTGATGTCGCGCCACTGGGG